>CAXSGC010000043.1:0-31040 GCA_964236945.1 uncultured Acidobacteriaceae bacterium | reverse complement strand
AAGCGGTGATCTGGCGTCCCCGACGGGATTCGAACCCGTGTTACCGCCGTGAAAGTGTCGCAGGCTGAGGGAACTGATTGATTCTATGCGGGACGGGTGACCCACTCAGTCCCCCTTCAGCCCTCTTCACGCACGGTATTGGACGGCTGCTGGACGGTGATTCCTCCGCCGTCAAGCCGGGCAACAAAGGCACGAAATCGGGCTTCGATCTCCGCGCTGGAGGTCGTGGGATAGCCCAACTCTCCCGCCAGAACCTCAAGCTCAGGCCGCCACTCAACCGGGAGGAGAACTGCCGGCGGAAAGTCGTGTGTCCGCCGTGCGGTGAATACCTTTTCGGCTGCTTCCCGCACTGCCGGCACGTCCAGCTTTCCCAGCAGGTCGATTAACAGAATGTCCAGAACATCCCTCGCCCGGCCTTGCGAGTAAGGTCCGGTGCAAGCGTGCAGCTTTTGGGCAACCTGCTCACTCAGGTTCATGCAGCGGACGGGAAACGGCACACGCAATCCCATGGCGGCCACTCCCCGAATCGCAGGCACGACAAACTCCACCGCACCTGTTCCCGATGGGCCGAGATCGACATCGATGGTCTGCCACGCACGAGTGCGGTAGCGAATGGAGAGCTCCAAACGAACCGCATCCACTTTATCCATGTTCAGGGGCTTTCCCTTCACCTGAAAAGTGAAGTCGTCGAACCCCAACGCGACGGCGTTCTGAAATGCCGCCAGCCGCTTTTCGCGTTGGACGGGAATGCCGATGTCGATGTCCTTCGTAGTGCGGGCACCTTCCGCAAAGCGCAGTTCCAGAGCAACGCCGCCTTTCAGGTCGTAGTCCTCAAGAAGGCCTTCCGTGACAGCCCGCTCTAAAACACCGCAGAGCGCCAGAAAGGACACCCAACGCCGGAGGCGTTCTTGCGCCAAGCCTCGTTCCTTGGCGACTCGCGCCAACGTCTTTTCCAGACGTTCAACTGGTCGGGGATTCATGGGCTGTCACTTTGTTTTCGCTGCTTGCGGGTAGCGAAGGAGATTCGGCGACACCGCTGATGATTTTGCGAAGCCGCGCTGCCTGAGCACGACTCAACAGGCCATCGCGGAGAGCTTCGGTGATGGCCTGCCGAACAATGTCTGTTCGGCGCGTGATCGAGAGGACATCCAGAATGGAGCGGCTTACCGTGGTGACTGGCATTCCTTCATGCTGCCCGAATTCCTTTTCTGGGAGGTCGGCCCGATGGATCGTGATCCATTCAGGGCGTTCTCGCCGGAGCCTTGACGACTTGGGAACGGTGAGATGCACCCGCGACGGGTTCAGGTCCGAGATGCCGTAGAGGAGCAGCGCCGTTTCATGGGAAAGAGCGATGCGCTCCGGGCCATGATGGCTTGCTTGCGCCCACAGCACCGCTTCGCGGTACTGGGCGAGCCGGTCCGGTGGATAGTGAGCAATGCGATAGACCCCTCGACTCATTCGTTCCAAGCGGCCACGCTGCGTCAACCGAACCAGTACGGAATCTTGAATCCCAAGCGCGCGCGCCTCCCTCGAGGTGAGTAGTCCGTCCCGCTCTTCGGCAAGTGCATGCAGTTCGTCCATGCGGGTTCTCGGCATACAGACTAGAGTGTGCGACACCGAGCTCGCAGTGTCAATATAGTTCTTTTATGGAAGGATATTGACACCATGGGTATATGCCGCTTCTCGTCTGAGATGTGCAGCAGGCTGAGGCAACTGATCGATTCTATCGGGGACGGGTGACCCACTCAGTCCCCTTCAGCCCTCTTCACGCACGGTGTTTGATCATTGCTGGGCAGCTGCTCTCTTGCCTTCCAGCACCGCTTGCGCTTAGGCAATCGCTGGGCGATTGGCTTTTCCGCAGGGAGGGGTGCAGGGGAGGGAACGGACCCTGCCGCCCGCTCTACGCGGGCGCGATGTACCCGATGGACTGAAGCACGGCCTTCATCTTTTTGGGAGAACAGCGGGAGCCGTTGGGGGCGGCTCCCGCTGCGCGGGTTAAGCTGCGGCTTTCTTCGCGGCGGCCTTCTTGGTGGCGGGTCCGGTCTGCGTCGATGCCCTCTCCTTCTTTGTGTTGGCTTTAGGCCTTGGCACCTTTTCCAGTATTGGGGGAGCGAAAGCGGCCTCGGCTTCGGCAAGCAAGTCGATCTCGCCTTCGCGCGGGATGGCAGCATGTCCTGTGAGCGCCAGACGGAGCGCAAAACCGGTCAGCTTATCGTCCGGCAGTCCGTCGATGGCCGTAAGCAGAACGTCCTCGGAGGTTTGTTGATCGTTCTCGTCGTTTCCGGCGAAGTGAGCGGCCAGGTCATCGATGAAAGTATAAGGGTCAAGGTTGAGGAGGGCGCGAAGAAAAACCCTCCACTGCGCCGCGTTGAATGCTGCCGGGGCGTTCTCGAGAATCCGGGCGAACATGGCTGCCCGAGCTTGCTGAACCTCCACTTGCCGGATGCATTCGGCCTCGTACTCCTTTTCGCGCCGCTCGAACTCCCGCTTTCGTTCCTCATCTCTTCGTTCCTGCTCCTGTTCGTGCTCCTTCCTGCGCTCCTCCTGTTCGCGCTGCTGCTCTTCGTTTGCGGCAATGTCGCGTTCCGGCGAGCTCGCCTGCGCCGCGCTTGCAACCCGCTGCCGGGCGGCTGCGCGTGGGTCATGGACCGGGCAATCGGGTTTGGTGCAAACGCTTAAGATGGTTCCGACGCGCTTGCCGTAGACGATCAGCGCGTTTCTGGTGAACGCGCATGGCGGCTCCGCGTCCGGGTTGTCCGGCGTGTCGAGTTCGCGGTACTCGCCGCGCTGCAAGGCTCCGGGCTTCTGCTCTTTCGCGCTGCGCCACCCGTTTTCAATCTGCACCAGCTCAGGCCGGGCCGCGACTTCACGCTCGATGTGCGCCGCAATCTTGGTGTGATAGGAAGGCGCGTCAAAGCACTGGTCGCCCTGCACGTCGCAGAACAGCGATGTATTGTGTCCGCTGCGGCGCGGGCAAGCGGCGCAAGTTCCGGCAACGGGATTGAGGGTCGCGTCCTCGCGGTCGAACGGAGCATCCGCGAGGGCAAGATAAAGGTTGGCTTGAATCCATGCGGCAAGGAACCGCGCGGGAAGCAGGTGCGCCTCGTCGTCCTTCCAGTCCTTGCGCCAGCACTGCTCGTAGGCCGCGGCCTGGCTTTCCCTCGGCAGGCGGGCAATAAGGGCGGCATGGCTGGCCGTGATCCGCTCCTTCGTGAAGGCTTCGGCGATCTCGGGAGTGAGCTGCAACAGCGAAAGGCGGGCATAGACGTGGCTGGCGCTCTTGCCGGACTTCTCGACCAACGCGGCTACGTCGTAGCCGGGGATGTCGAGCAAACGCCCAAAACCCTGTGCTTCTTCATACGGGTGCACGTCCACGCGCTGCGAGTTTTCAACCAACTGCCATTCGAGTGCCTGTGTGTCGTCGATCTGGACGATGCGGGCGGGAAGGGCGGCAAGTTCGGCGAGACGGGCGGCGCGGAAGCGCCTTGCTCCCGCGACGATCTCGAAGCCGTCGTCGTTCGGACGAACCGTGATGGGCTGAATCAAGCCGTTGTGCCGGATGCTCGCGGCCAGCTCGTACAGCTTGGCTTCGTCGAAAGTGCGGCGCGGGTTGGTGGTGGATTCGTGGATGGTGTCGAGATTGAGGTACTGGAACGCGCTGCTGTTTTGCATGATGGCCCTCCTTGGGGCGGTTTCGGACGTGCGGGATGGTGTGAGCGGACGAAGCGAACCGTCCGCCCCTGCGGGGTGAAAACTTGGGCTAGCTGACTTGCGCCAGTGCGGGTTCCGTGGTGGGTGCCTCGGTCGGCTCCGCTGCGGGCGGCTCGATCGCGGAAAGAATGCGGGCGGACGTACGCTGGATCACTTCCAAGCTCTCGGCCAGGAGCGCGGCGTTGCCGTGGTAGAGGTGGATATAGTCGGCGGAAGCGTGTCCGGCGTTCAGGCCGATGGTGGTGCCGACCACGAACGCGATAGCCTCGGCCTCGGTTTCGCGCACCGCTATGGTGGTGGCGGTCCGGCGCTCGGCTTTGTGAAGCATCTCGTGCGCGAGCTCGTGCACAAGGGTGGAGAACTCCTCGGCGGGCTGTTGGCCGGGAAGCAGCGCGATACGTCCGCCGTAGCTCACGCCCAGTGCGGGCGCGATGGATTGCTTGAACTCAAGCTCGATGCCCTGGGCGGCGGTAAACGCAAGCAGGCGGTCGCGGTACGCGCCCGCGTCTCCGGTCAAGCGGTCCGACAGGCCCTGCAGTTCCCTGCCCTCGGTCTGGTTCAGGTCGAACACATAGGCTGAACGGAAGCCGACGATCACGGCGCTGTTCTGCCGGCGGATATCCTTCTCGACTTCTTCATCCTTCTTGCGCCGGATGCCGATCATGGGTGCCAGAATGCGGATGCCGCGCTCGCCCTTCTTCACCTTGCGTCCAAGCTGGTTCCACGCATAAAGCCCGGCTACGCGGGTGGCGTCGGGCTTCTGCCGCGCGATTTCAAGGATGTTGCCGAAGCTGTACTTGTGGAAACGTCCCATTGCGGAGAGATAGGCGGTGAGGCCTTCCGAGTGCCCGGCCTCCAACTGCTCGATAAGGGCCTTGACATTGGCGGCGATGACTTCTTTCGAGGTCTGGAGCTTCGGGGTGGGAGGGAAAGCGGTGACGTTGTCGCTGTTGTTGTTCGTGCTTTTGGCTGCGGTGAAGGCGTTGGCGCTCATGGGTGATTCCTCCGGCTTGAATGGCTGTGCTGTGTTTGTTCACAAACACGCCTTGGCCCAGGCCCACGCCTGCGGGGGCGGCAAGCGCAAGGGGAGGGGTATCGCCCACCCGGAATGCAATGGAGGGCGGCCTGCAAGGCCGGTCTGCACAAGCGAACCGGGGTCCCCGGCGGGCGTTCTTTGCCCGTTGGGGTGGAGAAGCGCGGAAGACTGGGGAAACCCCTTGCGCGCGCCAGGGGCAGAGCCCCTCAGCCGGGCTTGACTTGGTTGTTTGGTTTGAAAGACGCGGAGCCACGAACGCATTCGGGGCGTTGCCGGGTGTCCCCGCTGAGATGGGTGGTAAAAGACGCTGGCACTATCGGCGGCTAGAGACAGGGAAGAGGCGTCCTCCCTCTCCCAAAATGAGAATTATTCCGCTCTAATCGTAAACTTTACCCTAAACGGGCGAGCGACTCGCCCCGTCGCCCTAAACGCTTCAGTCATATAATTCACGTTAAACCTGTGTAAACACGCGCATTTTTTCTTGACATCTCACTCAGAAAGGGTGTCCGATCAGCTTCGATAAACCTTGATGAGGTTTACGAAAGACTCTTGCAAATGAAATGAAGGATGACGATGAACGCAATCCCCCACGTTCTGGTTATCGGTGCTGGCGTTACAGGCCTAACAACCGCGCTTTGTTTGCGCAGGCAAGGCGCGCAAGTGACTGTCATCGCGGATCGCTTCTCTCCTGATCTGACATCCGTAGTCGCTGGAGCTTTATGGGAATGGCCGCCAGCAGTCTGTGGCTACCATCATGATCAAATCTCTCTTGCGCGGTCAAAAGCCTGGAGCATGGAGTCCTACAACGTTTTTGCGGCCCTTGCTGGAACTCCCGACGTGGGATCAACAGCAGGTATACATCTTCGACCTGTCGCTTTCTACTTCAGACATGCTGTCGAATCGAATGCGAGGGACCTCGGCAAGATGGAAGAGTTAAAGGACAAGGTCCTAGACTTCCGCCATAATGCGTCCCTAATTGAGCAATACGGCGTGAACCCCAATTACGGACTTCAGGATGCCTATCAACATCTAGCACCTATGGTAGATACGGATGTCTACATGACGTGGCTTACCGGTCAGGTCCAGGATTCCGGTTGTTCTATGCTACGCTTCAAGGTTACCTCGGAACTTCGAGAATGTTCAGCTTCCTTAAAGAACAGGTTTTCGTGCGATGTCATTGTCAATTGCTCTGGACTAGGAGCAAAAGAGCTTGGAGATGATTCAGTTTATCCACTACGTGGCGCTCTAGTGAGAGTGCTCAACAACTCGCGCCTCGGCTCTAAGATCGAAGTCGCACATTGTGTATCCCATGACGAGTCACAAGATCAGCAGGATATCGTCTTCATTGTTCCGCGAGGCGATAATCTGCTTGTACTGGGCGGTCTCGCAGAACCTCACGAGTGGTCTAAAGATATAAACCTGGATAACTACACTCCTGTCCAGGAGATGTTGGAGCGCTGTATAGCATTTTTACCTCGATTACGCTTTGCGGAGCTTGACGCTTCTGAACCTGTTCGAGTTGGGCTAAGACCTTTTAGACGTCAGAATGTAAGACTAGAAGCCGACCCACAAGACACTTCCATAATTCATTCTTACGGGCATGGGGGAGCCGGAGTTACTTTCTCGTGGGGCTGCGCCAAGGAGGTAACATCCATGATTTGCGGGATTGAACCTAATCAAGTCCTCTCTGAAAGCCAACTCAGAGAGGACCCAGCTAGCTATAGTATGGCCCGAGCTTGATGTGACAGATTATTTGCATTCTTCGTCAAACCCAAACGGTAAGCCTCTTAGAAGAGGCTTACACATCGGAATTGTCGGCGCTAGTGCTCCGGGAGCTTCTCTGTGTCACCAGATAATCTCCAGAGAGGCAGGACTACGTGCTGAGAACGAGCGGCAGCCAGAACTTTGCATGCACTCATATCCTTTCAGTACCTACGCGCCTTATATCGATTCCGGCGACTGGCATAGCGTAGCAGGCATTATGCAGGCCTCAGCTTGCAAACTAGCAAGCATTGGTGCAGAGTTCTTGATTAGTCCGTGCAATGTGATTCATTGCGCGTTCGAAATTTTAGAGCGAACCTCTCCGCTTCCCTGGATCAACATGATTGAGGAAGTAGCTCTCGAGGCAAAGCGCATTGACTGTAAGCGAATTGCCCTATTGGGAACTACGGCTCTGGCCAGAAGTGGCGTATACCAGCGTCACTTTGACGTAGTGGAGATTCAATACAGCTTTCCGTCGGATGAACAACAAGCCCACATTAACCGATTTATTTCCCTAGAGATGGTCAATGGAATGTTCACTGCGGAGGCGCACTCCTATATCTCCAGCGTGATGTTCCAAATGAGTAGCAATGGCTGTGATGTTATTGGGCTGTGTTGCACTGAACTCTCACTAATAATGCCCCATACGGAAAAGCACTTAACGCTCCTAGACTCGACAAATGTTTTGGCAATGGCAGCACTAGAGAGGTCCCTAGCTACTTGTAAGTAACCCGTTCATGGCTTTGCAGCAGAAGCACATGGTAGTGGTTCAGAAATACACCAATTTTAATCTGGTGCTAGTAAGCAGCCAACACTATATCAGCAGCACTCTCGGCACTATGTGGATACTTGGATGCTAGCAACTGCTGATACCCCTTTACATTGTCAACAGTAGCTTGGTTTTCAAGTAGAGAATATATCGACTCACGGATGGAAGAACTATTAATATCAGATCTCGGTACAAACGAGCCGCACTTTAATTCGGCTACTGCTCGTGCGTTGTATTCACGTTCGGTTTGCGTGGGCAAGACGAGACCTGGAACCCCGTACTGGAACAGGCCCATGCAGCTGCCATGACCGCCGTGATGCACAACAAGACGGCTGCTAGTGTAAGCCAGTTCCATTGGCAGCCAGTCACAGATATCAACGCGACACAACCCCCTTGCCCCGACTGGAGATACTCGATCTCCCATTCCGCCTGCTACGACTACTAAGTGCGATTTTATATTCTGTAAAGCTCCTTGCACGGCGCTAAGAATAAGTTCGCCACTATTTCCACCCCAATCGTTAAGCCGGCCCGTATAGCAAAAGATTTGAAGCTCGCCTGGTACCTGATTTGTATACGGAGACAAGAAGACCTCATCATCAAGCAACCCAGCCGCAAGAATTGGTCCCGTGTAGAAGACATTTCCCTCAAGACCAGGCTCTAATTTGTCAAATTCAGGGAAGCTTGGAATTATCGTCGCAGAAGTTCCTACATGTAGCTCCTCAAAACAAGTTAGAGAATGCTTTCCTCTGCTAGTAAGGTACTGATTGACAGCAATAAGGGTGGATGATCGGGTAGGAGCCGGTGGGAGCCAGTACTGCATCCTTCCAGATCGAACACCAGGATGCAAGCAGCTTTGCGTTATTGTAATAAGAGGGATGTCCATCACGCGCGCAGCAATAGAAGACAACATTCCCCAATCCGCCACGATTATGTCAGGCTGGTACTTTGCTAAAGCTTCTTGCCATATGATCTGACGAGCCGTAAGCCATTCAAGATCATCAAATCCCTGTAAGCGCCAGAATTCGTCTCCATTTCGCCAATTGGGATCAACTCGATCTCTTCTGAATGCAATGCGATCGCGGTCAACAGTGATCATCTCAAAACCCTGGCGCTTCATATGTTTCCAAGCGTCATCGCGGGCGAAGTACTGCACAGTATGCCCTCTCTCCCGCAAAGCTAATGCTAATGGAAGACATCTGATCAGCGGACCCAATCCCGCACTAAACTCGATAAAGATTTTGCTCACCTGAGAAACGCTCCCTACGCTTACGCTTTGATTGTAGAAGCTTACCGGCGAGCACGCAAATCACCCGCCTCAAGAATGGCTCCATAAGCTGTTTGATGCCCATCTAACTATGCGCCGGTGTCGGGCTGTTCTGACAGCCGTCTCTAGCGTGCTAGAGGGTTCTATCGGTGGCGTCTAGCGTCCTCCGCAAAAAGTGCCGCTAGGCATAGGCAATCAAAAGTGCCGCTAGGCATAAGCAATCTACGTTCATTGTTGCGCGTTAAAAAACGCGGTCTTTATTATGGTCACATGGAACACAACGCCTTCTCTTTACGTGTCACCACGCTGGTCGCAGGAGCTTATTTCATGGAGATACTGGATGGCAGCGTGATATCCACTGCCCTCCCGGAAATGGCGCGCTCATTTCATGTTGGCGTAGTAAACCTTAACATTGGCATGACGGCTTATCTTCTCGCGATCTCAATTCTAATTCCAATTAGCGGTTGGATAGCTGATCGATATGGCTCACGATCTGTTTTCGCTGCCGCAATCGGAATCTTTACAGTAGCTTCCGTACTTTGTGGAGGGTGCCACACGCTCACGCAATTTGTCCTGATGCGTATTTTACAAGGTGTCGGAGGAGCCATGATGGTACCGGTAGGACGCCTAATTGTGTTGCGCATTGCTCCTAAAGACAGGCTGGCTGAAGCAATAGCCTACATAACCTGGCCTGGTCTCACCGCTCTGGTCCTTGGTCCCCCTTTCGGCGGCTTTATGACTACTTATGCGAGCTGGCGCTGGATTTTCTTTTTTAACTTGCCCCTTGGGGGCATTGCTTTTATCTTAGCCCTTCTCTGGATCGAAAACATTCGAGAAGAGAAGAAGCAGCCATTTGACGCGCTCACTTTTCTTTTTGCCAGTCTGGCTTCTACAGGAATGGTGTACGCGCTGGAAAGGCTTGGTGGCAATAACTTACATTTGAAAACTCCCGTACTTGCTTTAGTATTTAGCTTAAGTAGTGGCTTTATTGCTGCCGCAGTCGCTCGGCGCAATCCGGCTAGCTCTCTAATCGACATAGAATCACTACAATTCAAAAGCTACGCTCTGTCCGTTTATGGCGGAAGCGCCTTCCGCGTAGCTGTTTCAGCGTTGCCGTTTCTCCTACCCCTCATGTTTCAAATCACATTTGGGCTCAGCGCCTTCCGATCTGGCCTCTACTTGCTAGGACTGTTTGCAGGCGATTTAGGCATGAAAGGCTTGGTGATCCAAGTACTCCGTCGGTTCGGCTTTCGCAAGGTGCTCATAGTAAATGGGGTGATCAGCACAGCATCTATGGCGCTGTGCGCAACATTTAGTCCTGGAACTCCAATCGTTGTTATACTTTCACTTCTTTTTCTTCACGGAGCCTCACGGTCGCTACAGTTCACAGCCATAACAACTCTTGCCTATACGGAAATCCTGCCCAGCAAGATGAGCCGAGCAAATGGCTTTCTTAGCGGAGTTATGCAATTCAGCATGGGGATGGGTGTGGCCGTAGGTGCTTTGGCTCTACGTTGTGTTATACACGCTAGCGGCCATACTGTTCTCTCCCCCCAACTTCATGATTTCCAACTCGCAATTCTTTTGATGTCGATCTTAGCTTTTGGTCCAGTTATCAATGGTTTTGGACTGCCTCTAGATGTTGGAGCTCAAACAAGTGGCCATAAGCAAGCAGCTACTAAGGGCAGCGCCTCAAAGCGAGCGCTACGGGAAGATAGCATTCAGCGCTGATTCCTCATTTGATAACCCGTCTTGCGTCGTCTGGAAAACGATAAACAGGGCCGTGCAAATGACGGAGCCCAATCAGGCATTGCTGTTGCGTCTCTCTGGATGAATGCGGGCGAGCATCACGGTTGCGATTTGATCTGCGCTGAAATCCTGATTAGAGACTTGGCGCAAGATCGGCTCGAATGCTTCAAACATCCGCCTGTGGGTCTCGATGGTCGGCCTGTGCGCGTCTAAGGATCGATCCCTAAAATTAGGGAAGCGGTCTAGCTTTTCCATCAGAAACCGGGCGGTACTGATATAACTCAGCTCGTTGTTGTTGTCGAATCCGGAAAACTTGCTCCATCCGCCCTCTTGAGACTTCACCCGTTCCCGGTCTTGTTCTGTCAGATTGGCGAAAGAGTCCTCCAGCCGCCGCCACATCGCCAGAATATCGACCGTTTCGGACAATATGGCTTCAGGCACGGGTGGGTTATGGAACACTTCGGGAAAGGCCCCGCCAAGGCCCCAAAGATTACCCGTGGAGATTGCCTCTCGGATGAAGTCTTGGTCGATCTCGCTATTGATCTTCAAGTGGTCGTAGACCTCGCACAACATCAGCAAGATCAGTTTTTCGCCGTGGCTGAGGGTCACAGATTCGCTCATGTCACAGATTGTAACGGACGGTTCAGGGATGACAAGCGGATCGCCGGTCCTTAAAGGGGTGGCTTCACTAGCGGCAACCGTTTCCGGCTCTACGCTGAAACGGTTCCCCACGTACCATCCGAGCATGAGAGAAATCGCTGCCGTTCTGCTTGAGCGCTTCGGCCTTGTGCTGCTCGCCGCCGCCGCCGCCGCGTTACTGCACTACTTCGGCGGCCTCAATCTTCCGGCCTCAATCCTGCTTGGCGTCGCGTTTACGATTGTAGGAATGTGGCTGTATGCGTTGAAGCAACTCGCCACGTTCAAGCCTTATCGCCTCGTCATCGGTGTTAACTACGAGGTGCTGTGGGAAGACCTGAACTTAACGCCAGCCGAAGGGCCGAAATTCGAGAATGTCACTCTGACGGCTATCAGCGCCGCGATCTTCGCCCGTTCTGATGAACGCGCATATAGCATGAAGCTGGACTTTTACAAAGACATCCCTTGCGGTGCTCCGACTTGGACCACAGGTCCTGGCGAAATTAAAGATGGTCCAACCTTTTTCTTGCGACCGGCCCGCGATGGCTATCAGTTTGGAGTGCACGTACAGCGGGAATGGTGGAAACTGCACAACTCACAACTTGCCTCAACCCTGCACGGCAAGCCGTTGGCTTATGACGACACGCTTGCTCTTGGGCTTTTGCCCTATGGCTACATGCCCGAGCATACGAGACGCTGGAATGAAACCGTGTCCCTCTGGTACGGCTTTAACCGCAAGCAGGGCCGATGGAAGGAGCGGTTGCAGCAAGAAGGCTGGACCTTTGACGACGATTATCCAACTCACATTAAGCATCGATATCTCGGCATCGGCTATTACGATTTGTGAGGCGATCCGTGCCTGGTCCAGTAGCCAGACCCACGCGGTCCTGAATAATCCACGACGATGCTGCTTGGCCGGGCTGTAAACTGCCACGTGTGGTTGGACATTCATAGCCGCCTGCGTCATAGCCTCTGTCGGGTGCTGCCGCCTCGTTTCCGCAGGCAGAAACCGTCCGGCTCGCAATTCTGATCTCCACCACCGAAGCGACCGTTTTAGCGATTACAAATCACTCCAGCTTGAAGACGATCATCGCAAGTTCACCTGTTCCATTGATGGGCTTCGTATAAAAAAACTCGCGGGTGCCAATTCGACCTTTCTGGCGGTTTTCGTCTTCGTCGAAATATTCGAGCACGTCCCCGGTTTGAGGAATGGGACCACCTGGTTCAATGCTGAAACTTCCGAGGGTAATATCGGCTTTCGAGCGGATTGCGTAAACGAGTCTCATATTTGAAGCTTAAAGCCACTTTCAGGTAGCGATGGCTCAGAGGCTGAGACCCAGGCTGATTTGCAACTTCTGCTCCTGAGCGGGTGCGGGAACTGCTGGCGTGAGTAGTCTCTCGAACTCGGCCTTCGTGGGCGCGGGTTCGATGGATTTGGCGAGTACGAGCCTGCCGACGCCCTGGGCGTGGAGCTTTTCGACGGCGATCTTCTCCTGAACCGAGCTGGGGTCGGATGCGTAGATTGTGGTGTTCTGAGAGACGCGCGACACGGCTTTGTACAGGGGGTCTTCTCTGGAGATGTGGGCGGCACCCTCGATGCTGACCAATACACGTTCCGCGTACACAGCTTTTAGGCCGTCCACGGCATAGCCGTGCTCGATGTGCCGGGCCTTTCCGGGGCCGAGCTCGACGGTCTTGCCGTTGTCGAGCCGCACGGTAAGGGCGTTGTTGTTTGCGATCGCGCTGACGGTGCCGAAATCGCGGGTGCGGATGCTTTGTTCCTTGTCCGGTGCCGTGAACTGGATACGGTCGCCGGTGGCCAGCTCGCGCGACTCCTGCCTGTAGACGGTGCTCTGCGTCGTCTGCGACCGCAAGCTGACGGGGTTGTAAGCAACTTGGCTGCCGTCTGCGGTCTGGACGGTGAGAAGGTTTTTCTTCGCATCGGTGGCTATGACGGTCGCCGCGCTGTTGCTGGCGATACCGTGCGCTGGGCTGCCTGCGCGGTAGTTGATGATGTCTCCCGGCGTGTAGTTCGCGGCAAGCTTCCGATTGCTCAACTCCCGGTCGATGAGGATGGGAACGGTTCGGCTCTCGGAGGCGAGGACGCCCTGGGCTCGTAGATCGGCCCGGATGAGCTGGGTAAGCTCTCGGCGCTCGGCCCGGTCGGGCGCGACGATCACGGTGTTCCCGGGCCGGGCGACATACTCCGATGCGACGGCGGCGGTGCGGTGGTTCGGGTCGGCAAACTCACGGATATGCGCTAGCCGTGGCGGTGGCTCGACCTTCTCGCGCGCCGGTTTTTGATTCTCGGTGCTTCCGTGCGAGAGCAGGTTGAGGACGCGCTTGACGCGGGCGGACTCGGAGTCGAGCACAAGGGTTTTGGCCTTCTCGAAGACACTACCTTTGAGGGGGGCGGGCTGAATCGCCTCGCCGGGCGTGATTGCCGCTCTGTAGTCCTTCAGCCACTCTTTTGGAAGGTCGGTGAGAGAGTGCTTTTCTCCGGTGTCTTTGCTTGGCAGGCGGAAGTCGACCGCGGCGGTCTTGCTGATGTCGGTTGCAAGCCGTTTGCCCAGCGTCTCCGCATCGTTCGTGTAAATGCGCAGGTCGTCGGACGGTCGAGAGAAAGCGACGTAGCCAAGGCGGGTGTTGATGAGGGCGCGGGCGGCTTCGGTGTCGATATTGGCGATGACCTTGCGCTCGGTAAGCCCCTGCGCGCTGTGCGAGGTCACGGCGTATCCGTAATCCAGGTGCCGCATCTTCGTCGGGTCGAAGCCGATGCTGCGTTCCTCTTTGCCGTCCATGCGGACGGTGATCTGGTGCGGCTCGATCTTGGTCACGGTGCCTAGATCGCGGTTCGCAACTCCAAGTTTTCTGTCCGATGTGGTGAACTGGACCCGCTCTCCGGCCGCGAACTCGCGCGGGGTTTCGCTATAGGCGTTGACCCCTTTCAGCCGTTTTGGATCGTACGTTACACTCTGGCCGTCGGCGCGTCGGACGGTGACGGTGTTGTCCTTGGCACTGGTTGAAAGCACCGTTGCATAGCTGCCGCGCTCAAGGCCATGGGCTTTGCTGCCCGTGGTGTATTTGAGGATGTCGCCCGCATGGTAGCGGACTGCCCACTCTCGATCCGCGCCGGTCATGTCGGACCTGTGAACTAGGGTACTGAGTGACTGGCTTTGCTTCGCGACGGTTCCACCGGCCTGTAGCTCGGCGCGGACGGCCTGGTTGATTGCCTGCCGACTGCGGTTGTCCGGCGACACGATGATCGTGTTGTCGGGCCTCGTGGCGTAGTCCTTTGCGATGGTCTGGATGCGCCGCGCCGGGTCGGCAATCTGGATGACCCGGCCTTGTTCGGCCAGTATCTTGACGCCGATTTCGGTCTCCTTCTTCGCAAGGTGCTCGACCGCTTTCAGCAGCTCCGGGTCTTTCTGCCGCATGATCCGGTCCAGCCGCGAGGTCCGCATCCCGGCATCCTGCATCTGCTCGAAGGGTCGCCCGGCGTCCACGCCCTGGTGCTGGCCGGTGTCTCCGATAACGAGCACCCGGTCCCCCGGCTTGATCTTGTCGAGGAATGCCCGCATCTGTTTCGTGCTGGCGAGGCTCGACTCGTCCAGCATGTAGAGGTGCCGCTCGGCGGGGTCGGCGGGGGCTTTCGCCTGGCCGCGCACCAGAAAACTTTGCAGGGTGTTCGCGCTGATGCCCGCTTCTCGAAGCGCGCCCGCCGCCTTGGACGATGGGGCGAAACCTTCGACGGCGTAGCCGTTCTTTTCCGCGCCCACACGGATGGCCTCAAGGGTGGTGGTCTTGCCGGTTCCCGCGAGTCCTTGCAGGCCGTGGATGCGGTCGCGAGAGGTTAGTACTTCCTCGATCACCTGGCGCTGGGCTGGGTTTAGGAACGATCTTGTTCCGGCCTGGGCGGCTGCCTGCTGGGGCGTCATCATCGGCTCGAAACTGTTCTGGCCGCGCAGCACATGAGCCACGTTCGCGCGCTCCTGCGCGATGGTCTCGGGCGTGGTGAAGCTGCGCCCGGTGTCGTGTTTCTTGCCTTCCATCTGGCGGAAGTCGCCCCGGCCCTGGCGGGCGTCGAACTCGGCGCGAACCTGGGCGTAGGTCGTCTCGCCCATGCCACGGCGGAGCGCGTCTCGTAGGATCGCCCGCTCGTCCGTGACCGCCTCGCGCTCGAAGTTGCTGGCCCGCGCGTAACTTACGGCCTCCTTCGCGCGACTGGTTTCTTGCGGCCTGTACTCCTGGGCCTGGGCGCGTTGGCGGGCCTCGGTCACAACCTTTTGTGCCTGGTTGCCGAATGCCGCCGCCATCTCCTTATGGGCTGCGAGGACTTCCTCGGGCGATAGGAGCTGCTTGCTGTCGCGGGTCGCGTGGGCCGCGATTTGCGCCGCCTCCGGTCCCTTTTGGCCGGACTTCTCCAGATGCTCGCGAATCTGCTGGGAGCGGGGGCTCGATGCGTCAAGGTACTCCTGCGAGTAGCCCTTGATCTCCGGCGCTCCGCTCTTGCCTGCCTCGATCTCGTACCCCCGGCGGCGCAGCTCGTAGGTCAGTGCCGATTGGTACACGGCGGTCGCGAAGTTCTGGGAATCGAAGTAGCTTTGGGGCTGGACGGCGCGGAACTGTTTGCCGCTCGCGAGGCTGCTGGCCCGCTCGGTCACGTTGAAGATGACGGCATGGGTGTGGAGCTGCGGCGCGGCGTATCCATCAACCGGGCGGGCGGTGTCGTGCTCGAACTTGGCGGCGATGAACTTGCCTGTGGTCTCGGCCTGGTTGTTGCCGCCGATACGCGCCTGGGTGTATCTCTCGAGCTCCGCGAGCGCGGTCGTGACGGCTGCGCAGTGCGCTTCTCTGACTTGCTCGTCCCCGCCTACCAAAGCGGTAAGCGAGACGGACTTCGGCGCGGAAAACGTTGCGTCCCATCCCGCCCGGTGCTCGACCGCCTTGGTGGTCGTGCCGTCCGGATTGGTGTACACCTGCATCGCCCGGTGCCTGACCATCTGCTCTTCGGTTTGGGGGTGTTTGCCTTCGGCGAGCAACGCGAAGTCGGTGGCTTTGACTCCGCCTGTCAGCCCGAACTTCTCCGCGAGCTTCCCTTGCCATTCCCCTTCGACCGCGCCGCCTTGTTTGTAGTAGCTCTGGGTCTCGGAGGTGAACTCCATTTTGTGATATGTCTGCGCCTGGTTTGCGCTGAGGGGCTTTGAGATGGTCAGCATCGGATTAGAGGTCCCCGTGGCCCGATTCGGGAAACGCCTGGGCCAAGGCCGTCTCCGGCGTGGCCGGAGGGGCTGCCACGGCTTGTGTCGGCACGAGTTTCGGCTTTGGCGTTAGGTGCAAACCGAAGTGACCGATGGGCTGTTCCTCCGAACCCTGCGGTTCTGGAGTTGGGCTAGTTGGAGCCGGTGTCGCCGGGACTTCTGGGTCGGGCAGGGTCAGCCAGAACGCATCCTTGTCCGCATCTCGCGAGACGAATGCTTTTGCAATAACCCGCGCGTTCATGTGAGGGAAGGCGAAGCGTGAGACGTAGTTGCCGACTTTCACGAAGGCATGTAGGTTGTCTAGTCCCTGAATCTCGGAATCCATCACCAGCGGCTCGATCTGCCGGTCCATGGTGAAGCTCGACCCGGCCCGCTTGCCATGGGCGATGCTCTCTCGGACACGCTCGATTTCGACATTGCCGATAAGCTCGGAGGCCCACTTCGCGGCCTTTGGTTCCGCTGTCTTGGCGATCATCTTGATCGCGGGCTGCGACAGCATCACCTCCGCGAGGTGGCCGTACACCACCTCAAGCTGGGCCTTGCCCTGGTAGCCGAAGATGATCGGGTTGTTGCTCTTCCGGCTCTTGGTGAGTGCTGTATGGAACTGCGGCAGGAATTGCAGGGTCGCGAGCTCGTCGATCACGAACCACGCCCGCTTCTGGCCCGGCTTGGGCAGTGTGAGAAGGCGAAGGATCAGGAGGTCGATCCATAAAGAGTGGAGAGGGCGAAGGGCTTCCTGCTCCGCTTCGCTCGACGTCAGGAAGATCCATCCCTTGCGTTTGTCGGCCCACTCGGTCGCGCTCCATTCCCGTCCGTCCGATTGTTTTTCAGACGGCAGCAGTCGCAGACTATCCGCGATAAGGCCCATTGAAGCGAGTATGCCGCTGCGCTGCTGCTGCGCTCCCTTGGCAATCATGTACGCCATTTCGGTGCCTTCGACCCTCCGGTCGATCTCATTCTCGTCCGAGAGCCAGGCCACGAGGTCTTGGGCGGATGGACGATATTTCAGCAGATGAGCGAACACCTTTTGAGGCGTTTCGGTGAAAAATTCACCCTTCTTCGTGCTGGTCGGTTGGTACAGCGATGCGGCGATGGTCCTGGCTTCGGAAGGGCTGCGAAGTTCGCTCGATGGCGTCCAGTATGAGGAGCGGGCGTCAAGTGGATTGAGAATCCAGTCGCCGCGCTCGGGGCGGAAGAAACGCTGCGTGAACTCGCCTGCCGGGTCGTAGACGATAGCCAGCTCTTTCCGGTCCTCGATCTGCTGAAGCATCTGCGTAAGCAGGGTTGTTTTTCCTACGCCGGTGTCCCCCATGACCTGGATGTGTGCCGGTTCGGAGCGTTTGGGAATGCGTATCAGCAGGCCCTTATCGTCGGTCTTGATGGCGAGCCCGTCCGTCTTCAGGACCTTGTTGAACTCCCTGGGAGTGACCATCACCGGCCCCTTCAGCCGTCGTCCGTACTTTGTCTCCTTGAATCTCCTCACGTCCGCTGGGATGGCGACGAACAGGGCGATAAGGAACACCCCGAGCCCTTCGGCGAGCGGAACGGCGTAAAGCGCGAGATGGCTCTTGCCCGCGAAGATCGTGTGCTGAAGCCATCGGAACATGGACGAATCTAGATAGCTTTGCTCGGCCCCACGTTTCCAAAATTGGTAGCCTTCACGGGTCGCCCGCGGTGAGAGCTGGACCGGGATGGTCGTGCCGTCCGGAAGAGTCGTCAGACCGTCTTCGAAGTCGGTTGGGAGAGCGAAGCGAGGCGCTTTCTTCCCTCCGTCCAAGTAGAGAAGACTGTACTTTCCGTGCTGGTGGAAGAGCTGGCCGACCTCGGAACGCATGTAGTCCGCGCTGTACGATCGCTCTAAAACAGTCATTCCGATCAGCCGTTCCCACCCGAAAAAGACGGTGCAGACAAGCGCGAGGAACACGGCGCTGTACGTCCAAACGGGAATGTGCGGCGGCCAGATAATCGTTTCCCTGCGTCCCCACTCACTAGCCATTACTGCTCCTTTTGCTCTGTGTCCGTGTACTGCCGCATCACTTCCCGCGCGGCGTTTCGCTTGCCGTCCCTGACCGTCGCGATGATCTCGACAAACTTCTCGCGGGTCACCGTCTGACCGGCTGCCATCGGCCCTAGGAGGTTGTTGAGGAGCATCCGGGTGGCGACTACTTCCGTGAACAGAGGGTCGTCCTTGCTGGACCGGGCGGCTCTCAGCAGCACCTCGCGCGCCCACTCGACAAGCAGCTTCCCTTCCACCTGCGCGGCGGCTTCAAGCGCCTTCAGCTCGTCGCTCGTGACGCGGGCGCTCGCCATCCGGTTGCGGCTCGGCCTGCCCTTCGAGCGCGCCAGGCGCTCTTCAAAACTAAACTCTGTAGAAGCTATCGGCGATTCCATGTTGCGAAGGCCGGAACTCAACCCTGGAAGGGGTGGAGTGTCAACCTTTCCCATGTGCGCAGCACATCGCCTTGCTTTGCGCGAATCTCAGTGCAAGGAATACTGTGCGGCCAATACAGCAGAATTGCAGTGTCGGGTGCGGCGACAGCACCCGGAAGGTGTTGGTGAATGAGCTGGACGACACCGAGTGTCGTTCTGCTCTTTCACCTGGGAGCGCAAGCTCCCACCGCCTTTGATTTTGCCGTGCGAAGCGGTTTGCATTGTTGTGTGGAGCGCTCCAGTTTCACCGCGAACGGTTTATCCGTAACGCGGATTCCAGAGCTGAACTATTTAATTTGCGATAGCGAGCGCGGGTTTGCGTCCGCGCTTCACGGCTGTGGGAGCAGGCGCGGGTTTCTTGACGACGCGGAGCGCTTCCGGGGCTTTTATGTCGCCTTGCTGCTCACGGTGTTGCTGGAAATCGCGGTCTTTGCTGAAGACATACTCAAGGGCTTTGTTCACCACATCGTCCGCCGAGACCTTGAGGAAGTCGGCGTAGTGGTCCACCAAAGTCGCGGTCGCCTCTTCGATTGTCACGGTCGCGGTAATCTTTCTTGTCGCTTTGATATCGAGCAATGCCATTGCGAAGTTCTCCCTGAAGTTAAGCTGCGTGGATGTTGTCAAGGGCCGGAGCGCGGTAGACATCTTCGGTTTGGAAGCTCTGCTCGGCGTGGGAATAGCCGGAGACTGTAATCAGCTCGCGCACGCGGCGCTTGCCATCGGTTTCCCGGACGCAGTAGAGAACGAAGTCGATAGCCGCTGCGGTCTCTGACCGAGTGAAGCCGTGGTTCAAGTTGGACCGCGCGCTTAGCGCCAAGTTGGAAAGCCTGTTCAAGGCATCGAGCGCGGAGCTCGCATGAATAGTTGAAAGCGTGCCGCCGTGACCGGTATTCATGGCCTGCAGCAGGTCGTAGCCGCACTCGTTGCGGACCTCGCCCATGATGATGCGGTCGGGCCGATGGCGCAGGCCGGCGGCCAGCAGTTCGCTCGCCGTAATTGTCGCCTGGCCTGGGATCGCTTCAACGGCTTCCCAGCGAACAACATTGGGGTGTTTGATCTTCATCTCGGCGGGCTGCTCGATCACCAGCAGGCGCTCGTGCAGCGGGATATGGTCCAGCAGCGCCTTGAGCAGCGTGGTTTTACCCGATCCGGTACCGCCTGCGATAAGCCCATTCTTCTTTTCATTCATGAGCCGGACGACATGATCGCGCACCGGTTCCGGCAGGCTACCGATCGCAATAAGCTCGTCTGTCGAGTACCAGCGGTTGAACTTGCGAATGGTCAAGGTCGCGCCGTGGATGGAGGCCGGCGGCCCGACGACGGCCACGCGCGAGCCATCGGGAAGGCGGGTATTGAGAATAGGATTCTGACTCGTCAAATCCTGGCCGAGGATGCGGGCGATGCGCACGATCGCGCCATGCAGCCGCTCGTCGTCGAATGATTCCGCGAGCGGTACATGCTCGATGGTCCCGTTCCTTTCGGCGTAAACGCCAGTGGTGCCGTTAATCATCAGGTCCGAGATGGTGTCGTCCAGCAGGAGCGTTCGCAGTTCCCTGGGGAAGAAGGGCAGGATCAGCTCGTAGCTCACCGAGCTTCCCCGGCGGTTCTCTGCCGCGTTGCCGTCGGCGGCAGTGTTGATTCAATTCCTGGCGTCGGGACATCAACCGAAACGCGGTTCTCGTGGAACTCGGTGACGGTCAGGCCCAGAGGATTGATGGTTTCGAACTGAGGAAAGACGCGCGACTGCTCGCTGACCTGGCCTGGGTTCAAGTAGTAGGTCAGGCTCATCAGCCAGTGCTCGGTGCGCGGCTGGTGGGAGTTGCCCTGCGAAAAAAGCCTGTCGAAGCTGACGAACGCGGTGCCGCGCGCGAGCTTGGAATTGGCGATGGTTTCTTCCGCCATGGACGTGATGGTGACGTTCTTGACCTCCACCTCACCCTGCTCGACCTGGCCGGCGAGCACCTGCGAAACGAAGTGGCCTGCATTGTCCACGCCCATCAGCTGCGTCGCAAGCGTTTGCGAGAGGAAGTAGTAATTGAGCGGGTATTTCTTCGCGATGGTCTCGCGGTTGATGGTGTAGCGGTAGTTGGCCCAGTCGGTGAGGTAAGTCCTGACCTCGCCTTCGCGCGGGCTGTAATTGAGGTCGCTGTACGCGATGGCGGTGGCCCTGCCCATCTCATCGATGCGGATGTACCGGTTCGCCACGTTCCGGTGCGCGAGCGAGCCGATAACGAGCATGGAAAGCGCCAGCAAGCCGGTTTCGACGCCGATGACAAAGCGGCTCATCTTGCGCTCGGCGTAATGTGAGGCATAGACCTCGTTGCCGACGTGATCAATTAGGACGGCTTGCTCCGGCGTCCATTGTTCTTCCCTTGCTCGGAATTGGGTAGGCATGGAAAAGTGGTGTCCTCTCTTCAATCGTCAGAAACTGGATGGCTTTACAAGCCCTTTGCGGAGGCGAGAGCAAGGGTCTCGGCGAGCTGGCCGAGCCGCCCGGCGATGGCCGAGCCGCCGCCGAAGATGACCTGCGTTAGGCTGGGGACAAAAACCATGTTGAGGATGAACGCGATGAAGACCATGGCGCACGGGATGAGGTTCGCTTCCCACTTCACGATCGAGTAATCGTTGTTGAAGGTCTGCTGGATAAAGCCCTGGAGAAAGCCCGACCAAACGAAGATGAAGGCGGCGGCCACGGCGCGGATCATCGCGAAGCTGAGCAGCACGTCCACGAAGTGAAAGAACTTGCCCCGGAATGTCCGGGTCATTAACAGGGGGATGAAGATGGGGCCGAACAGCGCGCAGACGCCGTAGAAGATGAAGGAGCTGCAATTGATGAGAAACAGGATCGCGTCGGCGACGCCCACGAAGAGCAGGGCAAGGAAGTAAGAGATGATTTCGCGGGGCGCGTAGAGGGCCGGCGCTCCAGTCTTCTCTCCGGCGGTCCTAAGCAGGTGAATGAGGGAGTTTAGGGAGTTATGGTCGAGCGCTGCGACGATCACCTGAGCGAAGTAGGAGAACAGGTGATTGAGCCCGAAGTTCGCGCCCGGCAATGGATTCACCCAGTAGTTCTCGAGCAGACAGCAGATGACGAGGCGCAAAAGGAACTGGATCAGGTCGCCCATCCGCACGGGCTCGTGACTCAAACCGAACGACATGGTGCTCGTCCTCCAGCTCACCACCATGCGGATGAGAGCCACCAACGCGATGAAGCTGAGCTCGGTAAGCCCGACCTGCGTGAGCGCGTCGCCGTTCTGGGTGGTCAGGTTTGTAAGATTATTGGTGAACTGCGAAAGCCAGTCCACGCCCGCACCAGCGTCCAGTACGTTTTGCGCCAACAGAATTGGGAACAGCACTATGCGGTCAAGCATGGGAGATGGTCGCCTTCAATAAGAAATTTGGTCTTGCGTGGCCAGGGCACTTACCCCGCTAATGTTTCCGGTTTATGCCCGGCAGCGCGGCTACGCTTCTCGCGGTTATGGAAGATAGGTGGTCCAGGTGCCGGATTCGTTTTCAGCAAAGACAGGATTGTTGAGGTGTTCCTGCTGCACAAAGCTGTTGTCGTTCAGATCCTGCACCGCCGCATTGCGCTGCTGCATGTTGGCCACGGTGGCCTGCGCCGCGAGGCAGGTCCCGATGATGCCTTGCGCTTGCAGCTCGGTCATTTTCTGCGCCTCCGATGCGTTCAGGAGGTTAAGCTGCTCGATCTCGCTGTTCGTTGCCGGAGACGAGTCGAGCTGTTGCTGCTCAAGGCTGGTTTCGGCTGTCGCGTTCTGGGCGCGCAGCGCCCGATACTGGCCGATGGTGTTCAGGCAATCGGGCGAGATTGAGTCTAACGCCTCGATCATCGCAAGCGACGCGCTCGCGCCCAGTGTCCGGCTGATGGCGCTTGAGGTAAGTGTCGGGTCCAAGGGGATGTTCGCCGAACTCCACGCGCTGGCCGCGCTCGCGGGTGAGTCGGTATTGAGCGCGGCGCTCCAGCCGTTCGTTTCACCAAACCGGTTTCGCACGCTCGCCTGCCGCAAGCTGCTCTGCGTCGTTTGCCAGAGCTGCTTGAAGGAAAAGCTCCTGAGATTGTTCTCGATGGCGGTGAGTGTGTTCGCGGCGCTCAGGCCCTGGGCAATGGCTTGCGCGTAGACGCTCGGGTCGAACACGACATCGCCGAGCCCGAAAATGGCGAAGCTCGGAACGGCGGTGAGGGTGAACAAAGCGCTGGCGATGACGATATTTCTGCGGGTCTTCCTAAGGACGGGCATGAGGCTCCTGGGCGTGAACGCCGGGTTAAAGGCTGGGATCTACGCGGTGCTCCGCGTAGGCAGGGATGAGGATGTCCCTGCCGATGTACACGCGGGCGCGGGCGCCCTCCTTGAGCGTGATGACCGGCAGGCGGCTGAGAAAGCGGTTCAGCACCTGCTCGGCTTCCTGGCCCGACTGCTGCGAGATGCCGTTGCGGATTTCGGTGGACGGCGTGAGAATGCTGCCGTTGTTGCCGATTTGCGTGAGGCCGCCGAGGCCGCCGATGGCCGCCGCCGCCGCGAATGCCGAGAAGTAGCCATGATTGACGTTGGTCGCGAGCCCGGTGGTCCCCAGCGGGTCCAAGCCGATGTACTTATCGATATCGAGCGAGAACCCATCCGGGCAGACCGCGCGGTGGAAGACGACGAACAGCTTGCGCTGCTGGCCGCTCGCGACGCTCTGCACGGTACCGATGAGGCGTGTGCCTTGCGGCAAAAGAAGCTGCTGATGGTCGTGCGAGTAGTAGTCGGTGGTGAGCATGATCAGCACCGGCCCATTGAAGCCGCCGTCGATGTGGTTGGTGACGACGCCCTCGAAAACGGTCCCCTCGAACACCCGGTAAAGCCGCCCCTGGTAGGCGTCAAAGTCGTACCTGCCGAGCGTGGCATCGGTGGTCGCAGTGCCAGGCTGCGCGGCGGCGGTCTCGCTGGCGAGCTCCGTGCCACTCCGCTGCCCTGTCGGAAGTGAGCCGCTCGGGGCATAGTCGGGTGGTATGGCGGCTGCCGGTGCTGCCGCGCCGGAGCGGGCGAAGTCAATGGCTACAGTATCGCTGCCGATGGCGTCCTGGCGCAGCTTCTCGCGGAGCAGCGCCCGCTGCCTCGCCTCGGCGCGTGCCTCCGATGCACCGGAAGTCTGGCTGGGCGCGTTTGGGCTGTTGCCATAGATGGCCGCCCGCTGGGCCGGGGTCATCGGCGCGGCTCCGTCCGCCTCCGGCCCCGGTACGGCTCCTTCCTGGTCGGCTTGCTGCTGGTCGCTCTGCCGGTTGCGCAGCCGCTCGGCGGCATCGCGCTTGGCCTCGATCGCCTGCTGGTTCTCGAAGCTCGATACCTGCTGGGCGTTGGCGGTCGCGGGGCGCTCCGGCAGCGCACTCTTTGCCGCGTCCTTCTTGTGGCCGGAAATAAGGTTTAAGGCGTTGCTGACGCCGAAGAGCAGCACGGCGGCTATAAGCCCAATGACAAGCGGCAGCCCTTTCTTCAAGGGTGCTTCGGCCTGGGGCTGCCTGGGAACGGTGGCGGACTGGCTTTGTTCCTGCTCGGCCATGGTCAGTTCCCCTCCCCAGCGCGGCGGAACTCGACCTTCTGCTTGCCGATGGCCAGATAGCCCTGCTCCACGGTCTTCGGGATGGTGTAAAGCCCAGCCGCATAGTCGTAATTGATAAGGCTGCCCTTCCCGTCCTTCATCTCGTAGAGGGCCGGGGTCTCTTGAAACTGGCCGCGCAGATAGGTGAACTTGTCATCGCGCCATATCTGCTGGACGCCTACCGTCTTGCCGGCCTTCCGGTCCCACGTGTAATCGAAATGCAGCCTGCGGGGATAGCTGCTCTGGTACTGCGCTTCTTCGGTCGCGACGGCCTTGCGCTCCGCCGCTTCGGCTGCTTGCGCGGCGGCGGCTTCCTTGCGCGCCTGTTCTACCTCGGCGGTCGGCACGAACACGGGAAGCTGGGAGAGGTTGTCCTTCGCGTTCTTATCACCGGGTATCAGAAACACCTTGGAATCGAGGCGGGTGTCGCTGTCTCCGGTCACTTCCCGAAGCTGCAAGGTGTATTCGTTGCCGTGGTCGGAAATGATATGCAAGTTCGTCGTGCTGTTCGCGACCTTCGGCTTGATCGAAATAAAGCGGCTGGCGACATGGCCGCCGTCGAACACCCACGAAGCGGTATCGCCGCCGAAGACGGTGGCGACTTTCTCCTCGGGCGGCAGCTCGATCAAGGTGGACTGGAGCAGCCCGGCACGGATCACGGGCGGCGTTCCGGCCTCGGCGACAACGATTGTTCGGGGCGCGTTCGGCTGAAGGTGCCGCGCCTCGGCAGCGCCTGCAACGGCGCTCCCGCCGATGGCGAGTGCGGTTGTGAAGAGCAAGAACAGAGGTCGTTTCATAGGTGGTCCTTTCTGGATAAGTGCCTGACTTTGCGGCTGAAATCTTGCGGCATCATCCGGATTCCCCCTGGGCAAAGCGCTCGATGCCTTCCGCGATGCCGTACTGGGCAACCAGCTTCGCGCGGCGTAACCCGGTCTTTCGGCTTGGTGGTGAATGTGGCATAGCTTCTGCCGTCAAGGTTTAAAGTGACCACCTTAGTCAGGCCGTCACGCCGGATGTATAGGGCTTCGCGCGGCTGCAAGCTCTCGAACAGGCTTAACTGCTGGCTCGTCATCTTGAATAGCTCGCCGTACCTGGCCCGGTTGAACGTGGCGTCCGGCAGGAACAGAAACGAAGTGCAGGAGTTCACAATGCTGTCCGCGTTCTCGCCGAGGTCGTCCGCTCCCTGGCCGACAAGGGTCACGCCGCCGAGATTCTTGCGGACCGTCTTGATCGAAGCCAGCGCCCCTTCGAGCAGCTGCTTGTTCTTCATGGAAGAGAAAATTTCCTCGATCAATATGTGCTTCGGGACGCCGAGGTTGGCCGGCTCGTAGAGAACGTCGTTCATACGCCGCAGCAGCCACACCATCAGGGGCTCCACAAGGTCGGCGTACTGCTCGTTGTTAACTCCCTGGAAATCGAAGCACTGGACCCGCGCAAGGGTAAGCGAGTCCTCGACGTTGTCGAAGATGTTGCTGTACACCCCTTTGCGGATCCACTTTGAGAGGTAGCGGTCAAGGTTTCTGGGCAGGTGCAGATTGCCCAGCCTGCGCGTCTCCGGGTCGAGGTAGTACATGCCCTGGACGGCGCTGTAGACCGTATCGTCGTCCTCCGGCTCCAGCTTCGCGCCGCCGCTGGTAAGCAGCAGCTTGATGAAGGAATGCAGGAACTTCAGATTGCTCTCGGTCGGCACGAGCGCGAAGGGATTCACGCGTGGTCCGTCAATGCCTACCCGGTCCACGCGCCCGCCATACAACTCGACCTGGCTTTCGTAGCTGCCGCCGATGTCGAAGATGTAGGTGAAGCCCTCATACTTGCGCTCCAGCGCGAGCATCTGATTCGCGTGGACCGACTTGCCGGTGCCGGTCGGCCCCAGAATAAGCATCACGCGCACCCCGTTCACGTAGGCGTCCTGAAAGAACGGGGTGCCTGTCCGGGTCTCGAAAACGTTCAGGTACTCGGCATCAAGGTCGTCCGAGCGCGGATGGCCGATATGCGGCGCGAAGACCAAAGAGAGCCGCGCATGGTGGTCTTCGCCCAGCCAAAGCGGGTATATGTTGAACTGCAGATTGCCGGGGAACATGGCATAGAAGGCCGACAGGTTGCCGAGCGTTTCTTCCATGATCGGCGCGCGTACATCGACGAAAACGCGGTGGACGCTGGGGGCGGCATCCCGGAGCTGCTGCCGGCTGCGCGCGGCCAGCAGCAGCCGCAGCGAGTATTCCCCCTGCGCCTTCTTATCGAGCAGCTTGATGGCTTCGCTGATCTCGTCGATCTTGCTCTGCGTCGCCTTGGCCCCGGCGGTTTTTTCGAGTGGGGCAACATCGCGCCCGCTGACGGCACGCTGGAAGATGCCGTACCTGAAGAACTCCGTAAAAGTCTCTTGGCTGTCGATTTCACTCTTGACCGCCGCAGCCGACTTCGGCCTCCATGTCGAGCACAGGATGCTGTCGCAATCGAGCGTGAGCAGCCCCGAGAACAGGCACGGCCTGGACGACTCCGGCGTGTCAATGAGCGAGAACATCTGCACGAACCGCTTCCCTACCGTGAGGTGGTCGCTCTCCCACGACACCGCGCTCTTGACGATCTGGCGGTCCACGCCGGTATCGGCCCGGAGCCGGTCGCGCCCGGCCCACTCCTCAAGGTTGAAGAGATAGCTAAAGAACTGAAACGCCTCTTGCTTGCCCAGCAAGGCAAGCCCGAGCGACGCGCCAAGCTGGGATTCCAGCATAGCGGCTGCTTTCTGGAGCTCGGCCAGCATCCTTGTACTGTCGCCTGCGCTGTGCTTCGGCATTCTACGAAACAGATTGATGGGCGGCTCAAGCGTCAAGCACCAGTGAAGATCGACGCCGCGGAACCCGGCCCGCTGCTTCAGGAACGTGAGCCGGTCGTTCACAAAGGTCTCGGTGACGGGGTTACTGTATCGCTCCCGGCGGGGGACTTCGTAGCCCGAGAGGACGCGGGTGTACTGGTAGAGGCAGGAATCTTCGGGGAGCCCGCGCAGCGCGCCTTCGATGGAGCGCACCCGCGCTTCCAGCTCCTCATCCGTTTGGCTTTCCTCATCGATGCCGGCGAGCGAGAGCAGGCAGCCGTAGCCGCCCGCCTTGAGCGCGAAGATGCTGGGACCGATAAACCGCGCGATCGGCACGATGCTCGACGCGGCCCCGGCATGGGCGAACCATGGCATGTGTTTGCGATTAGTGTTTGCGCGGGTCATAGTAGGACTTCTGTGTGAAGCTGAGATTCCAAAGCTCGAACATCTTTGGGTGTTTACGGACCATGAGCCATGTGCCGCCCATGAGCATCGGAAAGCTGAGAACGGCCAGCACCTTGAAACCTAGAAGGAAGACCGTAATGGTCACGAACGCCATGGCCATCCATGCCGGCAGACTCAACCCCAGCAAGACTCGCGGCTTATTGAGAGCTTTGCCGATGGGCAAAGGCTCTCCTCGTTTGGGTATGTGCATGGCCGCCTACTGGACTGCCTGGTTTGTAAGGGAGGCGATCCAGCCCGGCCCGTAGCCGATAACCAAAGCTCCGAATAGTGCTCCGCCCAATCCGGCAAAGGCTTCCGTGAAGCGTTTCGCCGCCAGACCCATGCCCACAAAAACAAGGCTAATGAGAACGATAGTTGCCCCAGCCAGCAGGCACCATGTCCTGATTGAAGTTAAGAATGTAGTGGCCCCGCCGAAATCAATTGTTCCCTGAGCGTGAGCTGCACTGGCGAAGGCGAACATGGACAAGGCTGGGGCAAGTCCGCGCATGATTACAGCGGTTTTCTGCCGGTTGAAGGTGTGCGCCCATGGATAGGCACGCTGGAGATAAAGCGGATTTTTCAAGGTAAGTCCTTTCTCGAAGGCACAAAGGCAACCATGCGGCCTCGATATTCCTGAGATTAGGACCGCCCTCGGTCCCGGTCCAATACTTCTTCGCTATGTGTCAATCGCATTCGCCTATGTATCTGGAGAGGACTTGAAAGGCTAACCGAAGATGGGCAGCTGCGTCGGCAGCTCGACGCCAACGCTTCCGCTTGGGCGTTTCATAGATCTCACGTTGTTCTCTCCCGCGCACAGCTTCGCCAGGCGGGCAGCAAGCAGCGGCAGCACAGGCCGGCGTTGGGCCGGGTGGCAGATGAGCGCGGTTTTCACTTGAAGAGAAACGCCCGTGATGGTGCGCCGGGTCAGTTCCGGGTCGAGCAGTACGCTCTCCCGGACCAAACCAAGTCCTGCCCCGATCTTGATCAAGAACTGCATATCGGCGGGAGCCGAAACCAGCTCTGTCGGGCGCAAGCGGATCTTCGCCTTGGCAAGCTTCCGCAGCAGCTCGTCATAGAACAAGGGGTGGTGATCGCGGGCGAACAGCACACGGAGCCGGGCCTCGATGGCGCTTTTGGGGATGCTCTCCTCGCGGGCCAGCGGGTCGTCTCGCCGCAGACAAACCAGGAGTCTTTCCACGCAAACGCGCTGGACAAAAAGGCCCGGCTCGCCTATCGGTATCGTCACCAGCGCGGCGTCGAGACGCCCTTCCGCAACCATTTTCACGAGCGCGCCGGAACACTCGCTGGACGGCTCGATCCGGCTGCCGGGTACCAGCTCGCGATATGCGAGCAAGGCTCTATGGACCATTTGGTGATCGACGAATGGCGAGTAGCCAAAGCGGAGCGGAAGGTCTACCCCGGAATGCACCGAGGATGTGGTTTGGACGGCATGCTCCCGCATTTGAAGTAGCCGTTTCGCTTCCGCCAGAAAGCTTCGACCGGCGGGCGTGAGCTCCGCCCCGGCGCGGCTCCGAAGAAACAAGATCGCCCGCATGCCTTCTTCGAGCTTCTTGATTTGCGTGCTAAGCGAGGGCTGCGCGACATGAAGCCTTTGGGCGGCCCGTCCGAAATTGCATTCTTCGGCGACCGCGACAAAATACCGAAGCTGGCGGAACTCTGGACCTTCATACATCTGGCACCTGCCTTGGTCCGGTTGCACCCGCAATCTTCCCGAAATCTTTGGCGCGGTGGACACCAGCTAAAACGCTTTACTGCTCCCGAACGCTTCGCGAAAAACGAAAATGCCGCGTAAAAGGACAATAACAACGCACGTTGCGTCATACTGCGCCACCCATAGCCTCCGCAAACAGTTCCATAGGCAAGAAGTATTGGACTTAAGACCGGTTTTCAACGGAGCCTTAAGTCATCTGGTCTCATATCCCATCCGACTGCGTTGTCATGGATGCGAGCCTTGGAAGGGTGCGGAAATGGAAAAGAAAGCTCCTCAATCGGTCGGGTTTACGCGAGCACGGTCTATCGATATCGAACCGTTCTACGACGCGCACGAAGTCGCGCTCCAATGCAAGGTCTCCGAGAAGAGTCTTCATCGGTGGGCTCGCTCCGGCAAGATTCCCGCCATCAAGTTCGGCAAGCTCTGGCGCTTTCGCAAATCCGCGATTGACGCCTGGTTCGATGCCAAGAAGGCGAGCTGACGCCTTGATTCCGGTAGTGGTATCAAGCTGCGATGCTTTATCGTTAGATCGGGTCACCCGTTCCGCTCAATGGAGAAGTCTATGAAGCGGATTCGGTTTCAACAAGGTTCTTTGCGTCTCTATGAGCGAGCGTCCGGAGATCGTGTCTGGGAGTATCGCTGGTACGAAACACAGCTGGACGGCACTCGCAGACGGCGAGGCTGCATCGTCGGATCGTTGCAGGAAATTCCGACCGAGGCAGCCGCGCAGAAAGCGGTCGCTGCTCTTAGGGCAAACATCAACTCCGAAAGTCCTCGCACCCAACTCGAAGCCGTGAGCTTTGCCACTCTGGCTCAGCACTACAGTGAAAGGGAGCTATGCGAGGGTGCCGGCAAAACATTCGCCACGATCAAGACGAACGAAGGCTACCTGGAGCGGTGGATTCTGCCGCGCTGGGCGTCCTACAGGCTCAAGGACATCAAGGCGGTCATCGTTGAGGATTGGCTGCGGTCGCTTCCTTTAGCGAACGGCAGCAAGGCGAAGATACGGAATCTCATGCACTCGGTTTTCAATCACGCAATCCGCTGGGAGTGGCACGAAAAGAACCCCATCACGCAGGTGCGCCAAAGCGCCAAGCGGCAGAAGGCTCCCATCGTGCTGAACATCGAGCAGATTAAATCTCTGCTCGAACACCTCAAGGAACCCGGCAAAACCGGGGTCCTGCTGGACATTCTCACCGGGCTTCGCGTGAGCGAGCTGCTTGCGCTCAAGTGGTCCGACGTGGATTTCGAGAATCTGGTCATCCACGTTACCCGCTCCATCGCTTTGCAGCACGTGGGCCCTTGCAAAACGGAAGCATCGCAAAAACCAGTCCCGCTCGACCCTGAGCTGGCCGAAGTTCTGCTGATGTGGCGTAGGCGGTCCCCCTATCCGGGAGACGACGATTGGCTTTTCGCGAGCCCCGCAAGCGGCGGGCGCAATCCCTATTGGTCGTCCTCCATCTTCCGGGTTTACATCAGGCCGGCCTTGAAGGCGGCCAAGATCACCGGGAAGGTGGGTTGGCATACATTCCGCCATTCCTATGCGACGATCCTGAAGTCGCACGGCGAGGATGTGAAAACCGTGCAGGAGCTTCTTCGCCACGCCAACAGCAGCATCACCCTCAATCTCTACGCTCAGGCCATCACGGATACCAAGCGGTCGGCGCAAAGCAGGGTGGCCCGGCTCGTGTTTGAGCCGGGCAAGTGGGTGTCCGGCTAGTGCCAACCGGTATTGGACGTTAACGGACAGCGATTCTTTTGACGGTTGGATGCTAAGTTGTTGTTTTTAAATGGCGTCCCCGACGGGATTCGAACCCGTGTTACCGCCGTGAAAGGGCGGTGTCCT
>CAXSGC010000042.1:18951-31355 GCA_964236945.1 uncultured Acidobacteriaceae bacterium | reverse complement strand
CCCATTACCCGATCCGGACTCGATGTCAATAACCTGCTAATACACCACATCTAGGGAGCGAGGTCCGTACCTCAGCGGCTGAAGCCGCAGGGCGAAACAGAGCCTTTACGGGATGGCTGAAGCCGTTCCCTTCAGCGAAACAGAGCGTTTCAATCCTCTGCTAGAGGATTGCGGGGCGAGTGGGGGCGCTTCCGGTGGTGGGTGATCTGAGAGCTTATAGTTTTCGGTATGGCGGGAGCGGCGAACAGGATGGCGGGTCGGTGGGGTTCGCTGCTGCTGAAAGTGGGGGTGGCGGCGATGACGGCTGTGGGGGTGCTGGCCGTTGCTCAAAGCGCCGCACACAATGCAAATAGCAGTCTCCCAGCGGTTCCAGCGGTTCCAGCGGTTCAAGCGGTCTTGGCTCTCGAGCAAAGCCGTTCTCTGACACAGCGGAGGATTTCGACGTGCTCCGACCTGCCAACGAGATTGCAGTGGGGCAGAAGCGATCTGCAGTATACGAGCGGGGATCTGGTCGTGAGTGGGACGGATCAGGCTGGTCGTACCTATGTTGCGACCAAGGGGACGGGACTGCCGGGATGTCAGATCTGGAGCGCCGATCTGGATGGAAATGGGCAAAGGGATCTTTTGATTCTCACTCCCGGACAGGACAGCAGTGGAGGGTACGATACGGAACTCTCGGTGCTGTTATTCGGCACGGACGGGCGTCCTTTTCCCTGGAAGGCGACGGGGAACTTCACCAGCAATGGAGCGGGAATCCGAGAGGTAATCCGGGCTCCGTCGGGTCGCGGGGCCAGCGTGATTGTGCCGACGGAGGAGGGGCTTGCCGGACTCGATGCGAGTCTGGCCTTTCAGGTGTATACCTTTGTCCCGGACGGGGTAACGAAGGCCACAGGCTCGGCGTTCGGGCTGAATTGGCCGATTCTGGTGAATTCGACGCCGGAGATGGAGAGGCACCAGAAGGCAGCCGCACTCTCTTTCGACCAGGAGAGGCTTCCCGCGCCTGTACGCCTCAGGGCCGGCAGCGGGCAGAAGGTTTCGGCTCAATCGATGCTTGCGCTCGACAACGGCCAGCAGACCAAACCACCGGCAACGCTGGTGGAAGAAGATGCGTCGGGGGGCCGCACGATCACGTTCGATCCGATGCCGTCCGATCTTGAGCGGCTGCTGGCACAGTCGGCGCGGGTTGTCACGGTGGGGCGGAGCTGCGAGGAAGAGGAGTGCCGACCGCTGGTGATGATCGCTCGACCGTAGGTAGCGGCGGGGTGATGGGAAGGCGAACACAGCGGCGATGGGTGATCCGCTGTAGGATGTGGTCTTTAGCGGGCGCTCGGAGGTTACCGAACTATAGTTACTTGGTATGCGGGAACGGTTGGGCAGGGCGGGTGGGTGGAGTTCGGTGTTGGTGGCAGTGGTGATGGCTGTGGAGGGGCTGGACGGGCCGGTGTGGGCGCAGAGTGGGGGTGAGGCACCGGGGCCGGCGGTGGCTGCGGCGCCTGCTCCGGAGCGGGCGCTGCCTGATGTGGCGACGCTGATGCATGACGTGGAACGGCACCAGAGGGAGGCGGAGGCGGTGGAGAAGAACTATCTTTACCGATCGGTGGTGACGAGCGAGGAGATGGATGAGCGTGGGGGTGTGAAGAAGACGGAGGTGCGCGAGTTTGACGTGTTTTGGGAGAATGGCGTTCCGGTGCGGCGGATGGTGAAGAAGGACGGTCGCGCGTTGACGGCGGAGGAGGCGCGCAAGGAAGCGGAACGGGTGGATCGAGGGGCGGCGAGGGTGAAGGAGCGGCGGGAGAAGGGCGATGAGGCGGGCAAGGAGACGGATGCGCGCGGTCGGGATGTGGTGACGGTGTCGCGGTTGCTGGAGCTGGGGCGGTTTACGGGCGAGCGGAGGTTGCGGGTGCGTGGGCGGGACACGATTGCGCTCGACTATGCGGGGGATCCGGCGGGAAAGACACGGAACCGGATGGAAGAGGTGATTCGGGTGCTGGAGGGGACTGTGTGGGTGGATGAGGAGGACCGGGCGGTGCAGCGGATCGAAGGTCGATTTTTGCGGCCGTTCAAGGTGGGGGGCGGGCTGGTGGCGAGTGTTGCGGAGGGGACGCGCTTTGAGGGCGAGCAGGAGAAGGTGAATGGGGAGGTGTGGCTGCCGGCGCGGTTGGAGGGGCGGGGAGCGGCGCGGGCGCTCGTGGTTTTCGGCTTCAATGGACGGGTGCGGGTGGTGAATTCGGATTTTCGGAAGTTCAAGGCGACGTCGACGATTTTGCCGGGGGTGGGCAAGGTGGAGGAGGGTGGGGCGGTGTCTGGATCTGGGTCGGGCTCGGGTGAGGCGGGGTGTTCGGAGGCGGGTGTGGGCGCGGCGTGTGGGCCCGGGAAGTGAGGTGGAGGATCGTGGTTACTCCAGTGCGAAAAAAGGTGTGAGATGTGCTGATGAAGTGGGAGAGATCTGCCGATAGAGGGTGTAGGCGCGAGAGGTGTACCGGGGATGTCCGGTGGATCGGGGGAGGTGTGGAGAAGGCCCGGGGACGTCCAATGGGATGTCTGGGCTGCGGTGATGCGGGGATTGGATCTACTGCAGAGCTATGTTTTGGGGCTGAGCTATGTTTTGGGGCTGCAGGCCGGTGCTTTGGGCCTGCTCGTGGGCGTGATAGCTCGATCGCACGAGAGGTCCCGATTCGACGTGGCGGAAGCCGAGGAGAAGGGCTTGATGCTTCAGGTACGCGAACTCGTCAGGCGTGTAGAAGCGGGCCATGGGGAGGTGGTCGCGGCTGGGGCGAAGGTACTGGCCGATGGTGAGGATGTCCACCTTGCGCGCGGCGAGATCGCCGAAGACGGCGAGGAGTTCGTGCATCTCTTCGCCCATGCCGACGATGATGCCGGTTTTGGTGACGATGTTGCGGGCTTGCTCGGCGGCGATCTGTTTGGCGTTGCCGAGAAAGGCGAGCGAGCGCTCGTAGCGGCCTCCGCTTTTGGCGACGCGGTAGAGGCGCGGGACCGTCTCGATGTTGTGGTTGAGGATTTCGGGCTGGGCCTGGACGACCATGCGGAGAGCGGTGTCAACGCCCTGGAAGTCGGGGGTGAGCACCTCGACTTGGCAGCCGGGGGCTTGCCGGCGAATCTCGTGGATGACGTTGACGAACGCCCTGGCGGCGCCGAGGTTGTCGTCGTCGCGGTTGACGCTGGTGATGACGGCGTGCTGGATGCCGAGTTGCGCCACGGCGGAGGCGACTCGCTGGGGCTCGCTGTGGTCGATGGGGGCTGGGCGGCCTTTGGGCACGGCGCAGAAGCCGCAGCGTCGGGTGCACAGGTTGCCGAGCATCATAAAGGTGGCGGTTTTGTGGTTCCAGCAATCGCCGATGTTGGGGCAATGGGCGCTTTCGCAGACGGTGTGGAGGTCGAGTTCGCGCGCGAGTTTTTTGAGGGCGTGGAAGGTGTCGCCGATCGGGGCTCGGGCCTTGAGCCACTCCGGCTTGCGCACCGGCCGCTTTGGCGAGAGGTCGATCTGGACAAGTTCGGCGGGAGAAACCATCGGTTTGATTGTATGCGCTGGCGCGGTGTGGCCGGCTTAGCGCAAATTCCCTGTTGCTATGGAGCGGGAATGTCTGTGCAGAGCCGTTTTCCTCCGGAGAAAACGGCGCCGATACTTGTGGGTTCCTTAAATATACCGACAGGTACTTTGCTCTAAAGCAGCTGCTCGCGCACCTCGGTGCGGGCGAGATAGAGGAAGAAGAGGAGCGAAAACAGGCCGCGCACCAGGAAGAAGCCTTGATGAGTGCTGTGGTAGAAGACGAAGTCGCCGAACGACAGCATGACGCAGCCACCGAGCACCAAGGCCCAACCCCACCTCCGGAGGCGAAGGAGGCCGAAGATGCCGACAGCGAGCAGCGTGCACAGAGCGAGGACGGCGTACTTTTCCGGGCCGGCGCCAAAGGCGTTTGCCAAGGCTCCGTAGACGTTCAGCATGGTGAGGAAGAGCATAAAGAGGCAGATGCCTGCGACGCCGGGGAGCATCTGGCCGGGAGTGGTGCGACGACCGGGGAGTGCCAGCGGGTCGGGCTCGGGCGGTCTTTCCGGAGGGCTTGGTGCTGGATTTTGTGCTGGATTTTGTTTGGGGAGCGGAGGATCCGGCAGAGGCTTGGGCGGGCGATTCATAAGGTGTGGAGGTACGCGAGGAGATCGGTGAGGTCTTCGCCTTGCACCTGGGCGCCCATCGCGGGCATCAGACCGTGCCCATGCTCGATGGTAGCGGTGACCCGCTCATCGTTGGCTGGGGCGCCGCTGTGCAGGTATGGTTTTTTGAACACACCGAGGAGCGCCGGACCGACTTTGGCGCGGTCATTGCGGTCTGAGTGGCAGACGGCGCAGCGCGCCTGGTATACGGCGTGGCCTGCGAGCTGCTGCCGGTTCAGCTGGTCGAGCGGGATTGGCGGCGCGGTGCGGTTACAACCGGTCGCCGCAGAGACCAGAAGAACCAGGCCGGTTGCGAACAGGGCTGCCGCGGCTCCTTGTCGGATGGGTCTGGGAGAGGATCTGAGTGCGGGTCTGGCTGCGGGTCTGGGAGAGGGACGATCTTGCACATCTTTATTTTCGCATCCTGTGCATCGGGTTCGCGTTCGGTCGATCGGGGTCGTCAGGTTTATCGGGCGCGTCAGGAGTTTACGAGATTGATGGTTCGACGCATGCGACGCGCGGGAGTTTTCGATTGCGGACGGAGCCTAGAGCTTGGTAAAGAGCAAGAGAGGAAGGTGAAATCCGTACCTCATCGGCTAAAGCCGCGCTGCAAACAAAGCGTTTACGGTTGTGGCAGAGATTCCTTTAAGCCGCATCTCTGCCACGAGTCACGTCTGAAGCCGTGCCCTTAAGCGAAACGGGCCAATTCAACAGGCTCGTAGAGGAAATTACATGTTGCTGTGGAGCGGACGTTTTCGCTGAAGCCGATTTCCTTGGGAGAAAACGGCGTCGATCTCCGTGGTTCCCTCTACAGAGACAGGGAATTAGCCTAGTTCGCTTTCGCGATCGCAGCCACGATGCGGTCGATGACCTCGCGGTCCGCGATCGAGCCAGGCGTGTGATTGCCGACCAGGATGGAGAAGATGACGGTGCGGCCGCTGGCGCAAACGAGGTAGCCGCTGAGCGCGCGCGCCTCGCCGAGGGTTCCTGTTTTTGCAAAGACGCGGCCTCTGAGTGGGGGTTCGCGGAATCGTCCGGTGAGGCTTCCGTCGACACCGCCGATCGGCAGAGATTGTTTCCAGACCGCAAACCATGGCTGGGAGCGGGCGTACTGGAGCAGGCGCGCGATGGCCCGGGGCGTCACGAGATCGTGGCCGCTCAACCCCGAACCGTCATAGAAGACGAAGTCGTCTTTGCCGAGGCCTACACGGTTGAGGAGGAAGCTTCGGAGGACGCGAGCGCCTCCGGCCCCGGTTCCGTGACAGGTCCAGACTTCGCCCAGCGTTCGCAGCAGCAGCTCTGCGTGGAGGTTCAGGGAGAGTTTGTCGGTGATGACGACGTCCTCGGCCAGGGTGGGCGAACGATGGGCTGCCAGAACGTGCTCGTCGGGCATGATTGCCGGCCCGCCGGGACTGCCACAGGCAACGCTCTCGTCCGGTTTCTCGTTCAGGGTCAAAGGTTCTGCCGTTTGTTCGAGGAAGCTCCGGGGATCGGACGGCAGAAGGTGCTTTGGCCGGGCGACGCCTCGGACGTCGATCCCGCGCTGCTCGAGCAGATGCTTGAAGGCGATCGCGGCAAACTCCGCCGGGTCGTCGATGGCAACCTCCTCGATGTCCGGCGCCGCGTCGACTGCGATCCGACCGTAGACTCGCAGCACACGGGATCCGATGCCGCGGTCCACTTGGACGGAAGTTGGACTTTTGGGGGGACCGGTCGAGACCTGCGCGTTTATTGTGTAGAAGGTCGAGGCGATTCCGGAGTTGAGGGAGACGATGGCCGGAGCGCCGACGGACTTGCCTGGGGAGATGGTCAGGGGAAGCTCGTTGTCGTTCACGGTCAGGGCCGAAACCGGCGCGCCATAGCCCCAGACGGTGTCGTCGATCGACCAGTCGATGGGGTAGGGATCGTAGGGGAACAGGGTGTCGTCGCCGACGACGTCGCCCGACACGGAGGTAAGCCCAGTTGCCGCGACCTGGTCGGCGAGATCGGCGAGGGAGCGCAAGGGATCTCTGACGGGGCGGGGGGCTTCGGGCGCTGGAGCGACGAGGGGAACGGAGGTCGTTTGCGCGTGTGCGGGTGGGGTGTAGGGGAGGGTTCTGCCGGAGAGGTTGGCATCGGCGGCTCCGATCAGGTAGAGATCTCCGTGGAGCGAATGAGCGACGGACGTGCGGTCGGCGGGGTGGGGAGGGGCGCTTTGCGTCTCGGGAGTTTGGTGCGCGACTACTCGCGTCATGGAGGTTCTGTCGGGGCTCAGCAGCGCCATTGCCGCCGCTATTGTAAACAGCTTGGCGTTGCTTGCCGGCTGAAACAGCTGCGCGGCGTTGAGAGTGACGATGGGCGATCCATCGAGGCCGATAACCACGACGCCCCAATGCGCTCGGGCGACGGGGGTCTCGGCGGTCAGGGCGGTGATTTCGCGGCAGAGCGCGGAGCATGGGGAGGATTTCGGGCTGACTCGGACCTGAGATTTCGGGCTGACTCGGACCTGAGCGGAGCCGGGCGCGGACAGGAGCGCGAGCAGCATTGCCAAACCGATTTTGTCGCGGCTCGGCATGGGCGGAGTCTAGCATCCGCGCAGACCTCCGTCCCAAAATCGCGCCTTCGTGAGTTGATCGAAGTGGGTTATGGGTATGGCATCGGCGGTCAGAGAGGAACTTCCTGGACGAGTTCCTTCACGTGTGTTCGTGGGTCGACCTTCGATTATGCAAAAAAGGGGATCTCTTGTTAGAGGTGCTCACGTATGCTGCAGGACAGCACGATCTTTCCTAATCTAAAGGAACCGCATGAGGGCGCTGGCAGCCGTGTTTGTTTTCCTTTGTCTATGCGGTCGCTCCGGCGCGGAAGTGACTCCGAGCGCTGTTCAGGGAACATCCGTCGGTGAGAAGCTGGCTTCTGTGCGATATGGCTTGGGGGTTGAGCAAGGTGTCTTCGTTGGAAGTGGAGCGGGCGTCCTCGTCCAGGCCGTCTCTGAGGCTCAATATGTCCTGATTGGAGAGGATCACCTGACACGGGAGATCCCTGTGTTTACCGCGGCGATGTGCGGTTTAGCGGCTTCGGGTGGGTTGGCGGGAATGATGTTGGAAGTGAGCCCGGAGGCTGCCGGGTTTGTCGCAAGCACGCTTGGTCGGCCGGATCGTTGGGCACAGATGGTCTCGCTGACAAAGAAGTACCCAGCCGGCGTCGCTTTTCTCGACAGTAAACAAGAGAACGATCTGGTGGATACGTGCGCCCGACTTTCGCATAACCCGACCTTCCGCCTATGGGGATTGGACCAGACGTTTGTTGGGTCAGACGGCTGGCTGCTCGACGAGATGCTTGCTGAACATCCTGGACCATCGGCGAGAGCAGAGCTCGGCAAGCTGAAAGTTGTGGCACAAGGGGATGCTGCGCAGGCGCTTTCCGCGGGCCAGTATGCACCCTTGTTTTTGATGAACGCATCGAGCGACCGGGCGTTGCAGGAGGCTGCACCGGGGATCCAGCGAGATGGCGGACCGGCGGTTCAGAAGATGTTCCATGAGCTTGTCGTAAGCCATGAGATCTATGCGCTGCAGGGCCGGGGAGGCGACGGCAATTCCCTGCGTGCGAGGCTTCTGAAGCAGAACTTTCGGATGGCGGTTCAGTCGCTTCCGCCTTCAGAGCAGAGCCAGAAGATCCTCGTGAAGTTTGGCGAATGGCATCTGTACCGGGGCTTCAATCCGCCGCATCATCTCGATTTGGGCAACTACATTGCGGAGCACGCGGACGTGGATGGGAAGCGATCTCTTGCGATCTGCGTTTTGGGCGCCAAGGGTGTTCACAGAGTGTATGGCAAATATGGACAGAAGAGCACGACATAACCCTTCTCCTCGGTCGAGGATCCTTGGTACCACTGGATGGCTCCTGTGGTTGCAGGGTAGATCCCGAATTCTTGGACGATCTACGACCTGCGCAAACTTCGCTCTCGGAAGCTGGAGGGGATCGATCCCGATCTTGCGCGTGTGATCGATGGTTACGATTGCTGGTGGTTCTCCCGGAGCTTTCGCCGGCGGATTTGTCGCACTAAGGCAAAACCTACTGCACCGGTCGGATTGTTGGGAGGCTGAGACGGTCTGGCGGATCTAGAATCGCTTGTATGGCGTTTCAGAGTCGTTTGCGGGTTGGGTGGAAGCTACGCACGCGGTCGCTTCTGTTGGGCGAACGGACGCTGGTGATGGCGATCCTGAACTTGACGCCGGATTCGTTTTCGGACGGCACGGGGCGGCTCTTCTCGGCGGAGGAGGGTGCGGAGCGAGGGGTTGGGCTGCTCGATGAGGGTGCCGATGTTCTGGATCTGGGGGCGGAGTCGACGCGTCCGGACGCCCTGCCGCTGACGACCGGGGAAGAGCAGGCGCGGCTCTTGCCGACGCTTGGGCTGATCCGGGCGGCGCTGCCCGACGCCGTGCTTTCGGTGGACACGTTTCATGCGAGCACGGCACGGTATGCGATCGAGGCAGGGGCGGAGATTATCAACGATGTCAGCGGTCTGACGTGGGATGGGGCGATGGCCGGGGCGCTCGGATCGGCTGTTCCGCCGCCGGGCGTGGTGCTGATGCATACGCGCGGGAAGCCTCGGGAGTGGTCGAAGCTTTCGCGGATTGGGCCGGGGGATGTGCTGGGTCTGGTGCGGGATGGTCTGCGGGAGCGTCTCGCGGTGGCGGAGGGGGCGGGGATTCCGTCCGCGAATATCGTTCTCGACCCTGGGTTCGGGTTTGGGAAGATAGACGACGAGAACTATTCGTTGCTGGCGGGGCTGGAGGGTCTCCGGGAGCTCGGGCGGCCGATCCTGGCTGGGGTTTCGCGCAAGGGATTTCTGGCGAAGACGGTTGCGGAGGCGCTCGGGCGGGGGCGGCCGGGAGTGGGGGAGCGTCTCCCGGCGACGCTGGCGGCGAACACGGCGGCGATTCTGGGCGGGGCGCACATTTTGCGGGTGCATGATGTTGGGCCGGCGCGCGAGGCGGCTGCGGTGGCGGACGCGGTGCTGGCGAATCTAGAGACTGGGAGCTAGAGATTGGGAGCTTAAGGGTAAAAACAAGAAAGCCGTACCTCAGCGGCTAAGCCCCACTGCATTGATTGCCTTTACGGCACGGCTGAAGCCGTGCCCTTAAGCAAGACGGAGAAGTTCGACGGGCTGCGAGTCTAGCCGGTTGCGGCGAAGGTGGGCAGGGGGAAGGAACAGGTCGAACTTGGAGCTTGTGCGATGATTGTGCCCCTGGCGGGCGTGGGGGGACGCCAGACGGGATGCTGGAAAAGGCAAAGGGGAGCAGCTCCCGCTGTTCCCCTTGCAAAACCTGGATGTTGCGATGTTGGCTAGAGAGGCTGGACGTCTGATGCTTGCCAGCCCTTGGGGCCTTTGACGACGTTGAACTGGACTGCCTGACCTTCTTGAAGGCTTTTGAAGCCGTTCGAGTTGATCGCGGAGTAGTGCACAAACACGTCTTCGCCGTTTTGACGGCTGATGAAACCAAACCCCTTGGCGTCGTTAAACCACTTTACCGTTCCCTGTTCCATTTTTGATTACTTTCCCTTATTGCTTGATTTGCCGCCAGATCCAAATCGGGGTTTCGAAGGAGATCCTTGCAGAAATCCAATCTGTGTCCAAACGATTGTGTGAATCGTAGCACGGGGTGCGGACGTTAGACCCAAAAAAGGAAAAAAGTTTTCCTTTGCACCGATCTTTGTGCACCGCGACGGTAACCGGGGATGGGCCGGGGGTTAGACGGGGGCGGAGAGGGTTGGGGATCAGGCGGGGAGGTGATCGCGAACGATCTCTTCGGCGCGGCTGAGCACATCTTCGAGGGTCATGTGGGTGGAGTCGAGGAGGAGCGCGTCGGTGGCGGGGCGGAGGGGGGAGTCGGCGCGATTGCGGTCGCGGGTGTCGCGGTCCTTGAGCTCCTGGATGACGGCGTCTTCGGTGGGTGGGGGAGCGGTGTCGGGGCCGCCGGGAGGTGTGCGGTTCATGGGGAGCACCTGCTGGAAGCGGCGTGTTCCGCGGATCTCGGGGGCGGCATCGAGGAAGATTTTGACTTCCGCGTCGGGGAAGACGACGGTGCCGATGTCGCGGCCTTCCATGACGACGCCGCCCATCTCGCCGAGGGTGCGTTGCTGGGCGACCATCCAGGCGCGGAGGCGGGGGTGGACGGAGACGCGGGAGGCGGCGGCGGTGATGTCGGGCTCGCGGAGGCGGCGGGAGACGTCGCGGTTGTCGAGCAGGACGCGGTTGCCGTCGCGCTGGGCTTCAAGCTGGATGGTGGTGTAGGCGGCGAGGTCGAGCAGCGGCTGTTCTTCGTCGAAGTCAAGGTCGCGCTCGAGGGCTTTGAGGGCGAGGGCTCGGTACATGGCGCCGGTTTCGAGGTTGAGAAATCCGAAGCGTCGGGCGAGATGGGCGGCGAGGGTGGATTTGCCGGCGCCGGCGGGGCCATCGATGGCGATAATGGGGCGAGAGCGCGGCGGGACGGGGTGCGGCTCGCTGTGGGCACTGGCGCCGTCGGGCTGGGCGATGGCGTCGGAGGGGAGGGGAGACTCGATCATCGGATGTCCTCGTTGGGAGCGGAGCTTGGGTCGGGGCCGGGTTTGAACTTGCGTGCGGGCGGGCGTTTGCCCCACGGCTTGGCTCCGCCCTTTGCGCCGCTCTTGAATTTGTCAAAGGTGTTGGCGCCGGGGGCGTCGCCGGGGAAGCGTCCGGGTTTTTTCGAGGCTGGGCGAGCGCCGTCGCGGTTGGGGGCGGCGGATTTGGGGGCGAAGGGCTTGCGGGGGCCGGAGGTGGGGCGACCTTGACCTGGGCGGGCTTGATCGGGGGTGGGGGGGGGGGGGGCCGTGGGCGGGGGGGGTGGGGGGGGGGGGGGGGTGGGGTGAAGTCGCGTCGGGGGGGGCGGGCGGAGGTGGAGCCTTCGCGGGGGGTGAAGGGTTTTGCGGGGCCGCGGGGGGCGTCGAATTTGCGGAAGGCGGGGCGGTCTGGACGGGCGGGGCGGTCGTTGGGGACACTGCCGCGGTCGCGGAAGGGGCGAGGGGTGGAATCGGAAGTGAAATCGCGGCGGGGCGGGCGGGTGCCGAATTCGCGGCGGGGCGGGCGGGCATCCGGTCCGGCCTCGCGGGAGCGCGGGGTGAATTCTCGGCGGGGTGGGCGGGCGGTCTGTCCGGCGTCGGAGCGTGGCGTCCATTCGCGGCGGGGTGGGCGGGCGTCCGGTCCGGTGCCGGAGGTGTCGCGGTCGCGGCTGAAACCGGGACGGTCTGGGCGGGAGTCGCGGCTGAAGGCGGGGCGGGATGGGCGGAAGCTGGGTTTCTGTCCGAAGGCCGGCTTGCGGTCCGAGGGGCGTTGGCTGGCTGGGAAGGGCTTACCGGGGCGGGTGGCGGGGGTGCGTGGCGAAGCGGTGGCGTCGAGGTCGACGTCCTGGAACTCAGGGGCGAGGTCGGCGCGAGGTGCGGATGCGACGGGGTGACGATCGGCGCGGGCCTGCTTTTCTTCGTCCCACGGCTTGCTGAAGGAGGGTCGGGCTGGGCCGGATCTGGATGGGCCTGGCCTCCCTGCGGCGGATCTGGCTGGGGCGGATCTGCCTGGGGCGGATCTGCCTGGGCCTGACGGGGAGAACGGTTTGCGGAAGGGCTTGCCGGCGGCGGGGGTGGAGCGTTCGAAGGAGGGCTGGAAGGGGCGGCGGTCGCGATCGCCGGCCGCGGGGGCGGGGCGTTTGGGGGGGAAGCCGGTGCCGATCTTGCGGGGTGGCTGGCGGGGGACGAACTTTTTGATGCGGCCGTCGGCAGGGTCGGAGGCTTCCGGGATGCTGGTGGGGTCTGGATTGAGGGCGATGTCAGGCGCGGTTTCTTCAGCGTCGGGGTCGGAGGCGACGGGTTCGGCGGAGAGGAAGGCGGGGAGGTCGCCGGCGATGTGGAGGAGGGTTTTTCCGTCGATGGCGAGGGTGTCGAGCTCGCGGGCGGCGGTAAAGGCGTGGAGGACGTCGCGGACGCGCGAGCGTGGGGCGAGCGGGGAGAGAAAGGTTTCGATCTCGTCTTCAGTCGAGAGGATGGACTGGCCGAGGTAGAGGGTGATGAGGGCGGAGAGGGCGGTGGGCTGGCCGGCGTTGGCTCCGGATTTGATCTGTTTGGTGAAGCGTGTGGTGATGGGCTCCCAGAGGGTGGGGGCGGGGCCGTTTTGGAGGACGGGGAGGACGCGGAGGTGCTGCCAGAGCTCGGAGAGGGCGCGGAGGACGGCGGCTTCGGTGACC
>CAXSGC010000042.1:0-18941 GCA_964236945.1 uncultured Acidobacteriaceae bacterium | reverse complement strand
TTTGCCGAGGTCGGTGACGAGGTCGTAGGCGGAGCGGGGGCCGTTTTCAGTGAGCAGGGTGTAGGTGTTGAGCGCGAGCGGGGAGACTTTGGCAGCGCCGGCGTTGGCAGGGGGCTGCTTCCAGGCTTTGTCGCCGCGGAGGGTGAAGATGTAGGGGAGGACCTGGGCGGAGACGAGGAAGTCGGGGCTGTCGGCGGTGGTCGCGGGGGCGCCGAGGAGGTTGAGCGGGATGACGGAGCCATCGAGGACGAGGGAGCTGAGGAGGTCGCGGGCGGAGCTGAGGGCGGCGAGGGTCGGGTTGGCGTTGGGGGCGCCGAGGGTGGCTTCGACGAAAGACGGGGCGGGGGCGGCGAGGAGGCCGGGGCGGGCCGTGAAGAGGAGGAGGCCGTTGGCGGCGACGAAGCTGCGCAGGGTGTCGAGCGTGAGGAGGGGGGTGCCGGCCTGGTGCCAACGGGTGAGCCGATGGGCGTTGAGTTGCTCGGCCGAGGGGATGTCGGGAGTGGTCAAAGGAGGTGCCTCGTTTGCAGAAAAGGACGGAGGTGGCAGGCTGCGGATCGTGCGGCAGCCATTTCTTGAGCGTAAGGGAACAGCTTTGGCCGGTTGCTGCCCGGTGACGCTGGGGAGGGCGCGGCGAGCGAGCCCAGGTAGAGGCGCTTCTTATGTCTCGGGGCGTGCGGGTTCCGGTTTTAAGCATACAGGATGGGGGCGGCCGGTGTGGCTCGGTCTGAGGCGCGGGGATCGGGCGGGAAGGGTGTTTCTCTAGCGGCCGAAGCTGTAGGTGAGCTGGAAGAGGCCGTTGTCGATGCCGGGGTTTTGGGGTGCGGTCGAGCCGTTCGAGATGTGGTGATAGCGGTACTCGGCGCGGAGGGAGCGCGTGCCGAAGCGGGTGTCGGGGTCGGGGGCCGGGTGGGAGCGGTAGAGCTCGAGGCCGGCGCCGATGGAGAAGGTGTAGTTGAAGTTGCCGGCGCCGTAGATGGGGATGGCTTGCGCGGAGAACATGTAGCCGCCGAGCGCGGTGAAGACGGGCTGGAGGCGGTGGCGGGGAGGAGGTTGAGCTTGAGGCCGAGCGGGCTCCAACCGGCGCCGATGGTCGATTGGCGCTGCCCGCAGGTGCCGGTGACCGTGTTGGTATAGGGATTGCCGAGGGGGTCGGTGCCGCTGAAGTGGAAGTTGAAGGGTGTGCAGGGCGTGACCTGGCGAACGCTTGAAATGTTTTGGTAGATCTTCGCACCGTCGACATAGGTGAATGTTTCCGTGACGACCGGGTCGCTCTCGAAGATGACGGGGCGGAGCTCGGAGATGTATTGGAGGTCGACGGAGGGACGGAGGAGGAGGCGACGGCTGTAGCTGAGGCCGAAGTTGAGGAGTTTGCGGTTGCGGGCCACGCCGAGCAGGATGTGGCTGGAATCGTTTGAACCTTCGGCGGAGACGCTGAAGGTGTTGCGGCGGGAGAAGGTTTGATCGGAGGTCGCGGCCTGGGCGGAGAGATGCCTGGGGAGGAGATCGAGCGAGAGGAAGAGGGCAAGGAGGAGCAGGTGGTGGAGCGTCGGCGAGGTTGGCATACGTGTGCTCGGTAGACGGTTGGGGCGAGGCTCTGGGTGGCGGTGGGCTTTGGATTTGGCGAGGAGGTGCGTGGATGGGAGGGTCGGAGGAGGGTTTCCGGTCAGTTTGCCAGTTTTCAGATGTCAGTTCTTGCTTGTGGGCGATCAGGTGACGAGATGGAGAGAGGTTGCGGGGTTCGGGTAGACTTCCTGTGCGCGTCTTGCCCGGTTTTGAGGCGAAGCGAAGAGGAGATCTTGTTTATGCGTTCAGGGGTGTTTCTGCGATCGGTATTGGGTTTTGTTTTTCTGCTGACGGGCATGGCGGTTGCCCAGGGGCGGTCGCGGTGGACGCCGGCGGAGGCGAACGCGTGGTATGCGAAGCAGCCGTGGCTGGTGGGTTCGAACTTTATTCCTTCGGACGCGATCAACGAGTTGGAGATGTTTCAGGCGCCGACGTTCAACCCGGCTTTGAACGACAAGGAGCTGGGGATGGCGGAGGGGATCGGCATGAACACGATGCGGGTGTTCCTGCAGGACCAGCTGTGGACGGAGGATCCGCGGGGCTTTACCAAGCGTCTGGATGCGTTCCTGGCGATTGCGGCGAAGCACCATATCCGGCCGATCCTGGTGCTGTTTGATTCGTGTTGGGAGTCCGACCCGAAGCTGGGGCCGCAGCATCCGCCGATTCCGGGCGTGCACAACTCGGGATGGGTGCAGAGCCCGGGGGCAAAGGAGCTGAGCGATCCGAGCTATGAGCCGAAGCTCGAGGCGTATGTGAAGGGCGTGGTGGGGGCGTTCGCGAAGGATGACCGGGTGCTGGCGTGGGATCTTTGGAACGAGCCGGATAACGGGAATGACAAGCGGTTTGTGGAGGCGAAGGGGAAGAAGGAGCTGGTCGCGGCGATGCTGCCAAAGGTATTTGAGTGGGCGCGATCGGAAAATCCGACGCAGCCGCTGACGAGCGGGGTGTGGGTGGGCGATTGGCACGATCCGGCGAAGGAGAGTCCGATGACCAGGATTCAGCTGGCGGAGTCGGATGTGATCTCGTTCCACAACTACGGCTGGCCGGAGGAGTTTGAGGCGAAGATCAAGGAGCTGCAGCCGATGGGACGGCCGATCCTGTGCACGGAGTACATGGCGCGGGGGGCTGGGAGCACGTTTGACGGGTCGCTGCCGATTGCGAAGAGGTACAACGTGGCGGCGATCAACTGGGGATTTGTGGCGGGAAAGACGCAGACGTACCTGCCGTGGGACTCGTGGGAGCACCCGTATGTGTTGTCGCAGCCGACGGTGTGGTTTCACGAGGTGTTTCGGCAGGATGACACGCCGTACCGGCAGAGTGAGGTGGATCTGATTCGGCGGCTGACGGGGCGGGGGACGGGGGTTGGGGTTGGAGGGCAATAGAGAATCCGGGGGAAGTTACCCAAGTAACGAGAGTTCGTGACTTTTCTATATAACATTGGTTGTACTCATGCGAGCTTAGGGCGGTAACAATGCCTAGCTAAGGAGCTACATCATGCATAAACGCTTTTCTACTCTTATTCTGCCCCTTGCTCTTCTAACCGCGACGACGGGCTCACAAGCAAAAGGCCCCGGACACAGCAGAGGAACTTCGACATCGTCCGGCCACAAGTCTTCGTCGGTCGAGCACGTAAGCGGCTACACAACGAAGAGGGGTACTTACGTTGCACCGCATGATAAAACCGCTTCTGACGGCACGAAGCTGAACAACTGGTCTACGATGGGAAACGTCAACCCTGAAACGGGTAAAAAGGGTACTGTCGATCCTTACAAAAAGCTAAGATAACGGCTCGCTTCTAATTGAAGATACCGACTCGGAATGTGCGCGGCTAACTTGTTCGTGTAGTCGCGCCTGCTCCGGGATTGCACCCGTCACGTGCGTTGGAAGGCGCGCGCAATATCGCGGTGGGAGTATCTCAAGGCGATCGGCCGGCCGTGAGGGCAGCTGGTGGGGTGCTCGGTTTGGGCGAGCGCTTCGAGGAGCCAGGTGATCTTGGCGGGGTCGAGCGGCGTGTTGATTTTGATGGCGGCGTGACAGGCGATCGACGCGGCGATACGGCGGGCGCGGGTGCCGGCGTTTTCGGTCTGTTCGTCGGGGTTGGAGGCGGAGAGGAGGTCTTCAAGGGTGAGCTCCAGATCGCGGCCTTCGAGGCCGACAGGGGCGGATTTGATGGCGAGGGTGCGCGGGCCGAAGGGTTCGGCTTCAAAGCCGTTCCGGTCGAGATCTTCCGCGAGATCGGTGAAGCGGATCATCTGGGCGGGGAGGAGGTCGACGAGGACGGGCATGAGGAGGCGCTGGCGCTGGGCCGATTCCACGTTTCTGTCGCGGAGGATGCGCTCGAAGAGGATGCGCTCGTGGGCGACGTGCTGGTCGATGATCCAGAGGCCTTCGTCGTCGGTGGCGAGGATAAAGGAGTCGCGGATCTGGCCGAGCGGGCGGAGGGTCGAGAGCGCGTTGAGGGTGTCCTGTATCTGAGGGCTGCCGGGGCCTATGTGTGGGTTGCCGGTAAGGGCGGCGGGGGCGAGCGGGTCTAAGAGGTTTTCAAACCGGTGCGGGTCAGGGTAGCCGATGGCGAGCGGAGGTGCGGCCTCGAAGGAGAGGCGGCCGGGGGTGGGTGGGAGCTCCGGTGCGGCGAGCGCGAAGGGGGCGGTGTCGGCGGGGTGAGCGTCGGGCTCGGAGAAGGGGCCGGTGAAGGTGGTGGGCGGGCGTGTGGGTGCGAAGTGGGGCTGGTCGAGGCCGTCAAGGGGCACGGCGCCAGGACGGTAGAGGGTTCCGGAGACGTCGTGGGGGGATGCGCCGTTGCGAGATGCACGGTTGGGGCTGGGTTCGCCGGGGAGCGGGCTGATGTCGATGTTGAGCGAGGAGGCGTGGTCGTGCGGGCCGCCGGTGAGCGCCTGGGCGAAGGAGGCGGCGGGCCGCGCCTGCATCAGCGCGGTGCGGACGGTGTCGCGGAGGAAGTCGTGGACAAAGGCGGGCTGGCGGAAGCGGACCTCGGTTTTGGCGGGGTGGACGTTGACGTCGACCTCCTGCGGCGGCATGTCGAGGAAGAGGAGGACAACGGGAAACGAGGTCGGCGGGATGATGTTGCGGAAGGCTTCGGTGAGGGCGTGGAGCACGAGGCGGTCGCGGATGAGGCGATGGTTGACGAAGACGTAGATCGAGTTGCGGTTGAGTTTCTGGAGTTCGGGTTTGGAGACGAATCCGGAGATGCGGAGGTATCCGGGGTCGGCGGACTCGTAGTCGGCGTCGCGCTTCCAGGGTGGGGGTTCGGGGAGGCCGGCGCGGCGGAAGTCGAGCTCGGCGGTGACGGGGAGCATGAGGGCGGCGGTGTCCTTGCCGAAGATCTGGAAGAGGCGGTCAGCGGAGGTACCGACCGCTGGAGCGATGAGCAGGGCCTGGGTGCTGGTGTGGAGTTCGAAGTGGCGGTTGGGGTGGGCGAGCGCGTAGTGGGTGACGAGGGCGGCGATGTGGGCGAGTTCGGTTTGCTCGGATTTGAGGAATTTGCGGCGGGCGGGGGTGTTGAAGAAGAGGTCTCGGACGGTGAGGGTGGTGCCGACGGGGAGGCCGGCGGGGTCGACGCGGAGGATGTTGCCGCCGGAGATTTCGATCAGGGTGCCGGTGGCGTCGGGGTCGGCTGGGGTGTTGGCGCGGGTTTCGAGGGTGACGCGGGCGACCGAGGCGATGGACGGGAGGGCTTCGCCGCGGAAGCCCAGGGTGCTGATGGAGAGGAGGTCGTCGGAGGTGCGGAGTTTGGAGGTGGCGTGTCGCTCAAAGGCGAGCAGGGCGTCGTCGGGGACCATGCCGACGCCGTTGTCGGAGATGCGGATGAGTTTGCGGCCGCCGGCCTCGACGTCGATGCGGATGCGCGTGGCCTGGGCATCGATTGCGTTTTCGAGGAGTTCCTTGACGACGGAGGCGGGGCGCTCGACGACTTCGCCGGCGGCGATCTGGTTGGCGACCTGGTCGGAGAGGATGCGGATCTGGCCCACGGATTGATTGTACGAGGGCTGGGTTGGGGAGTTGCGGGGTAGGCTTGTGGGTTCAGAGGAATTCAGTTCCGCGCAGGAACTAAAGATGGGCAATTGTTTGCACATTCTTCAAGAAGGCCCGGTTACAGCCTTCGATTGCTGGGGGAAATGTGGGGGAGCGATTTTGGACGACGACGTGCAACGGACCGTTTGTTGTTCAGTTTACCCCTCGATTTTCCAGGAGTTCTATGAAGCGTGTTCTTTGTGTTGTCGGCGGCCTGATCCTGGCTGCATCTGCCTCCACCTCTGCCTTGGCAGACAGCCTTTTTAACTTCAGCTTTACCGGGCCGATTTTTTCAGGATCGGGGCAGTTTGACGCGACCAGTGTGCGGGCGGGCCAGTTCCAGATTGTGGACGTGACGGGCACGACCGACACGGGCAACGGGACGAATCGCGCGATCACGGGTGTGATTGCGCCTGGCGGATATGAGTTCAACGACAATCTTCTGTTTTTTCCGGCTCAGGGTGGGGCATTTTTTGACGCGAATGGAGTGTCGTTCATGCTGCGCAACGGGGCCCAGGTGAATCTGTTCAGCTCGAACGGGGCTTACCTGATGCGGACCAATGGAAACGAGGTGAATGAGATCGCGAATATCATGGTCTCCGCGGTCTCCTCGGTGGCTCCGGTTCCGGAGCCGGGATCTCTGACGCTGCTGGGGACGGGCGTTCTGGCCCTGGCGGGGTTTGTCCGGCGCAAGCTGGCTGCTTAGAGCAAATTACCTGTTGCTATGGAGCGGGGATATTCGAGCAGAGCCGTTTTCCTCCGGAGAAAACGGCGTCGGTACCTGTGGCTCCCAATACACCGACAGGTAGTTTTGCTTAGGCCTTGGCTGGTCGGCAGATTGGACGGGCCGCCTCGGTATGGGGCGGCCCCTTTTGCGTAGGCCACTACAAGGCGCGGAGGAGGCCGGAGAGCATCTTCCGTACCTCGACGATGCAGATGTGAAGGGCGTCGTGGATGTCCGGCTTGAGGTGGTAGAGATCGCGCGCAAGCAGGATCAGGTATTCGAGTTCGGAGAGACCGGCACGAGCCTGAGAAAGGCACCGGCTGAAGTCGGGCGCGTCGCGGCCACAGGCTTCCGCGATACGCAGAGGGATGTTGGTTGCCGTACGACGGAGATGTGCGGTGAGGCCGAAGGTTTCTCGTTGGGGGTGGGCTTCGGTGATTTCAAAGATCCGCAGGGTGAGCGCGTGAGCTTTTTGCCAGACTGCTAGACGGTGGAAGTCCTGCATGGGAGCTTTATCGGCTGTTTTTGGGTTTTTGTTCAGTTGTCAGTTGTGAGTTGTCAGCTTACGGGGACTTTATCGGCTGTTTTGGGGTTTTTGTTCAGTTGTCAGTTGTGAGTTGTCAGCTTATGGGGACTTTTATCGGCTGTTTTGGGTTTTTGTTCAGTTGTCAGTTATTAGTTGTCAGTTGTTAGCTTATGGTTTAGGTGTTTGTGGGTTGCCGGTTAGCCTGGGGATTGGTCGCGGTCGCCGACCATGTGGAGGCGCATGAAGTTGGTGGCTCCGGAGCGTGTGCTGGTTCCGGCGACGATGCCGACGACCTGTCGGCGATGGATGTAGCCGAGGCGTTCGAGCGTGTCTTCCGCGGTATTGACGAGTTCGTCGGTGTCGACGAAACGCTCGGAGAGGATGGGGTAGGTGCCCCAGAGGAGGACGGCGCGGTTGATGACTTTTTCGAAGGGCGAGAGGGCGTAGATGGGGGGATCGGGGCGGTATTTGGAGAGCAGGCGAGCGGTGGATCCGGTTTCGGTAAAGATGGCGATGGCGGAGAGGTCGAGATCTTCGGCGGCGTGGGCCATGCACTCGCAGATGGTTTCGGCGACGGAAAGGTGAGTTCCGCGGACGCGCGGGATGCGGGGGGGCGGGTCGAGGCGGATCTGGCGTTCGGTTTCGAGGACGATGTCGGCCATCATGCTGACGGCGGCGACGGGGTAGCGGCCGGCGGCGGACTCGCCTGAGAGCATGACGGAGTCGGTGCCGTCGTAGATGGCGTTGGCGACGTCGGAGACTTCGGCGCGGGTGGGGCGCGGATTTTCGATCATCGACTCGAGCATCTGGGTGGCGGTGATGACGGGTTTGCGGAAGTCGGCGGCGCGGCGGATGATGTGTTTCTGGATGGCGGGGACTTTTTCCGGGGGGACCTCGACGCCGAGATCGCCGCGCGCGACCATGATGCCGTCGGCGACTTCGAGGATGGAGTCGAGGTGTTCGATGGCCTGGGGTTTTTCGAGTTTGGCGATGACCCAGGCGTCGGAACCGAGGGCGGCGACGCGGTTTTTGACGTGACGGACGTCTTCGGCGGTGCGGACAAAGGAGACGGCGACGGTGTCGACGTTGTGCGCGATGGCGAACTCGAGGTCGATCTCGTCTTTTTCGGTAAGGGACGGGACTTTGACGGGGATGCCGGGGAGGTTGATGCCTTTTTTCTCGCCGAGGGTTCCGCCGTTGACGATCTGGCAGACGACGTCATTGCCGTCGATGCGGTCGACACGGAGCTCGATGAGGCCGTCGGAGAGGAGGATGCGAGAGCCGGGTTCGAGGTTTTCGGCGAGTGTGGTGAAGACGGTGCCGACGCGCTCGGCGGTGCCTTCGATGTCTTCGGGGGTGATGGTGAGGAGGTTGCCGGCGACGAGCTGGACGGGTTTGCCGTCCTTGAGGCGGCCGGTGCGGATCTTGGGACCCTGGAGGTCAGCGAGGATGCAGATGGGTTTGCCGAACTCGCGGGCGACCTCGCGGACCATGCGGATGAGCTCAGCTTTTTGCTCGTGAGAGCCGTGTGAGAAGTTGAGGCGGGCGACGTCGAGGCCGGCGCGAACGAGTTCGCGAAAGACTTCGATCGAGGACGAAGCGGGGCCGAGGGTGGCGACGATCTTGGCGCGGCGAGCGCGGACGGTTGCGGGCAGAGGACGAGCTTCGGCGGCGGTGCCGGGCTGGGCTTCGCTAGAGTGCGATGAGGGAGCAGTGGTCATGTCTTGATGGGAGGCCCGGATTCCTTTTGCGGAGCGTTTTTCTGGATGAGGTTGCCGGAGTTTTTTGGATGAACGGTGGGGCTGTCCGGGTTTCTCTGGCATTGCCGAAGCTCATTCTACGCGGGCGCACGCCGGTCTGCCGGAGATTCGCTTTTGCCGGCGGGGGCGAGTTGATCGTGGGGGTTGGGGCGCGTGGGATCGGCGGCTGCAAGCGCGATGGTGGAGGCGTGGCGGGCGGCGTCGACGACGGTGTTGAACTCTGCGCCGAAGAGGACGCTGCAGGCGGTGAGGAAGAGCCAGAAGAGCAGGGCGATGCCGGCGCCGAGCGAACCGTAGACGCGGGAGTAGTTGGCGTAGCGGGTGACGTAGAGGCCGAAGGCGACGGTGGAGCAGAGCCAGAGGAGGGTGGCGAGGACGGCTCCGGGGAGGGTGCGGCTCCAGTGCTGACGGAGGGGTGTTCCCATGTGGTAGAGGAGCGCGACCAGGCCGACGCTGGCGGTGAGGGCGACGGCCCATCGCAGGAGGAGAGCGGCGATGAGAAAGGCGGTGTGGAGGGCGGGCGGAGCGTGTGCGGCGAAGACGTGGGCGAGCAGATGGCCGAAGACGACGAGGAGGCTGGCGGCGGCGAGCGGGACCAGGGAGAGGGGGACCAGAGCGAGGGCGCGGAGGCGGCGGCGCCAGAAGCTCCAGCAATCGGAGGTGAGGTCGTTGGCGCGGCGGAGGCCTTCCATAAAGGTGAGGATGACGCCGGAGGCGCCGTTGACGGAGACGAGCACGGCGAGCAGGAGCGCACGGGCGGAGGTGGAGGAGGAGCCGGGGGTGTTAACGAAGTAGCTTTGGAGCAGAGGGAAGACGTCGGTCGGCAGGACGCGATCGGAGAGGGAACTGACGGCGTCGCGAATGGGAGCGGCATCGGGGAGGTATCCGACGAGTGCGGCGGCGACGATGAGGGCGGGAAAGAGAGCGACGATGGCGGAGAAGGCGGCGGACTGGGCGATGTTCAGGACGTCGTTGTCGAGGGCGCGATTGGCGGTTCGGTGGAGCAGGGTGGGCAGCCGAAGCGTGGATCGAGCGCGACCTCCCGGGCGATGCGGAGGCCGGCACGCGGGGGATGGGGGATTCAGGCTTTCCACTGATTGAGGAACTGGGTGACCGAGCTCGCGTTCATGGCGCGCATGTTTTCGAACTCTTTGTTCTGTTGCGAGAAGAGGAGTTTGCCGTTGCTGTCGAGGACGGCGAGGGCGGGGACGCCGCGGCTGACGGGCACACTATATTTTTCGGCGACGCTCAAGTTTTTGTCCATTCTGCCGATATCTATATGGACGAGGACAAAGTTCTTGGTGAGGAGGTCGAGATTGGGCGTTTGGTGGAAGTAGAGATCGAGGACCTGGCAGTCGCCGCACCAGTTGCCGCCGAAGTCGAGGAGGACGCGTTTGTGTTGGGAGCGCGCTTGTTCGAGGGCCGCGGCGATGTCGGTGTTGGGGTTGGCATCTTCGGAGTAGATATGTTTGTGCGGGATGGGAGCTGGATGGGATGTGGTGTCTGGATTGCTGGAGAGTGTGGTGTCTGGGTTGATGGAGGATGTGGTGTCTGCCGACGAGGTCTTCTGTTTGCAGCCGGCGAGAGAGCCCAGGGCGAGGCAGAGGATGGCGACGAGGGAGCGAGAGACGTGGTTTGGTGCGATGGGACGAGAGGGGAGGGGCGATGAGGTTTGGGGTATCGGGTTTTCGGGATTGGGGTTTTCGGGATTGGGGTTTTCGGGGCCGGGTCGGAGGTGTTCCATGCGAAGTAGTTTACCGCCTGAAAGGAGAGGCTGATGGCGGATGAGGGAGGTGTGCGGGACGGAATTGGGAGCCGGCGGCAGAGGTTCCGGGAGGATGCGCGGAGGGCGCGCGGCATACCGTATGCTGTCGAGATCATGACTCGCCTTCTCTGGATTTGGCTCGGGATTGTGTCCCTTGGGGTAGGGATGAGCTCTGTCCGCGGCCGGGCGCAGGGGTTGCCGGGAAGTGTCTCGCCGGCGCCGACGGGTGCGAGCCGGGTGGTGGTGCTGTGGCCAGGCGGGGCGCCGGGAGCTCTGGGCACGAAGTTGGAGGATGTTCCGCGGCTCTACGTCTATCCGGCGGCGCCGATTGGCGGGACGGGTGTGGTGCATGTCGCGGTTGCGAGTGGAGGGGCGGGTAAAAACGGGGAGAGGGCGGCTCCGCGGACGGCGGTGGTGATCTTTCCAGGGGGTGGGTATCGCACTCTGGTGATGGAAAAGGAGGGGGCGTCCGCGGCGCGGTGGCTGAATGCTCGCGGTGTGACGGCGATGGTGGTGCAGTACCGTCTGGGGCCGCGGTATCACTATCCGGCGCCGATGCTGGATGGAGCGCGGGCGGTGCGCTATGTGCGGAGCCACGCGGCGGAGCTGGGTGTTGCGGGGGATCGTGTGGGGGTGTGGGGATTTTCCGCGGGAGGGCATCTTGCGGGCTTTTTGGCGACGGCGGACGAGGCGGGGGACGCGCGGTCGCAGGACCCGGTTGAGCGTGTGAGCGCGCGGCCGGACTTTGCGATTCTTTGTTACGCGCGGCTGAGCATGGATTCGGGGATCCCGCGCAAGACCAATCTGGAGGCGTTAGTCGGGGAGCATCCGGCGCAGGAGACGATGGATCGGATTTCGATCGAGCGGCATGTGACGCAGCATACGTCTCCGGCGTTTATCTTTTCGACGGGCGAGGATGAGACGGTGAACTCGATCAATGCGACGGTGTTTTACAACGCCATGAAGCGTGCGGAGGTGCCAGCGGAGGTGCATGTCTTTGAACGGGGGCCGCACGGTGTGGGGCTTGGCCTGGGATTGAGGGGGCTTCCGGAGTTGGGGACGCTTTCGGTGCTTCTGGAGAACTGGATGGAGGTGCATGGATGGATGGGCGAGATCCGGGCGAGCGAGCAAAGGCGATGAGGCGCCGATTGCTTGAGGTCCGATCTCCCGCCGGCACGAAAGGGCGGGGAGCCTTGCAGTGAGTGCAAATGGTCGTGCCTCCGGTGTAGGTCAGGAGCAAATACTGCTTTCCTTTCGAGCTCTCAGGATGCTAGTTTTGTGGGTCAAAGACGTTTTGCGGGTCAGGAAACAGAGTCGCACTGTGGCGCTTTTTCCCCTGTTGTCTGATGTGCTGATGTGCTGGTTCGAGGTGTCTGGTGCGGAGTTGCAGAGAGTGTGGAGTTTGGCTGTCTGGGAAGGTATGCCGGCTTTTCGGGGTTTCGGGTCTGGCCGCGGGTGTGTGTCTGGCTGCCGGGATGTTTGTGCTTGGGCTGGGCACAGCTTGTTTCTCTGGCGAACGGGGATCGGTACCGGTCTGTCTGGCGCTGGCCGGCGTTGTGGGTTGGCCGTGGAGGAAGCCGCGCTCGGAGGCCGAGATTGACGGCTTTGAGGGCACGGAGATCCGGAACACGGAGAACCAGGACACGGGAATTCAGGACACGGGAATTCAGAACACGGGAATTCAGAACCGGGGCGCGGAAGCGGAGCAGGCGCGGTTTCTGGCTGGGGCGGACGCCAGTCTGGATGGCTTGTGCGTCCTGGTAGCCGAGCGCGACGGAGACGAGATCGTCGATTTCCGCTTGCATTCCATGAACGCGCAGGCCCGGAAGATGCTGGGGCGAGCCGCCGCCGAGGCTCAGGACGCGGGCGGAGGCAGCCTGTTATCGGACCCGATGCTGGGGCCTTACTTTGAAGATCTGCGCCGCGTGGTGGAGGCGGGGAATGGCGTGGAGCAGGATCTTCGAGCACCGTCCGAGGAAGCTGGGAGAGTGAAGCTGCGGGCGGTGAGTTTGCGGGATGGTGTCGCCGTGACGCTGAGGGACGCGAGTGAGACGAGGATCGATCCTCGGCGATATGAGGATCTTACGCAGTTTACGGACTTTATCTTTGAGAATGCACCGTTTGGGATAGTGGCCACAGATGTTGACGGTGTGATTACGGCGATGAATCTGGCGGCCGAGGTGTTGACGGGGTACGAGCGGAAGGAACTGGTTGGAAAGGCTCCGTTGACGCTGATGAACGACCGCCGGGAGTTGGTGGAGCGGGCAAAGGAGTTGCCGGTTTCTGCACGATTTGCGGACGATTTCGAGATCCTTTCGGCGAAGGCGGCGACCGAAGGGATGGAAGAGCGCGAGTGGACGTTTACACGGCGTGACGGATCGAAGACGGCGGTGAGTCTGGCGTTGCGCGGAGTGACGGCGGGTACGGGGGAGCTGACGGGCTTTGTCGGAATTGCGTTTGACGTGACGGACCGCCGCCAGATGCTGAACTATGTCACGCACCTGGCGACGCACGATCAGTTGACGGGATTGGTAGGACGGAGCTTGTTGCAGGACCGCATTGCGTTGGCGGTCGAGCGTAGCCGCCGGTATGGAACCAAGGTAGCGCTGTTTGTGCTGGATCTTGACGCGTTTCGACGGATCAACGTTTCGCTTGGCCAAAAGGCAGGGGATGAGGTGCTGCTGGAGACAGCCCGTCGGCTCCGAGAGGCGGTCCGAAGCACAGACACGGTGGCCCGCGTGGGTGGGGATGCGTTTGTGATTGTGATGGAGGATCTGACGACGGCGGCCGATGCCGAGCGGTGCGCGTCGACCCTGCTGGAGCAATTTCAGCCGGAGATGGAGATTGAGCAGCAGAAGATCCAGATCTCGGCGACGATTGGGGTTTGCGTGTATCCGGACTCCGCCGAGGACGGTCCGCACCTGCTGAAGCGGGCGGACGCTGCCATGTATTCGGCAAAGGAGAGCGGGGGGAATCAGCAGCAGACGTTTAGTGACAGCATGTTGCGGGAGACGGCGAATCGGCTGTCGATGGAACAATCTTTGCGACAAGCTCTGAAGCGCGAGGAGCTGTGTCTGTTTTACCAGCCGCAGGTGTCGTTATCGACCGGTGCGGTGGTGGGGATGGAGGCGCTGATGCGATGGCGTCATCCTCGGCTGGGACTGCTGGAGCCGGCGCAGTTTATCCCTTTGGCCGAAGAGAGCGGTCTGATGCTTTCGATGGGAGAGTGGGCGTTTCGGCACGGTTGCAGAGAAGGGGAGGAGCTGCGGTCTGCGTTGGGATCGGATCTGACGGTGTCGATCAACCTTTCTCCGCGGCAGCTGCAGCAGAAGAATTTGCTTGAAATGATCGAATCGGCGCTGGCGGAGAGTGGCTTGCCGGCATCGGCACTCGAGATTGAGATCACGGAGAACACCTTGATGGTGAACTCGGTGGCGACCCTTGAGAAGTTACAACGGATACGCGAGTTGGGGGTGCGCATCGCCATCGACGACTTCGGGACCGGGTTCTGCAACTTCACGTATCTTTTGGAGTACAAGGTCGACCGGCTCAAGATCGACCAGAGATTTGTGAAGCTGGCCGCTCGAGAAAAGAACGCGGCAGCGGTCGTGCGGTCGATCATTGCGATGAGTCATGGGCTGGGGATCAAAGTGGTTGCCGAGGGAGTGGAGGAGGAGGAGCAGCTCTCTTTTTTGCGGCGAAGGCGATGCGATGAAGCGCAGGGATTTCTGTTTGCCAGGCCCGTTCCGACGACGGATTTCAGAGCGGCGGTGGAACGGTGCAATTCGGGGAAATTTCGTCAAAGCGCCTGAGAGGTGGCCGGCAGAGCGGGTTGTGGAGGGATGGCCGCGCATCCTTTGGGACAGCCGTATGCGTTGGATACTTGATGTCGCTTTACCTGGCGTTCCTGGGTCAGGATTTCTTTGCTTTTCTTGAAGCGAAGGAACCCGAGGTGGGGTCTGCGCCGGACTTCGATGAGTTTGTGCCGGACTTCGATGAGCCGTCTTCAGCCTCTGTGGGCGCTGGGGTCTTGGATGGGGTGGATGGCTGGTCCCAGATGCGAATGCCGCCGAGGATGGCATTGCTGTTTGCTCCAATTTCAACGCCTTCGGGGAGATCCTTCATGAGCTTCGCGTTCCCGCCGCCCAGAAGTACGGAGTCGACGACAAAGGCGCTTCTGAGGACCTCGACGACATCGAGGACCGACTTTCGCCACTTCGTTTTTCCCCGGCGTTCGAGACCGGCGAGACCGACGTAGTCTTCGTAGGTTTTGCCTTTGCGGTAGGGCAGGTGCGCCAGTTCGAGGGGGATGAGGATGCCATCAAAGACGAGTGCCGATCCTAGACCTGTACCCGTACCGAGAAAGAGCATGCGCCCTTGTTTGTAGCCACCGAAGGCCTGCATGGCGGCGTCGTTGAGGAAACGGACGGGTTTTTTGAAGGCGCCTTCGTAGTCGAAACCGACCCATCCGTGAGCGAGGTTGTGGGGTTCTTCTGCGGGGTGATTGCCACGGACAGGTCCCGGATAGCCGATCGAGACGGCGTCATACTTCCAGTTGCTGACGGCCGCGAGGACGTCTGTCGCCATCTCCTTGGCGGACATGGTTGGCCCGGATACGATTTTCAGGGGGACGCGGGATTGGGTGGAGGCAACCTTGATGTGAGTTCCGCCGATATCGATCACGAGCACATTCATGGCGTTTTGGATGCGAGGAGCGGGCAAAACGCACGAAGATTTTCACGCACGTGACCTTGGGGGCCATGGAGGAGGCGCAGCCACGGTGGAGAGAGCTGCTGGAGTACGGACAAAGCCGCGGATTTCCCTTTAGGGAATGACACAAAAAGGCGCTCTACACCAAGTACAAAGCGCCTCTACCTCGATTTGCTCTGTTGCCCTAAGATGCGGTGAGATGCGCGCCGGCGCTGTTTGGAATGGGAATGGCGGGGGCGTCCAGCCTGGAGGTGGGATGCGGTGGGGTTGGCGGCTTGATAGTGTGGCTTTCGCGGCGGAGAAAGAGGAAGGCCAAAAACAGGACGACCAGAAGAGCGACGAGGACGCTAGCCATAAACACCCGCGTGTTCATGCCTTTGTTGGGGTCTGTTCCGGATTTTTGCTCAGTTCCGCTCATTTGAGTCTGAGATGCCATCGGAGGTGGGCAGGGTGTCCGTGTTTTGAGAGCACGCACTTCCCTGCCCCCCGCCAGCGTGATGTTTCCCCTCAGACGGCGGTCTGTCTCCCCCGGATGAGGTGATAGAGGAAGAGAAGGATGAGAGCGCCGATGAGCGACATGATGAAGCCGGCGGTTTGGTCGGGACCGTAAAGATGTAAGGCGCGACCGAGGAAGGTGCCGAGAAAGGCTCCGGCGACGCCGATCAGCATGGTGATGAAGATGCCGCCGGGATCTTTGCCGGGCATGATGAATTTAGCGAGGGCACCGACAATCAGACCGATGATGGCAACCCAGATGAGATGGAACATAGAGGGGATCTCCGGTAACACTTTGTGTGGTTTAGGATTTTGAGCTCGCTCAGAGCGTATATCGAGCGGGATCGTTGAGTGTGGCAATTTTACTGCGGTGCATTGGGCATCTGGTTGGTGTTTCCGTGGCGCCCTGTATGCGTGCCTATCGGGGACGCGATGAAAAAGACAGCGAGCGCACCGATGATGACCGCCAGGACGATCAACAGCAACATTGGGCTGTAGGGGCGCTTGTCGCTTTTTTCAGCACTGATTTCGGTGGACATGGCTTTTTGGATGCAGAATTTCGATGCCATGAAGGAATCATGGTTGAGTCTGCCCGAAATAGGGGATATCTGGCCAGGTACGGACAGGAGTATACCGGTGATGAGGCGGCAGTGGCCGCGGCTGACGTATTTCTGGGCTGCGATTCCGGGTGCCGGCGAGGAGGAAGGATGGCGGCGGAGAATAATGAGGAAGCGATGCCGGCTTCACGGTTGCTGTCTTCGTATCTGAAGGCTGCCGAGGATGGACTTGCGGCGGACGCGGTGATGCTCCTCGAGGTGATTGGCGAGGAGATTCAGAGTGTGTCGCTGCGGATGGCGGCGGAGCCGATGCGGCGATTATTTCTGGAGTAGGGAGCGATGGGCGGCGTGACCCGGCTATGTTTGCGGGATCACGCCCATCTCTCGGCGTCCTTCCGTTGCCAGCGGGCGTAACTTCCCTTGAACTTCCTAGATACTGCCAGAGCACAGCGCCCGTGCCAGTAGGCATCTGCGAGATACGTTGCGATGTCTTCCTCAAAGCCATAATTAAGCAGCTGTGTTCGAACATCACAGCGTGACATGCCGCTCCTGCGTGCGTGTGAGCGAGCTACGAATTGATAGAACCGCTGCATGTCACGCGGGTGCGACGCCCGTTGACCAGCTAGAACAGCGAAGCTCCAGAGTTCCTGTTCGACTCTTCCGTCCGGCTTTGGTCCGAGTCTCGCTGAGATATTCAGCCACTCCCAACCGGAATACTTCGGGCGTTCGTTGGTCATGCCGGCATCCTAATCAAAGCTCGCGCTCGGCCACGCGCGATGACCACCCTTTCGCGATGGGACAGCGAGAGGATGGGCACCCGAGGGTTGGGGAGCTTCAGACGTGGGTGTTTGTAACGCGGGGTTTGTCTGGAGCACTTATGTTCTAAGGGAGGCCGCTCGACGGGGCTTCTCCGGAGGAACCCACGATGCTGAACACGAAGATTGTCGCGCCACTTTTCACGCGGGAGAATGTGGTTGGGAAGGTGAGGCGGGCCGTCGGGGATCCGGTGGCGGCGCTTAAAGGGATGACGCGGTTTCTTCCGATTCCGAGGGGAGCTCCGGGGGTGCTGGCGGTGCCGTTTGCGATCTTCGATCCAGGGGCCAGCGAGGCGGCGGAGAAGGCGGGCAAGCTGGTGTTCCACGCGGCGGGCGACACGGGGGGCGTGAACGGGACGGCGACGCAGGAGGCGATCGCGGAGGAGATGGAGGCGCAGGTGAAGGCGGCGTCGGCTGACGCGGTGCCGGCGTTCTTCTACAACCTGGGGGACGTGGTGTATTACAACGGCCAGAGCGAGCTGTACAAGACGGAGTTTTATGAGCCGTACCAGTACTATCCGAAGCTGATCTTTGCCGTGGCGGGGAACCATGACGGCGATACGTTTACGCGGCGCGGGGATCCGGCTGACACGGAGCCTTCGTTGTTTGGGTTTTTTGAGAACCTGTGCGCCGCGCAGCCGTTGCCAGTGACGCCGTACCGGATGACCATGACGCAGCCGTACGTGTACTGGACGATGAAGGCGCCATTTGTAACTATTATCGGCCTGTATTCGAATGTGGAAGGGAGCCTGGATGCGCGCGGCCGGATGGATCAGCAGGGGTATCTGGAGGCGCAGATGAAGGCGGCGGATCCGGCGAAGAAGCTGGTGATCGCGGTGCATCATCCGCCGTTTTCGCTGGATACGGCGCATGGCGGGAATCCGGAGATTTTGAGGGCTCTGGATCGGGCGATGGAGGCGACGGGGCGTTTGCCGGACGTTGTGCTGTCGGGGCATGTGCATAATTATCAGCGGTTTAGCCGGACCGTGAAAGGCAAGAAGGTGGCGTATGTGGTCGCTGGGGCGGGCGGGTACGCCAACAGCGCGACGAGCATGCACAAGCTGCAGAAGGAGCTGACGTCGCCACCGGTCGCGTTGCCGTACCAGACGACGCTCCCGGAGGTGAAGCTTGAGAAGTATGAGCAGGCGGCGCCGGGGTTTTTGCGGGTGACGGTGACGGCGAAGGCGATGCAGTTTGAGTACTTCCGTGTGCCGTTCGGGGGCACGCCGGAGGTGAAGCCGTTCGATGTGTTTTCGGTTTGAGGAGAGGAAGGAGCAGAGCCGTTGAGGAGAGTTTTGTTGTCCTGGAGCAGTGGCAAGGATAGTGCGTGGGCGCTCCACCTGCTGCGATCAAGGGCGGATGTGGAGGTTGTGGGTCTGCTGACGACCTTCAACGGAGCGGCGGACCGGGTGGCGATGCATGCTGTTCGGAGGTCGCTGGTGGAGGCGCAGGCGGAGCGTGTGGGGCTGCCGGTGTGGGCGTACGATCTGCCGTCGGCGTGCTCGAACGCGCAGTATGAGGCGGTGCTCGGAAGGGTGTTTGCGCGGGCGCGCGAGGAGGGTGTTGCGGCGGTCGCCTATGGGGACTTGTTCCTTGAAGATATCCGGGCGTATCGGGAGCGGCAGATGGAGGGGTCGGGGTTGGATGCGATGTTTCCGGTGTGGGGGCTGCCGACCGGAGATCTGGCGCGGGAGATGATCGGGGCGGGGGTGCGGGCGAAGCTGACGTGTGTCGATCCGGCGAGGCTGGACGGGTCGTATGCGGGGCGTGAGTTTAATTTGGACCTGATCCGGAGCTTGCCGGAGGGGGTCGATCCGTGCGGGGAGAACGGCGAGTTTCACACGTTTGTGTATGCGTCGCCGGTGTTTCGGGAGCCGATCGAGGTGCGGGGGCAAAGTGGTGGAGCGGGGTGGATTCGTCTTTGCGGATGTGGTGGAGGCAGGCTCTAGTTGTTTAGTCCCAGCGTGTGGTGGAGTAGTCTATCGAGACTTACC
>CAXSGC010000041.1:0-31901 GCA_964236945.1 uncultured Acidobacteriaceae bacterium | reverse complement strand
GGGGGGGGGGGGGGGGGGGGGTGGGGGGGGGGGGGGGGTGGGGGGGGGGGGGGGGACGAATCCGGGGTGAGCTCGGCCGATCTGGGGGGCGAGGGATCGGATCATATCCGGCCGCGAAGGCTGCCGAAGCCGGAGAGCGGATCGCGGCAGAGCGCGTTCAAGGCGGGTGAGAGCGGGGTGGTTTTGAGGGTGGGGTCGGGTGTGCGGAGGGTTGAGGTTCTGGACGCGCTGAAGCTCGACCGCGATTTGGAGGAGGCGCGGGTTCGGGAGTCGGCTGCGCGGGAGGTCCGGATTTCCCCGGCTGCAGAAGGAGAGAACAGGGTGGTTCGTGCGGTGGAAGCTCCGCGGTTTCGACCGGTTGCGAGACAGTCGTCGGCACGGGAGTGGTGGTGGTTGGCGTTGGTGGTTGGCGGTGTGGCTCTTTTGACAGTCCTGTTGCTGACGCGGGGGGACGCTGTGCCGCGGGTCAACTTAGGTGCGAGCGATGGGGTGTTGTTGACGACGATTCAGAACAGGACGGGCGATCCGCAGATGGATGGCGTGGTTGAGCGTGGGCTTGAAACGGGACTGGAGGATTCGCCGCGGATCTTGTTGCGCGGAGAGGCAGCGTATGCGGCGGGGGCACGTGCGATGCGGCCAGACGGCGGAGAGGGGGGGATGGCGGTGACTCCACGGCGAGTGGCGCAGAGGTTGGGCGCTCGGATGTATGTGTATGGGGAGGTCCGGCGGGCTTCGGCGGCGCTTGTTATTTTAGTTGACATGTTGGATGCAGGGTCGAACGACAGAATATTGTCGTTGCAGGAGATAGCTAAGAACAAAAGCGATGTGCCTGCGGCTGTGGGGCGGTTGGGGGTGAGGCTGCGGGAGAGACTGGGAGAGGACCTGGGACGAGGGGATGGGTTAGCGGTCGATGCTCCATCGGAGATGCGGGTGAGCTTGCCGGCGATGCGGGCGTTTGCGGACGGGGAGACGGCGCGAGAGGAGGGCCGCACGGCTGAGGCGTTGCGGGCGTACACCCAAGCCGCTGCGGAGGAGCCTGGGTTTGCGATGGCGTCGATGCGGCGGGCGTGGCTGCTGTCGGAGGAGTTCTCGGAGGTGGAGGCGGCGGGAGCGGCGATGGCGGCAAAGGCAGCCGGCGCACAAGCCGGGGTGCGGGTGCAGATGTTGACGGAGGCCTATGCGGAGATGCTGGCGGAGCAGGATGATCGACGGGCGCTGGAGACGATCGGGCGTTTGCTGGCGATCTATCCGAGGGACCGGGACGGGCTGATTGCGCAGGCTCGGGCGATGCGGCTGGGTGGGCATATGACGGAGGCGTTGCTTTCGGCGGAGGGGGCGCGGGCGAGGGAGCCTCTCGATTGGGAGGCGTATGACGAGGCGGAGAAGGCGCTGATCGGGCTCGGGCGCCCCGAGGAGGCGCAGCGGATGGAGACGCAGGCCGAGCGAGCGGGAGTTCGTCCGGGGCGGAACGGGCCGAGGGTGCGGGCGCTGAGGGCGGAGACGGCGAGGGAGTCGGTTGGGGAGGCGGGAACGAGGGGGGGGGCGGGTGAGAGATCGTCGGCCGCGGCGTTTTTGGCGGCCTCGGGAGCTTTGGACGCGGCGCTCCGGAGCGACTGCGGGTTGAGCAGGGAACTGGCAGGTGCATCTGGGGAGGGTGTGCAGGGAAGTGAGGCGCGGTTTCGAGCGGGGCTGGCCAGGGCGATGTGTGGGGACCGGGCGGGGGCAGCGGAGGTCCTGACGGGCTTGGCTAAAGACGCTCCTCGGCACTCTCGGACGGCGGAGGTGGACGTGCCGATGCTGCGCGCCGGGGTGGCTCTGGCGGGGCGGGATGCGACGGGTGCGTTGGCTGCGCTGTCGGAGATCGCGGACCGAGACCGGCCGCCTCTGGCGACGTATCTTCGCGGGCTGGCGCACCGTCTGGGACATCAGGAGGCTTTGGCGGAGGCGGACTTTCGGCTGGCTGCGGAGGGTCGGGGGAGGGCGTTGCTGGTGCGCGAGGCTCTGCCCCGAGTTGCGGCGGCTAAGGTGGTTTGGGGGCGTCTGCAGATGTAGGTTGCGCGGGATCTGCGGGCGGGGGTTTGGGGAGCGTTGGGCTTTAGTCTAGGGCGGATTCGCAGATGGTGTCGATAACATACAAGCGCAAGAACAGCCGCAGATTCCTTCCGGGAATGACAACAGAAGAAAAACTCTCTACACCAACTGCTACGTTGCCCTTAGGCGTCTTCGAGCGAGTGCCACGAATGGTCTTGCCGGGCGAGGAGATCGTTGGCTGCCTGGGGGCCATTGGAGCCGGCGGCGTAGTTGGGAAAGCTTTCCTGCGGCGGTTGAGCCCAGGCGTCGAGGAGCGGCTGTACCATGCGCCAGCCTTCCTCGACGAACTCGGCGCGCTGGAAGAGCGTCTGGTCGCCGGCGATGACGTCGTGGAGGAGTCGCTCGTAGCCTTTGGCGTGATTGCCGAAGGGCCCGGGAGGGAAGTTGAAGTCCATGGAACCCTCCTCGACGATGGTTTTGAGACCGGGCTTTTTGGCGCCGAAGCGTAGCTCGATGCTTTGCTTGGGTTGGAGATTGAAGAGCAGACGGTTGGGCGCCAGTCTCGGCTGACCGTCCACTGGAAAGAGGCTCGCGGGCGGCCTGCGGAAGGTCACAACGACCTCGGTGGTGGCTTTGGAGAGCCGCTTGCCGGTGCGGAGGTAGAAGGGAACTCCCGACCAACGCCAGTTGTCGATCTCGACTTCCATGGCGACGTAGGTTTCGGTGTTGGAGTTGGCGTCGATTCCCGGCTCCTCTCGATAGCCTGGAACGGCTGTTCCGTCGATGGTTCCGGGACCGTACTGACCCCGGACGGCGAATTTGGGGACGTCTTCCGGCTTGAGCCGTCGGATGGATTGAAGGAGCTCGATCTGTTTGTCGCGCATGTACTCGGCCTCGAAGGCCACGGGAGGTTCCATGGCGACGAGGGAGAGCACCTGTGCGAGGTGATTGGGGACCATGTCGCGGAGGGCACCGGACTTCTCGTAGTAGGCGGCGCGGCCCTCGAGGCCAACCGTTTCGGCGGCGGTGATCTGCACATGGTCGATCATGGATCGATTCCAGAGCGGCTCGATGATGGAGTTGGAGAAGCGGAAGACGGTCATGTCCTGCACGGTGTCTTTGCCGGCGAAGTGGTCGATGCGGTAGATCTGGTCTTCTCTGAGGCTGGACTGCAGGTCTTTATTGAGTTTGGTGGCGGAGTCGAGATCGTGGCCGAAGGGCTTTTCGATGACGAGGCGGCGCCAGGGTCCGCCGTCTTCCTTGAGCAGATCCTGGTCCGAGAGCAGGGAGGCGATGGTAGCGATGAAGGTTGGCGCGACCGCGAGATAAAAGAGCCGGTTGCCGCCGGTTTTAACGTCCTTTTCGATGGCCTCGATGGTGGACTTCACCTGCTTGAAGGATGCGGGGTCCTCGAAGTTGCCTTGTTGATAGCGGGCCCGGGAGGTGAGCCAGGAGACCACGGCGTCGTCAGCGTCCGGGCCCCAGAACTGCTTGAGGGTGGATGCGATGTGGTCCTTGAACTTGGCATCGTCCCAGGATTCCATGGCTACGCCTAAGAGGAAGAAGGTGTCCGGAAGGACCTTGGCGGCGGCCAGGTTGTAGATGGACGGGAGGAGGAGCCGGCGTGTGAGATCGCCGGTCGCTCCGAAGATCGTCATCAGCGAGCCGGGGAGGTCGGCGTCCAACGTTTGGGTCTTTTCGTCTGCCATCGGGATCTGCTTCTCCTTGTAACTGTTTGAGAGCAACTGTAACTGTTTGAGAGCAACTGATGATGTGTGAGTCGGGCGGGATGTTTTTATTGTGGCAGGGAGCCTGGGGGCAGGAGTACGGTGGGACCGGTCGCTTTCTCACCAGCGGCGGTCGATTGTCTGGACGCCTGAACCTGGCATCCAAACGTAAGGTTCGATCTTTATTCGATCTTTAATCGTTGGAGTAGATGGAGGTTTAGATGGAGCGCAGAGACTTTCTCAAGTCAGCGGCGGCGACCGGTGTGGCCGCGGTCGCGAGTTCCGGGTTCGCGCAGTCGGCGACGCCGCGGGCAATCGCGCGTCCGGAGGCGCCGGGGATGATCTATCGCGAGCTGGGCAGGACGGGCGAGCGAGTTTCGGCGATCGGCCTTGGCGGAGCGAACATCGGCACTCAGCCGACGCAGGCAGAGAGCATCCACCTGATTCGCTCTGCGATGGACCGAGGGATTACGTTTCTGGATAATTCGTGGGATTACAACGGGGGCCTGAGCGAGGTGCGGATGGGGCTGGCTCTGCGGGATGGGTACCGGCAAAAGGCGTTCTTGATGACCAAGATGGACGGCCGGACCAGGAAGTCCTATGACCAGCAGTTGGAGGAGTCGATGGGTCGCCTGCAGACGGACATGATCGACCTGGTGCAGTTCCACGAGGTGATTCGGATGGAGGACCCCGACCGGATCTTTGAGGAAGGCGGCGCGATCGAAGCGGCGGTGGCCGCTCAGAAGGCCGGCAAGATTCGATTTATCGGCTTTACCGGCCACAAGGATCCGGCGGTGCATCTCCGGATGCTGGAGGTGGCGAAGCAACACAACTTTCACTTCGACACGATGCAGATGCCGATCAATGTGATGGACGCGCACTTTCGGTCGTTCGGCAAAGAGGTGTTGCCGGTGGCTCTCGAGCAGGGAGTCGGCGTTCTGGCGATGAAGACGTTCGGTGGCGGACCGATTCTGAAGACCAACACGGCCCAGCCGATCGAGATGCTGCACTACAGCCTGTCGCAGCCTGTTTCGGTGGTCATCACGGGGATCGATAAGCCGGCCATTCTGGATCAGGCGATTACAGCCGTTCGCACGTTTCAACCGCTCACCCCGGAGCAGACGTCGTCGCTGCTGGCACGCACGCGCGATGCTGCGTTGACGGGCAAGTACGAGCGTTTCAAGACCAACACGGATGCCGACGCGACGGCCCGCAATCCGCACTGGCTGGGGTAGAGTTTACCCGCGCCAATGCGGATCTGGCAGCTGGTTACTGGATCGAGATCCAGTTGAAGTTGCCGGCAGTGTTGTAGAAGCCACCACTATCCATGACGAGCTGCAGGGTGTGCAGACCGGCGGGAAGGGGGACGTTGGGGACGTCGAGCGTTTGCCAGGACTGCCAGCCGCCAGTGTTGGGGAGGGAGAGGTATGGTGTAACATGCTGGCCGTCTAAGGCGAGATGGAAGACGCCGCCGCCGACTCCGCTGGCGACGCGGACGTGAACCGTGTAGGCGCGGGTGCTCGGGACCTGGACGGTGTAGTTGAGCCAATCGCCGGGGAGAGTATTGCCCACGTCGAAGCCGCCACCGGTGTCGGACGAGTTTTCGATGGCGACGGATTCACCCGGGCGATAGTTGGCGCCGCCGCCGTTGCTGGTCGCAAAGGTCCAATAGGCGACGGACTTGCCACCCGCATCGAAGTCTTCGACCTGGATCTGTCCGGGGATGGTGTGGGGCGTTCCGCCGAAGGGTGTGCTGACGGCGGGTCTCTGGACGGAGAACCAGTTGAAGTTGCCCATGCCGCCGGTGGGTCCGTTGCCGTCGAAGGTGACCTGCATGATGTGCTTGCCGGGGGAGAGCCGGAAGCTGGGCGAGACCATGGTTTCGTAGGTCTGGAAGCCATTGGTTTGCGGGACGAAGAGGGTTCCGGTGGCGTTCTGGTGGTCGAAGGAGACGTGATAGTAGCCGCCGGGACCGGGAGAGGCGACGCGCGCGGCGAGGTTGAAGATGCCGGCCTGGGTTACGTTGACGGTGTAGCGAAGGTACTCGCCTTCCTTGGTGTAGCCGACGTCATAGCCGCCGCCGGGATCGCCGGTGTACTCGATGCCGACGCTCGATCCGGGACGGTAGGTGGGAGCGCTGCCGTAGTCTCTGGGGTCGAGGTTGAAGTACCCGACATCGTTGCCGCCCTCGTCGAAGTTTTCAGCCTGGATGAGGCCGGGGAGTGTCCAGGGCGTGCCGCCAAAGGGTGTTTCCTTGCCGCCGACGATGAAGTTGACGGTGGAGGCCGCGGTGGTGTTGCCCTGGCGACCGGTGATGGTGAGGGGGTAGGTGCCGCTGGGGGCGTTGGAGAAGGTTTCGACGGGAAGAACGTAATCATTGGTGAAGGGGATCTGGAGGATGCCGCCGAAGCTGGAGGGGGGAAGTCCCTGCACCTGGAGGCTGACCGGAGCGGTGTCTCCGCCGTAGCGGTTGACGTCGATCTGGAAGTAGGTGGCCGAGCCGGGAGCGACGGTCTGGGAGGCGGGACCGGCGGTGACGTCAAAGGTTCTGCCGGTGTAGCCGGGCCAGAAGAAGGTGGCGACGGCGCCGGACGGAAGGGCGTAGCTGACGGTTTTGCCCTTCCAGTTGAGGCTGAACTGGCTGGGGGTGGGGGCTCCGTTGAAGACCAGGACGGCGATGGAGCCGTCGGGGTTTTTGAAGGCGACGTCCTCGACGTTGCCCGAGCCGAAGGTGTTGGACTCGATGCGATGGGCGCCGGCCTGAACGTATTTGGAGAGGTGGCCGAGGACGTAATACTCGACGTTGCGCGAGACGGTGGCCGGTGTGGTGGAGGTGTCGATGGTGACGACGCCGCGGCAGTTGAAGCAGCCGTGTTCGACGGTCGGGCCGCCGTTCTGGTCGAGCGCCATGTTCCAGAAGGTGACGGTCTTGCCCCAGTTGCGGAGGACGTTGATGACCTGGCCTTCGGTGCCGTTCGCCAGGTTCTGGCCGAAGTAGGGGTATTGGGAGGTGCCGGTGCACTCGGTGAAGTAGATGGGGATGGCGCCGGCGAGGTCGTGCAGAGCGTTCTGGGCGTCGGCGGCGTTTCCACCGTAGCAGTGGAAGGAGACGCCGGCGAGATATTGCCGCACGGCCGGGTTTTCGGCGAGGATCTCGGGGTATTTGGGATTATCCCAGTTGTTTTCATAGCCGAGGATGCCGGGGGTGGCGTCGAGCGGGTTGGCGTTCTGTTGATCGAAGTTCCAGCCGTGATTTTGCGCCCTCATCTGGCGGAGGGAGGGTCCGAGGTGTTGCGCGATGAAGGTGCCTTCGTCGTGCGGGTTCATGAACATGGAGGGATAGCCGTTGGTCTCGTTGAGCGGCTCGTTCTGGGGCGCGACGTAGTTGATGGGGATGCCGTTGGCCTCATACGCCTGGATGAATTTGGTGAAGTAACGCGCGAGGGCGGGGAAGTTGGCAGGGTTGAGCGTGCCTCCGTTGAGGGTGCCGGTCGACTTCATCCAAGCGGGCGGGGACCAGGGGAGCGCGAGCACCTTGAGGCGGGGGTTGACGGCGAGGGCAGACCGCAGGGTGGGAAGGATGTAAGCCTGATCGTGGGCGATCGAGAACTGGGCCATGGTGGGGTCCGTCTGGCCAGGAGAGAGATCGTCGTAGGTGTAGGCGCTGAGGGCGAGGTCGGTGGCGCCCATGGGCTGGCGAAGAAAGCTGAGATGGATGCCGGTGGGGCTGAAGAGGTCGTTCATGAGGGCGGCGCGCTGAGTGGCGGAGAGCTTGTTCTGCACGAGATAGGCGCTCGAATCGGTGAAGGAGGCGCCGACGCCTTCCAGCCGCTGGTATTCGATGGTGTCGTTGATGGTGATGGCGTTCTGGATGGCGGTGCCGGGGGCAAAGGTCAGCGGCGCCTGCGGGGCCAAGAGCGCGGTCTCGTCGGGGTTGGTTTGAACGACAGAGACAGACTGTGCAAGGGACCATCGGGCCGACGTTGAGAAGATCAAGGGGAGAAGCAGGGTTCCCAGACGCAGGTTGACCTTGGGAGTTGTTGGGGGGAAGAGTGGCATGGGGCCTCGGGAGTCCTCGAAAGGATAATTGACCGCAGAAGGAACAAGGTCTACTCCAGCGCGAATTGGGTTGTCAATCGTGGATTTTGCGGGCGTGGGGATGAGGTTTGTGCGGGGGCCGGTGCACTGTACATAATATCTGTTATCAGACATAACCTGACCGTAGGCTGGGCTGGGCTCTTCCGGATTGGATATAGTTGCTTCCGAGCGGGCGCTTGGTCGTGATGCCTGCGCTGAAGCTGGTCGGGCGGCACGGACGGGCGCACGAAGAGGGATGGGATGAACAAGGTTTGGCCTGACGCCTATGCGGCTCTTGACGGGATTGTCGAGGATGGGATGACGCTGGCGATCGGCGGGTTTGGGCTGTGCGGGATTCCGGAGACGCTGATCGCGGCGTTGCGGGAGCATGGTGTATCGGGGCTGACGGTGGCGAGCAACAATGCCGGGGTGGACGGGGTCGGTCTGGGGACGTTGCTGGAGACGCGTCAGATCCGAAAGATGATTTCGAGTTATGTGGGCGAGAACGCGGAGTTTGAGCGGCAGTATCTGGCGGGCGAGTTGGAGGTGGAGTTTTGTCCGCAGGGGACCTTGGCCGAGCGGATGCGCGCCGGCGGGGCCGGTATTCCGGGCTTCTATACGAAGACGGGTGTGGGAACGATGGTGGCCGAGGGCAAGGAACACCGGGAGTTTGACGGAGAGACGTACCTCTTGGAGCGTGGGATTCGCGCCGATGTGGCGTTGGTGAAGGCGTGGAAGGCGGACACGCATGGGAATTTGGTGTATCGGCTGACGGCGCAGAACTTCAATCCTGGAGCGGCGATGTGCGGGAGGGTCACGGTGGCCGAGGCCGAGATTCTGGTGGAGCCGGGCGAGTTGCGACCCGATGAGATCCATACGCCGGGGATCTTTGTGCAGCGTGTGGTGCGGACGCCGGTGGTGACGCACCGCATCGAGAAGATCACGACGAGGGAGGTTTAGACGTGGCCTGGACGCGTCGGGAGATGGCGGAGCGTGCCGCGCTGGAGTTGCGGGACGGCTTCTATGTGAACCTTGGGATCGGCATACCGACGCTGGTGTCGAACTACATTCCGCGCGGGATGACGGTGACACTTCAGTCGGAGAACGGTTTGTTGGGGCTTGGACCTTACCCTCTGCCTGAGGAGGTGGATGCGGATCTGATCAATGCGGGCAAGGAGACGGTGACGTATCTGCCGGGGGCGTCGGCTTTTTCGAGTTACGACTCGTTTGCGATGATCCGTGGCGGTCATGTCGACCTGGCGATTCTGGGGGCGATGCAGGTTTCGGAGGCGGGGGATCTGGCGAACTGGCTGATTCCTGGAAAGCGGGTGAAGGGGATGGGAGGAGCGATGGATCTGGTTTCGGGGGTGCGGCGGGTGGTGGTGCTGATGGAGCATACCGCGCCGGGCGGGGCGGCGAAGCTGTTGCGGAGATGTACGCTGCCGCTGACGGGCAAGGCGGTGGTTGACCGCGTGATCACGGAGATGTGTGTCTTGGATGTGGGTGTCGGAGGATTCCGTGTGGTGGAGCTTGCGCCGGGGGTGACGTTGGGAGAGGTGGAACGGGCGACCGAGGCGGCGGTGAGGGCGTGAGATTTGTTGTTTTCCGGCAGCGTGGCGTGATCAGCCTGGGAGCTTTAGAGGGCCGAAGACTGTTCGCGGCCGCGGAGGCTGAGGGTGGCGGGCCGGCGGACATAGCCTGGCTGCTCCGGGCGGGACCCGAGGCTTTGAGGGAGAGGCACGGCCGGATTGTGTCCGGTCGAGAGGTGGAGGGGTCGGAGGTGGAGTATCTGCCGCCCTTCCCTGCTCCCGGAAAGATCGTCTGTGTTGGCTTGAACTATCGCGACCATGCCGCAGAGCGCGGCTTCCAGGCGCCGGCGTATCCGGCGTTTTTTGCTCGTTTCGGATCGAGCCTGGTTGGGCATCGTGCCCCGATCGTGCGGCCGGCGGTGTCGGAGGCGCTGGACTATGAGGGCGAGCTGGTTGCGGTGATTGGGAAGCCGGGCAGGAACATCGCGAAAGAGCGTGCGCTCGAGCATGTGGCTGGATATTCGATCTTCAATGACGCTTCCGTTCGGGATTATCAGTACAAGTCGCCGCAGTGGACGATTGGGAAGAACTTCGATGGGACCGGTGGGTCGGGGCCGATGTTTGTTACGGCGGACGAGTTGCCGCCGGGAGCGAAGGGGCTTCGTATCGAGACGCGGCTGAATGGGACGGTGATGCAGCGTGCCTCGACCGCGGACATGATTTTTGATGTGGGGACGCTGGTTTCTCTTGTGAGCGACGCTATGCTGCTCGGGCCGGGGGATCTGATCGTGACCGGCACGCCGGGCGGGGTGGGATTTGCGCGCGATCCGAAGGTGTTTATGAAGCCTGGGGATGTGTGCGAGGTGGAGATCGAGGGGATCGGGGTGTTGATGAATCCGGTGGTCGAGCAGGGGATAGATGGGGGACCGGAGTGACGAGGCTGTCGGGCGATGGTGGCCGTCTAATCAGATTGTGAGGGAACATCCGCGCTTCCGGCCGAGCATCTCAGGGTGGTTTCGCCTTTGGGTCTTTGCGGTGGTGTGGGGAAGCTGGTTTGCCGGTTTAGAGAGGGCCGGCGCGGGGGAGGCGGGCTCGGGCTTTCAGACGGGACTGGCGAGCTCGGCTCCGGAGCTTCGGGGGCGTACGCTCGACGCAGTTACGGGGCTGCCGCTCGGTCGTGTGCTGGTGCAGACGGAGAGTGCGGCTACGCTCACGGATCACGATGGTGGGTTTGTGCTCGCGGCGGAGGGGGCTGGGCCGGTTCGGTTGCGGGCGAGAAAGCCGGGATACAGTGCAGGGCCGGAGCAGATGGAGGGCGACATGATCTGGTTGCCGGCGGGGGCGACGACGGCGGAGATCCGGCTATTTCCGGAGGCGATCGTGACCGGGGTGGTGTCTGATCCTGAGGGTCAGCCGGTTCAGAGGGTTGCGGTGCACGTGTACCGGAGTCTGTTCGATGAGCGCGGGCACAGCTGGGCGGATGCCGGGCAGAGCCAGACGGATATTCATGGGGAGTTTCGGTTTGCTGTTCCTGCGGGGACTTACGTGGTCGGCACGGAGTACATGCCGAGGGTTGGCGGAAGGCAGGAAGCGCTTTTGCCTGTTGTGTTTCCAGCCCAGAGTTCAGGTGATGGATCTACATTTCTGAGGCTTGGGGCTGGCCAGGAACAGCGGTTGGATCTCCATCCAGCGATGCGCGGCACCTTTGTGCAAAAGGTGATGGTGACGGGGATGCCGGGGGGCTTTTTCCCTCAGGTCACGGCGTCTCTCGGGAACGGAACGAGCTTTGGGGTGCGGATGCGGCCGACGGAGGATCTGGGTGTGTTTTCGGTCGATTTGCCGGCGGGCAGCTATGTTCTGCGCAGCGTGTCCAGAACACGGGACAGCGTGATGACAGCGGAGGCCAGGGTGACGGTGCCGAGCGCGGACGCGTCGCCGGTGGCGCTCCAGTTTGTCAGTTCGGTCCAGATTCCGGTCGAGGTTGCGATCGATCCGGCTGGAGAGGCTGCGGGAACGCGGGGTGGGTCGGGGATCCCAAGCGCACAGCAGCTGAATCTGACGCTTTGGCGCGTGGACAACGGTTTACCGACAGCCGGAGGTGGTCGTGGAGGCGGTGGGGATGGGGAGGTTCGGGTGACGAACGGGGGAGGGGCTGGAGGCGTATTTGTCGCTCCGCCCGGGGTTTATCGGCTGAGGTCCGGGACGGGGAGTGGATGGAATGTCGAGTCGGCGACGATGGGCGGATCTGACCTCTTGTCTCACGAACTGACGGTTGGCGTGGCCGCGGCGACGGCTCCGATCCGTCTGATTGTCGGCCGATCGTCGGGCCTGGTTCGTGGCCAGATCCGGTCGGCGGATTCGGTCGGCAACCTCCCGGTGTATCTCATCGCGACGGAGCCGAGCCTGCATCCATTGACTGTTCTGGCAAGTTCGGGTGACGGCGCCTTTGGCGCATCCCTGCCGCCGGGGAGCTACCGTGCTGTGGCGCTTGAGCACCGGCATTCGCTGGATCTCGAGAGTGGGGCGGTGCTCGATTCGTTCAAGGGACGTGTGGGCAGATTTACGATCGAGGCTGGGGAGACCTCGACCGTGGATCTGACTCCGGTTCCGGACGCGGAGGTGCATCCATGACGTCTTCGCCGGATGTCCGAATGCTGTTTGTCATTGTGATGGGGCTGCTGGTCTCGGGGAGCGCCGGTGCGGCGGCTCCGGGGCAGTTTGCGATCACGGGTGTGGTGACCAACAGCGTGAACGGGGAGCCAGTTCCCTTCTCTCATCTGTCGCTGCGTCCGTCCAACAACAGGATGGCGCGGGGGGGACGACGGTCTCGCGCGGACGCTGCCCCGGGCGTGGAAGCGGATCGGCATGGGCGGTTCCTGCTAGCGGCGCCGGGGGCTGGAAGCTGGCAGTTGACCGCGGAGGCTCGGGGATTTCGCGCGCAGAGCTTTGAGCAGCATGAGTTTTTCTCGTCCGCGGTTGTGCTGTCGTCCGCGACGCCGTCGATCGATCTGAACTTTCGCCAGGTTCCGGACGCGATTTTGAGCGGAGTTGTGCTGGACGAGGCTGGGGAGGCGGTTCGAGGGGCGCAGGTCACGTTGACGGCGGCGCCGGCTCTCGATCCTGAGCAGAGCGAGATGCAGGCGCAAGTGCGATCTCAGACGACCACAGACGACCGGGGTCACTTTGAGCTTGCCTCGTTGGCTTCAGGGAGCTATCGGCTCGCGGTGCAGGGCCAGCCCTGGTACGCTTCGCCGGCGGTCGGACGCTCTGGCGTGGGGAGGGGGAACCCGGCGTTGGATGTGATTTTTCCGCTGACCTGGTTTCCGGGCGTGACGGATCGGGCGTCTGCGGAGACTCTGAACCTGCGGCCGGGGGAGGTTCGGCAGGTGAGCTTTCGGCTCCTGCCGGTTGCATCGGCGCACCTCACGCTGCCGACGCCGGTAGCGGAGGCGGGGGACGAGGGGAGACGGCGTCAAGGGATGCTGCCGGTCCAGGTGCAGCCCGTGAACTTTGAATTTGGTATGACGGGTACGTCCCAGACGTCGATGACGGCGGACGGACGGCTGGAGATGAGCGGCTTCGGACCGGGATTGTATGTGGTCCGAAGTCAGCAGACGGACGGATCGGAGAGTGTCCGCTACCTGCGGATAAGGGACGGGGGGAGCTCTAATCTGGATCTCGGTGCGGCGACGCCGGCCGCGGATGTGCGTATTCGGTTTGAAGGGGTCAGTGCGGGGCAGCACATGGAGGTTACTTTGACGGACCCTGTGACTGGGGACGTGTTTCGGAGCAACACGGGAGGTGGCCTGGGCAGGCGGCTCAGGGGTGCACCTGCAAAAGGGTCGCCAGGTGTAAGGCCCGAAACGGAGCTTCAGGCGCCGCCGGGAGAGTACGATCTGGCTCTTTCCGGTGCGCGGGAGAAGTTTCTGGCCGGCATCTCGGTGGGCGCGGCGCCTGTGCACGTGAGCCGCCGAGTGAGGGTCGGCGCGGGGACGAACCTCTTGACGGTGCATGTTGCGGAGGGCCGCGGATCGTTGAGTGGAGCTGTGAGCGCGGGCGGCAAGCCTGCTGTGGGCTCGATGGTGTTGCTGGTTCCGACCAGCTTCGGCGAGCAGGGCTCGATCGCGATCTCGCGGCGGGATCAATCGAACACGGATGGCAGCTTTGAGATTGAGGACATTCTGCCGGGGCAGTACATTCTGCTCGCCATCGATCACGGATGGGAGGTCAACTGGCGCGATCCGGCTACGTTGCAGCGCTTTCTGCTGCGGGGCGTGCCGCTGACGATCGGTGGAGCGGGCCAGATGAAGCAAAACCTGGTGGCGATCGCGCCGTAACGGGTGATCTCGGGCGGAAGGTTCTTTCGTCTGGGGTCTGCTGGAGGCTGGGTTAGGGGACGGGAGTGTCTGTGGTAGATTCAACAGGGCGGCGCTAGAGCTGCGGAGAGATGGCCGAGTGGCTGAAGGCGCACGCTTGGAAAGCGTGTATACCGCAAGGTATCCAGGGTTCGAATCCCTGTCTCTCCGCCACTGATCTGGTCCTGGTCTGCTCTTGATTCGGTTTCGGGTTCCCCTGGCGCCCTTTTGCCCGGATGCGGGATTGGACGGACGATGCGAGTTGTTCAAACGGTGTTTGGTGTTTTTCACCATTTTGAGCTCGCGCGGCAGATGCGGGATCGCGGACATCTGGAACGTATCTATTCGACGTGGCCCTGGGCGCGGGTGAGGCGCGAAGGGTTGGGGCGGGAGTTGGTGGAGACGTTTCCGTGGATTCACACGCCTGAGATCCTCATGCAACGGTTTGGGGTTCATAGCGTATGGGCGCTCGACCAGGTGAGTTACGCGAATGCGCTCGCCTTTGATGCGTGGACGTGCCGGCAGCTGCGAAAGCGACCCAGGCCGGATGTGCTGATCGGCATCTCGGGATCGAGTCTCAGGGCTGGAGGTTGGGTGCAGGCGGAGGGCGGACGGTTTGTGTGTGACCGGGGATCGTCGCATCAGCGGTATCAGGAACAGATTGTTTCGGACGAGTATCGGCGATGGGGTGTCGGGCGGGCGGTCACGGATCCGCGGGATATCGTGCGCGAAGAGAAGATCTATGCGATGGCCGATGCGATCACCGTGCCGTCGAGCTTTGCGGCGCGATCGTTTGTCGAGATGGGGGTTGCTCCGGAGCGCGTGCATGTGATTCCGTATGGTGTTCGGCTGGAACGGTTTCGGAAGGTGGCGGAGGCGCCGCCGGACAAGTTTCAGGTGCTGTTTGCGGGTTCGGTGAGTTTGCGGAAGGGAGTGCCGTACCTGCTGGAGGCGTTTGAGCGGCTTCGGCATCCGCACAAGCGGCTGCAGGTTGCGGGGTCGATGCACCCGGATGTTGCCGGCGTGCTCCAACGGCTGCCGACGACGGATGTGGAGTTTCTCGGGCCGGTTTCGCAGGAGCGACTGGTGGAATTGATGAGCGCGAGCCATGCGATGGTGCTGCCGAGTATCGAGGAGGGTCTGGCGCTGGTGCAAGGGCAGGCGATGGCCTGCGGATGTCCGGTGATTGGGTCGACGAATACGGGCGCGGAGGATCTGTTTACGGACGGCGTGGAGGGATATGTTGTTCCGATCCGGGATGTCGCTGCATTGACGGAGAGGATGGAACGGCTTGCGCTCGATCCGGAGCTCCAGAGGCGGATGAGTGCGGCCGCTTTGGATCGTGTGCGGAGCCTTGCCGGGTGGGACGACTACGGCGCGAAGTGGGAGCGGCTGCTCTTGTCTCTGACGACGTAAGGTCGCGACGGCTTCAGGCGACGAGGGATGGCAGGTTGTGGGTAAGGGCATATGCGGAGCCTCCACCGACGAAGTGAACGATTTCGAAGCGGTCTCCTTCGCTGACGCCCGTTGAGGGCCAAGCGGCGCGGGGGACGATTTGTCCGTTTTGTTCGACGGCTACGCGGTCGCCTGAGAGGCCGAGGCTCGCTATGAACTGCGCCAGCTTCGGAGTTGTTCCCAGGGAGAGGGTCTGCTGCCGGCCATTCAGGGTGATGGTCATAACCCTTCCAGCCTAGAGCAAATTACCTGTTGACGTGAAGCGGGCAGATTCGTGCAGAGCCGTTTTCCTCCGGAGAAAACTGCGTCGATACCTGTGGATCCCTATCCACCTACAGATATTTGCCGTAGCAGGCGAGCTCTCGGGTTATGGGAGTGTTCTGAGCTTTATGCGATGTGGAGGAGTCGGGATCGGAGCCAGTCCCGCACTCGGTTTTGGACGGGGACGACTTCGGGGCACTCGGCGAAGACGGCCCGGCTGAGACCAGAGAGAATGCGCACGGCTTCGGCGTCCGCGGCGTGGGTGAAGTCGTCGCCGGTAAACATGCGTGCATCGACGAGGTACTCGATAGCATGGCCTATGCGTTCGAGCGCGAGGCCCTGGACGCGATCGGGGCGGCGCGGTACGAGCTGGGAGACGTTGGACTTCGGGCGATTGAAAGCCAGCGGGATGAGGCTTTGGCTGGCGGGAAAGGAGAAGGTGGCTGAAAGCGATCCAGAAGGCAGAGATGCAGTTGACATAGATTCCTCCGACAGAGGTGTTATCGGCGAAGAGAAGGAAAAACTTTAGCCCTTATTGGAAGTATTTTCCATCCGTAACGTGCCTTTAGTTTGGACTGGGTGAAATTAGCTCGATGTGTCTCGACGAAGTTGCCAGAGGTGGTTGAGGGGACCTCTTCCCTGCCCCAGGGGTTCTGCGGCGCGCAGGGCTCCGGTGACGTAGGCTTTGGCAGCACGGGCTGCGAGTTCCGTGGTGCGGCCGAGGACCAGGTGGCTGAGGAGCGCGCTCGAGAGGGCGCAACCGGTGCCGTGGGTGGATCGGGTGAGGACCCGTTCCCCGGCGATCCACACTGGTTGCTGGGTGGAGGCGAGGAGCAGGAGGTCGTCGGGCGGATCGAGGTCGCCGCCGGTGACGAGGACGTCGAGAGCTCCTCCGATCTGCTGGAGCTTTCTGGCGGCGAACGGGATCAGGTGGCGGTCTGGGATGGGTTCGCCGAGGAGAGCGGCCAGTTCCTCGCGGTTGGGCGTGATGAGGGTTACGTGCGGAAGCAGATGTTTACGGAGGGCGGGCAGCGCATCGGGCGGGAGGAGGTCGCGGCCGGAGCTGGAGCGGAGCACGGGGTCGAGGACGATGGGAAGCGTTGGTTGCCGCGTGCGGAGTCGGGCAAGGAAGTCGCTGACAACATTGACGATGTCAGCGTTGGCGAGCATGCCGATCTTGACGCCGGCAACGGGGAGATCACTTTCGAGGGCGCTAAGCGTTTCGCGGACGGTCTCGGCGGGCATGGGCGTCGAGGCGTAGACGCCGACGGTGTTCTGGACGGTGTGGGCGGTGATGCAGGAGGTGCCGAAGAGGCCGTGCGCGGCGAAGACGAGCAGGTCCGCCGTGATGCCGGCGCCTGAGGAGGGATCGTAGCCGGCGATCGAGAGGACGGTGTGCATGTGTGGCGGTTGGCTCCGGAGTTTCGGTTTAGCGGCCCTGCTACGATCCCTTCAGGGATAGGCCGAGGTGGATGCGTTTCGGGAGAGGGCGGGTGATTCCGTGAGGAGTTCTGGACGGGCCGAACAGGGGCGCGTGGAGGCTGCGGAGCGGCTGGTGGTTGCGCTGGACTTCGCTTCGGCAGAGGAGGCGCTGGCGATGGTGGACGTGCTGGGAGGGCGGTGCCGATGGTTCAAGGTTGGGATGGAACTTTTTTACCGGGCGGGGCCCCGCGTTGTGGAGGAGCTCTCCCGGCGTGATCTTCGGGTGTTTCTGGACCTGAAGCTCCATGATATTCCGAACACCGTGGACGGAGCCGTACGATCGCTGGCGAACACGGGAGCTCGCCTTCTGACCGTGCATGCGAGTGGCGGGCAGCGGATGCTGGAGGCGGCGGCGGAGGCAGCGGCGAGTTGTCCCGGCGGGCCGAAGCTGCTGGGTGTGACGGTGCTGACGAGTATGGATGAGGGGCAGATGCAGGCGGTCGGGGTGGCTGGATCTCCGGCAGAGCAGGTGCTTCAGCTGGGCCGGCTGGCGTCAGCTGCGGGTCTGGAGGGTCTGGTGTGTTCGGCGGAAGAGACGCGGATGCTGCGGGCGGAGCTTGGCGAAGAGAAGATGCTGGTTGTGCCTGGGATTCGGCCGGCCGAGGCGGAGCTTGGGGACCAGAGGCGGGTGGCGACGCCGCGGGAGGCGATTGCGCGGGGGGCCTCGATGCTGGTGGTTGGCCGACCGATCACCAGGGCGGCGGACCCGGCGGCGACGGCGGAGTTGATTTTGGGGGAGATTGCCGCGGCGGGAGCGGAGATCGAGGTCGTTTAGGGTTCCTACGCCAAACGGCAAAAGATCGTACGCTTCCGCTTCGCTGACCCTCCGGTTAAACCTAGATCCGAACCGCTGGCCACTCGGGAATAGCTCACCAGAAGTGTTTAGCAGGACTCAGCTACCTACCGTCGTACCCTTTAGTGGGAAGGCGTTGTCCAAGGCTGTGCGAAGGTGCAGCCGCATCATCGTCGGGAGGCAACGCAGCACAAAGCCAAACGACTTGCGGTACTGCCCGCGCAGAGTCAGTAGCTGCTTCAGCGTCTGACTCCCTCCCAGCCGCTGCTCGAAGAAGGTAACCTCCTCGTCCAGCGCAGTTGTCCTCAAGTGGTAGCAAAAGTAGCAGCTATGCAACGAATGCTTGAGCGTTACCATGGCGTACCGGGTGGCCTGCGGCAGAACCGCGTACGCCGCCAAGCTCAGCAGCACTCGATTGGTTAACGCAAACCATGCCTTGAAGACATCTCTTCGGCGCACGTCAGGAGTGCGCACAAGGGCAGCAGGTCTTCGCCCCAAACTGTCGCTGATGACGCGATAACGTTGGCAAACACAATGCGGTCGACGAAAAGCGCTTCCGCCGCTTTCAAGTCGAATACCCGGGCCACGTCTCCTGACAGCAGATCGCTCCGGGTGCAGACGAAGCAGGAGTGATCCGCTCCGCCTATGTGCTCAGCGAAGGCCTGCAGCGGGTTGCGAGGTCCAGCCGGTTCCTTAAAGCCGTGGTCGATCTCCAGACGGTCGACCACCTCGCGCACTTGCGCCCGCTCCTGCCCCGAAACGCCATCCGAGAGAACGACGATGAGATCCACGTCCGAAACCTGCAGAGTGAATCCGCCCTTGGCCGCACTGCCGAATAGGACAATGGATACTAGCCCGCGGCGGTCCCCGTTGCATGCCTGGGCGATGGCATCAAGGTAGCTTTGAACGGAAGATGGCAGTTCGATACGCATCTCTGAATGCGCGAGAGCAATCATGTCGCTACTCTATCGAACTACTGCTCCTGGACCAGCGGGGACAGCAGGCCGGTTGCGGGATGTGCTCATCGTTGGCGGCTACACGATGTGGTCGGATTACCAGCTTGTCGCCACAGAGCAGGCCGAAGCCTTCTATCCTGGCATTGCCGATGATTACTTCTCCGTGGCAATAGGTTTGCGCGACGGGGTCTTAGCGTGGGATTTTTGACGTTTGGTTTAGGACCTCGTTCAGGGCTCGGCGTTGGGACCGCTTGTGAGGTCGCTGAGGCGGAGCGCTAGTGACTTGGCGGAGCCGCCGCCGCGATGGAACTCGCTGAGATCGACTTCGGAGACGTCGAAGCCATGGTTGGAGAGGCGGGAGCTGAGTTGAGGCAGGCCGGTACTTATAATGATGTGCTGTCCGATGTTGATGACGCTGCAGCCGAAGTGCGTGGCCTCCGACTCGGTGACGGCGATGCGGCGGTCAGCGGGGTAGACGGCTTCGATCTTCTCCAGGGATGTGGAGTCGAAGGCGGCGGGATAGTAGAGCAGGTATCCGCCGGCAAGGGGGGCGAAGCAGATATCGAGGTGATAGAAGCGCGGATCGACGAGGTGAAGGGACGTGACGGGCGTGTGCCAGGCGGCGGCGACGTGGCGATGGCAGTGCTGGCAGGTGCGGACGCCGTGGGCGGCCCAGAGGTGCGTTCCGGAGCTATCGAAGAGCGCATCGCCTTCGCCTTCGAAGGCGGTCTGACGGGGCGTTTCCCAGATGAGGAATCCGGCCTCCTGGAACCATGCGCGGAGGTGGTGTTCCTCGGCCTGACGCTGTCGGTGGGCGAAGCTGGCGATGGCGGCTACGCCATGGTGGACGAGCGCGGCGTGGGCGACAAAGACCATGTCGGGGGAGCCGGGGCGGGCCTGGAGGACGCGGACATCGGCGATAGTGCGAAGAGCGTGATAGAGGGCTCGCCACTGGGCAAAGGCGCGGTCGCGGGAGGGGCGATGGAGATTGCCGGCCATCCAGGGATTGATGACGTAGTCGACGTCATACCAGACTGGCGGGCACATTAGGTAGGTGGGTCGATCGAAGTGGGGCGAGGCGGCAAGATGGGAGTCAAGTGCAGCAGCCGGGGAGGCGGGAGTCATGATGGGCAGACCTTCTTTCTTCTTAAGAAGTCTGCCTAGGCCGAACAACGATCGTCAAGGAGGGAAGGAGCGAGGCGTTGCCGCTTTTGGGTACGAAGGTTTTCAGGCACGGAGTTTCGGCGCAAGATGCCGGGCTAGAGGAACCATGCGCGGCTAGGAAATCGGCGACTCCCCGGCAGATTCTGCGGACGCCAGGTGGAGCTTATCTGCTTCTCTTTACCTACGCTTTTTGGGACTGGAAGGGGCTGCTTTGGGCTGGGCTGCTTTCGCGGTTGCAGGCGTGCCTTTTGCGGGCGAGGTGGAAGCCTGCTTTGCGGCTCCTTTGAGGTTTGCGGCGATCGGGGATTTGGCCGGGGTCTTGGCCGCTGGTGCTGATTTCGCCGGGGCTGCCTTGAGTGGCGTGGACTTCTGGGGAGAGGACTTCATGGGCGGGGCCGGGGTCTGCTTTGCTGATGCCTTGGCAGCTGCCTTGGAACTTGGTGGAGGAGCTGCTTTCGTCGCCGGTTGCGAGCGATGGGGGATGGGGAGCTTTGCTGTCTCTTTGGCGGATCTGGACGAGGCAGGCATTGTGCCGGGCTTTTTCCCGGGAGCGGAGAGGGCGACCTTGGCGGCAGTGGGTTTGGTTGCCGCGGGAGCTTTCTCCTTGGTAGCCGGAGCGGTATTTTTGATCGAAGAGGCGGATTTAGCGGGGGTTGGGGGGAGTTTGGCCTCATTCTTCGCAGGCCTGGCGCCGGGGGGAAGAAGAGGATGCGCCTCGTCCCCTGGGGTAGACGAAATGACTTTTTTGGCGCCCGTATGCCTTTCTCCCCTGTCTGTCTTCGTGGCGGCGAGGGATGCACTTGTCCGGTGGCCCGTTTCGCTTGTGGCGGAGACGGGAGCGGGCTTGCGCGACGTCTGCTCCCGAGCGGGTTCTGCTGCAGGGGAGATGGGGGCGGGTGGCAGAGGAGCGGGGTCTGTCTGTCGGGCTTCGTCGTCTTCCTCGACTTCGTCCGCGTGGTCTTCGACCTTTCCGGTGAAGTCTGGATCGGGTGCATCTGGATCGGGTGCACGTGGATCGGGGGCACTGGCGGGAAGCGAGTCGGAGGTAGGTTCGTCTGAATCTTGGTCTGGATCCCGGTCTGAATCCCGGTCGGCATCAGGGTCGATGCCAGCGTCCGGGTCGATGTCAGGGTCGTCCTCTGCGTCGATCTCCTCCTCGGGGGCGGTTTTTTTTCGGCCTTTGGCTGCTTTGGCACCTTTTTTGGCGGCTCGTTGGCGCCGGAGATGGACGGGCGGAGGCGGCGCGGGTGGCGAGAACGGCTCGAGAAAGGTTTTGATCTCTTCGGGGGTTTGCAACCGGCCGTCCATGATCTCAAAGAAGAGCCGTTCGATAAGCTCTTCATATTGTGGGTTTTCGGCCGTAATCCTCATCTCCTGCATGAGGGAGTAGGGAATCTTGAGGCGGGCAGATGGCCAGTCGGTGTAAAAGTTTTTCAGCTTGGCTTGAAAGGCGACGCTTTTTGAGATGTAGGCGGCCCAGAGGACGGTTTCGGGCTCGCTTGCCACGATCATTTTGTAGGCTTGTGAAGGGAGGGCGGCGGCCTTGGAGGTGAGCTCGGCGACGAAGCGTTTTGCCGCGGCGTCGAGGGTTTCAATCTCTGCCAGGAAGCCCGGGCGGGCAAAGCTCTTTTTGAGAGCAGCCAGTTCGGTTTCTGAAAGTTTGGCGGTGAGGAGCGGGAAGTAAGCGGCGGCGCCGGCGGTTTGGACACCCTGGGTTTGGAGTTGGAGCTGGATCTCTCGGAGCTTTTCGATTTCGGCCACGTTCGCCTTGCTCACGGAAAGCGCGGGTGCGAGGTGTTTGAGCCAGCCTTCCTCTTCCAGGCGCCGCATGACGCGCAAGGGATCTTCTTCGTGGAGAAGTTCTTCGCTCTCGTAGCCGCGATGGAAGTTACTGAGGGCGGCAATGTAGTTCTGTTCCTTTCCGGTCTGGTAGCGGACTTCGGTTTTTTCGTCCATGCGCCAGGCGAGGCGGGCCATAAAGCGGGCGGCGCGGATCATGCGGACGGGATCTTCGATGAAGCCGTAGTTGCTGACTAGACGGAGCTCGCGGTTTTCGATGTCGGCGACGCCGTTGAGGGGGTCCATGAGCAGACCGAAGGAGCCCTCGTTGAGGGACAAGGCCATCGAGTTGGCGGTGAAGTCGCGCCGTCGGAGGTCGTCGAGGATGCTGGCGGGCTGCACCTCGGGCTTGCCGGGACGGGGGTAGGTGACCGAGAGCGTGCTCGCGACCTCGGTGCGAACGCCGCCGGGAAAGGTGGCGAAGAAGGCCTGGGCGAGGTCGAGTTTGCCGGTGATGACCGCGCCCGCACCTTGAATATCGTTGAGCAGAGCGAGCGCGTTGCCCTGGACGGCGATGTCGAGGTCGCGAACGGGCGCTCCGCTGATCAGGTCGCGGACGGCGCCGCCGACGAGAAAGAGGGTGAGGCTGTGCGCGCGCGCGGTATCGCGGATGGTCTGGAGGGCGGCGCGCTGCGGTTTGGAGAGCCGCGTTTCAAGCAGGTAGATATAATCGGCCATAGTTTGCTGAGCACTCCCCGGGGCGGTCTTGCGGGATGAAAGTTTGCCCCGTAAGCTGCTATCTTTGTTGGTTTTACGCCGGCCCTCAAGGACATCGCAAAAGGGCATTCTAACACATCTGGAGTCTCCTTAGACCGGCCTTGACCCCGATTCAAGTGCGCTGAACGAAGCTGTGTTTCCGATCTATGAGGTCTGATGGCTGGCTCTCCCAAGAAAGTGATTGTGCGACGGTTCCTTGGCGACGTGCTCTGGGGATATCTGTCAGGGAGTGACTTCGTGCGGTCCGATGGGCTTGCATCGGGTGCGCGCGAGGGGGGAGCCGAGATCCGGTCCAAGGCCGTGACAGAAAGGCGTCCGGCTTCCGGTCTCGTAGTCGATCTGTTGGATTTGAGTGGGAAGCTCTTGCCGTTGCCGCTGGCGGAGGTGAAGCATATTGCGTATGTTCGGGATTTCAATACCTCGGATGGTGTGAATCCGGAGCGGTTGAACCGAAGAAGCTTTCTGGCTCGGCCGCGAACGGAGGGTCTGTGGGTGCGGCTCACATTTCGCGGGGGTGATGTGCTGGAGGGCATGGCGGCGCCGGATCTTTCGCTGTTGGAAGGGATTGAGGCGGACGCGGGGCTGCAGGTGACGCCGCCCGATACGCGATCGAATACGCAGAGACTGTACGTTCCGCGGTCGGCGCTTTCCGGATTTCAATGTCTTGCAGTGGTCACGGCGCCTTCGCGACGAAAGGCAGCATCGGCTTCGCCGGAGAGCGGTGTTCAGGAAGATCTGTTCGGGCGTTTGCTGTCGGGCCAAACTGAAGTCAATTGAGGGGCGGGGGGTGGCAGAGGGCTGACATGAACTCGATGGAACTGGATGACAAAGCTGCGGTGTGGTTCTCTCTCCGCGATCTGGCGGAGCGGCTGGGTGCGGAACTTCGGGGGGACCCGGAGGCGCGGATCTCGGGTGTCGCGGGGATCGAGGCGGCGACCGGGGGGGATCTGACCTTTGTGGCCAATCCACGGTACGCCGGGATGGCGCGAACGACCCGGGCGGGGGCGATCCTGGTAGCTCCGGAGTTTGCGGAGCTCGCGACGGCGACGCTGCGGACCTCCGACCCGTACCTCGCGTTTGCGCGGGCGATCGAACTCTTCCATCCGTCTCCGGTCTATGCTCCAGGGGTGCATCCGACGGCGGTGGTGTCTGCGTCGGCGCGGGTTGGGACGGGCGCGCATCTCGGGGCGTATGTGGTGGTGATGGACGACGTCGAGATCGGGGAAGGGGCGGTGTTGCTGCCGCATGTGGTCGTCTATCCCGGAGCGCGGATCGGGCGGGGATTCTTTGCGCATGCCCATGCTGTGGTGCGGGAGGGGTGCCTGCTGGGGGATGATGTGACGTTGGGAAACGGGGCGGTGATCGGCGGCGACGGCTTTGGATATGCGCGTGAAGGTGGGCGGCCGAGGGGCGCGATGTGGCACAAGATCCGGCAGTCGGGGCCGGCGGTGCTGGAGGATGGGGTGGAGGTGCAGGCGAACGCGTGCGTGGATCGGGCGTCGGTGGGCGAGACGCGGGTAGGGGCGGGGTCGAAGGTGGACAATCTGGTGCAGGTGGGGCATGGGTCGAGGGTGGGTGCGGACACGCTGCTATGCGCGCAGGTGGGTCTGGCGGGCTCGACCGAGGTGGGCGACCGGGTGATTCTGGCCGGACAGGTGGGGGTTGCGGGACATTGCGTTGTGGGCAACGACGTGCTGGCGACGGCGCAGAGCGGAATTCCATCCGACGTCGCGGCGGGGGAGATGGTGAGTGGGTATCCGGCCATTGCGAACCGGCGTTGGCTGAAAAGTGTGGCGGTGTTCCATCGGCTTCCCGATTTGGTCCGTAACCTTAAGAGCGCACAAAAGTAATCTCCCGGGCTGGGCAGGCGGGGGGTTAAGATCGCGCTTGTACGAGAGGGCCATGACGAATCCACCGCAGAGTTTCGAGCCTCGAATGGATGTATTGAGTGCAGCGCCGATCGGTGCTGTGCGTGTTTTGTTGCTGGATGACGACCCGGCGAATCTGCATCTGCGATGCTCGATTCTTCGGCAGAACGGATATGAGTGTGTTCCGACGGGGACGATCGAGGAGGCGGCGGAGCTGCTGGACCGGATCGATATTGCGGTGCTGGATTATCACCTGGGCGGGGGGCAGTTTGGGACGGAGATCGCGACGTTGCTCAGGCGGCGGCGGCCGCACATTCCGATTATTATCCTTTCGGCGACGCTGGACCGGTGTTTTGGCGGGACGGAGGACATGCACCTGCTGAAAGGGAATAGCTCGGTGCAGGATCTGCTGAGTGCTTTGAACTCGTTTGCGGCGGAGCGACGGGGCGCTCCGGTGGTGGTGGATGCGCGGGATTTTTTCTATTCGCGGATTGCGCGTGCCATCGGGGAGGATGCCTTGGTGCAGATCTTCGATGGGCGTGGGATATGGATCTACTGCAACGAGGCGGCGGCGGGGTATCTGGGGCGGTCGCGGGAGTGGTTTGCGGGGCGGTGTGTGTTTGAGGAGACGCCGGAGGGGATGCGGGACTGGAGCGACGTGCTCCTGAGCGTGCCGCGGAGCCGGGAGACGTACATCGACCGGACGCGGCTGGGGTTGATGCGCGAGCGCCGGGCGGGGGAGGGAGAGGTGACGTGGAGTGTGTTGGCGTTTCCTTTGACGCTGCACGATGGTCGGGGGGGTGTGGTGTTGACGGCGCGGGTGTTGGAGGAGGCGCCGGTGCAGACGCACTAAGGCTGGCTTGAGGGAGATGAACTTGGTAGGGTGGAGGGATGCGGTTTGCCCGGGTCTTTGCGGTCGCTTCCCTGCCCTTGCTGCTCCTGGGAGGATGTCACTCGGCGTGGGTGCAGGCGCGGGTGGTGAACCGTACGGGGGCGACGTTGAGCCTGATCGAGGTGGACTACCCCAGCGCGAGCTTTGGGACGCAGAATTTGGGTGACGGAGCGGAGTTTCGGTATCGCTTCAAGGTGCTGGGGCGCGGGGCGATGAAGCTGACCTATGTCGATCAGGCACGCAAGGAGCATACGGCGGCGGGGCCGGATTTGCGGGAGGGCGCTGAGGGTGGATTGGACATTTTGATTCGGACGGAAGGGGTGGTGTGGACGCCCGCCCTTCGGCCTTAGGCAGGGTATCCTGCCTGCCTGTACTGGATTGCGTGCAAAGTCTTCGAGGGCTGGGTTAAGGTCCAGACCGGGATCATTCCGTTGACTTCCCGATTGCATTGAGTTGGGCTATGACCTCTTCCGGCAGCACGAGCGATGCGGCTTCCATGTTTTCGCGCAGGTGTTCTGTGGACGATGTGCCCGGAATCAGCAGGATATTGGACGCGCGTTGGAGCAGCCACGCCAGAGCGACTGCAAGCGGCGTCTGCCCCAGTGAGGTTGCGGCGCTATCCAATACTGAAGATTGCACGGGCGAGAAACCTCCCAGCGGAAAGAATGGAACATAGGCCACACCCGCGGCTTCAAGTTGGTCGATAAAGGTGTCGTCCTCGCGATGGGCGACGTTGTAGTGGTTCTGTACACAAACGATGTTTGCGATCTCTCGCCCTTCCTTGTATTGCTGCGGTGAGACATTGCTCAAGCCGATGTGCTGCACAAGGCCTTCGCGCTGCATGGATTCAAGTGCAGACAGAGGTTCGGCGATCGAGCCTTCGGCCGGCGCAATCAACCCTCCTACGCGAAGGTTTACGAGAGGAAGGGAGCTCAGCTTCAGGTTGCGGAGATTGTCCTCTACCGAGGACCTGATACTCGCGGGGCTAAAATCCGGAATCCAGGAACCGTCCTCACCGCGCCGTGCTCCGACCTTGGTCGCGATCGTCAGGTTTTTTGGATAGGGGTGAAGAGCATTTTTGATGATCTGGTTTGTAATGTGAGGACCGTAGACGTCGCTGGTGTCGATGTGGTCGATTCCGGCTTCGACGGTGGCTCGCAGCACACCGAGCGCTGCCTCCATGTCCTTCGGAGGACCGAACACATTTGGGCCGGAAAGCTGCATGGCGCCGTAGCCGAGGCGGTGCACCGTTGTAGACGTGCCTGAAAACGTAAACGTGCCGCCAAGATTCTTTGTCGCTGTCACTTGAGATCTCCGCCGAACTGCTAGAGGATTAGATGAACGAAGGTTCAGGTTAGAGGTTCGCATTGCATGAGAGCAGCTGAAGCAGCTTTAAAGCCAAGAAAGACGCCTGTACAGGCGCGCTCTCATGCCAGCGTGGACGCAATCCTGCAAGCGACGGTTCAGGTTTTGGTAAAGGAAGGTGTAGCGAAGATAACGACCAAGAGGGTGGCGGCGCGTGCCGGTGTCTCGGTAGGAACGCTGTATCAATATTTTCCGAACAAGGGCTCGCTGCTGCACGTTTTGTTCCGGCAGCAGCTGGATTCATTTGAAGTGAACTTCGACAAAGCTTGTAATGCGGTGCGTGGAGCAAAGCTCGCCGAAATGGCTGAGGTGTTGGCTTCAGCATTCGTAAAGACCAAGTTCGGCGATGCAGAGACGAGCATGGCCGTATACGCTGCGGCGGGTAATAGCGACGGATGTCGTCGCATGCGGACGCGAACGGCCAAGGTCTTGGCGGACACGATCTCGACCGCTTCCGACCGGACGGTGACGGATCCTCTCCGAGTGGCGCGGATGCTATTCAGCGCCATGGCAGGGATCAGCCGGGACATCATAGCTGCCGGGATCAGCCGGAATACCATGAGCGAGATGGAACAGGAGTTAGCGCAGTTGTTGCGCGCTTATCTTCTGGGCTCCTCCACCTTGAAGTGGCCCTCGGCTTGCTTCTGAGATTGTGGGTAAGGCTTCTCCCAGAGGGGGTGAGCGTTTCCCGACGGTGTTATCGATCCTGATTGGCTGTGCTCAGCCTCGGAGTGTTAGGGTCAGATTTCTGAGGTTTGGTGTGATTTCTGAGGTTTGGTGTAGCGACCCCTTGAAGACTTCCTCCCGGCACTATCAGGCCGGAGGAATTTCACTCAGGCCTGATAGTGCTTTTTTTCCGGGACGGTTCCCCATGCCGGCGGCTCCTTACGCGGCAACCAGTTGCACGGCAATGCCCCACGGGTCCACAAAGGTTGCGTTGTCCAAGAGTTGCCAGCCGCTCGAAAGCATCCTGTCGGTGATGCCGATCAGGTCCGTCGGTGGCACTTGAAGTTCCCAGACTGACAGTCGTGCGTCCGTCTCGGAGGCCGGTGCAACGTTTCCTGCCCAGGTGTTTAGGCCGACGTGATGGTGATAGTCGCCTGCCGCGACGAAGAGCGACCCTGGAAGTCCGCGGGAACTGACGTTCATTCCCATTCCCCGATGATACAGCTGCTCAGCACGGTGAACATCGCCGATGTAGAGGTGGATGTGACCGACCCTGCTGCCACGCGGAACTCCAGCCCAAGGCTGGTGCGGAACATTGAGAAGTTTGCGCAGATTCAGGGGCTCTACCGCGACGGCAATTTCGCCGGCGTGCCACACCCACTCGGTGCGGTTTCGATCTGCGTAGACCTCGATCTGGAGGCCGTCCGGATCCTCCAGATAGAAAGCTTCGCTCACCAGGTGGTCACTCATTCCGTACCGTATCCCTACCGCTTGAAGGTGTTCAGCAAAACTGCTGAGGTCTGCGCGGTGAGGCAACAGAAGGGCGAAATGGTAGAGCCCCAGACGCTTGCCCGTGAGTGCACGGACACCCTTTCTCTGCTCCAATTCCAGTAAGACACGATTGTCCGCGGCCACGCCGAGCTGCACGGAGCGTTCGCTTCGATTTAGAATTTGCAGGCCGATCACTTCCGAGTAGAACTGAAGCGAGCGATCGAGGTCGGACACGATGAGACCGACCTTTCCAAGCTTCGTTGCTGCCGAAAGCAAAGATGGCGCTGCAGGCGATGACTGCGTCGTTCGATATTCCATGGTGCTTTGCATATTTAGTCCTTTCAGGGCCCAGGTCGGGTCTGCCCATTACGACTGTGCGGCCGACGTGACTGCCGGTTCAAACGTTTTGAGGAACTCGGCTCGCGGCTTTTCTCCAAGGTCGACGACCTTGCTTCCACCGGCGGCAACCACGGTCACGTCCTCGATTCCAATGACCTTGAGAATGAGGCGCAGGTACATCGTCGCGATGTCGCGGTCCCGGATCGGCGAGCCTTCCGTATAGACACCGCCCGAAGCCATCAGGACCGTGCACTTCTTGCCATGGACCAGCCCCTCGCCCGTCATGCCCAGCGTAAGGCCCTTGCGTACGATGTGGTCTACGTAAGACTTCAGGTTTGCGGGAATGTTGTAGTTGTAAACCGGGGTGCTGATCACAATGTGATCCGCGGCCAGAAGTTCGGCGACAAGCTCGTTGGAAACCCGAAGTACGTCCTGCATTTCAGGAGTGTGCTTTTCAAGCGGCGTCAAGCTTGCGCCCAACCAGGGCAGATTGACGTACGGCAGATCCATCTTCGCGAGATCGCGTTCAACAATCTCGCCACCCGGGTGCGCTGCCTTCCATTGTTCTACAAACTTCGTCGTTAGATTGCGGGAGATCGAGTACTCTCCGCGTGGGCTTGCCTCAACAACCAGAAGCTTTGGCATTGTTTCTCCTTTTTCGTCAATCGCCGCATCCGTTTCACCGAAGAAATTTGTGCGAACAATTGGTTCGTAGCGCTAGTATGAGATGTATGCGAAAGCAGCACAAGGAGGCACTTTTTTGAGCGAAACGAACATTTCTGTTCCCCAAAGCTCCCTTTCGGCTACGGAGTGCAAGGGTGTCGCCGATGTGCTGGCCAGTGTCGGAGACAAGTGGACCATCATGGTTGTCGGGGCGCTGTCCAAGGGTTCCCTGCGCTACAACGAGATCCAGCGGCGTGTCAGCGGCATCTCGCAACGCATGCTTACGCTGACCCTGAAGCGGCTGGAGATGGACGGCATCGTTACACGCACGCTGTTTCCCTCTGTTCCACCGCGAGTCGACTATGAGTTGACCGAACTCGGTCAAACCTTGCGAGGGGCGCTGGTGCCTCTCCATCTGTGGGCAGCGAAAAACAAAGTGACCATCGGTTCCAACCGCATCCACGCAGCAGCCAAAGGAAAGCCAACCAGACTCCCAGAAGGGTCTGGCGAAACGCCTGCTACAAATCATCTCGGTCGATAGGATCGATTTCTTCCCGGGCCCCACGGGCACGCACTGAGAGAATGTGCTCAACATCGCAGAAACAGCCATTTACGCGGCGCCGCGTGTCTCAAACAGGCTCCTGGAGGCCTCCGGTTGCGAGTCTAGCGACTCTGGCAGGTAATTGCGCCGGAGGGATACCATTTGCGTATGTCGCGTGGTGTTTTTCTTAGTTTCGAGGGGCTGGACGGGTCGGGGAAGACGACGCAGATGGGTCGGCTGGGGGATGCTCTGGAGCGGTCGGGGCGGCGTGTGGTGCGGGTTCGGCAGCCGGGGGGGACGGTGCTGGGCGACCAGATCCGGCAGATGGTGCTGGATTCGCGCGGGGAGGCGAACCTGGGGCCGATCGCGCCGGGGGCGGAGCTGGCGCTGATGTTTGCGGATCGGGCGCAGGCGATCCTGGAGATCATTGCGCCTGCCCTTGAGTCGGGGGCGATTGTGCTGTGCGACCGGTATACGGATTCGACGGAGGCATACCAGGGGGGTGGGCGAGAGCTTGGGTCGGAGGCGGTGCTGGCGCTCGATCGGGCGGTTTGCGGCGGTTTGAAGCCGGACCTGACGATTCTCCTGTTGCCGCCGCTTGAGGTCTCGTTGCGGAGGGCGCGTCGGCGGAACGGAAGGGTTGTCGCAGAGACCGGGGTGGACGAGAACCGGTTTGAACGAGAGGGGTTGGCGTTCTACGGGCGCGTCCAGGCGGCATACGAGCGGATTGCCGAGCGGGAGCCGGGGCGTGTGGTCACGGTGCGATCTGTCGGAGGTCTCGGAAGTCTCGGATCTGTCGATGGGATCAACAAGGAGATTGAGCGGATCGTAGCGGAGCGGCTCCTGCCGGGCGTCGAATGGGTATGACGACACCGCTTGTAGAGCAGACGGACGAGATTTCGGAGGAGCCTGGGGTGAGTGCCGGGGGCGACCTGCGGGAGCTGGGAGGGGCTGAGGGCGGCTCGTGGCGGATGCCGCCGGGGCTGGAGCGGCCGTTGCAGTTCTACTTCCATAAGCCGTGGGCGCGGATTGGGGAGCCGATCCGGCTGTTTGAGTACCTGCACAAGGCGTATGGGCGCGTAGCGTGCTACCGGTTCATGGGGACGTGGATCGTGTTTGTGAACGATCCGGAGTTTATTCGCGAGATCCTGATCAACCGGGCCCCGGCGTTTGTGAAGGAGCGGACGCTGAAGCGGATGAAGATCCTCCTGGGCGAGGGTTTGATCACGTCGGACGACCCGATCCACATGCGACAGCGAAAGATTGCGGCGCCGGCGTTTCACCGGCAGCGGATTGCGGCGTATGCGGGGCAGATTGTTGCGAGCGCCGAGACGCATGCTGCGGGGTGGCGTGAGGGGCAGACGATCGACATCCACGACGCGATGATGCGGTTGTCGCTGGAGATCACGGCGCGGACGCTGTTCGACACGGAGGTGAATGCGGATGTTCGGTCGATCAACGATGAGGTGAACCTGATCATGGGGATCTACAACTACCTGATTGCGTTTCCGGCGCTGGAGCGGGTGCTGCACTGGCCGATCCCGGGGATCGTGAAGTTCAGGCGGTCGCGCGGTCGGCTGGACGGGATTGTGAACCGGATTGTGGCGGAGCGGCGGAGGGAGATTGCGGCGGGAGCGGACGATCGCGGGGATCTGCTTTCGATGCTGTTGGCTTCGCGGTATGAGGCGGAGGATGCCGCTGCGGGGGCTGATCAGGACGGCATGCGCGAAGCGGACGGAATGACGGACCAGCAGGTGCGGGATGAGGTGTTGACGATCTTTTTGGCGGGGTATGAGACGGTGGCGAATGCGCTTGCGTGGACGTGGTATCTGCTGAGCCGGAACCCAAGCGCTGAGAGGGAGATGCAGGCGGAACTGGATCGGGTACTTGGAGTTTCGGACGGACGTAGGTTGCCGACGTTGGCGGACTATCCGGAGCTGAAGTATACGGAGCAGGTGTTTGCCGAGGCGATGCGGCTGTATCCGCCGGCGTGGGCGATGGGGCGGATGTCGACCGAGGCGGTGGAGTTGGGGCCGTACCGGATTCCGGCGGGTGCGCACTTCTTCTTTTCGCAGTATGTGATGCATCGGTCAGAGGAGTTCTGGGCGGAGCCGCTGAAGTTCGATCCGGGGCGGCACACGGCGGAGGCCAAGGCGGGTCGGCCGAAGTTTGTGTACTTCCCTTTCGGGGGCGGAGGTCGGCAGTGTATTGGGGAGAGTTTTGCGTGGATGGAGGGGGTGTTGGCGATCGCGACGGTGGCGAGCCGGTGGCGGATGGAGTATCTGGGGGCGGGTGAGCCGGAGTTGCAGGCGAAGATTACGTTGCGGCCGAAGGAGCCGCTGCGGATGCGGCTGGTGCGGCTTTAGCTGTGAGGTTGCTTCAGGTTATTGTCTTATGAAGGAGACTCTGT
>CAXSGC010000040.1:0-32284 GCA_964236945.1 uncultured Acidobacteriaceae bacterium | reverse complement strand
ATGATGATGCTCCTCGTTGTCGTGGTGCTGGATGCTGCGTGTGTGTTGGTGGTCGAAAAACTTTGCGAACTATTCGGCAAAGCACTTGGCCCGCGCCGACTTCACCGATTACTTCTTGTCGCCGTCCTTGCCCTGCACCTTGGCGATGATCTCTTCGGACACCGACCTTGGCGCCTCTTCGTACTGCTTGAACTGCATCGAGTAATTCGCTCGGCCCTGGGTCGCTCCGCGCATGTGGGTTGCGTAGCCAAACATCGTTGAAAGCGGCACTGACGCCCGGATCGCCTGCGTGTTGCCAACCATCTCCATGCCTTCAATGCGTCCGCGACGCGAGTTGAGGTCGCCGATAATCGTTCCCATGTAGTCCTCGGGAACCGTCACCTCAACCGCCATCACAGGCTCGAGGAGCACCGGCTTCGCCTTACGCGCAGCCTCCTTGAAGGCCATCGAACCGGCGATCTTGAATGCCATCTCGTTCGAATCGACGTCGTGATAGCTGCCGTCGTAGAGCGACACCTTCACGTCGACCATCTCGTATCCGGCCAGGACGCCGCGCTGCATCGCGTCCTGAATCCCCTGATCGATCGGCTTGATGTACTCCTTCGGGATCGTTCCGCCTTTGATGTCGTTTGAGAACTCGTATCCCTTGCCGGGCTCGTTCGGTTCGATCCGAATCTTGGCGTGTCCGTAGTTGCCCGATCCGCCGGTCTGCCGGATGTACTTGCCCTCCGCCTCGGCGTTCGCCTTGATCGTCTCGCGGTAGTTCACCTGCGGCTTGCCGACGTTGGCCTCGACCTTGTACTCGCGCATCATGCGATCAACGATGATCTCAAGATGCAGCTCGCCCATGCCGGCGATGATCGTCTGCCCCGAGTCCACATCCGTGCGAACGTTGAAGGTCGGATCCTCCTGAGCGAGCTTCGACAGAGCGACGCCCATCTTCTCCTGATCCGCCTTGGTCTTCGGTTCAACAGCGACCTCAATGACCGGCTTCGGGAAGTCGATCGACTCCAGCACCACCGGGCTCCTGTCCGAGCAGATCGTGTCGCCCGTAACGATGTTTTTGAGACCCACGGCCGCGCAGATATCCCCGGCGAGGATCTCCGTAATCTCCTCGCGCTTGTTGGCATGCATCTTCAGAAGACGTCCGATGCGCTCGGTCTTTCCGGTGCGCGGATTGAGCACCGAGTCGCCCGTGTGGAGCTCGCCCGAGTAGGCGCGAATAAAGATCAGCTGGCCGACAAACGGATCGGTCATGATCTTGAACGCCAGGGCAGACAACGGCTCCTTATCCTCCGGCCGGCGGATGATCTCGCGCTCCATATTGTCCGGATCGTGTCCGATCATGGGCGGAATATCGAGCGGACTCGGGAGATAGTCGACCACGGCGTCGAGCAGGGTCTGCACGCCCTTGTTCTTGAACGACGATCCGCAGAGCACCGGAAAGATGTTCATCGCGATGGTTGCCTTGCGGATGCCGGCCTTGATCTGCTCCTCGGTCGGATTTTCGCCTTCGAGGTAAAGGTTCATGATGACGTCGTCGGAGTCGGCGACGGCCTCAATGAGCTTGGTGCGCGCCTCTTTCGCGGTGCTGACGAGGTCGGCCGGAATCTCTTCGACCGAATACTCAGCGCCCATGGTCTCGTCGTGCCAGATGATCGCCTTCATCGTCACCAGATCGACCACGCCGAGGAACTTCGCCTCCGCGCCGATCTGGATGTTGATCGGAACGGCGCGCGCGCCCAGACGGTCGACGATGGTCGAGGTCGCATACACCGCGTCCGCGCCGGCCTTGTCCATCTTGTTGATAAAGCAGATCCGTGGAACCTTGTATTTGTCGGCCTGGCGCCACACGGTCTCGGACTGCGGCTGCACGCCCGCAACCGCGTCAAAGCAGGCGACCGCCCCGTCGAGCACGCGCAGGGAACGCTCGACCTCGGCCGTAAAGTCGACGTGCCCAGGGGTGTCGATGATGTTGATGCGCGTGTTCTTCCAGGTGCAGGTCGTCGCGGCCGACGTGATCGTGATGCCGCGCTCCTGCTCCTGCTCCATCCAGTCCATCGTCGCCGTGCCTTCGTGCACTTCGCCGATGCGGTGGGTGATGCCGGTATAGAAAAGAATGCGCTCGGTCGTCGTTGTCTTGCCGGCGTCGATGTGCGCCATAATCCCGATATTTCGGCAACGATTGAGAGGTATAGTGCGTGCCACGGCTGGTCTTTATCTTTCTTGCGGGCAGATGGCCCGCGGTCGGTACTGCTTCATCAAATCCGAAAAACCGAAATCCAGAGACGTTTGCTGAAACGCTTTTACTCTACCAGCGATAGTGCGCAAAGGCCTTATTCGCCTCGGCCATGCGATGGACGTCTTCCTTCTTCTTCATCGCCGCACCGCGACCGTTGGCTGCGTCGAGCAACTCGGCCGAAAGCTTGTCGACCATGCCCTTTTCGCCCCGCGCCCGGCCATACTGCACCAGCCATCGGATCGCAAGCGACGTGCGACGCTCCGGGTTGACCTCGATCGGCACCTGGTAGTTCGCTCCTCCGACGCGACGGCTCTTGACCTCAAGCAGCGGCTTCACATTCTCCACCGCCTTCTTGAACAGCTTGATGGCCTCGTCGCCGCCCTTGGTCTCAAGGTTGGTCATCGCCTCATAGAAGATGCCCTGCGCGGTCGACTTCTTTCCGCCCCACATCATGGAGTTCACGAACTTGGTGACCAGGGTCGAGTTATAAATCGGATCCGCGGCAACGTCGCGCTTTGCAATAAAACCTTTTCTTGGCATAACTCTCTTGTCTCTTTCTTCTTCCCTCAGCGCGGTGAACTTCTCACGAACTGAGCCTAGGGTGTTGCCAACTTCTAACTCTTAGCTTCTAGCTTCTAGATGTTAGCTTCCGGGCTAGAAGCTAGAAGAAGCCACTGCTTTACTTACTCGCTGCCGCCTTGGGCCGCTTGGCGCCGTACTTCGACCGGCTCTGCTTGCGGTTGGCCACGCCCACCGAGTCCAGCGTTCCGCGCACCACGTGGTAGCGAACGCCCGGGAGATCCTTGACACGACCCCCGCGGATCAGAACGATCGAGTGCTCCTGGAGGTTGTGTCCGATCCCCGGGATATACGTCGTAACCTCGATCCCGTTGGTCAGACGCACGCGCGCCACCTTGCGCAGAGCCGAGTTCGGCTTCTTGGGAGTCTGCGTGTAGACACGGGTGCAGACGCCGCGGCGCTGAGGCGAACCTTGAAGCGCCGGACTGGCGGTCTTGTAGCGAGTCGGCGTGCGGCCCTGCTTGACGAGTTGATGAAACGTAGGCACTGATCTTGCTCCTCGAAAACCCTTGAAACTCTAAAGAAACCGCGAAAGCTTGCGCCCTGAACTGCCGCGGCAAACGCGGCGCAAACCCTTGTAAGTCCTCCGCGCCGGCCTGAGCCACACACACGCAGGAGGGAAAGAGCGATCCGCCGCTCTTTCCGGGAACTTCAAACCTGAACTAAAACATCACGAACTCAGTTTGAGTAACAGTCGACGGTGGCCGAGCTCCTGAGCACATATTCCTGCTCGGGCCGACTCCGTTTCGCTGTTCCGGCCTGCATAGACCTCCGTGGAGGAGGATGTCGCAGACTCGATTGCGATGAGCCCCGCCTGTTGCCCCGGATCCTTGCACTCAGCAAACGCGCAGCGACCCCGGCGGGTTTCCTTACACGTTTAACTATAGCGAAGTTCGGCGAATTTGTCTCGCCCGTGGACCGCGAATCTGTCTCGCCCCGGAACCGCGAATCTGTCCCGCCCAAGACGCCGGACTCTTGTCTCAACTGAAACTCCGGTCCAGGCGAGCCAACTCCGGTCTAGGCGAGCCGTCCCTCTAGCCTGAGGAACATCCGCCCCGCCCAACTTCAGCAACTCCCGAAGAATACAACCTCCCGGGGCCACCAGGTCCAGCCCCGGACTGCCGGGAGCCGAGCCGTTTGTAATCTGTCTCCCCGTTTTAAAATCCGTTTCGCATGAATCCACTGAAAGCCGAGATTTACTACAATTCACAGATGGAGATCCAACTCATCGGTTCTGAACCCTCGCGCCGAGGTCCGGCAGAGTGGTTCACGGGCAACGTCCGTATCGACCACGTCTTTCAGGCACGCGACCCGGCACGGGTTGCCGGCGCCACCGTTACGTTTGAGCCCGGAGCTCGCACCGCCTGGCACACTCACCCGCTTGGACAAACCCTCATCATAACCGCCGGCTCCGGTTGGGCACAGCGGGACGGGGGTCCGATCTGTGCGATCCACCCCGGAGATGTGGTCTGGTTCGCGCCTGGAGAGAAGCATTGGCACGGCGCGACACCGTCTACCTACATGACGCATATTGCCATTCAGGAACCGGTAAACGGTCAAACCGTGGAGTGGATGGAGCACGTCAGCCCCCTTCAATACCAGATCGACGCCAAGGGGAATTGAGATCGAAACTCCGAACCAACACCCCCTGTGAGGGCTGGCTCCCGGTCTGTGAGTGCCGGCTCCCAGTCTGTGAGTGCTGGCTCCACAGTCGACAATCCGGCTCAGACGGGGGCCTCGGCGCGCACGACGGGCCGGGGGTCGTCTCTCGGCGGCCAGCGCGATTTCTCCCGTCGGCGGCTTGGATTTGCTTGATCGACCGGAGATCCGCTCTAGAATCGGCCTATGCCCCCTCGCGTTCCGCGCCGCCTCTCCCTCTGCCTGCTCCCCTTCGCTCTCCTGCCGGCCGCCGCGGCGCTCGCGCAAAGCGGCAACCCGGCCCCCATGCCACCGCTTAAAGATCCCGACCCTCGCGTCAGCTCCACCCTCGCCGCCATGAGCAAGGCCCATAGCTTCTCCGGCGTCGCGTTGAGCCCGGATGGGAGCCAGCTCGCCTGGATCGCAAACGAGAGCTCGACCATACACCTGCTGGACGGGAAGCAGATCGAGGCCGGGGCCCAAACCGGAACCCAGACCGCAACTCAGACCGGCAGCGGCGACACAAGGCCAGGCTCCGGGGGAAAGACGGCCGTCGGCCAGATCATCCCCGCGCCCCCTGGAAGCGATCCCGCATGCCGGGTAAGCGCGCCCCTGTGGTCGCCCGACAGCCAGACGCTCGCCTACACCTCGACTTGCACCGGAACGAGTCCCAGGCCGGACCAAAGCCAGATCTATCTCTGGTCTCGATCGACGAACCAGACCCGGGAGCTGACCCACCTCAAGGGCCTCTTTCAGGACGCCGCCTGGTCGCCCGACGGCCAGTCGATCGCCTTTCTCTTCGTCGAAAACGCCACCCGCTCCGCCGGCGCGCTCGCCGCCATGAAGCCCTGGTCCGGGGTCGTCGGCGAGGATGGGGTCGAGGTCCAGCGGGTCTATGGCGTAGACGTCGCGAGCGGCCGCGGTAATTGGATCTCAGCGGATCGCAATCTTCACGTCTTCGAGTTCGGCTGGGCACCCGATTCGAGAAATCTCACATACGCTGCAGCACCCGCGCCGGGTGAAAACAACTGGTGGGTCTCGAAGCTATACACGCAGTCGATCGGGCAAATAGCCGTGTGCGATGCAGAGCGCATCGCTTGTATAAGCGACGGCGCTCCCATGGGCGCCCCCACCGTTGTCTTCGACCCCAACACCACAACCGGCGATCTCCACGGCCTCCAGATCGCCAACCCGCGCTGGTCCCCTGACGGCAAACAGATCGCCTTCATCGCGGGCTTGATGAGCGACCAGGGCTCGACCGGCGGCGACATCTACACCGTCCCCAGCTCCGGCGGCACCGACCCTAAGACCCCCACCGGCCGGAACTCCGCCGCCGACGTCAGCGCCGACCGGACCGTCAGCCCATCGTGGTTCACCTGGACCTCCCCGACCGAAATCCGCGTCGTCGCCCGCGCCTCCGGCAAAAACCGTATCGCGCTCTGGAACGTCCGCTCAAAACAACAGCTCCCCGGAGCGCAGACGGTCGTCGGCGGCGTCGGCGCAGGCGGAGCGGACCTTTCGCTCGCCAACTCCGGCGCCTACGCCTTCGCCAGCTCGTCGTTTGAAGCTCCGCCCGAGATCTTTTTCGCCGCCGGCCCCACCTCCGCGCCCCGGCCCATCACGTCCGAAAACGCCGGCCTCCAACCCGTCTGGGGAAAGAGCGAATCGGTCGAGTGGACCAATGACGGCTTTCACGTCCAGGGCTGGCTGCTCTACCCCGCAGGCTACGACGCGACCAAACAATACCCTCTGATCGTCGACGTCCACGGCGGACCGTCCGCCGCCATGGGAGCCAGGTGGGGCGAGGCGCCCACCCTCTACTCCAGCCTCGGATACTTCGTCTTTCTGCCCAACCCGCGCGGGTCTTTTGGACAAGGAGAAAACTTCGTCCAGGCCAACGTCAAGGACTTCGGCTACGGCGACCTCAGCGACATCCTCTCCGGCCTCGACACCCTTGAAGCCCGCATCGCGGCCATCGACCGCAACCGCGAAGGCCTGACAGGATGGAGCTACGGCGGCTTTATGACCATGTTCGCCGTCACCCAGACGCAACGCTTTCACGCCGCCGTCGCCGGCGCCGGCATCTCCGACTGGAAGAGCTACTACGGCGAAAATTCGATCGACCAGTGGATGCTTCCCTTCTTCGGCGCCACCGTCTACGACGACCCAAAGATCTACGCCAGGAGCTCCGCCATCGAGTACATCAAAAACGTCCACACCCCCACGCTGGTGCTCGTCGGCGACCGCGACGGCGAGTGCCCGGCGCCCCAGTCCTTTGAGTTCTGGCACGCCCTGCGCGCCGAAGGCGTCAAGACGCAGCTCGTTGTCTACCCCAACGAAGGCCACCGCTTCGTCGACCCCGCCCACACCCTCGATCGCGCCGAGCGATCGCTCCAGTGGTTCGGGCAAAATATGCCCGCCGGCGGACAGTAACGACCGGAGGTGCGCCAGGCTCATTTGCCTCCCGCGGACGCACCTTCTAAACTGAAGTTCTCGCAACCTCGCCCCGCTCGCTCTCGGCAGGTTGCGCTCAGAGACCGCACATCTCCACGTGAGCTGCTGCGGGGAGGCAGGATGCGTCGTTTCAGCACGTTGTTGGTTCTGTTGTTTCTTTCCGTTCCATTCGGCATCTCCATCTCCGGCTGCGGCAACAAGACCACCGTGGTCTATTGCAACTCAGGTTCGGAGAAGGGCACCATCGTCGGGCAGCTCACCGCCATCCGGCTCGAGCCCGTGCTTACCGGCATCTCGCTGAACCAGGGCCAGATCGGCACGCTCACCTCGCCCACCGGCTCCGACTGCAAGGGAAATTCGGTCTCAGTCACCAACTTCACCTACGGCACCACCGACCCCGCCATCGATGCCAGCCAGCGCACCATCGACCTTTCCCCCGATCGCCGGGTCTGCGCCGGCACATGGAATCGCGGCACCGGTGGCGGCATCCCCGACTACACCGTCTGCAACATCACCGGAAAGACCGGCTCGTACTTCGTCACCGCCTCGGCCAGCGGCGTCTCTTCCAACCCCCTTCCCGTCTTCGTCCACCCCGTCATCACAAGTATCCTGCTCGGCCCGGCGTCGACCAACTGCACGACCGACCTCGCGACCAACTGTTGCCCGATCACCAATATTCCGCTGGTCACCGCACCTCCCTACGACACCAACAGCTGCCTGTCGCAGAACACCACAGGCGCGCTCGCCGGCCGCGTCTACGCCGGCTCGGGCACAAGCCGCACGAACATCAGCTGCTCCGTCTCGACCGGCGCCAACGGCCAGCAGACCTACTCTCCGCTCGCCGGACACCTGACCTTTTCGCCGCAAAACGCCGACGTCGTCACCATCGACGCCAACGGCATCGCCACCGCCAAGAACCCCGGTTCGACCCTGGTCAACGCAACGCTCTCGGAGGCAGGCTCCGGCCCAGGCTTCTTTTCGACATGTCCGCCGCGTTCCATCGCCCTCACCGCGCTCGGTCAGACCAGCGTCAACGTCAACCAGAACAGCACCATCCCGCTTTCGGCCACGGTCGTCGACACCAAGGGCCAGACGCTCTCCGGAATCAACCTCCAGTACGTCTCCACCACGCCGACCACGCTTCCAGGCGGCGGAGGTTCGATCACACCCAACCTTCCCGGCGCCGGCGCCATCACCGCGCTCTGCCTTCCGCCCGCCTGCAACTCTTCGCCGCTCAATGAGATCGGCTTTGCCGGCAACGGAACCCCCATCAGTTCGAACCCGGTCACCGTCACCACCGCCGGTGTCACCGGAACGGTGCTCTACATCGGCAGCACACAATCGCTTTATCTCCAGATCATCGACTTCACCTCAAGCACCATCGGAGCAACGGCTCGCCTGCCTTACCTCCCCAACTCCATGATCCTGTCGCAAGACACCAGCACCCTCTACCTGGGCAGCTCGACCGAGCTGATGGTCGTCTCCGCCGGCACGGGCGGCATCGCGCGCACCGACGCCAACACCCCCGGCACCGTACTCGCCGTCTCGCCCGATAACTCGACCGTCGTCGTCGCAGACCCCGTCCGCCAGCTGGTCTATCTCGAAACCGCCGACGGCGTCACCGCCCAGATCGGCGGCCTGGCCACCCACGCCGCGTTCTCGCCCGATAGCGGCACCGTCTACATCAGCGCCGGCAGCCAGATGCTCGTGCACTCCAACTTCACCGGCTGGTCGACCATCCCGCTCTCGACACCCGCCCTCGACGTCGCCGTCACCGTGCCCAGCGTCGGCGCCTATCTGGCCGGAGCCGTCACCACAGGGCGCAGCTACTGCCCATCGACCACCCCCGTCAACACCAGCGGCCAGATCACCACCGTCAATCAGTTCTATCCGCTCGCCGACACCGCACCCGTCGTCACCGATCGCCTGTCCGCCACCGACGACGGCCACCACGTCCTCGGAGCGCACGCCGCCGGAGCCAACGCCAGCACCCTCGTCGACCTCAGCTTCCTCGGAACCAACAGCTCCGGCGCCGCCAACAGCTCCGGCCTGCCTATCGGCGCGTGCCCCACCGCGGTCCTCCCGACCTACTTCACCGCCCAGCGCACCGGCGCCGCCAACCTCCCGCTCACTGGCGTCAACGCCTCCTCCATCACTGGCGTTCTCGCCACCTCGGACTCCGCCACCGCCTTTGTCACCTACACCGGCGCCGGTCCGCTCCCGGCATACACCCTCTCCACCGGAGCGCTCGTAAACATCCCGCTCACCGGCGGTGCGACCGCCCCAGTCAGCGGCGTCGTCAGCTCCGACAACAACACCTTTTACGTCGGAACGGCGGGCGACAACAGCGTGCACCTGGTCACCCGCTCATCGACCGGCTTCTCGGACACCAGCACCGTCTCCCCGAGGCTAGCCGATCCGAACGGCAACATCGCTGTACCCAACCTGCTCGCCCAGCGTCCGCGACGCACCACCTAACTGCAAGCTCGGTGGGCCTCGGGCTCCTGCTCCTAGCCGAGCCGGCGCTTCAACACCTCGCGCGCAATCGCGTCCAGCACGCCGTTCAGAAAATGGATCGACTCCGGCGCCGCATATCGTCGCGCCACCTCCAGCGTCTCGTTGATGATGATCGGGCCCGGCGTGTTCGGAAACCCGAGCATCTCGGCCGTTCCCGCGCGCAACAAATTCCGATCCACCACCGGCATCCGCTCAATCCGCCAGTTCGCCGAGTGCTCCTCGATCAGCTTGTCCACCTCCTCGCGCCGCGCCGTGGCCACACGATAGAGATCCTCGGCAAAGCCGCGCGTCTCGGCATCCACATCGTCGCGCGCGTCCCAGAACAGCGTGCGCACCTCCTCCGGCGTCTGTTTGCCGAGGTCGCCCTGAAACAGCATCTGCATCGCGAGCTCACGAGATTTGCGGCGCTGTCCCATCTAGAGCGATTCTCCTATTGTTGTGAGTCGGATAGAGTGTGGGAGTGCCGTTTTCGTTGGGGAAAACAGCCATGAGACCTGTGTTTTCGCTATAAACCTTTAGGATAATCGCTAGGATAATCGCTTTTATCGGCTCACCCGGTCTGAAACGACAGCCCGAGCCCCGAGCTTCGTCCCAAGCGACGCCATCTCGATCGCCGCGATCGCCGCCTCGAACCCCTTGTTGCCGGACTTCAGACCGGCCCGGTCGAGCGCCTGTTCGAGCGTCTCGCACGTCAGCACGCCAAACGCATGCGGAACCCCGGTCTCCTGTTGCGATTGCCCGATGCCGCGCGCGACCTCGTTGTAGATCGCCTCATAGTGCGCCGTCTCGCCACGCAAGAGCACGCCCAGCGTCACAATCGCCGAGAAGCGTCCCGTCTCCGCCATCGTCCGCGCCGCCGACGGCACCTCCCACGCTCCCGGAACCCGCACAATCTCGACGTTCTCCGAGCGCGCGCCGCTGCGATACAGAGCGTCCAACGCACCCTGCAAGAGACGGTCCGTGATCACCGTGTTCCATCGCGTCGTCACCACGCCGAAGCGAAACGGAGCCGCCAGAAGATCGCCCTCAATCGCCACCGGACGTCCATGCAAGGGGCTCTCCGACTGCCAGAAACCGACCTGCAGATTGGGCGCCAGATCGGCCACAAACATCCGCGAATTCCAGTGCGTCCGATCGGGCTCAGAGACCGCACCACTCCCCCCGACCACCGCCCGAACCGTGTCATAGACCGCGTCCAGATCCGTCGTCTCCACCAGCAAGCCCGGCACCGCCGGCATGCGCCCGCTCACAATCTCAAGGTTGCCCAGCGGCGCCAGAAACGCGTCGCCCCGGCCGCCGTCGTCCTTCCACCCCTTGCCGCTCTCAAAGCCGAGCGACAGCAACAGCCGCGCCAGACGGTCGTGCGTCTCGGCCTCGGCAACGCCGCGCACCAGCGTGATTCCCTTGATCACCGGATCTCCTTTGGTCTCCCGTGATTGTATCGTTGTGGGCGAGAGCCTCAAGGCTCATCGACGTCCGCCTCAAGTTTCTCCGGAGATCCCCGAACCATGCCCTTCCCCACCCTCCTGTGCGAGCAAACCGGATCCGTCGCCCTCGTCACCCTGAACCGCCCCGACGTCCTGAACGCCTTGAACACGGCTGTCTTCGACGATCTCGAAGCCGTCTTCACCCAGCTCGGCGCCGACCCAGGCGTGCGCGCGATCCTTCTGACCGGAGCCGGCGAAAAGGCTTTTGCCGCCGGGGCCGACATCCGCGAACTCGCCGAAACCGACGCCATCTCCGGCCAGCGGAAGGCCCTGCGCGGACAAGCCGTCTTCGACCGCATCGAACGCTCCCCGAAGCCCGTAATCGCGCTCGTCAACGGCTTCGCTCTCGGCGGCGGTTGCGAGCTCGCCATGAGCTGCCACCTCCGCATCGCCGGCACGCGCGCCCGCTTCGGCCAGCCTGAGGTCAAGCTGGGCCTCATCCCCGGATACGGCGGAACCCAGCGCCTGCCGCGTCTCGTCGGCCCGGGCGCCGCGCTCAAGCTCCTCCTCACCGGCGAGATCATCGCGGCCGACGAGGCCCTGCGCCTCGGCCTGGTCGAAGAGGTCGTCGCCTCCGAAGATCTGCTCGCGCGCGGACAAGCTGTCGCCGCCCTGATCGCCGCCGCCGCTCCGCTCGCCGTCGCAGGCGTGCTCCAGGCCTTGCGGTCCGGGCAAGAAAGCTCGGTCACCGACGGCTTCCTCGCCGAAGCCCGCATCTTCGGCCAGATGTGCGCCACGGCGGACAAGGCCGAGGGCACGGCAGCCTTTCTCGCCAAGCGTCCGACCGTCTGGGCTGGCCGCTAGCCCAGTCTTCTAGCCCCGTCTTCTAACCCAGTCTTCTCGCCCAGTCTTCTAGCCCAGTCTTCTAGCCCAGTCTTCTAGCCCAGTCTTCTAGCCCAGTCTTGATATTCTTTCAACGAGCATGTCTCGACCCCTCGCCATCCCCGCCCCTCGCCCCAAATCTCGGTCCACCGCCCTGGCTCTCGCAGCTCTCCTGAGCACCGCCACCGGCTGCCACACCACCTCTGCTCCCGCCGATGGGAGCTCTTCCATCGCCCCCGTGCAGACATCCCCGGTCGAGCAGATCCGACAGCATCTCGACCGGATCGCACCTCCATCCAAGTCGCAATACATGGCCGTTCACACGCTCCGCAGCTGGGAAAATCCCTACCTCACCGTGCAGAGCAACATGGTCACACTCCATGTAACTCTGGGCGACGCGAACCCCAGCGCTCTCGGCCAGGGCGGCATGCTCCGACCCGTGGGAGCGCGCCGGCAGGACGTCACCATCGGCGCCGACGCCCTCCCCGCCGCCCTGGATGCACTTCCGCCCAACAGCTGGCCCTACGGCCGCGTGGTCGCCGTCGAAGAAGCGCACGGCGTCCCGCCCAACGCCCGACACGAAGTCCGCCGCAACATGGAAGCCGTGGTCAAGGTGCTGGGCGATGCGGGCGTCGTCGTCTACGAGTGGACCGAAGGCGGAGCCGGCCTGCGCTGACACCGACGGCGCTTAAGGACGTTCGACCACGCCTCTGCGCTAAGATGCTCCATACACCTTCCAGGCGGCCCCCCTCTCGCATGCACGACCTCCACCGCACGGCGCTCGTCGTCTTCCTGCTCTTCTTCGGCCTGGTCACCGTCGCCGGCTTCTGGGCCGCACGCTGGAGACGACCCGACCTCGGCATCGCATCGCTCGACGAGTGGGGCCTCGCCGGCCGCAGCTTCGGCACATGGATCACATGGTTTCTCATCGGCGGCGACCTCTACACCGCCTACACCGTCATCGCCGTCCCCGCCGCCCTCTACGGCAACGGAGCTCTCGGATTCTTCGCCGTCCCATACGCCATCATCGCGTACCCCTACATGATGCTCGTGCTTCCGCGCCTGTGGAAGATCTGTCACCGCCACGGTTACGTAACCTTTGCGGACTTCGTCGGCGGTCGCTTCGGCAATCGAGCACTCGTCGTCGCCATCGCCGTCACCGGCATCCTTGCGCTGCTGCCGTACATCGCCCTGCAGCTGGTCGGCATGCGCGTGGTGCTCGCCAGCATGGGTCTCCACGGCGAGTGGCCGCTCGCCGCCGCCTTCCTCATCCTGGCCGCGTATACCTACTCGAGCGGCCTGCGCGCCCCGGCCGTCATCGCCATCGTCAAGGACGTGATGCTCTACATCATGGTCGCCGCTGCGCTGATCCTGCTTCCGCTCAAACTCGGCGGATACGCCCGCATCTTCGAGCAGGCCAACAACGCCCTCCAGACACACAACGCCACCATCTACCTCCGGCAGGGACAGTTCCTTCCCTACTCGACGCTCGCGCTCGGAAGCGCCGTCGCCCTCATGCTCTACCCGCACACCGCCACCGCCGTGCTGAGCGCCAGGAGCGCCAACACCGTGCGCAGAAACGCCGCTCTTCTGCCCGCCTACAGCTTTCTGCTTGGCCTGATCGCGCTTCTGGGGTACGTCGCGCTCGCGGCCGGCGTGCGCACCTCGGACACCAGCTCCGTCGTCCCCCTGCTCTTTCTAAAAATGTTTCCGGAATGGTTTGCCGGCTTCTGCCTCGCCGCCATCGCCATCGGCGCCCTGGTTCCGGCCGCCATCATGTCCATCGCGGCGTCCAACCTCTTCACCCGCAACCTCTACGGCGTCTTTGCGCGCCACGCCCTGTCGCCGGCCGGCGAGGCGGCCATGGCCAAGGTCGTCAGCCTCCTGGTCAAGTTCGCCGCTCTCGTCTTTGTCCTGCGCCTGCCCGCGCCGTACGCCATCGAGATGCAGCTGCTCGGCGGCATCTGGATCGCGCAGATCTTTCCCTCCGTGGTCATCGGCGCGTTCTCCCGCTGGCTCCATCCCTGGGCGCTCTTCGCCGGTTGGTCCGCCGGCATGACGGCCGGCACGCTGATGGCGGCGTCGCTCGGCCTCAAAAGTTCGATCTACCCGGTGCCTCTCCCGGCCATCTTCGGCCCCGGCACGCACGCGATGTACGCAGCCGTCCCCGCGCTCGTCCTGAATCTCGTCGTCGCCGCGCTTCTGACGCCCGTGTTTCGCCTCCTCAAGCTCGCCGGTGGAACGGACACAACCGATCCTCTCGCCTATACCCACTAGCACCCACCGGCCTGCCCACCATGCCGAACAGCCGATTTGCCGGCAACGCGCATCCTACGGAAAGTCTGGACAAGAGAAACGGGCACAGCCAGAACCAAGGCCGGCCCAAAAAGATCTGATCCGCAAAGGGGTGTGTGCATGGCGACAACTGAAGAGATCGTGGCAAAAGTCGGGCAGCTCAAACAGAGGTTCGGTCTCAGCTCCGCCGAAGCACAGCCGAAGTACACACCGTCTCTGGCAAAGGGTTTGATCGCCGGCTTGATGGGCGGCCTGGTCGCCACCGCGGTCAAAACCGTCGCCGAAAAGTTCTATCCGCCGCGAACCGAAGGCCAGACCCCAGCGCCCGCCGTGCTCGCCGACAAGGTCGCGGGCCACGAGCTCTCAACGACAAAAAGCGTCGCCGCAACCCAGGCCATCCACTGGACCTTCGGAACAATGGCCGGCGCGGCCTACGGCGCTCTGGTCGAGTTCTACCCTGCCGCCTCGGCCAGGGAAGGCGCCAGCTTCGGTGTGGCGCTCGAAACTCTCACCCACGAGTCTGCGCTTCCCGCCATGGGCCTCTCCGGAAAGCCCACCACCCGCGAACACACCAGCGAACTTGCAACGCATGTGGCCTATGGAGTCGTCACCGAAATCGTTCGCGGAATCGTCCGACGCGCTCTCAAATAGGTCTGACCGAGACCGTCGATCTGCTTCATCGACATCCCTCCGTTACTATCGTGTTGAGGCTGGCTCTAGAACCGTGCCTGCTCCGGCCGTGAGATGGAGTATGCTGGAAGAAGTCAGCTGGCAATGGATCGTATGCAGTCCGGCGAGAGACGGCCCTCATCGCAAGTGTGGCGCCGGTCTCAGGTGAGCCGGCGGAGAGCAGCTGAGTACGGGAAGTCCTGGCGAAACCTTTAGCCCTGTCTGCGGCTCGGTTTACGCGCCGGAGTTCCACGCTGGCAGACCGTAGCCAGGCTTGTCTGTCACTGCCCTCATGCTGAGGCGTGATGAGGAAGTAGAGAATTTTTACCGAGGGACGTCCGGCCGAGGAAGATCTGCGGGCTCGGACGATCTGTCGACAACGTTGTGCATGGTCCCGGCGAGGGAGCTCGGACCGGCCGTCGCTGAAACCGATGTTTTGCTGCAGTGAGCGGACGTTTGCTGTAGTGAGCGTTTGTCGCGAAACCCGAGACGAAGTCCAACTCATCTCGGAATCTGAGTCCCGTCTTTCGCGAGGAAAGGAGTTGCTGAATTCGGATCGGAGCTGGATCGGAGCTATCGACGAGGCTCGGTCAGCATGGATGTCGTCCATCTTGAGCTCCGGATCTCCAGCAAGGCAAACATCCGCCAAGTCCGCGACCCAACGCCAAAGCCCCATCTTCTCATCTCAGACACAAGGTACCAAAGTACAACGCATGTCCACTTCCTGCAGTACAGAGAGGCGAGTCTTGCAAAGTAAACCACCTTCACCCCAGAGCAACAGCAGCAGCATCGAAGCGTCTTCCCTCCTTGCCGGTACCGACCCGTCTCTGGACCTGATCTGTTTCAGTCATCTTCGCTGGCACTTCGTGACCCAGCGGCCCCAGCACCTCCTCTCCCGATGCGCGTTTGAGCGCCGGGTGTTCTTCTGGGAAGAACCTATCTTCGACAGCTCCCCTGCCGCCACCGCCTGGCTTGAGCTGCTGCAGGAAGAAAAAACCCTGTGGGTGCTCCGACCCCACCTCCCAGCCGGCACCGACGCCGACGCCGCCCAGCGCGAGATGCTCCAGAACTTCCTCGCCGAGCACAAAGTCGAGCACTTTGTCGGCTGGTACTACACGCCCATGGCGCTGGCCTTCACCGACCGGATCCAACCGGACGTGACCGTGTACGACTGCATGGACGAGCTCAGCGGATTCCAGGGAGCGCCTCCCGAACTCAAGGCGCGCGAACAGGAGCTCTTCCAAAAAGCCGACGTCGTCTTCACCGGCGGCATGAGCCTCTTTGAAAGCAAACGCCGACAACACCGCAACGTCCACGCGTTTCCCAGCTCCATCGATGTCGCGCACTTCCAGAGCGGCGCCGGCACCGTCGACCCCACCGACCAGGCCGCGATCCCGCATCCGCGCGCGGGCTTCTACGGCGTCCTCGACGAACGCTTCGACCACAGACTGATGTCCGCCGTCGCCCGTCTCCGTCCGGAGATCCACTTCATCCTCATCGGTCCCGTCGTCAAGATCGACCCGGCCGTGCTTCCGCAAGGCGCCAACGTCCACTACCTCGGCGCGAAAAGCTACGCGGAGCTCCCCCGCTATCTCGCCCACTGGGACGCGGCCATGCTCCCGTTTGCCATGAACGAATCCACCCGCTTCATCAGCCCCACCAAGACGCCCGAGTACCTCGCCGCCGGAAAGCGCGTCGTCTCGACGCCCATCCACGATGTCGTTCGCGGCTACGGCGACGAAGGCCTCGTGGCCATCGCCGACACCCCCGCCAGCTTCGCGCTCGCGATCGACGCCGCACTCACCAAACCCACCGAGTCCTGGAAGAAGTCGGTCCAAGTCAAGCTCGCCAAAAATTCCTGGGACCGCACCTGGGCAGCCATGTGGGCGGAGATCGAAAAAGTACGTCCCCGAAAGTCCGCCCCGAGCCGCATCCACGTCAGCTCCCTCCCGCTCACCAGCGATCGCTTTCCGTCCACCACAGCCGCTTCCTCCCGCGCGAATACATCCGATCTGCTCGACAGGTTCCAGACCCGCGCCAACCCACTCGAAGATGCCGAGGACGCCGACCTGACGGACTCAGACATCCATGATTCAGACATCCATGATTCAGACCTGACCGACGCCCACCTCAGCGGCTCCGGATCCCCGACCATCCTCTCCGCCGACCTGCTCACCGCCAACGGGACCTCCCGCCCGCTGCGTTCCGAGCGCTACGACTACCTCGTCGTCGGCGCCGGCTTTGCCGGAGCCGTGCTCGCCGAACGTCTCGCCTCCGTCATGGGCAAGCGTGTGCTCATCATCGACAAACGCGACCACGTCGGCGGCAACACCTACGACTTCCACGACGACGCCGGAATCCTCATCCACAAGTACGGCCCGCACATCTTCCACACCAACTCCACCGAGGTCGTCGATTACCTGTCGCGCTTTACCGCCTGGCGGCCGTACGAGCACCGCGTCCTCGCAAGCGTGGACGGACATCTTCTGCCCATCCCCATCAACCTCGACACCATCAACCAGCTCTACGGCCTGTCGCTCGATGCCCAGGGCATGAAGGACTTCCTCGCCGCTCGCGTCGAAACTCCGGAGCTCATCCGCACCTCCGAAGACATCGTCGTCAGCCGCCTCGGCCGCGAACTCTACGAGAAGTTCTTCCGCAACTACACGCGCAAGCAGTGGGGGCTCGATCCCTCCGAGCTCGACAGCTCGGTCGCCGGTCGCATCCCCGTCCGCTACGACCGCGACGATCGCTACTTCACCGACACCTTCCAGGCCATGCCGCGCGACGGCTTCACGCGCCTGTTTGAGCGAATGCTCGATCACAAAAACATCACCGTCCAGACCTCGGTCAACTACGCCGACGTGGTCAAGACCTATCCCGTCGCCAAGAAGATCTTTACCGGTCCGGTCGATGAATACTTCAGCTACAAGTTCGGTCCTCTTCCCTATCGATCGCTCGAGTTCAAACACCAGAACTTCGATCGCGAGATCTACCAATCGGCCGCCGTGGTCAACTACCCGAACGATCACCCCTACACGCGCGTGACCGAGTTCAAGTACCTCACCGGAGAGGTCGCGCGAAACACCAGCGTCGTCTTCGAATACCCGCGCGCGGAAGGCGATCCGTACTACCCGATCCCTCGCCCGGAAAACGCCGCAATCTACGCGAAGTACAAAAACCTCGCAGACCGGACCGAAGACGTGCACTTCGTCGGTCGGCTCGCGACGTATCGCTACTACAACATGGATCAGGTGGTCGCACAGTCGCTCACCACCTTCCGACGCATCCTCGCCAGCGCCGGCTCGGTCAGGCTTCCGATCGAGAGCACAGGCAAGGAACTCGTCGGCCTGCACTAAAACCTGCTCGGCCTGCACTAAACCTGGTCGGCCTGCACTAAAATCTGCACGTCCCAGTCGCGGGTGCGGACCGCCTCCCCAGTCCGCGCCCGCAAACCCTCTCCCAGCGGGTGCCCCATCCTCTCCGGCAGTTTCATCGCCGGAAAGGGTGGGTTCCTCCGGTACATCTCCATCCTCCACAACGCCGCGCCGCCCGTCTCCGGCCCAGCCGCCCGCAACCCCTCTTCCAGCATTTACAGTGCGGTAAAGATACCTCCCGGACATCGTTCACGCGATGGCAAGGACCGGTCGGACGCGCGCCCATGCCTCCCTATAATCGTCATCAGAAGATAAGTCTCTGGGGGCTTCCTGAGGAGCCGCACGCGCAGGACAACAAGGATCTGATGAAGAAGGCTCCCCGGAAAGTAGTGATCGTGGGCGCAGGCCCTGGCGGTCTGGCTGCAGCGCTTCTCCTCGCAAAATCCGGAGTCGAAGTCACCATCCTCGAACGTTCCTCGCAGGTCGGCGGACGCACCTCCACGCTCGAGCAGGACGGCTTCCGCTTCGATCTCGGGCCGACCTTCTTTCTCTACCCGCGCGTCCTCCGCGAGATCCTGGCCGCCGCCGGGTACGACCTCGATCGCGAGATCCCGATGAAGCGGCTGGACCCGCAGTATCGTCTCGTCTTCGGCGCTGGCGGCGAGCTGCTCGCTACCCCGGACGTCGATCGAATGGCCACCGCCATCGCCGCCATCTCGCCCACCGACGCCCTTCGCTTTCACCACTTCATCACGCACAATCGCAACAAACTCGCGAAGTTCCTGCCCTTCCTCCAGTCCCCCTTTGAGAGCTGGCGCGACCTCGCCAAGCCCGAGATGCTGAAGCTGCTTCCTCTCCTCGCGCCCTGGAGATCGCTCGACCAGGACCTCCAGGTGCACTTCAAGGACGAGCGCATTCGCCTTGGCTTCAGCTTTCAATCGAAGTACCTGGGCATGTCGCCCTTCCGCTGCCCCAGCCTGTTTTCGATCCTCTCTTTCCTCGAGTACGAGCACGGCGTCTTTCACCCGGAAGGCGGATGCGGCGCCGTTACCCGGTCGCTTGCGCGCATCGCCCGCGAGATGGGCGTGCAGATCTGCCTCAACGAGCCCGTCGAAAAGATCCTCGTCGAAGGCGGACGCTCCATCGGCGTCCAGACCTCCCACCGCAGCCTGCCCGCCGATGCCGTCGTCGTCAACGCCGACTTCGCCGGAGCCATGAAGCGCCTCGTCCCCAACCACCTCCGCAAAAAGTGGACCGACGAGAAGCTCGCAAAGAAGCGCTTCTCCTGCTCCACCTTCATGATGTACCTCGGCATCGACGGCCTCTACGACGACGTCTCGCACCACACCATCTATCTCGCCGAAAACTACCGGCAGAACCTCAAAGACATCGAGGAGCTGCACGAACTCTCGGCCAACCCCTCCTTCTACGTGCAGAACGCCGGCGTCACCGACAGCTCGCTCGCGCCCCCAGGCAAAAGCACCCTCTACGTCCTCCTTCCCGTCACGCACCAATCCGACAAAGTCGACTGGTCGAAAGAAAAGGCGCGCTTCCGTTCACTCGCCATCGAACAGATCGAAAAAATCGGCATCACCGACGTCGAAAAGCGCATCCGTACCGAACGAGTCCTCACACCTGCCTGCTGGACCGACGAGTTCGGCCTCTACAAAGGCGCGACCTTCTCGATGGCGCACTCACTCGACCAGATGCTCCACCGCCGCCCGCACAACCGCTTCGAAGACATCGACGGCATGTACCTCGTCGGCGGCGGAACCCACCCCGGCAGCGGCCTTCCTGTCATCTTCGAGTCCGCGCGCATCACCTCGCGGCTCCTTCTCGAAGATCTCGGCGTCGACTCGCAGTGGGAGACCGGCCCCCTCGCGGACCGCGCCGTAGCCGACACCGAATCCGAATCCGAAGGCCGGCTCATCGGTGTAGCGTCCTAACGATGTCCTCCTCCGTCTTGCGCGAACCGATCGCCGCCCCAACGTCCGCACCAATGTCCGCTCCGACGGCCAACTCGACCGTCGCGCCCGAACTCGCACCGGATCCAACATCAGAGGTCGATCCCGCGCCTCACGCCGAGCTCACCCGCGAAGCGCAACTCCGCTGGTCACGCGAACCCATTACCGCCCGCCTGCGCATCCTCCGCCGCGCCCGTCACCTCCTCGCCGGCATGTCCGAGCAGATCACCGGCGCCATCGCGCCCGAACTCGCCCGCATCCCAGCCGACACCCTCGCCGCCGAGTTTCTACCGCTGCTCGAAGCCATGCGCTTTCTCGAACGAAACGCCCCCACCATCCTCCGGCCGCGACGCCTCGGCCGCCGTGGACTTCCCTTCTGGCTCGCCGGCGTCGACGCCGAAGTCCGACGCATCCCCTTCGGTCGCATCCTCGTCCTCGGGCCCGCAAACTACCCGCTCTTTCTCCCCGGCGTCCAGGCCGCACAGGCGCTCGCTGCCGGCAACGCCGTCGTCTGGAAATCCGGTCGCGGCGGCCGTCCCGTCGCCCACATCTTCGCCCAGATCCTGCTCCGAGCCGGACTTCCCCCAGGCCTGCTCACCGTCACCGGCGAGAGTGTCCGAGACGCCGAATCCGCCATCGAGCGCGGCGTCGACAAAGTCTTCCTCACCGGCTCGGCCGAAACCGGACGCACCCTCCTCCGCACCCTCGCCGCGACACTTACCCCGGCGGTCGTCGAACTCTCCGGCTCCGACGCAGCCATCGTCCTCCCCGGCGCCGACCTCGCCCGCGTCGCCCGCGCCCTCAGCTTCGGCATGCGTCTCAACGGCTCAGCCACCTGCATGGCGCCCCGCCGCGTCCTCCTCGTCGGGCAAGCCCCAGCCGACCGCGATCGCCTCCTCAGCCTGCTCCAGAGCGAACTCGCCGCGGTTCCCGCCGTCGACCTCCCCTCCAGCACACGCCATCATCTACGCGCCCTGGTCGATGACGCCGTCGCCCAGGGCGCACATCTCCTCGACCCCACCGCTCTCAGCGACGCCGGCCCGTTACGACCCATAGTCCTCCTCAACGGCACGTCCGAGATGCCCATCGCGCAAGCCGACCTCTTCGCTCCCATCCTCACCCTCATCGACCTCCCCGACACCGACGCCGTCCCGCAGGCGCAAGCCGCGTGCCCCCTCGCACTCACCGCCTCCATCTTCGGCCCCGAACCAGCCGCCCGCGCGCTCGCCGCCCGCCTCACCACCGGCACCGTCCTCATCAACGACATCATCGTCCCCACCGCCGATCCGCGCGTTCCCTTCGGCGGCCGCAAAGGGAGCGGCTTCGGCGTCACCCGCGGCGCCGAAGGTCTGCTCGAGATGACCGCCGTCCAGGTCGTCAGCGTCCGCAAAAGCCGCAACACACGCCACTTCGATCCAACCGACTCCCGCCACCGGAGCCTCTTCGCCGGCATCGCCGGTCTGGTGCACAGCGGCAGCTTGCACCACAAATTCAAAGCCCTCCGGCAGGTCGTCAACGCCGGACGCACGCTCAATCAAAAAAGTTCAAATTCAGGAGCAAATCGAAGATGAGCACAAGCGGCATGCATGTCGGAGTCATCGGTTCGGGATTGGCAGGCCTCGCCGCCGCCTGTACGCTGGCCGCGCGCGGACATCGCGTCGAGGTCTTCGAGAAAAATCCGTGGCTCGGCGGAAAGGCAGCCCAGCTCTCCGAACAGGGCTTCCGCTTCGACATGGGACCCACCATCCTCATCCAGCCTTCCGTCCTCCGCAAAATCTTCGAAGAAGCCAATCGTAACCTCGACGATTACATAAAGATGGTCCGCCTCGACCCGCAGTGGCGATGCTTCTTCGACGACGGCAAAGTCATGGATCTCAAGGACGACCCGCGCGAGATGGCCGCGTCGCTCGACGCCATCTGGCCGTCGATGGGCGCCGGCTACCTCAAATTCCTCGAAACCTCCGAAAAGCTCCACTCCATCTCCGACCGCTTCTTCTTCTGGCGCTCCATCGGCTCCATGCGCGACACCATGGACATCGGCGGCGCCTTCGACCTCAACATCCTCAAAGACGTCATGCAGATGCGCCTCGGCAAGACCGTCACCGGAACCATCCGGCAGTTCATCCCCGACGCCAACACCGCACAGATGCTCGACCACTTCGTCCAGTACGTCGGATCCTCGCCCGACGCCTCGCCCGCCATCCTCTGCTCCATCGGCCACATGCAGATGGAAGAAGGCATCTGGTACCCCATGGGCGGAACGCGCGCCGTCCCCGAAGCCCTCGTCAAGCTCGCCACCGAACTCGGCGTCGTCTTCCATACCTCGACCGACATCGCTCGCCTGCTCACCGATGCCCCAGCGCATGGCGCGCGCCCGGCCCGCCGCGTCACCGGCCTCGAAACCACCGGCGGCGCCATCCACAAATTCGACGCCATCGTCTCGAACTCCGACGCCGTCCGCACCCACCGCGAGCTGATTGGCGGCGCCGCAGCCCGCAAGTTCGACGAAAAACGCAAGTACGAGCCCGCCTGCTCCGGCGTCGTCCTCTACCTCGGCCTCAACCGACGCTACGACCACCTCGCCCACCACGACTTCGTCTTCTCGCGCGACGCGCACGAAGAGTTTCGCCACATCTACGATCTCGGCGAGCCCGCGCCTGACCCCACCTGCTATCTCGCCTCCACCGCGCTCACCGACCCCGCCTCTGCCCCCGCCGGCGGCGACGCCCTCTACGTCCTCGTCCACACGCCCTACCTCCGCCCGCACCACGACTGGCGCAAGATGTTCCCCGCCTATCGCCAGGTCATCCTCGACAAACTCAAGCGCACCGCCGGCCTCTCCGACATCGAAGACCGCATCGTCTTCGAGTCCGCGCTCACCCCGCTCGACATCCACGAGCGCTACCGCGTGCTCAACGGCGCCATCTACGGCATCTCCAGCCACGGCCTCTTCCACGGTGCCTTCAAACCCGCCAACCGCAGCCGCGATCTTGACGGCCTCTACCTCGCCGGCGGCGCCGCGCACCCCGGTCCGGGCATGCCCATGGTCATGATGTCCGGCTGGATCGCCGCCGACGAGCTCGACCGGAAGGCCCGCAAAGCCGTTGCTTGATTCCTTGCCCATCACAACGCCAGACCGCGCGATACACTACGGTGCGGGCCGAGGTGAGGTCGTGGACGATCGAAAAACACAGGTTCCACGCATCTCACCAACCGGCCTCTACTTCTTCCGCGGCCTCGTTCGCCGATACTTCCGCCGCCACTTTCACGCCGTCCGCGTCAGCTGCGCGGAGCACCTCAGCGCGCAGACCGGCCCCCTGATCGTCTACGCCAACCACAGCAGCTGGTGGGACCCCATGGTCTGCTTTCTGCTCAGCGCCGAGCTCCTCCCCAGCCGCCCGCACTTCGCCCCCATGGACGCCGACGCGCTCCGGCGCTACGCCGTCCTCAGCCGCCTCGGCATCTTCCCCGTCCAGATCGAGAGCGCGCGCGGCGCCGTCCAGTTCCTCCGCACCGGCGAGGCGATCGTCCGCTCCGGCGGCGTCCTCTGGGTCACGCCGCAGGGCCGCTTCGCCGACCCGCGCGATCGTCCACTCGTCTTCAAGCCCGGCCTCGCCGCCCTCGCCGCCCGCCTCGGCGCCTGCACCGTCCTTCCGCTCGCCATCGAGTACACCTTCTGGGACGAACGCAAACCCGAGACGCTCCTCCACTTCGGCCAGCCCGTCCCCATCGCGGGCGAACGCCCCGACATCATCGAGACCCGTCTCCTCCACGCCCTCTCCCTCTCGATGGACCAGCTTCGTGCAAAGGCCCTCGCGCGCGACATCCGGGGCTTCCAAACCACGGTCGCCCAGGGCGTCGTCGGCGCCGGCGGCATGTACGCCTTCGGCAAACGTATCCGAGCCCTCGCCACCCGGCAGATCTACCAGGCCGAACACAGCGTCTCACCGGACCCCGCAACCACCGCAGTCCCATCCAGATCCCCAGATCTGCGCTCCTAGGAGCCTGTTAAAACACTCCGTCTCGCTTAAGGGCACGGGCTTCAGCCGTGCCGTAAACGCCTTGTTTGCAGTGCGGCTTTAGCCGCTGAGGTACGGCTTTTAGCCTTCCCCTTTTGTTTTTCAACAAGCTCCTAAGTGTTCTGTCCCGGAGATATAAATACCTCGATGCTCTTCGCCCTCGCCGTCGCCAGCATGATCGCCGCCCTCGCGCCCGCGGTGCTCTTCTGCGCGAATCTGCGCAAGTACCTCCCGCCCCTGGCCCCAAGTCCCGCAGCTCCGCCCGCCCGCGTCTCCGTCCTTATCCCCGCTCGCGACGAGGAGCTCTCCATCGAAGCCGCCGTCCGCAGCGTCCTCGCAAGCTCCGGCGCGGCCATCGAAGTCATCGTGATGAACGATGCTTCCACCGACCGCACCGCCGACCTCGTCGAGGCGCTAAGGGCCGAAGATTCCCGCGTGCACCTGCGTGACGCACCCCCGCTCCCGGGCGGCTGGAACGGCAAACAACACGCCTGCTGGGCGCTCGCCCACGCCGCCCAAAACGACCTCCTCTGCTTCCTCGACGCCGACGTCCGCCTGGAACCCGAAGCCATCCGGCACATGGCCGCCTTTCTCGAGAACAGCAACGCCGCTCTGGTCAGCGGCTTCCCGCGCCAGATCACGACCACCCCCCTCGAATGGCTGCTCCTGCCCCTGATCCACTTCGTCCTGCTCGGCTTCCTCCCGCTCCGCCGCATGCGCGCCGGCACCGACCCCTCACTCGCCGCCGGCTGCGGCCAGTTCCTCATGGTCACGCGCGAGGCCTACTTCGCCGCCGGTGGCCACGCCGCCATCCGCGAAACCATGCACGACGGCCTCCGCCTCCCCCGGCTGCTGCGCCAGCACGGCCACCGCACCGACCTCGCCGACCTCACCGCTCTCGCTCGCTGCCGCATGTACACCACCGCCGCGCAGGTCTGGCAAGGGCTCGCGAAGAACGCCATCGAAGGCCTGGGCGCGCCCGCCCGCATCGTGCCCATCACCGCGCTGCTCCTGCTCGGCCAGGTCGTCCCGTTCGCGCTCGCCGGCTGGCTGCTTCTGACCCACAAGCCCGCAAAAACCGGGATCCTCGTCTGCACCATCGTCGCTGTCCTCGCGGCATGGCTGCCCCGTTGTCTCGCCGCCGCACGCTTCCGCCAGCCCTTGCAAAGCGCGCTCCTGCACCCCGTCGGCATCGTCCTTCTTCTCGCGATCCAGTGGTACGCCCTCGCCCGCAAACTCCTGGGCGGCACAGTCAGCTGGCGAAACCGCGCCTACGCAAGCGAGTAACAAGCCACGCCCCGATCCACCCCTGTCTAGAGCAACGAAGAGGTCGGGCTCGTCTTTTGTTGTCATTCCCGGAGGGAATCTGCGGCTGTTCTTGCTGTTGTCTGTTCTTTACACCATCTGCGAATCCGCGAGCTACACACCCTTCTTCATCGGCTCCCACACAAACTTGTGGATCTGCAGCGAAAGTCGCGCCGGCAGACCATCCTCCAGCATCCACTCGACGATCGCGCGCGGATCGAGCACCATGTTCTCGGCCGTCCGCACCGGGCTCGGCGTCTTTGTAAACGCCGGCGAAAGCAGGATATTTCCCACCTTGGCGGCCAGCTCATTCGCTCCGATAAAATCACGCGCAAACTCATAGTCCGCCCGATCGCTCAGGACAAACTTCACCTCGTCGGACGACGTCAGCGCCTGAAGATTCTCCATCCGAAACGACCCAAACGCCGCCCCCGCCCCCGGACACTTCACATCCACAATCTTGTGCACCGCTTTGGGCACATCCGCCAGCGGCCGCTCGCCCGAGGTCTCGATCATCAACTCATACCCGCCGTCAAGCAACGTGCGCATCAGCGGCAGGAGATCGCGCGCCTGCAGCATCGGCTCGCCGCCTGTAAATTCAACCAGACGGCACGGCGCCAGAGCCTCGATCTCGCCGCAAATCGCCTCGTTCGTCCACGGCTTCCCCCCCGTAAACGTGTACTCGGAGTCGCACCACGCACATCGCAGATTGCACCCCGCCAAACGCACAAAAATGCACGGCAGACCCACAAAACTCGACTCCCCCTGAACCGATTTGTAGAGCTCAATCAGATACATAAGGTCCTAGGACATCAGTTCCTGCAGGACCGGAAGTCCAGCCAACTCCCTTGCTCGACTCAGTCGCCGGTCAAGCGTGGCTATCGGAAGCTGAAGCCGGAGCCCCAGTTCTAGATAAACCGCGTCGTAAGCCGTCAACGCGTACTTCGCCATCAATGGCAAGAGGTCTCCTGCTCCGAGCGGTGCCCGATCTGTGGTCACCCGTGTAACGGCCAGAAGATCCAAAGCATTCTTCACCGTCACGGAACTGATTACGCCGTTCTTGAGCTTGTTGCCCAGGATATTGCTTATTTCAAGATGCCACAGCGCGGGTACAACAGCACCGCCAGCTTCGGCAAGCTCGTAAACCTTCATCGTGTCCTCGCCAGCCTCCATCGGTAAGCACCAACTCAGGGCAACGGAACTGTCGAGGACGAAAATGCTCAATTACCGATGTCCTTCATGCGCCGCTTCCCGCCAGTCGGTATGTCTTAACGACATGCGCTCGATACCAGGATTCCGGCTCAGTATCCACGCTCGTCCTTCAGCAGGCGTCCGGATCTTCGCGTCAACATCCTCCGGAAGAAACGGACCGACAGATACAAAGTCCGCAGAAGCTGCTTTTGTCTGCGAAGAGAGCGAGGAGAGCGCGATCTCGGAGCCGTGTCTCATTGACATAGTATAAAGCCGACCACCTCGCACCCTCCTCCCACGCCCTACTCGTAATACCGCGCAAAGCTCGTATCCGTCTCGTACAGCGTGCAGTCCTTCACCCGCACGCGGCCGCCCGTCATCTCGGAAAGCTGCGCCGCCGTCTCCTCGTAAAAGTACCGCGCCAGGTTCTCGGCCGACGGATTGATCTCCGCGTCAAACGGCTTCAGGTCGTTGATCATCTGATGATCCAGGCGGTCCACCACCGGTCGCATCACCTGCTTCAAAAGCTTGAAATCCAGCAGCAATCCAGCCTCGTCCAGCTCCGACCCCACCAGCGTCACAAACACCTTGTAGTTGTGCCCATGCGGATTCTCGCACTTGCCCCGATAATTCCGGAGATAGTGCCCCGACGAGAACCCGGCTTCCACAGTCACCTCATACATCGGCGCAAACTTCCCTTCTCTGGCCGCGCATCGCGTTCCGGCGCAAACGCCCTACACCCGCCTGTTCCATTGTAGCGGCTCCGTTTCGGGCCAAGCGGCATCCCCCTGGTCGCAAGAGCCCCGGTCGCAAGAACCCGGTCGCAAGAACCCGGTCGCAAGAGCCCCGATCGCAAGAAAACTTCGCCCCTCCGGACCTGAACGGGAACCCGGCTCCCCAACCTACTCCCTCCGTTGCCGCCTCGCCCGCTTCTCCGCCTCCGTGCGCCGCTCCGCCTGCTCAAACAGCGACGACAAAACCCCTGCAAGCGCAACCACCAGAGCCACCACCAGCATCCCCAGACCCGTCGTCCGCCACAGCGACACATCGCCTGGAGATCCCGGCTGCTCGGCAATATTCGTATACGCCAGACCGCAAGACACCGCGGCAAACAAGGCCAGAGTCGCCGCGAGAATAAATAAATTCCGTCCCATACTGGTGCACCCAAAGCAGAATAGCGCAGAGCGGCGGTGCCCCTCACGGCGCCGGTCCCCGATCTTTCCACCGCAACAACATAGCGCCGACCCCCGTGCAGCCAACCTCCCCGCAGCCAACCTCCCCGCAGACGATCCCAGCCAGTCCCGCAGCGATCCCGCGTCCCCCAGAGATCCCCTGAAATCCCAGAGATCCCCTGAAATCCCAGAGATCCCCTGGACAGCCACCGCCCGCATGGTGTATTGTTTGCTCTCCAAGAGGTACGGTTCCGCACGTCTCGACTGGCATCCTGGTGCACGCGATTTAGCGCTATAGATGTCTCAGGAGGTCTGCGTTATGAGCAGATGTGCGATCCGTGTCTTACTCTGTATTCTGATGTACGCGGGAGTGGCCGTCTTCTGCCTCCCTTCCCTTCTCGGCAAAGCGGATGGATTGAAAGCCTTTCAGGTCGTCGGAGCCGCCGGCGCCGTCGTCTTCGGCATGCTTCGCTGCTACTGGAGCGATGAAGAGTGTTGGCATCACCGCGTCCGCCCATAGCTGAAAACCCCTGGCGCATCATCACCGGCCGGCAAAGAATCGCTCCACGTCGCCGATCTCCTCCGTGCGCCGGTACGGCGGCAGGGAGTCCAGAAAGATCCGCCCGTAGCGCGATCTCTGAACGCGTGGGTCCAGCAGCATCAAGACGCCGCGATCGTCCAGCGACCGGATCAATCGGCCAAACCCCTGCTTCAGCGTCAACACCGCCTGCGGAACCTGCAGATCGAAGAACGGCTTGCCCCCAGCGGTCTCGATCGCCCGCATCCGCGCCTCCACCACCGGGTCCGACGGCACCGCAAACGGCAGCCGGTCGATGATCACACACGAAAGCTGCTCGCCCTGCACGTCCACCCCCTGCCAGAAACTGGACGTCCCGAATAAGACCGCATTCGGCGTGTCGCGAAACTGCTGCAGGAGCACATGCCGCGGTGCCGTCCCATGCAGAAGCAGTGGAAACGAGAGCTCGATCATCAGCCGATCGTGCACCTCCCGCATCTGCCGGTAGCTCGTAAACAGGCAAAATGCGCGCCCCCGCGTTATCTCGAGCACACGCCGTATCCGCTCGACCGAACGATCCGTGAATCCGGCGTCGCGCGGGTCCGGCATCCCCGCCGGCAGATACAACAGCGCCTGCTCACGGTAGTTGAAGTGGCTCGGCACAATCAGCTCCCGGCTGAACTGCAAACCCAGCCGATCGCGAATATGCTTGAACCCCGGTGCCCCATCCCCGCCCGCGACTGCCAGCGTCGCCGACGTCAGCACCACCGATGGAAAGCTCTCAAACAACGTCTCAGCCAGAATCTCCGAAACGTCGATCGGCGTCGCCTGCAAGTGCGTATGGAAGCTCTGCTGCCCCCGCGCACCGCCGCCGCCGCCCCGAAACCCCTCCTGCCCCGCGCCCTTCAACGCCCGCAAACCCGCCGCCGGCCGGCGATCAATCCAGAACACCGTGTTCGGATCCTCCGACTCCAGCAAAAACTTCAGGTGATTGCGGATGTCCACCGCGCGGTTGCGCAGACCGGCAATCTCCTCTACCTCCTTCACCCGATCGAGCTCCCCTTCCAGCCGCTGCAACGCATTCAGCACCGAAAGGTACAGATCGCCCGAGCTCTCCAGAAAATCCGATCGCCCATGGAACGGCATGCGGCCGACCTTCGCCATCCCGGACGTACTCTCGGGCTCGCCAGCGCTCGTCGGCAGCGCCGCAAAGAACATCCGCGAACGCTCCCGAAGCGTCCCCAGCGCACTCTCGATCGACGAACTCGTCGCCTCCTTCGCCCGCAGCAATACCTCAGCATCCCGCGCCAAATCGTCAAACCGCGCTGTCGACAGACCCACGCCGAAGTAGGCGCTCGCCACTTCCTCGAGCTCATGCGCCTCGTCGAAGATCACCGCCGCCGCATCCGGCAGAATCCCCGCGTCAGGCGCTCCTCCAGCCTGCTGCTTGATCGAAAGATCCGCGAAAAACAGGTGGTGATTGACGATAATCAGCTCGCTCTCCATCGCCTTCCGACGCATCTCGGTCACAAAACATCGCTCCCAATCCGGGCACGTCGTCCCCAGGCACGCCTCCGTCCGCGCATCCAGCTTGTGCCACAAGGGCGAATGCTCCGGCAGCGAGCTCACCTCTGCCCGGTCCCCCGTCTCGGTCGTCCGCTCCCAGTTCGAGATCGCCTGAAACTGGCTGATCTCCTCCAATCCATTCAGCAGCGGAGCATCGCGCAACGCATACAGCTTGTGCCGGCAAAGATAGTTCGCTCGGCCCTTCATATACGCGACCCTCAAAGGCTCGGCCTGCCCCAGCACCGACTCGAGAAACGGCACGTCCTTGAAGAACAGCTGCTCCTGTAGATTCTTCGTGCCCGTCGACACGATCACGCGGCCGCCCCGCTCCCGTGCATGCCGCAACGCCGGCAGCAAGTACGCCAGCGTCTTCCCCGTCCCGGTCCCCGCCTCAACGATCAGGTGATGCCCCTCCGCAAGCGCCGCCTCGACCGCCTGCGCCATCGCATACTGCCCCGGCCGATGCTCAAACAGGAGCGAAGACCGCGACAACAAACCGCCAGGCGAGAAAAACTGAAACAAGGTCGGCAGCGCCTGCGCACCACGCGCCTCCTCTGCCTGCTGACCCTCAGGATGAAACTGCGCGATCTGGATAGGCAAAGACACGTGCGCTGTCATCATGATAGTGGCCGGGCCTTACACCAACTTCGAAATAGCCCTACATCCCTTATCGTCACAATCTCGAAAACCTTTAGCCCAAATTCACAAATCTTTTTGCGCCCCGGTCGATCCCCGTCGCGCTACCGCCGCAGCGCCTGCAGCCGAGCCCCGCGCAACACCGCCACCGGATCCCCCAGCGGATAAAACTCCATCGCAATCCGCCGCTTATACCCCAGCTCGTCCAGCTTCAAATAGATATTGTCGAAGTGGATTTCGCCCGTCCCCGGCTGGTGCCGCCCCGGAACATCCGCCACATGAATCAGGCCGATCTCGTCCACATTCCCCACCAGCTTCTCGATCAAATTCCCGTGCGTTCGCTGCTCGTGGTACAGGTCGTACAACACCTTCACATCAGGGCTCCCGACCGCGCGCACGATCTCAAACGCCTCCGTCACCCCGTCCAGATAGATCAGCGGCTGCTCCAGACGGTCGATCGGCTCGATCACCCCCATCACCCCCGCCCCGCTCAGCACGTCCGCCGCCCGCTTCAGCGTCTCGACCGACGCCATGTGCTGCCGGCGATCGTCCTCCGCCGTGCCCGCCCCAACCCGCTTGCCCGAAAGCAGGATAATCTGCGGCGATCCCAGCTCCTTCGCAACCGGAAGGATGCGCCTCAGCTCAGCCACAAACGCCTCGCCTCCGCCAGGATCGGAAAATCCCGCAGCGACACCGGCCATCGCATCCACCGAGATCCCCAGCTTCGCCATCCGCGCCAGCATCCGCGCCCGATCCGCCCCCGACCACGCCTTGTACTCATCCACCAGCTCCACGTGCTGGTAGCCCGCATCCGCAACCACGCCGAGATTCTCCTCAAACGTCCCACGGTCTTTCAGCGTCCACATCATGACGGACAGCCGATCTGCTCCCGGCCTTGCTGCAGCCCGATCCTGCACGGCACGCGCTGCCGACGTCCGCTGCCCCACCGCCGCCGCCGCCAACAAACTCCCAAACGCTCTTCGATCCATCATAGAAAGCCAGCCTAGCAACCACGAGCAGCCCCGTCGAGCAACGCTCCGCAAGGTAAGCTGAATCTACCCGGTCGCGGGCAGACCTCCGGCCAAATCGGGGCGCATCCCGCAAGGAAAGACAGGACAAGAACCATGGCACCGAGAGGCGACGGCAAGAAGCGCTTAGGCAAGAAGCACCGGCAGGCCAGCACCCGGCCCAAAAAAGGCAAGGCCCCCCGCACCACGCCGGTCACCGGTGCGGTCGCGCCCAAAGCCCGCAAAAAGATCGCCTCCAAGCGAGCCGCCGTCGAGAAAGCCGCCCGCACCCCGAGACGGTCGCCCGAGTTCGAACGCCGCCAGACCATCGCCCCCGACACTGCCGCGCCCGACCGCTCCACCGGACGCATCCGCAAAGGCCCGCAATCTGCGCCCGCCGCCGACTCGAATTCCCACTCCGACGCCCGGCAGTGGCAAGAAGCCGAACGTCTCGCCGAAGAGATCGCCGCCCAGTGGGGACCGGGGCTCCAGCGCGAAGGTGGCCCGCTCGGCGCCGACCCCAACCTCCAGCAAGACCCAACCCTTCCCCTGGTCGCCATCTGCGGCCGCCCCAATGTCGGCAAATCCACCCTCTTCAACCGCCTCACCGGATCGCGCCGATCCATCGTCGGCGACGAACCCGGCATCACGCGCGACCGCATCTACGGCGAGGTCGAGTGGTCCGGCCGCGACGTCCGCCTCGTCGACACCGGCGGCATCGTCCCAGACGACGAGGCCCTCATCCCCTCGGAAATCTTCCGCCAGGCCCAGGTCGCCCTCTCCGAAGCCGACGCCATCATCATGGTCGTCGACGGCCGCACCGAACT
>CAXSGC010000039.1:0-33694 GCA_964236945.1 uncultured Acidobacteriaceae bacterium | reverse complement strand
CGCAAAAAAGCCAGACTCAAACTAAAGTACAAACTCATGCGGTCGTGATACTAGAGGACCGATCTTCAGTCGGGTTGAGACGAAGGCGTCAGTTCGGTCGAGCTGATTGCCATAATCTTGAGGCGTTGAAGCACTTTGCGGGCAAGTCCGGTGAGGGGCAAAAGGGGAAGTTTGCCGGCGGCGATCCAGCGAAGGGATGTGTCCTGAACTGGGATGTTGCTGATCAAAGATGGGATTTTGCTGGTCAAAGAAGTGTCCGGTATAGCTTCTTCGTGCCGGTCGGTAAAAACGCTTACATGGAAGTTCGTGCTGGTGATGGAGTGCCGCGTCCGAAAGATCGGCTCCCGTTCCCGTACCGCGTCTTCTGGAAGCGCCGGCAATTCGTACATGTCGGGCATAAGGCTTGCGTCAGCAGGCCTCTTTTGGAGCAGAACTTCAGTCTCCATCTCGGCGCTTCTGACCTTGAGCAGATAGGCGATTGCCCTACTTTTCTGTGCTTCGCGTCGCTGCGTGATGTGCTCGCCACGCGTCCTGCACAGCGGGAGCACAGGGCAGTTCAGGCAAAGTGGAGAGCGCGGGAGACACAGGGTCGCACCAAGCTCCATCATGGCCTGATTGTGATCGCCGGGGGCATTGCCGGGCGCGCGTGCCAGCGGAATGAGAGCTTGCGCCACCCGCTGAAGTACGCCGCGGCCCTCGACGGTGCTGGTCTGGGCGAGCCCAAGGACCCGAAGCAGAACACGTTCCACGTTGCCGTCGAGAACGGGGATGCTTTCGCCAAAAGCGATGCTCGCAATAGCGGCGCAGGTGTATTCGCCAATGCCCGGTAGAGTTTTGAGGCTTGCCGCGGTGCGCGGCATCGTGCCGGCGAGCTCCTGTGTGATGAACTGCGAAGCCTTGTGCAGCATGCGGGCGCGACGGTAGTAGCCCAGGCCCGACCAGGCTGCGAGAACCTCGGCTTCGCTTGCCAGAGCGAGCGATAAGAGCGTCGGAAACTGCGACAGAAAACGCTGGTAATGGTCGATGACCGCGGCAACACGCGTCTGCTGCAGCATTACTTCAGAGACCCATATTCTGTAAGGGTCGCTGAGGCCGCGCCACGGCAGAGTGCGTGCGTTGGCGGCGTACCAGTGCATCAGTCTGCGGCGAAACTCCCCGACATCGAGATCCGAACCGACGTCGGGCGAAGCAGCGGTCTCGGACGGCCCGGCCGCGAGTTTTCGGTGACCGGGTTCCTCTGTTTGCGGGCGCTGTTTCGCGGCCTTTTGCGCGCGGCCCCGTTGTCCTTCTCGCATGTGAGCAGTCTAAACGCGGCTCAAAATCCCCGTTTGCTGACACCTGAGTTCCGACCGGCTATGCGGTGTCGCCCGGCTGCGTTGATGTCTTCACCGGATCGGGAGCCGAAGGGTACGGCGGCCCCTTTTCAAGCACCTTATCCATATCGGAGTCGTAACCGTAGATGTCGTCGAAGAGGTCGGTTTTGCCATCTTCGCCGACGCGCGCGGTCAGGTAGAAGATGACGATGGGCAGCTGCGTCTTCAGATTGACCTGCCGGTTATCCGTGCCGTCGTTCATAGCGGCCCGCACGGTTTCGAGATTCCAGGGCTGTCCGTCCTGGTCCGTCTGCCCCTCGAGCACCCAGGCGGCGAGATCGTCCGGGTGCTGTACGCGAACGCAGCCGTGGCTGAAGTCGCGCCGCGACCGGTTGAAGAGCTCGGTCGCCGGGGTGGAGTGCAGGTAGATGTCGTACTGGTTGGGGAACATGAACTTGACGAGTCCGAGGGAGTTCTTAGGGCCGGGCTTTTCGCGCACCATCAAGCCGCCGTGCTCGACCCTGGACGTAAGGTCGCCGGTTTGTACCTCGCCCTTGCCGTTGACGACTTCGTAGTTCTTGCTGGCGAGGTAGCCTGCGGAGCGGAGCATGTGAGGAACCAGCTCCTTTTGTGCAATGTCGACCGGGACGTTCCAGTATGGCCGGAAGATAAGGTATTTCATCATGTGGGTGAAGACCGGTGTGCGGTGTTCGCCGACGACCTTGCCGACCACGACCTTCATGTTGAACTGCTCTTTTTGACTTTCGTCGTAGCCGCGCAGGACAAACTCCGGCAGATTGACCACGAGGCGAGCGTGGAGGTACGGGTCTGGGAGCCAGCGCCAACGTTCAAGCGAATTGCTGAGCTGCTGGACCCGCACGGACATGGGCACGTTGAGGCTCTTCACGGTATCGGCGCTCAGCTTCCCGTCCGGGTTGAGGCCGTGTCGTGTCTGGTAGGCCTTGAGAGCGTCGGTGAGCTGAGGGGACGGCCCGGCCGGGGCTGGACCATCCGCCGCATCGCCCTCCAGTTGCAGGCGTTTCCAGAGCTCTGCCGGGGAAGCGTAGGTTTGCCCCAATGGAGCTGCTCCCGGAGATGTCTCGGCAGAGATTGCGGGCGAGGGTGCTGCCTGCGCTTTGGCCAGCTGCAGGTAGTGGCCGAGAGCATCTTCGGTCTGGCGATAGCCCTCGGCGTCCGGCTCGACGGAATGAATGAGCTTCGGGACATCGGTCGCGTCCACCGCCTGGTCGGACACAAACCCCGGCAGGTTGTACTTCTTCTCCTGCGCGTTGATGTCGAAGTTGAAGTGTTGCGGGTTGACACGGCCGATCCGGAGGTCCGAGATGTACCGCATCACGTTGATCGTCATCAGGACATCAAACTGCGCCAGCGCGTCCCCATTTTTCGAGCCGAGCCCAGAGACCCGTGCAGGCCACAGCGAACTATCGTAGTCCTCGGGTCGGAGGCCCTTGGTGTCGGCTTCGGTAAAGGCGCGAATAAAGCCGGTCGCCGCCGGCGTCGGTTTGCCGTCGCGGGTCCAGGCAATCTCGTTGTTGCGATCGCCGTAAAAGGTCGAAACATCCTTTTGGTAGTCCGAGTAATTCGGCCAGTGGAGCGCGGGCATCTGGCCCTTTGCGACCAGAGCTTCGATGTTCTGTGCGTAATCCGCGCTGTTTGGCGCCGAAACCGTCTTTCGGGCCTTGCCATGACATCCACCTGCCAGAAGAACCAACAGAAGAGAGAAGCCTGCTCCAAGTGCACCAAATCGTACCTTCATCGACGTTGTATCCCTTCGCCTGTTCACGCCTCGCGGCACGACGGTCCCCTTTATCCTACGAGGCTCATAGCCATTCTGGCATGGTAGGTGCCCTGGGTACTAACTTCTCCCAATTTGGGAGAGTACCGAAGTGCAAAGGACCGCTTGTGTCAGCAAAAGAGCGCCCGTCAGACCGAGAAAGAGCTTGCGCTGCCGGGTTTCGAGCGCGTCGGCAAAGACGCCGCCGATCCAGGTAAGAAGAAATGGGAGTGCCCAAAGCACCGGCGCGGTGACGGTCTGGGTGGTCACGATGGGCAGGAGCAGAAGCGCTATGGCGAGCGGAACCGTATTGCCGAAGTACCGACTGCGGCGAACGCCGACGTAAAGCAGAGCCGAGGCTGCCATCGCCACGACGATCGGCGCGTTCTCGAAGGAGGTGAAAAACGTCTGTGCCGGGTCGAGCGAAAACCAGAAGCGCGCCCCGCCGCCGGTAAAGATGTAGGAGAACGGAGCCGGGCGGAAGGCGAAGAACGCGAACAGCATCGCGAGCGCGCCGAGCGCTGAGTAGATCAAAATTTGCATGACATAGGAGCGGCGGTGCTCGGCCACGTACATCATCAGAACGAAGGCGGCGACGAATCCGATCATGGCCGCGAGCAGGTGCGCGGCTGCGGTGAATCCAAGCGCGGCGGTCAGGAGCAGGAGACGCGGCCGCCACTTCCGGCGGGGCCCGTGCATCGCGTGCGCTACGCCGATGGCTGTGTACACAAGGCCGTAGAGGCCCCACATCGCCAGCACCTCGTTATTCGGCGTGACCGCGGACCGGATAATGGCGGGCGAGAAGCAGTACAGGCCGAGCGCGAGAAAGGCGCCCTCATTGCCGAAGAGCCGCCGCGTGACCCACCACAGACCGCCCCCCAGCCAGATAGCAAACGCGACAAACGGGAGGTGGAGGAGGTACTTGACGTTGCGGAGCTCGTGCCTCGCCTCCCATGTGGATCCGTTCAGGCTGCTGCCGGCGTAGATGCGGTTCTCCGGACGGCGAAGTTGATCCGAGCCGAGCAGGATGACACGCTGCGCCGTGAGCGGGAAGCCGGCGACGCGGTAGGCAAAGGTGCCGTCGCCGTGGAGGTTGCCGCAGGTAGTGAAGTAGCCGGCCAGCGGCGATGGGCGCTCCCACATCTCGCGGCCGCACCGGGCGTAGCGGTAGTCGGCCTGGGAGAGCGTCTGCCAGCTAATAACCCAGAGGCACTCCGCCAGAAAAACGAGGAGCAGAAGAGCGGCAAGGCGCTGCGGGCGGTGAAAAGCGATGCGAGGGAACTTCATCGTCGGGTGTGGGTGCTCGCCGCTTCTGCTTAAATTTTACGCTGGTACAGGGCTTGTCGCGAGGCAATTCGCCGGCGGCGATTGCCTGGGCGCCGACCTCTCTCCAACTGCCTGCAGACCCTTCCCTTGAGTGTATCGTGAGGTGTATGCAGACGCTGCTTTTTACCCCGGGCCGAGCCTTTCTATCCTCGAATTCGACCGCGGTCCCGTGGACGGTGGTCTTTGAGGATGAGGGCATCGCGGGGTACTTCTACGCCTGCGATCGATCGCGCGAGACGCAGGAGGAGAGCATCCTGGATGCCATGCTGATCTACAACGTCAGGGAGATGGAGAAGCTTTCGGACGCGCCCGGGGGCGAGCCGAAGCAGCGCCTGGCGGCGGTGGAGTGGTCACGCGATGGCATTCAGGCGGTGTTCTACCTCGACGGCACGGCACAGGCGATGTTTGACTTTGGGCAACGCGCCGGCTTCTGCCGATCCAACTTCCCGAACTTTCTTGACGAGCGCGGGGCGACGTGGCGGAAGTCCAGTCACGCCTGGAGCGACGAGGCTCTGCGGAACTTCGAGTCGGCTTTGTACGCGTGACGTCTCGGCCCTCGGCATTGCGAGCCCCGCGCGGCTATCCGAGAAACATCTTCTCCACGTCCATCCAGTTCTCAACCCGGCGAAATTCTCGGACGGCCTGATTGTGCGGCGCGCCGTAGAGGACGCCTTCGCCGCGAAAGCGCCGCAGCTGCCGGGGATTGTCGTCGATCAGGTACTCGGCATCGAGGATGCCCTTGTCGCCGCAGAAGACGATGTGCGACGGCGGGATGTGAGGAAAGTGCCGTGCCATCCAGCGGTACTTGGCGGTAAAGGAGGTTGGAACCTCCATCGCGGCGGTGGCGACGTAAACATCGTATCTCTGCTGCAAGGCGGCGGTGACGCGCTGAGCGTCCGGCATCACGTCCAGCACCTCGAAAAAGTCAGGCGAGCGCAGGTAGCCTTCGAGCACGTCCTGACGCTCGGCGGGCACAATGTCCCAGAGCCATTTGCCGGCAAGATCGGACGTCGTCAGATTCTCGCCGAACTCCCGGTTGTAGCGCAGCAGATGTTCGCGAACGGCGTCCGCGATCACCTCATCCATGTCGATGCAGATGCGTTTCACAACGATTTCACGATGCGGGCAGCGACGCTTTCCTCCCGCTCGGCTGCTTTCTTTTGCGGAGCGTCGCGCGCCGGATCCCAGAAGAGCAGGCGGCCGCAGCTCTCGCACGTCATCATCAGGTCGGCGTTGCTCCGGTCGCGCAGATCGTTCCACTTCTGTGGACGCACCATCATCTGGCACGCCGAGCATTTGCCGGCGACGCCTTCGGCGAGACCGGTACCTTTCGCCTTTGCCACGCGATCGTAGCTCTGGAGCGCGGACTCGCCGATCTCGGGGCGCAGACGGAGGCGCTTCTGCTCAACCTCGGCCAGCAGCTTTCGGTCGCGATCGAGAACTTCCACCGACCGCCTCTGCTCGCGCGTCAGCTCTGCCTGGGCGTCCGCGACCGCCCTGTCCGCCAGAGCGCGCTGTGCTTCCATCTCTTCGGTGCGCACCATGCTTTCAAGTTCCGCGTCTTCGATGCGCGCGACCTCCTTTCGGCCGAAGCCGATCTCGTGCTCGTAGGCCGTCACCTGCACCGATGTGGTTGCCATGTCCATTTGTTTGGCAGCGCGTGCGATCTTTCCCTGCCAGTCTTTGATGTCGGACCCCTGCCGTCGGCGCAGAGCTTCTTCCTTCTGAAGCAGGTCGAGGACGACCGATCTCTGCCCCTCGAGGGCGCGCAGCTTCGCCTGGAGCGCGGCGATCTGTTTGGGCAGCGCGGCCAGTCGATCGCCCAACCCCCTGGCTTCGAGATCGTACTTCTGGAGCTCGATCAGATTTCGGAGATCCGGGTGCATCGCTTGTGTCCCTTGTATCGTTCAATACTCTTTCGTTACCGCCGCCAGTCAGCGGCGACCCCTGTGAGCCGACATTGGCGCGGAGCTTCGTCGGTCTGAACCGGAAAAGAGCGAGTCTAGCACGTCTGTCACTTCCTCTTTTGTGGTACCAAACCGCCGTCCGGATCGACGAGAATAGCTGAATCGTCATAGTCATTGGAGGAATCTAGACAGGGGAATGGCAGCAGCAACCGTAGTAGAGATGCCCGCGCGGGAGAGCGCACAGAAGTCGACAAGTTCAACCGCCGTACCCTGGCGTCCACGGGTGAATCCGTGGATTGTAGCGATGACGGTTACACTCGCTACGTTTATGGAGGTTCTGGACTCCTCCATCGCCAACGTTGCTCTGCCGCATATTGCGGGTGGACTTGGGGCCACGCAGGACGAGGCCACGTGGGTGTTGACGGCGTACCTGGTCGCCAACGCGGTCATTCTTCCGGCCGGCGCCTACATGACGACCTTTATCGGGCGTAAGAAGTTCTACATGATCTGCGTGGCGATGTTTGGCATCTCGTCCGCGCTCTGCGGATTTGCACCCACGCTTCCTCTCCTGGTGTTTTTTCGCATTCTTCAGGGCATCGGCGGAGGTGGTCTTGCACCGTCCGAACAGGCTATTCTCGCCGACACTTTTCCGCCCGAAAAACGCGGCCAGGCCTTTGCCATGTACGGCCTCGCCGTGGTGGTGGCGCCGGCCATCGGACCGACGCTGGGCGGCTACATTACCGACAACTTCGATTGGCGCTGGATCTTCTTTCTCAACGTTCCGATCTGCCTCCTGTCTCTGTTTCTCACCTCGCGCATCGTCGAGGATCCACCGTACGTCCAGGAGCAGGTGGCCAGGTCGCAAAAGGGCGGGATCAAGCTCGACTTCATCGGCTTCGGCCTGCTCGGCCTCACGTTCGGCTCGCTCGAGTTCATCCTGGACAAGGGGCAGGAGGATGACTGGTTCGGTTCCGACCTCATCACCTTCTTCGTCGTGACGATGGTGTGCGCGTTTGTCTTCATGATCTATTGGGAACTGCGACAGCTGCGCATCGGCAACCGGCCGATCGTCAATCTCACGCTGTTCAAGCGGCGATCGTTCGCGATCAGCTTTCTGCTGATGTTTGTCCTGGGATTTTCGCTCTACGGCACGACCATCCTGATCCCGCAGTTTGTTCAAACGCTGCTGGGCTATACGGCCGAGCTCGCCGGTCTGGTGCTTTCGCCTGCCGGTTTCATGATGATGGCGATGATGCCCGTGGTCGGTTTCCTAAGCAGCAAGGTCGATCCACGCAAGCTCATCGCTTTCGGTTTTGTGATGCTGACCCTGTCGCTCTTTGACATGCATACCCTGGATCTCGGGGTGTCTTATGGTCGTCTCGTCTTCTTGCGCTGCTTTCAGGCCTCGGGTCTGGCATTTCTGTTTATCCCGATCAATACACTCGCGTACGCCGGCGTAAAACAGAACGAAAACAACGACGTCTCCGGGCTGACGAACCTGGCGCGCAACATCGGCGGCTCCTGCGGGACCGCGTTTGTGGCGACGATGCTGACGCGTCGAACCGCCGCCCACGAAACCAACATGGTGCGTTATCTCACGACCGCGAATCAGGCGTTCAACACGCAGGTCAATGCGCTTGCGGGGTTCTTCACGGCCGGCAACGGAGCGAAGCCAAAGGGCCTCGAGCACTCCTTCGGAGCCGGTCACATGGCACAGGCCTACATCTACAACCAACTCCATCGCCAGGCCGGCATGCTGGCCTATCTGGACATCATCCAGATCCTGTCGATCTTCTGCGCCTGCATGCTTCCCCTGCTCTTCTTCATCCCTCGGCCGCCGAAGAACGCCTCTGCAAGCGCCGGTCATTAGACTAGATTAGGTCAGCATGCGGTTCATGCGATCCCGCTCCCAACCGTCGATCGGGTGTTAGCCGACAGGCCGGGAGAGCGCCGCCACCAGATCCGCGCGGGGCACCTTGCTCTGCTCCCCCTTGCTGAAGTGCTTGACGGTGAAGACGTCCGAGGCTACTTCGTCCTCGCCGACGATGACCATGCGCTCAGCCAGTTTGTCGGCCGTCTCGAAGGATTTCCTCAGCCGAAACATGCCGTCGCCGACCTCGACGCGGAGCCCGGCGTGCCGCAACTGCTGTGCGAGCAGAAGAGCCGAGGCGTTCTGCGCCACACCCATGGGCGCGACAAAGGCGTCCAGTTTCGGCTCGGCCGGCTCCTGTTCGGCCGCGGCCTGGGCCTGCAGCGTGAGGATCAGGCGGTCTTCTCCGATCGCAAATCCGATTCCGGGCGCTTTTGATCCGCCCAGCATCTCCGACAGGCCGTCGTAGCGGCCGCCGCCGAGCAGAGCGTTCTGGGTTCCGAGGCCGCTGCCGTCCGGAACGGTGAACTCAAAGGTGGTGCGGGTGTAGTAATCCAGACCGCGCACAAGTCGGGGGCTGACCTGATAGGGCACGCCGCAAGCGTCCAGAGCTTCGAGCACCTGTGCAAAGTGTGCGCGCGAGCTGTCGTCCAGAAAGTCGGCGATCTTCGGCAGACCGTCGATGATCGCCTGGTCCTCGGGTGCTTTGGAATCGAGCACACGGAGCGGATTGGTCTCCGCCCGTCGCCGGTTGTCCTCGCACATCCGGCTCTTCACGGGATCGAGTGCCGCACGGAGGGCCTCGATGTAGCGGGGCCGATCCGCGGCCGATCCGATGGAGTTGATCAGGAGCTTCCATCCGCGCACACCCAGTTCATCGAGCAACGTTGCGAGCATTTCAAGCACCTCGGCGTCGCGCAGCGGACTTTCCGCCCCGGACCAGGGCGGCCCGAGGACCTCCGCCCCAATCTGCCAGAACTGCCGGTATCGCCCGCGCTGCGGTCGCTCGCGCCGGAACTGCGGTCCGATGTAGAACATCTTCTGCAACATGCCCGTGTCGTTCAGCTTGTGCTCGATGTAGGCGCGAACGACGCCGGCGGTGTTCTCCGGACGGAGGGTCAGGCTTTGGCTGCGTTCGCTTTCCGCGCGCGCACGATCCTCCCAGGTGTACATCTCTTTGGAGACGATGTCGGTCTCCTCGCCGACGCCCCGGGCAAACAGTTGGGTGTCTTCAAAGACAGGGGTTCGGATCTCGCCGTAGCCGTAACGCCGGAAGACCGAACGCGCGGCGGCCTCCACCCGATTCCAAAGCTCCGTCTCCGGTGGCAGGAGATCGCGCGTGCCCCGCACTTTCATGATCAATGACATGGTTTCAGGATACCGAAGGGCCGCGACGCAATCACCGGACGCCCCCCGGCACCTCCGGCACGCTGAGCTTTTCCCAGAAAGTTCGCATGAAAATAGCGTCGAAACCCACCCAAAGCGGAGTAATCTGAAAGACGGCTCAACGTTTGGGTCTGGTTGGAGGTGTTTTTTTTGGCAGAGGTTCGAGTTCAAGAAGGCGAACCCCTTGAGAATGCCCTGCGGCGCTTCAAGCGCAAGGTGCAGACCGAAGACATCATCAAGGAAGTGAAGCGCCACTCTTTTTACCTGAAACCGGGCGAAAAGCGGCGCGTGAAAGAAGCGCTCGCGCGCAAGCGCAACCGCAAGAAGATCCGCAAGGAACAGGACTAAGCAGCTCAAGTCACCCTGGAGCCTGCTCATCCGATTCCCTGTAAACCCGAGAAGGCCGTTCATCGACACGTACCTATCGTGAACGGTCTTTTCTCTACGGCAGGCTCTAACGTCGTCTCTTTCGCGAGCGCGCCACCGAACCGGAACACTTTGTGTAACGATCCGGCAAACTGAAACACCATTGTCCATCTGTACCCGGGCCCTGTTTTCTCTACCTGCACGTAATGGGAGAATCACCGTGGACTTCATGGATCGTCTTTTGTCCTGCATCGACTGTGGTGGCGACTTTATCTTCACTGCCGGCGAACAGCTCTTCTTCTTCGATAAACAATTCAAAAACGATCCGAAACGGTGCAAACCGTGCAAGTGTCGGCGTGCCGGCGCGGGCATGCAGGCCGGCTCGGGACCGGCAGCGGCCGGCATCTCTCGAACGGAGACGCGGACGCATTGTTCGGCGTGCAGCGTCGAGACGACGGTTCCGTTCAAGCCGACGCAAGGTCGTCCGGTGCTCTGCCGCCAGTGCTTCCAGGCACAGCGACCAGTGGACCGGACTCTGGTCCTGGGTACCTCTTCGACGACATCTTCTCTCCTGACGGCAGCCGTGGACCAAGCCTCCCGCGCCCGCGAGATTGCGTCGCAAGTCTCTTAGCGCGGACCTGGATGCTGAGCGCACGGCCTGAGCCCGCTGGGGCAACATCGGAGTCCCTCCGCCTACTCCGACCGGGTATGACAGAGATCCAGCTCTTCCGGGGGGCGACGGCCCTCGGCGACTTCGAACTTCTCCACTGCACCGATGGGACGTATCTGCTGGACGGCGGTGCGATGTTCGGCGTCGTTCCGAAGACCCTGTGGCAGAAACGCATCCCAGCCGACGAGCAGAACCGCATCCGCCTCGGCCTGAACTCGGTTGTGGTGCGGACCGGGCAACACACCGTCCTGATCGAGACCGGCATCGGCAACAAACAGACGCCCAGGATGCGCGAGATCCATGAGAATCAGGAGTTGCTGCCGGCCTCGCTGGCGGCGGCGGGCGTCTCGCCCACTGACATAGACGTTGTGATCAATACGCACCTGCACTTCGACCACTGCGGTTGGAATACGACGGTTGGGCCGGATGGCTCGATCGCCCCGACCTTCCCAAACGCGCGCTACTTCGCGCACCGGGGCGAAGTGGAGCATGGCCATCTACAGCTTGACCGCGACCGGGTCAGCTATCTTTCGCCCAACTACGACCCGCTGATCGAGTCGGGTCAGATGACGCTGCTCGGAGAGGCGGATCTGTCCGGCCCGGGTGTGGAGCACGAGATCGTTCCCGGCGTCTCCGTGGAACTCTTTCCAGGCCACACAGCGCATATGCTTGCTGTCCATCTAAGGTCCCGCGCGCCGGGCGGGGCAGAGGAGCACGCCTGCTACATCGGCGACCTGATCCCGACGAGCCACCACCTGGACCCCACCTGGGTGATGGGCTACGACCTCGACCCGCTCCTTTGCATCGAGCAGCGGAAACGCTTTCTGGCGCGGGCGATCCCGGAGCGCTGGACCGTGCTGTTTACGCACGACCACGAGGTCCCCAGAGCACGGATTACCTTGAACGAAAAGGGAAAGCCGGTCGCCGAGAAGCTGTAAAGCTGGTCAGCCGGTAGGCACCACAGACTGATACGCCACGACGCGCTCCCACTCCGAGCCGGAACCGATCTCGGCCCAATGGCCCGCTCCATCTCGCCGCCTGGTCCTCTTGGCCAATCGAAAAGCACTCATCGTATGCGACTCGGCCGCTGTGGCAGAAATCTACCGACGCAAAAAAGCCCCACCCGCAGGCAAGGCCTTAAGAGGATTTGAGGAGACCTTACGCCATCGGTGCTGCCGCGACTGGATCGACGGCAACGAACCGGCCCCTCTGTCCGCGATCCTGAAAGCGCACAACTCCGTTGATCTTGGCGAACAGCGTGTCATCCTTGCCGCGGCCGACGTTTGCGCCCGGCTTCAGCGGGGTGCCGCGTTGGCGGACGATGATGCCGCCGCCAAGGATAGTCTGCCCGCCGAACACCTTGACGCCGAGCCGCTGCGCGTTGGAATCGCGACCGTTTTTGGAAGATCCAAGTCCTTTTTTATGTGCCACGTCTGCTTCCCTCTCCCGCGCCTGGAGGTCCGGCGCCACTTTCCCGTGATGCCCGCGCGAAGGCGGGTCCGATCTATATTCCTATGCGCTAAAAGCTCTTCCCTAGGCGCCGAAGCTCTGCCCGTTGACCTGGATCTCGTTGATCTTGACCTGGACGAAGTTCTGCCGGTGTCCCTGCATCTTCTTGTACTGTTTTTTGCGCTTGAGCTTGAAGACCAGGATCTTTTCGCCACGGCCGACGCTGACCACGGATGCCAGCACTTTGGCGCCGCCAAGGTCCTGCTCGAACTTGCCAGCTTCTCCGCTCACCGCGAGAACGTCGGAGAACTCGACCGTGCCGTTCTCGTGGGGCGTCGTCTCGATCTTGAGCGTCTCGCCGGGGGTGACCCGGTACTGCTTTCCGCCCGTGCGGATGACTGCGTACATAATCAAACTCCTGACGCGCTCCTTAACGTAAGGCGAGCGACGCTTCTTCTAGATGTCCTTGTGTGCGCGGCTCCCGCTAGTGGATGGCTGTGACCAGACGCGAATCGATGCTTGCCGATCGCAGACTGTCCAACACCGCTGAACTAAAGAAGTTTACCGCCCCGCAACGTCGAGGTCAAGGTCAGGCGAGGTCGCGCTGCTTCATTGCGGATTCAGCTGATCCACTTCAACAGCCGGATGACGCCCATGGCCGCGGGTCGCGAATGCGCCGAGACCGCCCCATCCTCGCTGCCGCCCGTGCGTGCATGGATCTCCTCCGATTGCTCCGCATAGTACCGGTAAGCGCGCACCATCATGTCTTCGTTGGTCAGGGTAGGTCGCCAGTGGAGCCGATCGCGGATGCGGGTCGTATCAAATACAAAGCTCTCGGCGATCATCCGGTAGTGGTACGGTCCGAGGGGCGACACCTTAAGCTTGTGCGCCAGCTTCATCGCCGCGATCGCCGGCCCCTTCGGCAGGCTCGCCACACGCGACCCGGTCTCAGCCACTCGGATCACCGCCTCGTAGACCCCGCGCAGCGTCGGGACCTCGTCCGATCCGATGTGAAAGAGGTCCGAAGATCCGTAGGAGAGAGCCTCGATGCAGGCCGTCGCCAGATCCTGCGCGTAGATGAACTGGTATCGGTTGGACCCATCGCCGACCACCCAGACGCGCTTTCCGTCGCGAATAAACTCAAACAGGATCGCGAGCAGGCCAAGCCGGCCGCTGTCGATGATGGTTGGACAGCGGATCGTGACCACGTGGAGGTCGGCGCTGTACTCGCGAAGCACCTCCTCGGCGGCCAGCTTCGACCGACCGTAGAGCTCGACCGGGGCTGGAGCCTCGTCTTCCCGCACCGGGTGGCCGAGATCGCTCGCCCACAGGCAGTTGGTCGAGGTGAAGATGAGCGGTTTAACCCCGAACGCGCGGCACGCCTCGGCCACATTTCGCGTTCCGTCGACGTTCGAGGTCCAAAGTGTGCTGTCAGAGATGTTGTCATGGGCCAGCATGGCGGCGCAGTGCACCACGGCGTCGATCGGCGCTTCAGCGAAGACGGAGTTGACCTCCGAGGCATCGCGCAGGTCGCCCTGAATGCTGCGGAGGTTGGGATGCCGGTCCACATCCGCTACCAGATCGATGTTGACGCACGCGAAGCCCTCGTCGAGCAGGCGCCGCTTCAGAAGACCGCCGAAGAAACCCGACGCTCCTGTCACTAGAACTCGCTTCATCCTCTTACTATGGCAGACCGGGCGAACCCGGGCACACGGCGCGGGCTTGCCTAAAAGCGGAACCCAGACCAGGCTCGCTTCCGGTCGGCCGTCTGGAACAGGTACACGGCCAGAACGGTCAACAGAGGTTCGATCGGGTGCCGAAATCGGGCCTGCACCGTGACAAAGTAGTAGATCAGCGGTACGGAGCCGAAGGCGAGCGCAAACAGAATCGAACCCGGAGCCCGGTTTCTGAGCGCCAGCAACAGCCCAAGCAAACCCGCGATGCTGACAAACGCGTAGTTCATCTCGCGGCCGATCTCGAGAGCGACGCTCTTTTCAAAGGGGTGCGGAACGCCTGCCCAGAAGAAAAACACGCGCTGGAGCGTCCACCGGGCGATCTGTCCAGGATGGTCGTGGATTCTGAGCCTTGCCCGAGCACTCTGCTCGCGGACGTACCTGAGCTCACCAAGCTGCTTGTAGCGCTGATACTCCGGGTCGCGTTCGACCAACGGCACTGTCGTTCCCCACGGAAATCCGGAGTTTTCGTTGAGCGTAGATTCGTAGAACTCGGCGCCGAGGTTTCCTCGTGTCGGAATAAAGGCGTGGAACACCCGCTCGTTGCGGACGATCCAGGGCAAGAGGCACAAGACCACAATCCCACCGCCAAGAGCCAGGCCGCGAACGGCGCGCGGAAGCTCGGCGCGTGAAGATCCCCAGACCATCCAGAGACCGCAGGCCGGGAGGAACAGCAGGAGTGACGGATTGGTAAGGGCGATCAACCCCCAGAGCAGACCCCACATCAGCCAGGCGCGCAGCGAATGACGGTCTCCGACCGCCTCGAGGATCGAATGGCCAACGCCTCGAATTCTGAGGGCATAGACTAAGACCCACGTCAGCAGAAATGTGGCAATCGACATTTCGAGGATCCAGTGCACCGCATACTGCATGGCCGCCGGGTGGAGCGCCCAGATGGAGGCCGACCAGAGACCGACCCGCCTTCCAGATCCATTCGCGTCGAAGCACCGCCAACCAATCTGATAAACCGCGAGCGCCGTGCCGGCGGAGAAGAGACTGTTAATAGCCAGGATGACCCAGGCGGAGGCGGCGGTGTAAACGCCAAAGACGCGAAAGACGCCGGCCAGCAGAGATGGGAAGAGCGGCGGAATCCATGTGGTAGGGCCGGTGTGGCCGGTAAACGGGTCGGCGTATCCGTACCCGGTCGCCAGGGCGCGGGCGATCCGGCCCGGCTCCCAGCCAAACTGAAAGTGATCTCCACCCGTGCGGATGTGGTACGTGTGTGCCAGGCTGATCACCGCCACCCGCACGAAGAAGGCGATCCAGAAGATGCGCCACGGGACACTGCACACATCTGTCCCTGCGAAATGCGAGACCGGGGCAGGGAAGGGCTGGGCGTGCGCCATAGGCCGATGCTATGACATCGCAGTCCCCAGTGCCGGCCGGACTTTAGTAACTAAATTTCAGCACACCCGTAACTCTTGCTCTATGTTTAGTTGCAGGGCCCAGTCAACATGCAAAACCGGCGGGGAGAGTTCGGATGAGGGTAGGTTTGAGAGTGGAAGAGAAGTTCCCTTCGGGCCATAGGCAATACTTTGCACATTACCCGCCCGCAATCTGTTCTACAACTTCGGACGTATTCTGTAAGCCCAGCAAAACGGGGCAGATACAGAGCGCAGCAACGGCATACGAATTTGGCCGTAAAGTTGCTCTATTCCTTTGTGCAACAGCAATCTCGATCTCCCTGGAGTCTTCAATGATTAAGCACTTCGCCGCATCGCTCGCCTTGGCTTTGGCCGCGTCGGTTTCTGCCTCTGCTACCTCGCTCCCCATACCCTCAGGCAACATGCCGACCACCGTCACGCCCAGTGTGGGGACCTTTGGTGGAACACTGGTTGCCTTTACGGGACCTCAATTCGTCTCCGCTCCCACCTTCACCGGTGCGTACACGGAGAACGTGTTCTCTGACCCCAACAACATCTACTGCGCCGGCTGCCTTGATTTCGTCATCCAGGTCGCTAACCTGAGCCCCTCGGGCGCAACCCCAACCCAGGTGATCGAGCGCGTGACGACCTCGAGCTTTGATGGTTATCTGGTGGACGCTTCCTACACTGTCGCCCCCAACACCGTTGCACCGTACGATGCAACGCGCGCACCCGCGGGCGGTGTTATCGGCTTCGACTTCTTCCTGCTGCCGGGACAGACGTCCGCCGGTCTCATCCTGATGACCAACGCCCCTTCCTTCACCCTCGGCAACATCTCCATTCAGGATGGCACCGCGGTGACTGGGCCGATTGCCTTCATTCCGTCCGGCACGAACACCCCGAATCCCTCGCCTATTCCGGAGCCCTCCTCCCTCGTCCTTCTGGGTACGGGCCTCGTCGGTGCGGCAGGCGTCGCTCGCCGGAAGTTCGCTGCGAAGTTCATCTCGTAGCTTTTCTGCAACCTCCTAACCAAGGGGAACCCTCAAAGGGTTCCCCTTTTTCTTTGCACCGGCCCCCCACCTCCCGTTAGAACCCACCTGAGCCCCCGGCATGCGACAATCTCCATAAGCGAGCCATGCCCAACCAGGAAGTTCAGCGACCCGCCTCGCAAGCCGTCCCCACGCCGTGCGGCATCACGCCGGCTCTGCTGAAACAGCACTCCATCACCCCGGACGAGTACGCCCGCATTCTTGCACTTCTTAGTCGAACGCCCTCGCTCACCGAGCTTGGCATCTTCTCGGTCATGTGGTCCGAGCACTGCTCCTACAAGAGCTCACGCGTCCACCTGAAGCGGCTTCCGACCCACGGATCTCGCAGCGGAGGTCCCGGCGCGGTCGTTCAGGGCCCCGGCGAGAACGCCGGCATCATCGACGTCGGCGACGGCTGGGCTTGCGCCTTCAAGATCGAGTCGCACAATCACCCCTCCTACATCGAGCCCTACCAGGGCGCCGCCACCGGCGTCGGCGGCATCCTCCGCGACATCTTCACCATGGGCGCGCGACCGCTGGCTATCATGGATTCGCTGCGCTTCGGTCCGCTGACTCCAGACGACGAGCTCGACGATGCACTCCGCGCCAAAAACCATCAGGTCGCCAATGGCGTCGTCGCCGGCGTAGCGGGGTACGGAAACTGCTTCGGCGTCCCCAACCTCGGCGGAGAAACCCGCTTCGAGCCGTGCTACTCCGGCAATCCGCTGCTGAACGCATTCGCGCTCGGTCTGGTCCGCAAGGACGAGATCTTCTACGCCAAGGCCACGGGCGTCGGCAACCCCGTCATCTATGTCGGCGCGAAGACCGGCCGCGACGGCATTCACGGCGCAACCATGGCGTCCGAGGAGTTCACCGAGGGCTCCGAGCAGAAGCGCCCGAACGTCCAGATGGGCGACCCGTTTCTCGAAAAGCTGCTGCTGGAGGCCTGCCTCGAAGCCATGCATCTGCCGTCCGGCGCCGTCCTCGGCATTCAGGATATGGGCGCCGCCGGCCTCACCTGCTCCACCTGCGAGATGGGCGCGCGCGGCGAGCTCGGCCTCACCATCGAGCTCGACCTCGTGCCGCAGCGCGAAACCGGCATGAGCTCCTACGAGATCATGCTTTCGGAGTCCCAGGAACGCATGCTCCTCGTCGCCGAGCGCAGCAAAGAGGACGAGGTGCTCCGGGTCTTCGCGAAGTGGGGCCTCGACGCCGCGATCATCGGCACCGTGACAGCAGACGACATCATGCGCGTCACACATGGCGGAACTCTGGTCGCCGAGATCCCCAACAAGGCGCTCACGGACGACGCCCCCGTCTACCACCGGCCGGTCGGCACATGGAACCCGCCCGTTCCCAAAGATCCACCCGCCTGGGTGCTCGAAGAGCTCAAGAAGCCGCGCGACTACACCGCCGACCTCCTGAAGCTGCTCGCCAGCCCGAACATCTGCGACAAGCGCTACATCTACGAGCAGTACGATTCGATGGTGCAGACGAACACCGTGCAGGGCCCCGGTTCGGAGGCTGGGGTGATCCGGATCAAAGGCACCGGACAGCAGGGATTGGGGAGCAGGGATCAGGGAACAGACAAGCAGCAAACAGGCGAAGATGGAGCACACGGGCAGCCCGCGGCTCCTGTTACAGGCGAAGCTGGGGCTGGATCGTCCAGCAGCGTAGACACAAGCGGGGCGACTTCAGCCCCCCACGTACCACCCACGGCCGATCTCGATCCCATCGCGGTCGATCACAGCATCCTCGGCAAACTCGCCCATCTCATCGCTGCCTCCACCCCGCAGGGCGAAGCCACGCTCGCCACCGGCAACGAAGACGCCACCAACTCCGTCGTCTTCCCCGACCCCGCGATCCATGAATCCGGTACCCACGAATCGGGCGGTACCCCGAGCGAGCTTCAGGCAAGTCGAGTGGGCGAGGGGGAAGGCCCCGCATCACGAACGACCATGGGACAGGGCGCCCCATCCTCTCCGGCTTTATCGGAAAGGGTGGGGTCTCGATCGGAGGCTCGACCGCCTTCCGCTCACCCGGTCTCGAAATCGGAGCGCGGCTTGGCCATGGCGCTCGCCGGCAACGGCCGATGGTGCTACCTCGACCCCAAGCTAGGAGCCATGCACGCCGTCGCCGAAGCCGCCCGCAAGGTCGCCTGCACCGGAGCCATCCCCGTCGCCGCCACCAACTGCCTCAACTTCGGCAACCCCGAAAAGCCCGAAATCATGGCCCAGCTCTCGCTCGCCATCGACGGCATCGCCGAAGCCTGCACCGCCCTCGGAACCCCCATCACCGGCGGCAACGTCTCCCTCTACAACGAAACCCGAGGCGAAGGCATTTACCCCACCCCCGTCATCGGCGTCGTCGGCATCCTCGAGGACGTCACCAAAGCTGTCCCCAGCTCATTCCAGGCTGCTGATCAGGTCGTTTTAGCCGCGTTCAATTATGCGTATCACCCTCAGCGCCAGAACCAGCGCAGCTTCGGATCAAGCGAGTTTGCTCGCGTGATTCTGGCGACGGAATGGGGCACTCCGCCGGATTTAGAAGCAAGCTTCGCAAGAGACCTGAACGATAAGCTATTGGAAGCTATTAAACTCGGCCTTATTACTTCCGCAAGTGACATCGGCAGCGGCGGTTTGGCAGTAGCGCTTTGTAAGGCCGCTTTACGAGCAGGTATCGGGGCTTCGGTTCACGCGAACTGGCGCGGCGAAGACAGTCCGGCGAGTTGGAACGAGTATTCACCAGTTAATTTCTTCGATGAGAGTCCTGGATTACTGCTGACATGCGCTCAAGAGCACCGAACGCATATTGAAGCGCTTTTTGAGCGCCTCCCTCGAATGAGCAGGTGCGTTGCCATCGGGACCACAGTATCCGGCACTCTCCAACTTAGAACTGAGACGTGGAACTCCGAGCCACTATCAATCGAAAGCCTCCGAGCAGCCTACTCCAACACCCTCGAATCCCAGCTAGCCGCCGAGGTGGTCACCGCATGATCGACATCAACAACTACAAGCGTGCAATTCAGTGGCTGCGGCGCGGCCTCACACAGCTGGAACGCGAGCCGGAAAACCCAGCCTTCCAGCTCAGCGTGCTGCAAAGCTTCGAGGTCACCTATAACCTCTCCGAGAGTCTCTTGCGCCAAGCCCACGTCGCGCTTAGCGACAACAAGGATGCAGCCTATCTCAGCACGCGCGAACTCCTCCGGCAAGCCGGCGAGGACGGACTCGTGCTCTCATCCCCTCGACAGTGGTTGCACTACGGTCTGGTACTCGAATCCATGCGAGAAGCCTGCATGTTTGCTCTGGAAGCCAACGTCGAGCAGCCCTCGCAGCTTGTGTCGCGCTTTGCGCAAGACCTAGAATCCTTTGCCATGAACCTAGAGAAGAGGCTGGCGGCCAATGCCTGATCCTCGCTCGCCAGCAATCAGGGACGATCTCGCGCACTCTGTTCCCTGCGACGACGAGCGCAGCGAGCCGTCGCTCCCCTTCGACAAACTCCGCGAGCACTGCGGCGTCATGGCCATCTACAACCACACCGACGCTGCCCGCCTCACCTACTGGGGCCTCTACGCCCTCCAGCATCGCGGTCAGGAGTCCGCCGGCATCGCCAGCTCCGACGGCCACACCATCACCGACATGAAGGGCATGGGCCTGGTCTCCGAAATCTTCACCGACCCCGTCCTGCAGAAGCTCCCCGGCCACATCGCCATCGGCCACACCCGCTACTCCACCACCGGCGACTCGGCTCTGCTCAACGCCCAGCCCATCTCGGTCGAGTCGACCCGCGGCCTCATCGCCATCGCGCACAACGGTAACCTGGTCAACCTCGGCACCGCCCGCGAACGCCTCGAACGCGCCGGCGCCATCTTCCAGACCACCTCCGACTCCGAGATCATCGTGCAGCTCATCGCGCACTCCCGCGCCACGACGCTGGTCGACTCGATCGCCGAGGCGCTCGCCGAGGTCGACGGCGCCTTCTCGATCGTCATGATGACGCGCAACCGCATCTTCGCCGCCCGCGACCCGCACGGCTTTCGCCCTCTGTCTATGGGCCGCATCCGCGGTGAAAATGGCGCGCCCGACACCTTCGTCTTCGCCTCCGAGACCTGCGCCTTTGACCTGCTCCACGCGAAGTACGAGCGCGACGTCGAACCCGGCGAACTCATCATGGTCTCCGAAGACGGTGTCACCTCGCGCCGCTTCGCCCCGGGCACCCTCCCGCCCGCGTCCTGCATCTTCGAGCACGTCTACTTCGCTCGGCCAGACTCCCGCATCTACGGCCGGCCCGTGCAGAAATCCCGCGACGAGATGGGCCGCCAACTCGCCCGCGAATCTCCGGTCGAGGCCGATCTGGTCGTCCCCGTCCCTGACTCCGGCGTCACCGCGGCCATCGGATACGCCGCCGGATCCGGCATCCCGTTCAACTTCGGCCTCATCCGCAACCACTACGTCGGCCGCACCTTCATCCAGCCCGAGCAGCGCGTCCGCGACTTCGGCGTCCGCATGAAACTCAACCCGGTCCGGTCGCTGCTCGAAGGCAAACGCATCATCCTGATCGACGACTCCATCATCCGCGGAACGACCTCGCGCAAGATCGTCCGCATGTGCCGAAGCGCCGGAGCCACCGAAGTCCACCTCCGGATCTCGTGCCCGCCCACGATCTCCCCCTGCTTCTACGGCGTCGACACCCCCTCAAAGGAACACCTCATCGCCGCAAACAAGTCCGTCCGCGAGATCTGCGACTTCATCGAAGCCGACTCTCTTGCCTATCTCTCCCTGGTCGGCCTCACCCACGCCTGCACCAAGGGCGAACCCAGTAGCGGTCTTTCGCCGGCCTCCTTCTGCGTGGCCTGCTACACCGGCGACTATCCAACGCGGTGGGTCGACGTCCGAGAGATCCTGCCCGCCACCGTCCACGCCTGAGAGTCCCACAATCCCACCCGGCGTACTCGCTCAACGCGCCCACAAGCTATGCCCCGATCAGAGCATCCACCTTCGCTCGGAGCTGCATCGCGTCGAACGGAGCCCGGACCTTCGCATCGTTGTCGAAGTAAACAAAAACATCCCGCGGCCGTGCCTTTGCCTGGTTGCCGCTGACCAGCCGCGCCGGGTTCGGTTCCTCGACACCTTCCCCCGCGGCCGCGCTCGGCGTCCCACCCCTGGCCCACGTCACCACGCGCCTGGCCCACAGGTCGAGCGCCTGCTCGGAGTAGCCGCTCGCGTACAGCTCTTCCGATCCATGCAGACGCACGTAGACGAGGTCTGAGGTGACGTCCAACAGCAGCGGCCATGCGACCGTATCGGCCACCACGAGACCAACCTCGTACTCGCGCAGAAGATCGATGAACTCGGGCGCGACAAAGCTTTCATGCCGGATCTCAACCGCGTGCCGCAGCGGTATGTCGCAGCTCGCGTCGAGCACAGATCGCGAGAGCATACGATCATCGCAATGCCTGGCTAACTCGGCTGCGGCCTCCGTCGAGCGCGGAAGCATCCGGAAGAAGTCCGCAAATCGCTCCCGATCGAAGCGCATCTGCGGCGGGAACTGCCACAGCATGGGCCCGAGCTTCGGTCCCAAGGCAAGCAGACCGCTCGCCAGCAGATTGGCAAATGCCTGGTCGATTCCGCGCAGTTTCTTCATGTGTGTGATGAAGCGCGAACCTTTGATGGCGAATACAAAATCGTCCGGCGTCTCGGCGGCCCATCGCTGAAAGCTCGTGTGGTGCTGCAGCGAGTAAAACGTCCCGTTGATCTCGACCGAGTTGAACTTCTGCGCCGCAAACTCCAGCTCACGCCTTTGTTGCAGACCTGCCGGATAGAAGACGCCGCGCCAGGGCTTGTACCGCCAACCGGAGATGCCGATGCGAATCTGACCCCTTTGGCCAGTGTGGCCGGGCGCTGTGTCCAAAGCTCCTCGTGCGCCCGGCAGGTCTTCCTGCAAACCGGCATTCGCAGCCTGATCTGCCTGCTCCGTCGAGACTTCTCGCCTCACACGAGTCTCCTCACAAGGCATCCGGGCGCCCCGTTGCTCCGTACACCTCACCCGTCACGTAGCTGGCTCCCGGCTCCCGACAACGACCAACAGGAGCGCCAGTTGCGATTGGCGGCCTCTTATCGCGGCGTCGCGAACAGACCCTCTTCCGGGGTGTTTCGCTTTCGCCTGGCTTTGCAGGAACAAAGCCTCGGGTAGAGTTTGGTTTGCGACGTTCGCTCAAGCAATTCAGGGCCGACCTCTGCGACGGGTTCCCGCACCCTCTGGGACGCCGCATTGTTCACAACGATCTCCAGCCGGCTCACGTGCTCGGTCTCCGCTTTGACCCTTACGTCGGCGCCTTCTCTCGCGTACCCAATCGCGATCGCCGGGCCAACGCCGGAGTCGCCTCCTGTAATGATGGGTCCCCGGTCCACTGGCTCCACTGACCGGCCTGAGCCGATGTAACTGGTCAGGCTCGGATCCGCGGGCGCATCGTGCTCGTGCACCTTTCCGGGAGAGGGGAGGTGATTCTGTTCATTGAAGAGTAGCTCGGGGCCAAGTTGGCGCGGGTCCAAATTCGGGTTGGCAGACATGCGTGTCCTTTATGAGGAAGTTTCGCGTACAGCCTCAAGGTCCCATACAGGACGCCGCGTGCAGGCGTATTACATAGATGCCGATACTTCAGATCGGAATCTTTATGTTTGATCTTGCCCTTGCGCTCGGACCGTACTTCGTCGACGCCTGCTATCCTCTTCGGCATCAGAGGAAACATGCAGCCCACGAAGTCGCTCCTGAACACGCCGCCGGACACGACCCCTGACGCCGAAATCACGATCAACGGCAATGCCGCTCCGGCGCACGCGGGAGAGCTTCTGGTCGAGGCGCTCAACCGGTTCTCGACCGCGAAGAAGGCCAAGCAGATTCCGCAGGTCTGTTATCTGCCGCAGATGGGTTCCATCCAGAGCTGCGATACCTGCATGGTCGTTGCGGATGGGCATCTGGTCCGCTCCTGCGCCACCCCGGTCACGCCCGGCATGGCCGTCTTTACCGAGGGCGAGCGCGCCGACATCGCGCAGCGCGAGGCCTTCGACCGTCTCTTGCAGAATCACATGCTGTACTGCACGGTGTGCGACAACAACAACCAGAACTGCACAGTGCACAACGCCACCGCCGAGCTGGATGTGAAGCACCAGGCCCGGCCGTATCTCGAAAAACCATACGAAAAGGACATGTCAAATCCCTTCTACCGCTACGATCCCGATCAGTGCATTCTTTGCGGGCGTTGCGTAGAAGCCTGTCAAAATGTGCAGGTCAACGAGACGCTTACGATCGACTGGACCTCCGCTCACCCACGCGTCTTGTGGGATGGCGGACACGAGATCGCCGGCTCCTCCTGCGTCTCCTGCGGCCACTGCGTCTCCGTCTGCCCCTGCAACGCTCTGATGGAAAAGAGCATGCTCGGCCACGCCGGATATCTCACTAACCTGCCCGCGCCCGTACTCGACGACATGATCGAAGTCGTCAAAGGCATCGAGCCCAACACCGGCTACGGTCCCATCCTCGCTCTCTCCGAGATGGAAGCCGAGATGCGCAACGAGCGCGTCCGCAAAACCAAAACCGTCTGCACCTACTGCGGCGTCGGCTGCTCCTTCGACGTGTGGACGCGCGACCGGCGCATCCTCAAGATCGAGCCCATGCGCGGCCCCGCAAACGGCATCTCCACCTGCATCAAAGGCAAGTTTGCCTGGGACTACGTCAACGCCCCGGACCGCCTGACGAAGCCGCTGCTCCGCCAGGGCGATACCTTCGTCGAGATCCCGTGGGAAGTCGCGCTCGACCTGATTGCAGAAAGATTCACCGCCACGAAACAGAAGCATGGCCCCGACGCCCTCGCCTTTATCGCCTCTTCCAAGTGCACCAACGAAGAGAGCTACCTCATGCAGAAGCTGGCGCGCGCCGTCATTGGCACCAACAACATCGACAACTGCTCGCGCTACTGCCAGACGCCCGCGACCCAGGGCTTGCAGCGCACCGTCAAGTACGGCGGCGACTCCGGCTCCATCTCCGACATCGAGCAGGCCGGCCTCGTCCTCATCGTCGGTTCCAACACCGCCGAGAGCCACCCCGTGCTCGCCACACGCGTGAAACGCTCGCACAAGCATCGCGGCCAACGGCTCATCGTCGCCGATTTGCGCAAACACGAGATGGCCGAGCGCGCCGACATCTTCTTCCGCCCCAAACCCTCGACCGACATCGTCTGGCTCTCCGCCATCGCCAAGTACCTGATCGACAACGGCCTCGCCAAAATGGACTTCGTCAATCAATGGGTCAATCACTTCGACGAATACAAGGCCTCGCTCGAGCCCTTCACCATGGAGTACGCCGAACGCATCACCGGTGTCCCCATCGCGACCCTCACCGAAGTCGCGCACGAGATCGCCAACGCCAAAGGCGTGTGCATCCTCTGGGCGATGGGCATCACGCAGCACTGCGGCGGCTCCGACAGCTCGACCGCCATCTCCAACCTGCTCCTGCTGACCGACAACTACATGCACCCCGGCACCGGCGCTTACCCTCTGCGTGGCCACAACAACGTTCAGGGCGCCAGCGACTTCGGTTCCATGCCCAACATCTTCACGGGCTACCAATCCGTCGACGATCCCGAGATTCGCGCCAAGTTCGAAGCCGACTGGGGCGTCACGCTTCCGACAACCAAGGGCCTCGACAATCGAGACATGATCGAGGCCATCCACGCCGGAAAGCTCAAGTGCCTCTACATCAAGGGCGAAGACACCATCACGTCGGACGCGAACGCCCAGGATGTCGGCGAAGCTCTCCGTATGATCGAGTTCCTGATCGTGCAAGACGTCAACTTTTCGGCCACCGCCGCCTATGCCGACCTCGTCCTTCCCGCGTCGCCGTCGCTCGAAAAGGACGGCACCTTTACCAGCACCGAACGCCGCATCCAGCGTCTGTACAAGGCGCTGGAGCCGCTCGGAGAATCGAAGCCCGACTGGGAGATCATTCAGCTCATCGCCCGCAAGCTCGGCGGCGCCGGCGGCTGGAACTACAGCCATCCATCTGAAATCATGGACGAGGTCGCCCGCCTCACACCGCTCTTCGCCGGCGTCTCCTACGATCGGCTCGAAGGCTACAAGACCCTGCAGTGGCCGGTCGCCAAGGACGGCACCGACACGCCCCTGCTCTTCAAGGACAAGTTCCCGTTCCCCGACGGTAAGGCGAAGTTCTATCCGCTCGAATACATCCCGCCGTCCGAGGAGACCAGCGTCACCTACGATCTTCACCTCAACAACGGCCGCCTGCTCGAGCACTTCGAGCAGGGCAGCATGACCTATCGCTCGCCCGGAATCCGGTCCATCACGCCGGATACCTTCCTTGAGGTCTCGCCCGAGCTCGCCTCGGAGCGCGGCCTCACCTCCGGTCGCCACGTCCAGCTCGACTCGCCGTACGGTCGTCTGCGCGTGCGTGTGCTCGTCACCGATCGCGTCTTCGGCAAGCAGATGTACATGCCGATGAACTCGATCGAAGAGCCCGTCAATAAACTCACCGGCAGCCACACCGATCGCGCGACCCACACCCCCGCGTTCAAGGAGCTGTCCGTCTCGATGACCGTGCTTCCGGAGCAGGGCGAGAATCCTCTGCCGCGGCAGAACTTCCGCTACGGCCACCGCACACCGCAGCCTGGAGTCGAGATTGAGCAGAAATGGGCGCGCTCGGACTACCACCTGCCCGGAACGCAGCCCGGCGACAAGCTCGTCCAGATCAAATCCACGACGGTCTAAGCGCCGTACGTGCTCCGCAAACCAGAGCAGAAGGAACAGAGCAGAAGGAGTCCCTCCCAGCATGGCAAATCCCCTCCAGTTCAAACCAGAGCCGGTCGACCCCAAACAGGAGCTCCAACTTCGACTGGAAGAGGCGCCGGTCGAGCACGCCGAAGCGCTCCTCGTGCTCTGGGGTCTGCTCGAGGTCTCGCATCGCGAAGGCGTCCTCGACCTGCTCTACGGCCTTGTCGGCAGAAAAAACTTCATCGCCGGCAAGGTCTCCGAGTACGCCAAACTGCCGGAAGGGGTCGCCGGCATCCGCAACATCCTTGCCATCGCCAAGATCCTCGCCACACTCGACCCCGAAGTGCTCAACTGCCTCGCAAACTCGATGGACATCGCCATGCTCAAGCACCAGGACGAGGCCAAAACACCCGGCCTGTGGGTGCTCGGCAGGCGCGTCGTCGGCGAAGACAGCCGCCGCGGCCTGTCGTTCGCCACACTCCTGCTCTCCGAATTCGGAAAAGCTCTCAAGCATTGATGGCCCCGCGTGCCACAATCAGGTTCGCTGTGATCGAATAGCTCTGTGCTTACCCCCTTCCAGGTTGGCCCTGTCTCTATCGGCGGCGGCCAACTCTTTCTCATCGCCGGTCCATGCGTCCTTGAGTCCGAAAAGCACGCCCGCTCACTCGCCGAAGCCATCCAGCGAATCACCGCGGACCTCAAGCTCCCGTACATCTTCAAGGCAAGCTACGACAAAGCCAACCGGACGTCGCTCGGGTCCTTCCGCGGCCCAGGTCTCGAAGAAGGCTCCCGCATCCTGCGCGACATCGGACAGGCGACCGGTCTTCCCGTGCTGACCGATGTCCACACCCCCGAGGACTGCGCCCGCGTCTCGGACCACCTCGGCGACGTAGAAGCCGTCCTCCAGATCCCCGCATTCCTCTGCCGCCAAACCGATCTCCTGATCGCCGCCGCCCAGACCGGCCGAGCGGTCAACGTCAAAAAAGGCCAGTTCGTCGCGCCCTGGGACATGCGCCACGCCGTTGAGAAAGTCCGCGCATCCGGCAGCGCCCGCGGCACGGATCCAGCCCGCGGCAACAATCCAGCCCGCGGCATGAATCTAGGCCGGGTCTGCCTGACCGAACGCGGCGCCAGCTTCGGCTACAACAACCTCGTCGTCGACATGCGCTCGCTGCCGATCATGCGCGAGTTTGCTCCGGTCATCTTCGACGCAACGCACTCCGTCCAGACCCCCAGCGCGGCCAGCGCCGGCGGCTCGGAAGGACAAGCAGTCAGTGGCGGCCAGCCCGAGTTCATCCCTGTGCTAGCACGCGCGGCGGTGGCGGCAGGGGTCGATGGAGTCTTTCTCGAGGTGCACGAAGACCCCGCCCACGCAAAGAGCGACGGAGCCAATGCCCTGCGACTGGACAAACTGCAGGGTGTTCTGGAAGAGCTCTTACGAGTTCACGCCGCAGTCCACCAGCAAAAAAAACGGCCCCTCGCGTGAGGGGCCAATCTGCCTTGGTTCTCTCTGGTTAGGAGAGTATTTTGCAAGCGCGATCTGAAGTCGCTGTCCTGCAAACCTGTTGGGACGGCGGGGTAAAAGTCTGATCACCGCCCAGAAAACTTACTGGTTCGCTGGCGTGTTGCTTGTGCCAGAGCTATACCCTTTAGACGCTATCGGAGCCTCCGTGGACGCAGTCGTATTGCCCATCGTTGCCAGGCTGTTGTGCAGGAGAGTCACCCGCACACCGTTGATCATCGCCGTCTCGCCCTCAGCCGGCTTCACCTTGCCGAGTCCGCTCTTATAAATGCGGTAGACCGGCACCTGGTGCTCAGTGACAAGATACCGAACAACCGTGTCCGCCATCTTCTGCGAACTCTGTACACCGGCCTTGCTGTAGCCCTGCACCTCAATGATATACCCCTTCTCTGAGCTGAGAGTGGCTGCCAGGGCATCGAGGCTCGACTTTGCACCCGGTCCCAGGGTTGTCCGACCAGCGGCAAACGGAACCGCCGTCGAGGAGACCGTCTGATACTGGTCCAGATTGCTGACCGTACCGTGCAGAGACTCTGTCCGGGAACTCGCCGTGCCCGCGAGGGTGTTCGCCGAATTGGCACGATTGCCCGCGTCCTGAGCGTGCTGGTCGGCCAACGCCGCCGCATCGTTCGCTCTCCGAATACCGGCCTGCGCGCGACCGTCTACATCATGGATATCATTCCGATTCTTTGCCTGCAGCTGGTCCAGCTCGTTGGTCCGGTCCTTGATCGGATCCACCTGCCGCTTTACCCACTTCTTGCGCGCGAGCGGATTCATGTGACCCCAGAACCCCTCCTTCGACTGCATCTCAAGCGGCTTCCCGGTTGCGTACGTCCCTTTATCGTCCGGGTTGATGGCCGGGGCAGCTGCTGGATCAGCATTCTGGCTAGACGCAGCCGCGACAGGCTGATTGTTCTGCGCCGCGGCCGAAAGGGAAAGCGCACCTCCCAGAACCAACGCTGAAACTCCGTACTTCGAAACTTTTGACATCATCATCATTGCTCCCGTGAAACGTTGCGCCGGCGCGAGACACAACAGCGCCAGAACAACGGAACACTCTTTGTAGAGCAGTTCGAATGCCAAAGACGAAGCGTCTCCATCGCCCTTGTTTCTGAATGACTTGCGTGCGGAACCGACGCTAGCAAGGAAGGCCCACCGTAATGTTTGCGGGTAGATCCTACCCCATGCCCGGAAAGTATTACAGACAAGGCGGTGAAGCAAATTACCTGTCGGTGTATCGGGAGCCACGGATGTAGACGCCGTTTTCTCCCCAGGAAAACGGCCCTGCACAACTCCCTCCGGCTCCATAGCAATAGGTAATCCATAGCAACAGGTAATTTGCTTTAGCGGCTTTCCAGTTTGGTCTCCCCCTCCAGGTCGCCATTCAGCTACCTGGTCTTTACCCCCACGATCCGCAGCTCGGGCATCTGGGTGTTCCAGTTTGCCGGCAACGTTTCAAAGATCAGCCGGAACTCACGCTCATCCCCCGGCTTCAAAGGCGCGGCGGCGACCGGCTGCGTATCCACGTAGGGCTCCCGCGTCCGAATCAACGACATCGGCAGCGTCTCCACATGCGCGGGCATTGCCTCCTCATTGCGGAAGAACACCTGCACCGTGATCCCGTTCACGGTCGCCGATCCTGTGTTGCGAATCTTTCCATCTAAAAACGTCGATTTCCCTCCGGAAAGGCTCTCGGACTCACTCATCGCCAAATCCGAGATCGGCAGGCTCATCGCATACGGATCTGCCGGAAGGGCAGCGGCCGACCCTGCAGCACGCCGAGCACCGTGGTGACCGGAGAACACCACCAGCAGACCCACCACGACGGCCACCACGCCGAGCACCACAGCCAAAGTCCGGCCCCGCCGAGGCCTGCCCGCCTCAGAAGAAAACAGGGAACCGGATGCGCTCGGCCGTGCTTCGGGCAGAAGAGGGGTCTCGTTCGGGTCACTCATGCTGCGATTTTACTCGCGGCAAGTGGATTCGCCGGGCTCCGGCCACACGCTCCGCTCCAGTGCAGACAACTGCTCAAAACGCCTCAAAATGCGCCAGATTCTCCGCCTGCCGCCGATCCTCTCCCTCCATCTCGACGAAGACGCACATCTCGTGCAGCCGCGATCGCATCCGTTCGCCAATCCGGTCGCCCAGGGTCTCGCCCCGCATGGCAGCCTGCGTCGCGGAGGCAGCAGTCGCCCGTTCCGCTCGGGCGGTCGGCGGCAGATTTGGAAAGTTCGTCGTGATAATCGTGGTTCGATTGCGGTTGTAGCGCGAGTTCAGCACGTGCGACACCGTGTCCCAGACCCAATCGGTCGGCTTCGCCGCGCCCAGATCGTCGAGCACCAGAACCTCCGCCTCAAACACCGGCCGCAGCAGCCCCAGCTCCGTCGTCGAAACCGTCGCGTTATACGAATTCTGGATCTTCTTGAGCAACTCCTGATAATCGTAGTACAGGCCATCCACCCGCTTCTCGACGATCAGCGCCTGCAAAATCGCCGCCGCCAGGTGCGTCTTTCCGAGGCCGCTCGTCCCCACCAGCACCAGACCCAGGCCATCCATGGCATACGGATACTGGTCCACAAACCGACGCACCAGCAGGTGCGCCGCGAAGATCGATCGATGTCGTCCCTCCGTGCTGTAGGACTCGATCGTCTTGCCGCGAAAGCGGGCCGGAATTCCGGACCGGCTCAGCATGCGCTCCGTCCGCGCGCTCAGCTGGCATTCGCACCCTTGCGCGTATCGCCTGCCGTCGGGCTCGGTCACGACGCGCAGGCCCGTTCCGTCGCAAAGTTGGCAAGGTTCTTGCATGGCAGCGTCCAGTATCGCAGCCCCTGAATCCGATTGCCCGGTGTGGGAATCCAACGTAGACTGAGGAAAGCGCCGACTTTCTTCGTCTATTGAGGAATTCGCAGGTCGCGACAGGATCATCGATGTGAGCGTGACACTCGCCGCTTGCAAGCGATCCGCGACCCCATACCCAGGCCGGCGCCATAAGACCAGGCCGGCGCCACAAGAAAGGATCCAAGCAACCATGCCCAAAGAAGGAATTCACCCCGGATACAACACCATCAACGTCAAGTGCGCGTGCGGCACCAACTTCGCGACGCGTTCCACCCACAAAGGCGACATTGTGCTCGAAATCTGCTCCGCTTGCCATCCGTTCTTCACCGGCAAACAGAAGCTGATCGATACGGCTGGACGCGTCGAACGCTTCCGTCAAAAGTTCGCTAAGTCGGACGCCGGAAAGGCCGCAGCCGCCAACACCGGAACTGCCGCCGCGAAGTAAGCCAGGCTCCAAACCGAAGAGGCCTTCGCTCTACCGCGGAGGCCTTCTCTTTTGCTCGACCTCAGTCCGCATCGCCCGCAGACGTCAGCCTCATGAAGAAGCGCTATACCCTCGACCAGAACCGCTGGGACTCGCCGATCGCTCACAGCATGCCCGAGCGGACCCGCGTCCCCGCGAGCTTCAGCATCGGTCCCGTCCGCGTGGCGCCGGCCACCGTGCTCGCCCCCATGGCAGGGGTCACCGACACCGTCTTCCGCCGCTTCATCAAAAACGCTAGCCTGTTTTCGGCCGCGAGCGGCGGTGCGCCCTCGCTCGCCGGCACGGCCTCCACAATCGAAGCCGAGTGCTCCAACCAGAAGTCCGGATGCGGCCTCATCATGACCGAGTTCACCTCCGCCGACGGCCTCAGCCGCATGCGCGAGTCCAAGCGCAAGCGCTACCTCACCTACTACGACGACGAGCATCCCATCTCCGCGCAAATCTTCGGATCCAATCCCGACACGCTCGCCGACTCCGCGCGTATCATCGAGGACGCCGGCTTCGACATCGTCGACCTAAATCTGGGCTGCCCCGCCAAACGCGTCGTCGCCTGCAACGGCGGCTCCGGCCTGCTCAAGGATCTGCCGCTGATCAAAGTTATCTTTGAACGCGTTCGCCGATCCGTGTCCATCCCGTTCACGGTCAAGTTCCGCATGGGCTGGAACGACGCCAACATCGTCTGCGTCGAACTCGCCCGCATGGCCGAGAGCTGCGGTCTCGGCGCCGTCGCCCTCCACGCTCGCACCCGGGAAGACGGCTACACCGGCCAGGCCCGATGGGAGTGGATCGCCGCCGTCAAAGACGCCATCCGGATCCCGGTCATCGGCAACGGCGACATCCGAACGCCGGAGGACGCCGCGGCCATGGTCGAAGCCACCGGCTGCGACGCGGTGATGATTGGCCGCACAGCGCCGGCCAATCCCTGGATCTTCCGCCAGATCGCGCAGTACACCGCGACAGGCCACTATGACGAGCCGATCGGTGCAGATCGCTACGGCATGATCCGAACCTACTTCCAGATGCTGGTCGATGAGGTCTCGGCCGAGGAGCGCGGCGCCGGATCGGTGCTCGGCAGCGTTCCCAACAAGAGCGTCGACCGCGACTGCGTCGGCAAGATGAAGCAGTTTGCCAGCTGGTTTACCCACGGAATCACGGGCGGCGCCGCTCTTCGCCGATCCATCTTCGAGGCAAAGTCAGGGGGCGCCGTGCTCGATGCCGTGGAACGCTTTTTCGTGGCACGAGACTCAGGTCCAGAACAGCCGAACCGACCGGACGAAGCCGGGCAAAGGCTCTCACAAAACTCGACCCCGCAACTCGGCAGAGTTGAAGCCGGAGCTGAAGCCAGAGCAGAAGCCGTCGCTGTTTGACGGCTCGGTGAGCGCCCGCTCGGCGAGGTCCGGATCGACGCGCCTTGTGACGGGACCGGTGGGGCACCCCCCACCCCCCCCCATGAAGGGGGGTTGCCTTGGTACAAAGCGCCCAGAATCAACGGCTTACAAGCTCATGGTGGCTGTAAGCCATTGAAAACACAGATACTTACGTCCAAAATAGCCAGAATCAACAACTTAGCTCTATCTCGGGAGTCGGTTGGACAACTTTGTGAAAATATCTGCCGGAAATCCTCTTTTTTTTAGAACGTGACGAGGAGGACGGTGAAACGGCCCCTATTTCAAGTTTACGAAATTGGGAGAGTAAGTACGCCACGTGTGCTGGACATTTTCTCCCCAGCCGTTTTGCTTCAGGGAAACACGCTCACGACTTCCTCCAGCATTCCAACAGGGTTTAAGGCCGGTTGACTCCAGGCGCTTACGGCACGGCTGAAGCGGTGTTGTCCAGTCTTAAGATCGACCGAAGCGATGGTCATCGACCGAAGCGATGGTCATCGACCGGAGCGATGGTCTGTGTGAGGTTGCGCCCGATCCTCACGCGCAGGCGGTGCAGGCGGACGCGACTCCGGCCCGACGCGGGGTTGGGCCGGGATCTGCGGCGCAGATCGGACCGTCGGCGTCGGCTGCGTATGCGGTCCGACTTCCTCACCCATGGGTCGGGATTGCGCGGGTATCTGCGGTCGCGCGCGGCTTGCGTCTGGCCGCCCATCAGGCCGCCCATCCGGTCGCACATCGGGCCCCACATAGGTCCTCCCATCCGGTCGCACATCCGGCCGCACATCGGGGCGCTGACGTTCCATTTCCATCTGGCCCCGACCAGCCCGCCATAGCTGACTCCGACCTTCCATCGGAGGTGGACTTCCCGCCGGAAGCGTCCCGTCCTGCGGCGGTCGGGATATCTGGTCGCGAATCGGCCCGCCCCGCGTGCGACCCACATCGCCTGGTTGCTGTTGTTGCTGTTGTTGCTGTTGTTGCTGTTGTTGCTGTTGTTGCTGTGGTTGAAACGGTTGCACCGATTGAACCGGCCGGGCGTCTCGTCCGGGCTGAGCGCCTCGCATTGTTTGCTGCTGCTGTTGCGCTCCCCATGGCTGCGACCGGACCGGCTGAGTGGCCCGGATGGGAGACCGCGGCTGAGTGGCCAGAATCGGCGACTCCGGCTGAGTGGCCTGGGTCGGCATCACTGGCTGCTGCCTCTGCCCGGCCTGAATCTGCGGCTGAGTGGCCCGAATCGGCGGCTGAGTGGCCCGAATCGGCGCCTCTGGCTGAACCGGCTGCCTCGGCCAGAGACGCGACTCCCCCTGCCCTGGCGCTCCCTGCTGCCTGGTTGTCGTTCTCTGACCCTGCACAAACCCGGCGTCCCCCCTCGGGCGAGAGGTCTGGTTCTGAAGCGTCTGCCCGGCTCTATCCTGGAACTCTGCCTGCCTGTGGCTTTCCCCGAAACCCGTCTGAACTCCCTGTCCAACACCTCCCAGCTAC
>CAXSGC010000038.1:0-35736 GCA_964236945.1 uncultured Acidobacteriaceae bacterium | reverse complement strand
GACCAAGCCTGCCCCGACCACCAACGTCCCCGCAAAAGCTCCCGCACCCCTCAACCCTCCGCCTTCCCCCAACGAACTCCGCATCTCCGGCCTCGGCGGAAGCTCCGCCCCCTGGACGATCGTCGTCCTGATGACGTTCTTGACGCTCATCCCTTCCATCCTCCTCTGCATGACTCCGTTCGCCCGCCTCCTCATCGTCTTCCACTTCCTCCGCCAGGCCCTCGGTCTCCAAACCACGCCCTCCAACCAGACCCTCATCGGCCTCACCATGATCCTCACCTTCTTCCTCATGCAGCCCACCGGCCAGAAGATCTACGACGGCTCCATCGCTCCACTCCAATCCGGGGAGATCACCGCCACCGACGCCCTCGTCCGCGCTGGCGGTCCCATGCGTGAGTTCATGTCGCACTACATCCGAGAAAAGGACGCCACCCTCTTCCTCCAACTCGCCAAAGAGCCCGCACCCCGCAACATCGGCGACCTCTCCCTCCGCGTCATGCTGCCCGCCTACATCCTCTCCGAACTCAAGGCCGGCTTTCAGATCGGCGCCGTGCTCTTTCTCCCCTTTCTCGTCGTCGACATGGTCGTCGCCTCCATCACCACCTCCGTCGGCATGATGCAACTGCCGCCCGTCGTCATCTCCACACCGCTCAAACTCCTCCTCTTCCTCATGGTCGACGGTTGGAACCTCCTGATCGGTTCCCTCATGCGGAGCTTCAACTAATGGGCGTCGATCAGATCGTCGTTCTCGGCCGACTCATGCTCGAAGAGGTCGCGATCCTCATCGCGCCCATCCTCGCCATCGCCGTCTTCGTCAGCCTCCTCGTCAACATCATCCAGGTCCTCACCTCGCTCCAGGACCAGACCCTCTCCGCAGTCCCCCGCCTCCTCGCCACCGGCATCGCCCTCTTCGTCCTCATGCCCTGGATGTGGCGGCATCTCGCGCACTACACCGTCAACCTCTTTTCGAACTTCCACGGTGTTCTCCAATGAACCTCGACCTTTCGGCCCTTCCTCTCCAGCAAACCCTCGGCGGCCTCCTCACCGTCAGCGTCCGCCTCTCCGGACTCATGCTCTTCGCGCCGTTCTTCGGCTCCGTCGCCATCCCCGCGCGGGTCAAAGCCGGCTTCGTCTTCGCGCTCACCGCCCTCCTCTATCCGGTCGTGTCGCAGACCCTCCACGTCGGAACCCCGAGCCACTGGCCCGCCCTCGTCTTCGGCGAACTCCTCATCGGCGCCGCGCTCGGCATCGCCACCAACCTCGTCTTCGACGCCGTTCAAATGGCCGGACAGATCCTGTCCGTACAAATGGGCTACTCCCTGGTCAATATCCTCGATCCCCAGACCCATGTCGAATCGACCGTCATGGCCCTCTTTCACCAGACCATCGCCATGCTCATCTTCCTTCGCCTGGACGTCCACCTCTGGCTCCTTCGCGCCATCGGCGCCAGCTTCGCCGCCCTCCCACCCGGCTCCGCCCACATCTCCGCCACCTTCACCCTCGCCGCTCTGCGTGCCGGCGGAAGCGTCTTCGCCATCGGCGTCCAGATCGCCGCTCCCGTGCTCTCCGCCACCCTCGTCACCGACATCATCCTCGGCCTGCTCGGCAAAGCCTCCCCCCAGGCCCCCCTCATGCTCCTCGGCCCCGCCGTCAAGAGCGTCCTTGGCATCGTTCTCCTGATCGCCACCCTCAAGTACTGGCCGCCCCTCTTTGAACGCCTCTTCCTGGCCTCCATGGCCGAAGCCGATCACCTTCTCTCACTCGCAAAATAAGTCCCTATGGCCGACTCCAGCAAAACCGAAAAACCCACGCCGAAACGTCGCGAAAAAGCCCGCAAGCAGGGCCAGGTCGCCCGCTCTCGCGAACTCCCCGGCGTCCTCGCCATCGTCGGCATCGCCGGCGCCCTCACCCTTATGACCGGCGGGGCCGCCGCCCATTGGACCAGCCTCTACCGCAATACCCTCGACGCCGCCGCCACCGGAGACCTCCAAAGCAACGGCCCCATCCTCTTCTGGAACGCCGTCGAAGTCCTCCGCTGGATCGTTCCCCTCCTCCTCGTCGGCCTTCTCCTGTCGCTCGTCGCCGGCGTCGCCCAGGGCGGCATCAATCTCGCCCCCGAAGCCCTGTCGCTCAAATTCGAGCGCTTCAGCCCAGCCTCGAAACTCGGTCAGATCTTCTCCCCGGTCGGCCTCAGCAACCTCCTCAAAAGCCTCATCCCCTTCAGCTTCATCCTCTGGTTCGGCATCCGCTCCCTCGAATCCAACTGGCGCCACATGATCCAGTCCTCCGACCTCGGCGTCCGTCAACTCGCCGCCCTCGTCGGCAGCATGGCCCTCGAAGTCGGTTGGAAGGCCGCGGCCGTCCTCTTCGTCTGGTCCGGCGTCGACTACTTCCTCACCTGGCAAAAAATGGAAGGCGACCTCCGCATGACGCGCGAGGAAATCAAGCAGGAGTACAAGGAATCGGACGGCAATCCAGCTATCAAAAACCGCATCCGCAGACTCCAGCGATCCATGCGCCGCAGCCAGTCCCTCAAGGCCGCCGCCACCGCTACCCTCGTCGTCACCAACCCCACCCACTTCGCCGTCGCTCTCCGCTACGAGCCCGACATGCCGGCTCCCCTCGTGGTCGCCAAAGGTGCCGACCTCCTCGCCCAGAAAATCAAGGAGATCGCCCGCGACAACAACGTCACCATCATGGAAAACAAGCCGCTCGCCCAGGCCCTCTACAAGAGCGTCGAAGTCGGCGACGCCATCCCCGCCGACCTCTACCAGGCCGTCGCCGAAATCCTCGTCCTCGTCTTCCGCGCACAAGCGGAAGTTCGCGCGCAAGACACCAAAAGTCGCAGCCGAAACGCCGCGGGAGAGGTCATCATTCCATAATGTCGTCCGCCCCCACCCCATCTCCAAACCAATCCAGCATCTCCCGGCTCCTCCGTGGCTCCGGCGAGTGGACCGTTCCCGTCACCGCCGTGGCCATGCTCTTTGTCATGCTCGTGCCGCTCCCAGGCTTCGTCCTCGATCTCCTCCTCACCCTCTCCATCGCGGCCTCCGTCCTCGTCCTTCTCACTGCCATCCAGATCCTTCGACCCGTCCAGTTCTCCGTCTTCCCCAGCCTCATCCTCCTCCTCACCCTCATGCGGCTCTCGCTCGACCTCGCCAGCACCCGCCGCATCCTCCTCCACGGCAACGAGGGCACCTCCGCCGCCGGCAAGGTCATCGAAGCCTTCGGACAGTTCGTCGTCGGCGGCAACTACATCGTCGGTTTCGTCCTCTTCCTCGCCCTCGTCGCCATCCAGTACCTCGTCATCAGCCACGGCGCCGTCCGCACCGCCGAGGTCACCGCCCGCTTCACCCTCGACGCCATGCCCGGCAAACAGATGGCCATCGACGCCGACCTCAACGCCGGCCTCATCAACGAAGAACAAGCCCGCTCCCGCCGCGAACTCATCGCTCAGGAAGCCGAATTCTGCGGCGCCATGGACGGCGCCGCCCGCTTCTCGCAACGCGATTCCCTCGCCACCATCCTCATCATGGTCATCAACATCGTGGCCGGCTTCCTCATCGGCGTCTTCCAGCAGGGCATCCCCTTTCAGGACGCGCTCAAAACCTACACCATCCTCACCGTCGGCGATGGCCTCGTCGCCATCCTCCCGTCCCTCCTCGTCTCCGTCGCCGGCGGCATCGTCGTCACCCGCGCCGCCTCCAAAAACTCCCTCGGCGTCGACGTTCAGGATCAGCTCGGCCGCCGCCCCCTCCTTCTCTGGATCGCCGGCGGCGTCCTCTGCGCGCTCGGCTTCATCCCCGGTCTCCCAAAGTTCGCCTTCTTCTCGCTCGCCGCCGGACTCTTCTTCGGCGCGTACAAGTTGAAAGGCACAGCTCCCGCCGAGGCCGAAGCAGCCCACGCCGCCGCCATCGCCGCAAATGCAAAGCCCGGAGCCCCCGCACTCCCCGACCCCATGGACGCCGTCCTCAAGCTCGACGAACTCATGCTCGAAGTCGGCGTGGGCCTCGTCCCCATGGTCGACGCCGCCCAGGGCGGACAACTGCTCTCCCGCGTCCGCTCCCTTCGCAAAAAACTCGCCCAGCAAATGGGCTTCCTCGTCCCTTCCATCCACATCACCGACAATCTCTCGCTCAAGGAACGCGAGTACGTCGTCTATCTCCGAGGCGTCGAAATCGCCCGCTGGGAACTCCGCCGAGGATGCCTCCTCGCCATCAGCTCCGATCCGAACGCCCCCGCTCTCCCCGGCTACGATACCGTCGAACCGGCTTTCAACGTCGGCGCCAAGTGGATTCAACCCGAACTCCAGGGACAGGCCATCGCCTCCGGTTACGCCGTCGTCGAACCCACCTCCGTCCTCGCCGCCCACCTCGCCGAACTCATCAAAGCCAACGCCCACGATCTGCTCTCCCGCAGCGAAACCAAGCGCCTCGTCGACCGCCTCAACGACTCTCATCCAAAGCTCGTCGAAGAACTCATCCCCAAGCTCCTCACCCTCGGTGAACTCCAGCGCGTCCTTCAGCAGCTGCTCCGCGAACAGGTCTCCATCCGCGACCTCGGCACCATCCTCGAAAGCCTCATCGAAGCCGCCGGCGTCAACAAACACCCCGTCGCCCTCGTGGAATCCGTTCGCCACGCCCTCGGCCGAGCTCTCATCCGTCCGCTGCTCGCCGAAGACAACGAACTCAAAGTCGTCACACTCGACGCCTCGATCGAAGAAGAATGCATGAAAGCCGCCAACCTTCAGCCCAACCAGATCACCTCCAGCGCCCTCCAGGTCAACATCGCTCGTCGCGTCCTCGACGGTCTCAAGCTCACCTTCGGCGAAAGCATCAACTCCGCCCCTCCCGTTCTCCTCTGCTCCTCGCCGGGCCGCTTCTACCTCCACCGCCTCCTCGAACCCTTCTTGCCCAAAATCGTCGTCATCTCCCCCAGTGAAATCCCGTCCGCCATCCAGGTGCGTTCGCTCGGTGTCGTCCGCTAACCGCATTGCTCTTTCTGCATCTCTGCCATCCTGAAACTTCGCCCGGAGCGCCTCTATGACCGCAGCGCAAATCGCCTACGAAACAGCCAGCGTGGACTTCGATGATCACAACGACCTCATCGTCCAGCAGCTTCCCGAGGTCTATTACATCGCCGCCCGTATTCGCGAACGCCTTCCCCGCCAGATCGACCTCGAAGACCTCGTCAGCGCCGGCGTCCTCGGCCTCATCGACGCCTGCCGCAAATACGACGGCACAAAAAATGTCCAGTTCACCACCTTTGCCCGATTTCGCATCCGCGGCGCCATCCTCGATAGCCTCCGCGAACTCGACTGGGGCTCCCGCACCCTGCGCAAAAAAAGCCGTCTCATCGCCGACTGCACCGCGGAACTCAAACAAACCCTCGGTCGCCAACCCACCGAAGCCGAACTTGCAACCGCCCTCGCCATCACTCCAAAACAACTCCAGAAAACCATCTCCGAAATCGAAGGTCTGCAGATCTTCTCGCAAAAATCCACAGGCTCTCCGAAATCCAACTCCGAAAATAACCTCGATCTCATCGAATCCGCTCCCGATAGAACCGACACCGGACCCTTTCAGCAGTTCCTCGAAAACGAGCGCAAAGAACAGCTCGAATCCGCCATCGCCGATCTCACGGAACGCGAACAGCTCATCCTTTCCCTCTACTACCGCGACGAACTCACCATGAAAGAGATCGCCTCCGTCATCGGCGCCGCCACCTCCAGGGTCTCGCAGATCCACGCAGCCGCTCTCCAAAAACTCAAATCTTCGCTCAATCACCTCGACCCCAACTTCCGTCCGCACACACCTCCCATCCCCGCATCCGCAGGTGCCGCCCAATGAAAAAAATCTCCCGCAGCGACTTCGAAGCCATGCTCAAAGCCGCTCACGCTCAAACCGTCAAATCCGGCCCCAAAACCCGCTCAGTTGTCCCCTGCAACTTCCGCTCCGCCGGCCGCCTCTCCAACGAAAGCGCCCGAGCCCTCACCACCATGCACGAAACCTTCGCCCGCAACGCCACCAACTCGCTCAGCCTCTATCTCGGCGTCGCCGTCGAGGTCAAATTCATCACACTCACCCAACTCGCCGTCCAGGATCACATCACAGACATCCAAACCACCGAGTACCTGCTCCCCTACAGCATCGCTCCCACCCAGGGAAAGCTTCTGATGGAGATCGACAGCCTCCTCCTATTTCCCATCATCGATCTCCTTCTCGGCGGCAGCGGAGAAGCTCTCACAGAAGCCCGCGAACTTACCGAAATCGATGAAGAACTCATCCAGGGCGTAACCTCTCTCGTCGCTGACCAGCTCGCCTCGTCCTGGAAGGGAAGTGCCGTCACCCTGAACCCCGGAAACTCCATCAAGCCCAACTTCGCCGCACAATTCTTCCCGCAAGCCGAGCGCATCGTCGTCATGGTCTTCGAAGTCGCCCTCTCTGGCACCTCCAGCCTCCTCCGCATCGTCATCCCCGCCTCCTTCGCCAACACCCTGCTTCGAAACAGCCTCATCGAACCCTCCCGCCGCGGCTCCGGACAGAACACCGCCGCGCTCAGCCTCCGCGATCGCCTGTTCAACTGCTCGCTCCTCGTCTCCACCGACCTCACCGACCTCCGTGTCCCCGTCCGCCATCTCGTCGACCTCAAACCAGGCAGCTTCATCAACCTCAACGTCTCCGTAAAAACCCCAGTCAGGCTCACCCTCGAAAACCGCGAGATCTTTGAAGCGACCCCGGTCCGCTGCGGAACTCAGAAAGCCGCGCAACTCGGCCTGCCCTCCTCAACCGACTTCATCTCCCGGCCAAACGCCTAGAGAGGATTACGACCTGTATGAACATCCCCGCCGACCCCAACTCACACCAAAGTCCCTTCGTCACCAGCTTCTCCAAAGCTCTCGCCGACGCCTTCTCCAATGCCACCAAAGCAGATTGGCTCGCCGAAGCCGCCAAGCCCATCGAAGCTCACCCCCCAGACCCCACCAGCGTCTGCTTCCAGTTCGAGCTCGGCGGCGGCCTCCAGGGACACGCATCCCTCGTGCTCACACCCACCGACATGCTTCATCTCGCCTCGGAACTCCTCGGCCAGCCCGCGGAATCCATCGCCGAAGAGCACGGTGACGCCCTTCTCAACGCCCTTCAGGCATCCACGGCCGTTCTGATCGACGCCCTCCTCGCCCACCACGGAGCCGTCACCGTCCAGGCCTCCAAAGCGGAGATCCTCCACGCCGGCAGCACCCCCATCGCTCACCTGCGTCTCTCCGCCGACAGCAAGCCAGGCGCCGGCGCCGTCCTCCACGTCAGCCCCGATCTCCTCCAGGCCATCGCGCCCCAGGCCTCCGCAGCCAAACCCCATCCCTCCACGTCCAACCTGGAAGCTCCCTCCATCCCCTCTCCCCTCCCGGACGAGAAGCGCCTGCAACGCGTCATCGACGTCGCCCTTACCGTCAAACTTCGCTTCGGCCAGCGCCAGCTATCCCTCCGTGAAGTCCTCGACCTCACCAGCGGCTCCCTCGTTGAGCTCGACCGGCAGGTAGAAGAACCCGTAGACCTCATGCTCGACGGTCGCATCATCGCCCGCGGAGAGGTCGTCATCGTCGACGGCAACTACGGCATGCGCGTCACCGAGATCCCGCCCTTGACCTCCTCCCTCTTCGACCGCTAAAGCAAATTACCTGTCGGTGTATAGGGAGCCACAGGGATCAACGCCGTTTTCTCCGGAGGAAAACGGCTCTGCCGAATACGCTTCACGGCAACAGATAATTTGCTCTAATACTCCGTTTTGCTTAAGGGCACGGCTTCAGACGTGCCGTAAACGCTCTTGTTTGCAGTGCGGCTTTAGCCGTTGAGGTACGGCTTTCGCCTTTCGCTCTTGTTTTTCAACAAGTCCCCGGAGGTTCTCCTGTCGGTGTGCGCCGGTCTACTCCCACACCTCCGCCATAAATTCTTCACTGCCAGAGTGAACTCATCCCTGGTTTCTGCCGATAGAGGTATCAGCAGAGGCGACATAGGATGATCCAACACAGCACCAATACCTGGCGTGACGTCTCGCACCTTATTCCGTCTCTGCCGGCCAGAAACGAAATCGGCTCCCGTCTCGCCTCGCCCTCCATCGTCGCCCCCCCGCCGGTCCCCGTCCTCTCGACCACCATCCTGCAACTCGATCTTCTCCTCCAGGAATCCGCCCTCGACCTCGCCGCCATCTCGGCCGTCCTCCTCACAGACATGGGTGCCGTCATCCAACTCCTTCGCGCCTCCGCCGCAGACGCACCTCGCCCGGAAGACCGGACCCTCCGCGTCGGAGACTGTATCGCCAGCCTCGGCACCGATACCTGGTTCAACGCCGTCTCGGCCCTTCCCTATGTTCGCGAGCGGAACTCTGCAATGGCGGCTGCGGCCGAACACGCCCGCACCGTCGCCGAAGTCGCCCAGACCATCGCGTCTGAATTCGGCCTCTGCCCAGAGGAAAGTCGGCCTCCTGCACGACATCCACAACCTCCCCGCCATCCTTGGCTGGCAGACTGGGAGCGAAAAATATCGCCCAGCATCGCTCCCTGCATCGTCTAACGAGCATTCGTCCGCGCCCTTCCCCGTCCACACGTCCGACCTTCAGCAGGAGTTCTGGCAACCGGAGATGGATTTTCTGCCCGCACCCATCGCGGCCGCGCTGAGGGGAACCCTCGACCCCCGCACTCCCTCGGTCTGGCGCCGGCTCCTCAAGGACGCACACGACCTGGCCGCGCTTCCTCCAGGAGAGAACAAAGATGGCTTCTCACCCATTCGCTCGCCCCTCGCCACCCGCCCGCGCGCGTCGGCAAGCCTGCCTCGCACCTCAGATCTCATGCCCTTCTTTAAGCCACTCCACTTCCTGCCCATCGCTCCATACCTGCATCGCCCGGCAGCCGTTCTCTCGTCTTAGCAGAAGCACACAGCACCTCAGATGAGAAAGCCGCATCCCCTCCCTCCGCCATCTCTCATCCCACTCTCATCCAGACCCGCAAATCCTCGCTCAAAGCTGAAATGAGCCCTGTTCTCCGGCAAATTTTGCCCGGTCCGATTGGCACCCGTCGTGCACTTGGCATGGATGAGGATTTCAAGCAATGGACAGCGGATACTACGCAGCGTGCGCGGGCCTGGTCGCCCGAACGCAAGCTCTCGACACCATCGCCAGCAACATGGCAAACACCAGCACGGCCGGCTACCGCGCGCAGAAAAATCTCTTCAGCTCCGTCCTTGCCCAAACCGGCAAAGGCGCTCTCACCCCTCTCAATCAGGCGGCCAACAACTACGGCGTCCTGAGCGGAACCCGCCTCGATCTCTCCCAGGGCACCATGTCCCGAACCGGAAACGACCTCGATGTCGGTATCGAAGGCCCCGCCTTCTTCACCGTCCAGACCGCCACCGGCACCGCCTACACCCGCGCCGGCAACTTCCAGATCTCCGCCAAGGGTCAGCTCGTCACCGCGATGGGCGACCCTGTCCTGGGCACCAATGGCCCCATCTCCCTTGACAAAGGCCCCGTCTCCATCAGCACCGACGGAACCATCTCCGCAAACGGTGCCATCGCCGGCAAACTCAAACTCGTCGAGTTCGCCCCCAGCATCGATCTGAAAAGCCAAGGTTCCTCCTACTATGCGGCGCCTCCCAACACTGCCGTTCTAGCAACAAAATCCGAACTTCGCCAGGGATCCCTCGAAGGCTCCAACGTCAATCCCGTCGCCGGCGTCGTCGAACTCATCGGAGCGCAACGATCCGCGGAAACCATGCGCCACATCCTCTCCATGCTCGACTCCGAAATGGACAAAACCGCAACCCAGGATCTCCCCCGCGTCAGCTAATCCCAAAGACTAAACATCCGCTTCACCCACAACCCTTGAACACCTCGCCAACCGGCAATGTAGGAGTCCTCCCTTGTTTCGTGCCCTCTACACCGCAGCCAGCGGCATGACCGCTCAGCAGATCAACCTCGACAACATCGCCAACAACCTGGCCAACTCGTCCACCGCCGGCTTTCAGCAGCGCCGCGTTCAGTTCTCGGACCTCCTCTACCAGAACGACATCATGCCCGGATCCGCCGCCACCCAGCAGACCACCGTCGCCGCCGGCCTCCAGATCGGTCTCGGCGTCCGTCCCGGCGCCACCGAAATCATCCAGACCCAGGGCGAATTCGCGACCACGGGCAACCCGCTCGACATGGCGATCAAAGGCGCCGGCTACTTTCAAGTCTTGCTTCCCGGAGGCCAGACCGGCTACACCCGCGCGGGCTCCTTCCACCTCGATTCCCAGGGCAACGTCGTCACCGCCGACGGCAACGCCCTCCAGCCCGCCATCGCCATCCCGGTCGACGCCACCAACATCACCGTCGGCAGCGACGGCACCGTCACCGTCACCCAGCCCGGCCAGACCCAGGCCTCTCAGGTAGGCAGCATCCAGACCGCCATCTTCCCCAACCCCGGCGGTCTCAACAGCTCCGGAAACAACATCTTCCTCGCCACCACCGCCTCCGGGGAACCCGTCATCGGCGCCCCCGGCGGAACCGAAGGCCTAGGCGCCCTGGCCCAGGGAATGCTCGAACAATCCAACGTCAGCGTCGTCGACCAGTTCGTCCAGATGATCGTCGCCCAGCGCTCCTACGAGTCCAACTCCCGCGTCGTCAAAGCCGCCGACGAAATGCTCCAGCAGCTCAACCAGCTGGCCCAGTAAAGCGAGAGACACACCATGACCCGCTCAGTCCCCCATCTTCCCATCTGCCTGCTCGCGCTCCTCTCCGCGACCGCACACCCGCAGGCACCCTCGCTCCAGCGTCCGGAGCGCTTCCCGATTACCGCCTCCAACCTGGCCTCCGCACTGTCCACCCCCGAAGCTCCCCTCACCACCAACCAGATCGCGCTTCCGGCTGAAATCACCGCCACCGACCGGTCCCCCGCGCTCCAGCTCACCTCCATCGATCGCTCCGGCGATCGATCCGCCCGCCTCAGAATCGCCTGCAGCCTGCAAAGGCAGTGCCTGCCCTTCTTCGCCACCCTCACCTGGCCCGACAGCACCTCCGCCAACACCGGCACCGCCCACCTCCTCACCCAGGCTCACCTCCATCGGCCCGGCGGCCAGCCCGCTTTAGAGCCCACAGCCATACGCGCCGGCGCCCACGCCACCCTCGTCATCGATAGCAATCGCATCCACATTCGGGTCCCCGTGGTCTGCCTCGAAAACGGCGCAGTCGGCCACACCGTCCGTGTCGCCGGGCTCGACGACCGCAAACAGATCTACCGCGCCGAAGTCCTCGACGGAGACTCCCTCAAAGGCAGCCTCTAAGGCGGCGATCAATGACTCATGTAACCCATATGACCCATATGACCCACGTCAAAAAATCCGTCCTTCCCGCTCTCCTCCTGGCCTCCACCGTCGCCACCGCTGCTTTCCCGATCAAACTGCCAAAAAAGAAGTCCCCCGAAGAACTTCGCGACGAGTACCTCGCCCGTCTCCGGCAAGACACTCAGCCCTACCCCGACCCTCGCACCCCAGGCAGCCTCTGGTCCCCCGCCGGCCCCCTCACCGACCCCGGCGCCGACTACAAAGCCCGCAACCTCCACGACAATATCGTCGTCCTCGTCTCCGTCCAAACCGCCGCCGCCCAGAGCGGCAACGTGAACAGCGCTCGCGCCTTCGCCACCAACTCAGCCATCACCGGCCTCCCCGGCGGCATCTCCACCCACGGCGTCAATCCTCTCCTCAGCGCCAACTCCAACACCACCCTCAAAGGCCAGGGTCAGACCGCCTCCAACACCACCTTCTCCACCAGCCTCACCGGCCAGGTCATCGCCGTCCTTCCCAACGGCAACCTCGTCGTCGAAGCCCAGCGCGAGGTCTTCCTCAACAACCAGCACGAAAACGTCATCGTCCGCGGCATCGCCCGCCCCGGCGACGTCAGCCCAAACAACGTCGTTCCCTCCACCTTGCTCAGCAATCTCGAGATCGAAATGAAAGGCAAGGGCATCATCTCGGACAGCGTCCGCCCACCCAACCCGCTCACCAGAGCCGTCCTCTGGCTCTTCGGATTCTAGATGCCAACCACACCCGAAACCCGTTCGCACCACCGCCGCAAGCGTCTCTTCGCGCTCGCCGCCATCCTGCTCTCTCTGCCCGCATCCCTGCTCGCCTCCACCGGCAACCGTCAGGTCCGCCTCCGCGACATCACCGAAGTCCAGGGTGTCCGCGACAACCAGCTCATCGGCTACGGCCTCGTCGTCGGCCTTCGCGGCAGCGGCGATCGCCAACAAACCTTCTTCACCGTCCAGACCCTCGCCAATACCCTCCAGCGCCTCGGCGTCCAAATCCCGCAAGGCTCCGTCGTCGTCAAAAACGTAGCCGCCGTCTTTGTCACCGCCTCTCTGCCCGCCTTCTCCAAGAGCGGCATGAAGATCGACATCACCGTCTCCTCGGTCGGCGACGCCAAAAGCCTCGAAGGCGGTGTCCTCTTGATGACCGCCCTCCACGGCAACGACGGCCAGGTCTACGCCGAAGCACAGGGCCCGCTCACCCTCGGCGGCTACTCCACCGGCCTCGCCGGAAACATTCAATCCGTCAATCACCCCACCGTCGGCCGCATCCCCGAAGGCGCTATCGTCGAGCGCGACGTCAGCATCGACCTCCACCGTCTCCAGACCGTCTCCCTTCTCCTCCGCACCCTTGACTTCACGGCCACGCACGACATCGCCGACCGAATCAACAAGGAGTTCGGTCACACCGTCGCAACCGCCCTCGACAGCCGACGCGTCGACGTCGACGTCCTGTCCGCCGGTCTCACATCCGTCCCTGAACTCATCTCCCGCGTCCAAAACCTCTCCATCAGCCTCCAGGCCCCCGCAAAAGTCATCCTCAACGAGCGAACCGGCACCGTCGTCCTTGGCGGAGACGTCACCCTTTCCCCCGTCTCCGTCCTCCACGGCAGCCTCACCATCCAGGTCGAAACCGTCTTCGACGTCTCCCAACCGGCGCCATTCTCAACCGGTACCACAACCACCGTTCCCAGCACGCAACTGGCCGTTCAGGACAAGGCCGCTCAATCCATACGCCTCGAAAACGGAGCCAACGTCGAGGAACTCATGAAAGGTCTTCATGCCATCGGCGCTACCGCCCGTGACATCGTCGCCATTCTCCAGGCCATCAAGTCCGCCGGCGGCCTGCAAGCCGATCTCGAGGTTATCTAAATATGACCCCAATCTCCTCTCCGTCCGCTCCAACCGGCGGATGGATCCTCCCAGTCGCCAAACCCGCAAACCAAACCGACCGCGCCATCGAGAAATCGGCAAAAGACTTCGAGTCGATCCTCATCGGCCAGTGGCTGCAAGGCGCGGAAAAGACCTTCGCTACCGTCCCCGGAGGCGCCGGTGACGATCAAGATCCCGGAAAGGATCAGCTCCAAGGAATCGCCATGCAGTCGCTCGCGACCTCTCTCACGGCTTCAGGAGGTCTCGGACTCGCCAAACTTGTCGCAAAAGGACTGCATCAAGCAAGCAGCTCCGTCGACTCGACAACAGGACCTCCAAAAGGAGCTGAAATCCCGCAATCAGGTCATTTCACGCAAAAGTTGTAGAAATCTTCGCTCGCACCACGTTTCGGACTGAACATATCGGCCGCTTCTGCCGATATGCTCCCTAGACGTCGAAAGGAGCTCTTATGCGAGTCGATCTCAAAGGACCTGTCACACTTCAGGCGACCCAAGCGCCCACCAAAGCCAACACGGCTCAAAGCGGAAGCAAGGCTGCCTCCACCATCACGGATCGTACGACTCTCTCCTCCAACAAGGCTTCGGTCAAAGCGCTCACGACCCAGGCCATGCAAACGGCACCCGTCCGCCAGGCGAAAGTCGACGCTCTCAAACAGTCCATACAGAACGGCACCTACAAACTCGATCCCTCCAGGATCGCCGCCGCCATCATCCACGATGGCATGTAACCGTACCAACCCGGCAACAGACTCCCCGGCGTAAGCCAAACCGGAACCGACCATGAACGCTGACGGCTTACAACACGATCCGCAGTCAGTAGCCGCCATGTATCTCCGTGAACTCGGAGATCTCGGCTTTGAACTTCAGGTTGCCATGAGCGCTATCGCTTCCAACACTCTCCCCGTATTCGAAGAGAGTGTCTGGAAGCAGGAACTCCTCTGCGGCAAGCTCGAAGCTCTCGCCCGCCTGCTGGATCGTCAGAAGACAGATCCACTCATAGCACAGCGTATTCACCTCGCTGCTCAGGCCGTCCACGATCTCAACCACCGTTACGAAATCCTTGTCCACCACTCCGGACGCTTTACGCAGCTGCTCTCCAATCTCCACAACAGCTACTCCGGAACTGTCGATCCAACCCTCTACGCCGGAAATTCAACCCGGCAAACCCTGTCTTGTGAGGTCTAGCATTGCCCGGACTCAATACATCGCTCACGATCGCCACCCAATCCGTGCTCGCACAAGACGGTGCCCTGCAGATCACCAATAACAACATCGCCAACGCGACTACGGCGGGCTACTCGCGCCAAATCGTCACCCTCACCTCCGCCGCCTCGGTCCAGAGAAACTCCACCGTTGGCGAAGGCGTCGTCCTCGGCGGCTTCACAAGCGTTCGCAATCAGCTGCTGCAGATCAACTTGCAACACCAAACATCCATCGGCAGTGGCGCCGATACCCAAAGCTCCGCTCTCCAAGCGATTCAAACCTCCTTCGCCGCTTCCGGCACCGACCTCGGATCGTCGCTGTCCACCTTCTTCAACAGCATCTCGGCACTCGCCACCGACCCCGCAAATACATCGTCCCGTCAGGCAATCCTCTCCGCCGGCAAAAGCCTCACCACGGCCTTTCATCGCGATTCAGCTGCGCTCACCCAACTGAAAAACAACGCAGACGCACAGATTCCCGACGATGTCTCGCAGATCAACCGAATTTCCAGCCAGATCGCTCAACTCAGCGCTCAGCTCGCTCCGGTTCTCGCCAGCGGAAGTGACGGAGGCTCTCTCACCGACCAAAAAAATCAACTCGTCCTCCAACTCTCCAAGCTCACAAGCGTCTCGCAAATCAAAACCGAAAGCGGAGACACCCTTACCATAGGAAACGGAACGCCCCTCGTCGTTGCCGGCCACAGCTTTCCGCTCAAGGTCACCACGGGAACCGATGGCCTCCAACACATCCTCGATTCCACCGGTACAGACATCACCAGCAGCCTGGCATCGGCAAGTTCCGGCTCCATCGGGGGGCAACTTCACCTTCGCAACAACGTGGCCACTGCCCTCCTTACCCAGCTGGACACCCTGGCAAGCCAGTTCGCCGCCGCCGTCAACGCGGCTCAGAGCTCCGGCTATGACGCAAACGGAGCTGCCGGGCAGCCTCTCTTCACGGTCCCTTCGGCCGTTTTCGGAGCATCTGCAAACATCGCGCTGACCACCACCAACCCTGCGCTCATCGCTGCCAGCGCGGATGGCACCCCCAATAGCAACGGAAACCTAGCCCAACTTACGGCGATCCAGAACTCCGTCCTTCCCTCCGGAGAAAGCCCGGTCAGTGCCTACGCCTCGCTTGTCTACAACGTAGGCGCCGCCGCGTCCACCGCAACGGCAACTTCGGAAGCCATGCAACTCTCTCTCCAGCAACTCACCAATCAGATTGGCTCCATCTCCGGCGTCTCGATCGATGAGGAGTCTGTAAATCTGGTCCGCTTCCAGCAATCCTATGAAGCGTCGGCAAAAGTCATCTCGACGATCAACACCCTATATTCCGTCATCCTCAATATGAGCAACGGCGGCGGAGGCTACTAGAAAAATGCGCGCAAACCCAAACACAATGCCCGACGTTCTCAGAGGAATCCAGCAAACGCAACAATCGCTGAACACGGCCGTCGGCCAACTGTCGTCCGGCAAACGGGTCAACTTACCGTCCGATGATCCATCCGCTTCGGCACAGATGGTCCGCAATCTCGCGGCCTCCGCGAACATCGATCAGTACACAAAAAATTCGAGTTCGATCGTGTCTCAGGCTCAGATGGCTGACTCCACCCTCAGCAGCGTCGTATCCTCGCTCAACCAGGCGATCACGCTCGGAACCGAGGGTGCAAACGGAAATCTTACACAGGCAAATCGCGACGCCGCTGCCCAACAACTTCAGGGCATCATCTCTACCGTCCTATCGCAAGCCAACATGTCGTTTCAGGGCGTCAGCCTCTTCTCCGGCACCGCTCAGACCGCCACACCTTTCACGGCTGACCCGACCTCCTCAAGCGGATACGCCTACAACGGCAACAGTGGTGTCAATCATGTCGCGATCGGCGACTCGGAAACTGTCCAGACCAATGTTCCCGGCGACCAGATCTTCGATCACGCCGGAGCCAGCGTGCTTGGTTCCCTCACAGGGCTCCTGACAGCGCTCAAGTCCGGAACGACCTCTGATATCGGCGCCGCATCCGTGTCCATCACGAACGCCCTCAACTACCTCGGTCAGAAGCGAGCCATATACGCTGGCACCGTCAACCAGGTGAACGCGCAGGAAAGTTATCTCGCTCAGGAGACCCTGACCCTGACCTCGCGACAGACCGATCTCATCGGAGCAGACCTTGCCACGTCGGCAACGGCGCTCGCGCAGGCCGAAGTGGCTCATAGCGCTGTGCTCGCAGCCGCTGCAAAGACGCTCCCTAACTCTCTACTGAACTACCTCAAGTAGAAAGCGAAGAAATATTCGCTAAAAGGCTAAAGTTTTTCTCGAAACTGCCGATAACGTCTATGTCACAAGAAACCTAAGCTCTTCGCAAGTCGAAGTCGTAAACAACGATCGAGTGCAGAGTGCAGGGAAATGAAAGTAAAAAAAGGAGATGTACCGATGGCGCTGACAATTCTGAACAACCTCTCTGCAATGACTGCCCAAAATTCCATGTCGATGACCCAGGCTAATCTGCAGAAAACACTCACGCAACTCTCAACTGGTCTCCGGGTCAACAATGGATCCGACGACGCCGCCGGCCTGTCGATCGCAAACGGAATGAGCGCCAATATCGCCGCTCTGACGCAATCCTCCCAGAACGCCACCAACGGCATCGGAATGCTCCAGACCGCGGACGGCGCTCTGTCGCAGGTCACGACCCTCCTCAATCGCGCCGTTACACTCGCCACGGAAGCAGGCACCGGAAATATCACAACCGGCACCAACGGCCAGGCATCTGCGCTTGACAACGAATTCCAGTCCATCCTCACCGAAATCACCCAGATCGGCAACACCACCGATTTCAACGGTCAAAATGTATTTTCCTCCAACTCACCGACTTCCTTCACCTCCACACAGGCATCTCTAACCACCTCGACCGCTCTCACTGCCGGCTCCAAAACCACAATCAATGACTCCCTCACAGGTGGCACCTTTGTCTTCACGGCTGCTTCCGGAAACACGATCGCTGATCTTAACTCCGCCATTGCCGCCGCGGTCAGCGCTGGCACTCTTAGCAGTGGCGCCACAGCCACGATCACCGCTGGAAATCTGGTGATTGCGACCTCGACCGCCTCTGACTCCCTAAGCGTTGCGAGCAATGACGCTGCGCTCGGTGCTTTCGCGCCTACCGCCGGCGGCACCAACAACTCCACCGTGTTTATCAGTGACGGTACTCAGTCGGTTGCAGCCAACGTTCAGATCAACACCGCAATTAACGCTCTTTCCTCCACTGCGCTGAGCCTGAATACTCATTCATTGACCAATCAGAGCAACGCGCAGCAGGCCCTGACCGCAATCAACTCTGCGATCAACACCATCTCCGCTCAGCGTGGGACGATTGGCGCTTCCATCAACCGCCTCACCGCTGCCACAAACGTCATGACGAACCAGGTGCAGAATCTGACGAGCGCGTCCAACAGCATCTTGAACGCTGATGTAGGCAAGACCGTTGCCAACATGACGCAGTACAACATCCTCCAATCCACCGGCATGGCCGCGCTTCAACAGGCAAACCAGGCTCAGCAGTCCGTCCTCAAACTGCTCCAGTAGCCTGACAGGGAACGGTGAAGTTAGAAAAAGCTTCACCGTTCCTATTCTCCTGGACCCGCTACGGTAATCTGCGAACGAAAGTTCGCACCCAAAGTTGTCTTGAAACCGACGTAAGGAGATCCAATGAGCTCGGTCTCAGCCGTTAACTCGTTGTTGGGGTCATCGACCGCAGCGACGCAATCGATTAACTTGAGTAGTCTCCTCACCGCTGCCACAGGCGCCACGTCTACAGGTATCGATGTAACCGCGGCCGTCAACGCCGCCGTCTATGCTGCTCAGGCTCCTGAGCGCCAATGGCAATCAGAGGTAACTACACTCCAATCCCAAGCTGGCGTGTTTACTCAACTGCAAAGCTCCGTGAGCAGCCTCACGAATGATCTGAAGTCGCTGAACGACCTGAATGGTCCATTGTCGGCGCGCTCCGCCAGTTCTACCAACGCAGCCATCGCGAGCGCGACCGCTACTCCAGGAACGGCCGTTGGAAATCACACCCTTATTGTCGACCGTCTTGCTTCCACTGCGTCCTGGTATTCGCCAGCCGTGGCGAGCAGAAGTTCAGCGCTTGGTACCGGAACCCTGCAAATAACCACACAGGCCGGCGCATCGGCACAAGTTACCCTCGGTTCCGGGGTCAACACGCTGGATCAACTTGTAACTACAATCAATACCCAGAATTTGGGTGTTACCGCGAGTATCGTTAACGACGCAAAGGGATCAAGACTCTCAATCCTAAGCAACTCATCCGGCAGCGCAGCAGGATTTTCAGTAACTTCTTCTAGCACAAGTTCCTCTACATGGAACTCTGCTTCACTGCCAAACTCTGCGACTCTTTCTGCCAACAGCTTTACATTAGGAGACGGACAGCAGACGACCTCCATTGCTGTTTCGAGTGGAGAAACGCTACAGCAGCTCGCAAACTCTATCAACAACACCGGACTGGCAGTGAACGCGACCGTTGTTACTGACACATCCGGATCTCATCTCTCGATCACAAATACCACGCCCGGCGCAGCCGTCAGTCTCAGCACTGACCCTGTGTTTGCCTTTACCGAAGCCACAGCCGGAGCTAACGCCTCCCTCTCTATAGACGGCATTCCGATCTCCAGTGCAACAAACACCGTTACGGGCGCTCTACCTGGCCTGTCGATCAACCTTGCGAATGCTGCTCCGGGCGTAGCTGTTGGCCTGTCTGTCAGTCCGGATGCCAGTCAGATCACGTCGGCTTTGACGCAGTTTGTGACGGACTACAATTCGGCTCTCGCCCTGGTCAATTCTCAGTTCTCGTATAGCAGCTCCACTTCGTCGCAAGGCGTGCTCGGCTCCGATCCAACCTTGCGGTCTCTGCAGAGCACGCTGATGCAAGCGATCAGCTATACAGCACAGGGCGCGACTTCGGGAGTGAGCACTCTCGCGTCTCTCGGGATTTCAATGGGCCACGATGGATCCTTGACGCTCGACACAGCCAAGCTCGGAAGCGTCGTTCAGAAGAATCCGGATTCGGTTCAGACGTTTGTACAAGGGATTTCACTCAATGGTTTTGCTGGCTCCCTCATAAAGCAGCTGAACCATTTCAGTAATTCGGCTTCCGGTGCGTTCACGGTGAGCCTAAGAAGCACAAAAAAGCAAATCAGCGATCTTAGCGCCCAGATCTCGACGTATGAGGCGACCTATGTGGCAAACCAGAGAACACTCTTGACGAGTATGTTCAGCAAAGCTGAAATAGCTCTTCAGCAGCTTCCGGCACAGATGAAGCAGATACAAGCTCAATTAGGAAACACAAACGGGGGATAAAAGATGGGTTGGAACGAAACCGAGTTGTCGTACAGACGTTCGGCTATTGAAGGTGCAAGTTTAGTTGGACTGACTGTGGCACTATACGATACCTTGGCGGGTGATCTGAGCCGGGCGGGACGAGCTGTCAACCAAAGGGATATTGAAGCGAGGTGTAGAGAAGCGAATCACGCACTCCTTGTCCTGGGCCATCTTGAGAGCTGGCTCAACTTTACTCAAGATGCCGATCTGGTGCGCAGTCTCAGTATCTTCTATGCATACATCAGACAAAGAATTATGTGCGCTCAAGCTCAAGGTGCGGCCTCAATATTCGAGGAACTTGGCACGTTAGTCGTGCAAACGCGCGCGACCTGGCAACAGCTTGACCTCAGGAATGCTGATTTGCGAAAAGATTTCAGCTCAACTCCTGCTACAGCATCTGAGAAAGCTCATCCAGCAGAGGCGGTCCGAGCGACTCTGAGCTGTTCAGTCTAGCGATACCAGGTTGCCTCTTGTTCTTAGCGCGACCAGGAAGGAGTGCATCAAAAGTAGTATTCACGACAGGTCTGTGATCGGCAAAAGTAGGTGAGCCGGAGATCTATGAAGAAAATACAGTTGGGGCATCGCTTGCCATTGCTCGATAAAAGCACCGTCTTAGGTCTGATCGTTGCCGCGGTTAGTATCTCAACGAGCTTGTCTATGGGAGGTGTTAGCTATTCGGAGATCCTTCAGCCGAGCGCTGCCTTACTCGTTTTGGGCGGAACAATCGGTGCAGTCATGATTCAGTTCCCAACACAAAGCATACTTTATGCGCTCGCCCAATTGCACCTGGTTTTCTGGAACGACACTCTCGCCCCTACCCAACGCATTCGATTGTTGACAACTCTCGCATCCTTGGCGCGTCGCAGAGGGATAGTTACTCTGGATGCTGAGTTAGAAAGCATCGAAGATACATTCATGAGAAAAACGTTTACGTTAGCAGTCGACGGTATTCACCCCGATGAACTTCGCCAAAGAATGCAAGTAGACCTAAATATGCGCTTAGACCGTGCGGAACTCGCGTCCGAAGTCTTCGAAACCGCAGGTGGCTTAGCGCCGACCATCGGCATCTTGGGCGCCGTATTGGGTCTTATCCATGTGATGCGCATGCTGGCTGACATCGATCAGGTCGCTAAGGGGATTGCGGCAAGCTTCGTGGCTACCCTATACGGCGTGGGAGCTGCAAATCTACTTCTGTTACCGATCGGAGGCAAACTGAGACAGCGTGCGCAAGAGGTCCACACGCTCGACGAAATGACGCTCGACGCCGTTGTAGCGATCCTGTGCGGAACAGGCCCTCGTGCCCTGGAGGACAGCCTGAGCGGATATCTTCTTCAACAGCCGGCTCGACTGCTGCCGCAAGCGATCCCCAAATGAAAGCGAATCCGGGGTCTAGACGACACGTCCGAGCGGGTCGGGATCGTTGGCTCATCTCCTATGCAGATCTGGTGACGCTGCTCTTTGCCACGTTCGCTATTTTGTTCGCCAGCTCCCTCCGGGCACTCCGACACGTCCAGCCGCTCCATGAGGAGAAAGATTTCAAGGCCTTGGCACGGGTCGCCGGAAGTGCTCCTCCCCAGAGCCAAACCACAATTGCGTCGGGTGCGACGCCGACGCTGCCATCTGAGCCCGAAGACAACCTCGCCGCATTGGAAAAGACGTTGCGTACCACACTCCAACCGCAGCTGAAAACAGGCGAACTCAGTGTTCTGCGCACCAGGGAAGGTCTCGTGATTAGCCTGAGGGAAGGGGGTTTTTTCAGGATCGGGCGCGCGCAACTCACGCCCCAAGCAGCTGCTAAGCTCCAATCAATCGCCCGAACCATCTTTCAGAGGCCCTTGCGGCTTAGAATCGAGGGCCACTCTGACAACCTGCCGATCCACAACGCCGACTTCCATTCAAACTGGGAACTCTCCACCGCACGCGCTGAAGCGGTTTTACAAGTCTTATTAGCTCTCAGCCACACGGATCCTGGGATGCTCTCAGTCGCTGGATACGGTCCATATCACCCGATCGCAGACAATGCGACAGCACACGGCCGCGCAGATAACCGTCGGGTTGACATTGTTGTAATAGCACCATAATCAAACACCCGATGCTAATCCTGCTTCTTCACCCCCGACTCCGGTGAGATGTAGCAAAGACCGGCCGGCAGAGAGGAACCTGGAGCCCGACTCCCCGGCCTGATTTCCGCCTGCTCAAGCCCCGGCCCGACCACAGGCGCCGACGCTCTCTCGAACTTCAGCTCTGTTCCCCTGGCAGACCAAATCCCAGGTTTGTCAACTTCTCTTCAGGGCCTGACAACCCCACTCGCTCACTTGGCACCCAATGCATTGGGGCACGGAGCTGCAGGTATCGACCCGAAGGCTACTATCCCATTTCGTTCAGCAGGGCGATTTTTGCTGAGAACACGTCTAAATCGCCTCTTGCCCGCGAATGACACGTGCTAGCGCCGATCCCCAGACTAACCTAACTTCTAGAATTATCAGCGTGGAGGATACATGGCAACAACAGACGATCTCACGACACTGGTGTGTTTGTTTCATCACCAGGATCAGGCACAAGCGGCCATCAAAGACCTGCTTCAGGCCGGCGTACCGCAATCTTCGATCTCCCTGACCGGCGGCCAGGCCTCTGCAGGATCACAGTCAGGATCACAGTTTTCCAACAGGTCCCTTGAAGATCTTGGCGTTCCCGCACGCGATCTGCAGCATCTCTCCGATGGCGTCAGAGACGGTGGGATCGTTGTCGCCGTGTCTGCCATCTCGGATCACGTCGACAAAGTCGAGGACGTCTTTGAAGCTCATAAAGCTCACAAGATCGACGAAGCTACCACCGGGCAGACAGAGACTGCTGCCGCCGCCGCGCCAGTCAGGGCCATGCCGCCCGTGGCAGCCTCCACAACCGGCGAAACCGCAATCCCGGTCGTCGAAGAGGAACTTGTCGTCGGAAAACGCACTGTAGACCAGGGTGGAGTTCGGGTCTACCGCAGGGTCGTCGAGATCCCGGTCGAGGAAACCGTTCAGCTGCGCGAAGAGCACATTCACGTTGAACGCCGTCCAGTCGACCGCGCCGTCACTAATCAGGACCTCGCCATGGCCGACCGTACTGTCGAATTGACCGAAACGGCCGAAGAGGCTGTTATCGGCAAAGACGCCCGGGTCGTCGAGGAAGTCCGTCTGGGCAAAGATATGACCGAGCGAACCGAGCGCATCCACGACACTGTCCGCAAGACCGAGGTCGAAGTCGAGGAAATCACCGCAACCGACAGAACCTCCGCCAACCGGAACCCCAGCCGCACCTAGACGCCGTAGAATCCGCTCCCTCATCACACCTCAAGATCGCATCACATATGTTTAGGAGATATCATGGCTGACCGCGTCAAGGTTTATGAAGAATCAAACAAGAAGGGCCTCCCTATCTGGGCTTGGCTCCTTCCGCTTCTCCTCTTGTTAGCCCTTCTCGCCTACTTTCTAACCCGGCATCGTGCGGAGCCGGCGGCAGTGACCCCCGTCACTCAGACCACGCCGGCAGCAGCTCCGACCCCCGCGGCCTTTCCCGACCTCGGTACCGTCCACTTCGCCACAAACAAAGCAACTCTTACGCCCGAGGGAGAGGCAACCCTCCAGCAGGCAGCAGCTGCAATGAAAGTCAACCCGAACGTTCACCTTCGGCTGGAAGGCTTCACCGATAGCACCGGGACAGACCCGCATAACCTCACACTCTCCCAACAACGCGCCATCACCGTAGCCGACTACCTCAAAGGTCAGGGCATCGATGGAAATCGCCTCACCGGCCAGGGTTTTGGTCCAAGCGATCCCGTTGAGTCCAACTCAACTGCCGCTGGCAAAGCCGACAATCGCCGCGTCGAACTCTTTTCACAGCAATAAACAAAACTGCACCAGCCACTCACGGCTACGCAGCACCTAGGAGAATACATATGTCAAAGACAGTCGTAGGACTCTTCAGCACGGTTGCTCAGGCCGAGCAGGTCAAGAAGTCTCTTGTAAGCAATGGCTACGGCGCTCACAGCATCTCCGTCGTCGCAAATGACACGGACGTTTCTTCTACCGGAACGTCCGGTACCGGAATGTCCGGCACAACTGGCGCCTCAAACGAAGGAATCGGCGAGAAGATCGGCAGCTTCTTCCGCTCCCTTACAGGCGGAGATGAAGACACCCATCGCCAGTACGCCTCAGGCGTAAGCTCCGGCGGAGCTCTCCTGGCCGTCACCGTCGAAGACTCCGAAGCCAATGAAGTAGCTTCCTTCCTTAAACAGAACGGAGCAAAGGATATCGACGGCGGCTCCCAGCGGGCAGCCGACTCGGGGACTCCGATCTACGGTTCGGCCAATACCTCCAATACCTCCAACACCTCCACCACCGGAAACGAGTCGATTCCCATCATCGAGGAGCAACTCGTCGTCGGCAAACGCGAAGTGGATCGTGGCGGCGTGCGCATCTACTCTCACGTCACCGAGCGGCCCGTTGAAGCCGATGTCACCCTACGCGAGGAGCGCATCAACGTCGAGCGTCGGCCTGTCAACCGTCCCGCCACAGCAGCCGACTTCCAGTCCGGCACCGGCTCCGTCATCGAGCTGACCGCGACCGGGGAAGAAGCTGTGGTCGGTAAGTCCAGCCGCGTCGTCGAGGAAGTACTCGTCGGCAAGCAAAGCTCCGAGCGCACCGAGGCCATCCACGATAGCGTCCGCAAAACCGAAGTCGAAGTCGAAAATATCGCAGCGTCCAATAAAAAGGACAAGTACTAAACTCTCGCCTCAACACGATCAACCAAGCAGGCAATCAGGCCGGTCTACGGATCCTAAAACTCCGGAGTCCGGCCTGTGCCGTCTCCCGCACACCACCGACACAACCGCATAATAGGATCCCATGAGCAACGTATCTTCTACACTGGGCAGTACCCTCGCCCCATCGGAGCCGGTCAACATCCTCTCCGTGTCCGGCAACCTCGACCTCGCCCGTACCTACACGGAGCTTCGCCTCTCCGACGGTCAAGTGCTTCGCCTTCCCACCGCTCTTCTGCTCCAGCGATCCGCTCCCACGGCCGGTCTTCTTGAAACCGGGGACGGTGCGAGATCAAACCTCGCCAACGTCGCCGCGACCCAAATCGACGAAACCGTCATACCGCTCATCGAGGAACATCTCACCGTCGGCAAACGCACGGTAACCACCGGCACCGTTCGCCTGGAAAAGTCCGTGCAGGAGTACCAGCAGCAACTGGACGAACCCCTCGCCGTTCGCACCTTCGACGTCGAACGCATCATCCTCAACCATCCCGTCGACACCGCCCCCGAAGTGCGCCAGGACGGCGATACAACCATCTACCCCCTCGTCGAAGAGCAGCTCGTCCTCACCAAGCAGCTCATCCTCAAGGAGGAGGTCCGCGTCACCCGGCGCGAAACGGAACGCCGCGACACCCAGGTAGTTACCCTCCGCCGAGAGCACCTCGACATCGAAAGAACCCCCGCCGACTCTACCTCCACTTCCTCCATGTAACCCCGCAGTCCCTACTTGCCCGCGCCTTCGGTCAGATCGACCATCCGGTCAACTCCCGTCGGCGCGGCGAACTGCTCCACTCGCCCGTTCGGCCATCGCACCTCAATGCCCACCAGCCGGCTCTCCCCGCCCAAACCGAAATGCAACCGCAGGTCGCTCGACGAGTTATAGCTCGACCCGCTTCGCACCTCATCCACCCACACCCGCTTCGTCCCACGCACCGTCACCCGCGCCCCAATCGCGTCGCGGTTCGAAGCCGTCCCTACCAGCCTCACCCCCATCCAGTGGTTCCCGTTCGCCGCCGCCTCGTTCACCAGCAGCATCGGCAGCTCGCTCAAATTATTCACCACCGCCTCCATCCGCCCATCGTTGAACAGATCCGCCGCCGCCAGACCCCGGCTCGACCGCGCCTCCGTCACCCCCGGCCCCGCACGCTTGCTCAAATCCTCGAACTTCCCCCCTCCCAGGTTCCGATACAGCAGCCGCGGCTCCCGATACATCGACCCCAGCTTCGCCGAGTCCACCTCCGGGTACACATGCCCGTTGGCCACCAACACATCCGTCCAACCATCGTTGTCCACATCCATCGCCACTACCCCCCACCCCAGAGCATCCATGTTCACCGCCAACCCCGCCGTCGACGTCACATCCGTGTACGTCCCATCGCCGTTGCTCCGGTAAAGCGTCGATGTATCGTCCGAAAAATTCGTCTTGAAGATCCCCATCCGCCCGTCCCCAAAAAAGTCCGCCGCCGCCGACCCCATCCCCGCCTGCTCCCGTCCATCCTCGTTGAACGCCACCCCCACATCCGCCGCCACATCCGTAAACGTCCCGTCCCGGTTGTTCCGGTACAGAATCGATGGCGTCGAGTCGCACGCCACATACACATCCGGCCAACCATCCCCATCAAAGTCCAGCGTCGTCACCGAAAAGCAGTAGTGCCCCGTCGTCCGCTCAAACCCGCTCCGCTTACTCACATCCTCAAACCGCCCTCCGCCCAGATTGTGAAACAACACATTCGGCGCGCTCGGCAGACCGCGCGGCCCACACATCACCGCCACCCCCTTCCACATGCACCCCGCCGCCTCTCCCGGAGCCGGCGTCCGCTCCAGATCGAAATGCACATAGTTCGCCACCGCAATGTCTAGCCGCCCATCCCGGTCATAGTCCACAAACGCGCATCCGGTCCCCCACTCCTTCCCGCTCCCCGCCACCCCCGCGGCCTCCCCCACCTCCTTGAACGTCCCATTCCCGAGATTATGAAACAGCCGGTTCTTCCCATACCCCGTCACATACAAGTCCTCAAACCCGTCGTTGTCGTAATCCCCCACGCACGCACCCTGCCCCCAACCCGTCGACACCAGCCCCGCCTTCCCCGTCACATCCAGAAACGTCCCATCATGCTTGTTCCGAAACAGATGGCTCGACGGCGCCTCTTGACTCGCCCCCTTCCCCCCCGGCAGCCCCGTCCCATTCACCAGAAAAACATCCGGCCACCCATCCCGGTCATAATCCAGAATCGCCACCCCCGACCCCGTCGCCTCCAGGATGTACCGCTTCTGCTCCACCCCGCCATTCACATTCCGCACCGTCAACCCCGCCTTCGCCGCCACATCCACAAACCACGCCGGCCCCTTGTGCTCCGCGCTCGCCGGATACGGTTGCCCGCCACTCGCCGGATTGGGTTGCCCCGTCTGCCCCCACGCAGCCGCGACTACAAACAGAAGCGACAAGACTGCCACCCACCGGCCTCTAAGCCACTTTCCCAAGCACGTCGTTCGAGGCTGGTCGAGATGCGCGTCCATATAAATTCCCATCAACAAGAACGGCCACAGCGTATGCCGTGACCGGGCTCCAAGCTGTGGTCCGTTGAATTCAGCGTTGCTTCGCTTCCACCGTAGCGACACGCTCATGGATCAGAAGAAGATCCGAGTGGACCTGAGTTCGCAGGCCAATCATATCGGCTCGAAGACCACCCATCTCCGATTGCAGATCGCGTGTATCTTGACGCTGCAGCAAGATGCCGATCAGGCATGTAACCGTAGGCGTCAGCGCAGTCAAAACCGCAATGGCGATAGCTGTTGTCGTACTCATACAAGACCTCTACGCCTTGGAGCCTGTCGGAGCAAAGTCGTTCGCTCGTTGAAAGCTTCAGTTTCGCTTAAGGAAACGGCTTCAGCCGTGCCGCAAAGGGCTTCGTTGCAGTGCGGCTTTAGCCGCTGAGGTACGCCTTCGTCTTCCGTTCTTTGTTCTCAACAATTTCTTACGCATAATAGCAGATCCAATGTTGTCCAAACCTCATCACTTCGCACCCGCTACGACCCCTTCCCCACACCCGCCCCCATCGCCACCTTCTTCAAAACCCTCCCACCCTCCTCCACCACATACAAGCAATTCGCCGGCAGATCCCGCAGCACATCCACCGCCCCCGACGGCCACGTAACCTTCACCTCCTCCACCTTCACCGCCCGATCCAGACCGAAGTGCAGCCGCAAATCGTTCTGCGAGTAGTAGCTCCCACCACTCCGAACCTCTTCCATCTGCACAAACGGCTTCGCCCCAGCCGCAGCAGCCCCGGCCCCCAACGTCGTCACCGCCACCCTCGCCCCAATCCCCGTCCGGTTCGACTTCGTCCCCACCAGCCGCACCTTGATCCAGTTCCGCCCCGTCGTCGAGTCGCACCGCAACAACTGCGGCAGGCCATTCACGCAGTTCACCACCACATCCACATCCCCATCATTGTCGAAGTCCCCAAACGCACACCCCCGCGCCGCCACCGCCGCCGTAATCCCCGGCCCACCCTCCGCCGTCACCTCCTCAAACTGCCCATTCCGCAGGTTCCGATACAGATACTTATGCTGCGCATACGGTGCATCGATATGCGTCCCATCCACCTCCGGATACACGTGCCCGTTCGAGATCAAAATATCCAGCCAGCCGTCGTTATCCATGTCGAAAAATCCAACACCCCACCCGAGATACCGCGTATTCATCCCCAACCCCGACAAATACGTATGATCCTCAAACGTCCCATCCCCCAGGTTCTGATACAGCGAGTCCGTGTCCCCCGCAAAGTTCGTCTTCACGATGTCCAGCAGACCATCCCGGTTGAAGTCCCCCACCGACACCCCCATCCCCGCCTGCGGCTTCCCATCCGGCGAATACGCAATCCCCATCTCGATCGCCACATCCTTGAACGTCCCATCCTTCTGATTCTGGTAGTACGTCGCCGCCGTCGAGTCGTTCGCGACATAGATATCCGGCCAACCGTCGTTGTCGAGATCGGCCACCGCCACACTCAACCCATACGTCCCGATCGTCTCCCACATCCCACTCTTCTCCGACACATCCCGGAACGTCCCATCCCCCTTGTTCCGATACAAAATGTTCTTCCCGCCCCCGAGCCCCGGCGGCCCACACGCCACCTGGATCCCCTTGTACGCACACCCCGCCGCCTCCGGCAAAGGCGCCGTCTTCACATCGAAGTCGATATAGTTCGCCACAAACAGGTCCAGATGCCCGTCCCGGTCATAGTCCAGAAACGCGCACCCAGAGTTCCACCGCGTCGTCGCCTGCTGCAGCCCCGCCTTCACCGTCACATCCGTAAACGTCCCGTTGCCATTGTTCCGATACAACACGTTCTGCCCGTAATAACTCACAAACAGATCGTTCCAGCCATCATTGTCATAATCCCCGACGCAGCACCCCTGACCCCACCCACCCCGCACCAGCCCCGCCTTCACCGTCACATCCGTAAACGTCCCGTCGCGATTGTTCTTGAACATCCGGTTCGTCGGCTCCTGCCCCTTCGCAAACCCCTCCAGACGCGACCCGTTCACCAGAAAGATATCCAGCCAATCATCCTGGTCGAAGTCGAAAAACGCCACCCCGCACCCCGTCGTCTCCAGCAAAAACCGGTTCCGATGCTCCCCTCCAAAGGTCGTCCTCGCATTCAACCCCGCCGACCTCGCCACATCCACAAAGCTCACCCCGAGCGGCGTCCCCGTCACCGCCGAAGGCGCCCCCTTCGGCGCCGGCCGCGGCTTCGCGTCAAACGCTGGCCGCGGTCCTACCTGCCCTTCCGCCAACCGGAGCACATCTTCCAGCGACAACACCAGCGCCGTCCGCGATAACGATCGGAGAAACCCACGGCGCGTCCAACCCACAACTCACCTCCACGGGATGGCGCACTTCCCAGCCCGGATCTCTACAATAGAAGTAGATCAGCCCTCACCGACAGCTGACAACCTGAAGTCTGAGAACTCGAGACTGAGGTCTGGACAGAAAGGAGGTACCGGCACCCGTTGGCACGCTCAGATCCAGATCTAAGTCTCGTCTTCCGAAGACTTTGCAACAAAACAGGCCCCGGGGGAGGGTACCCCCACACTCCGAACATGGCACAATCATCCCTGAGATGATTCCGAAATCCATGACAACCCTCCTCGCCGCAGCCACCCTCGCCCTCGGCTCGACGCCCGCCTTCGCCGCCGATCCCGCCTTCGGCCCCCAGAACCCCTTCTTCGCCCCCAGCCCCCTCCCCTTCCAAGCCCCGCCCTTCGACCAGATCAAAGACACCGACTTCCAGCCCGCCATCGAGGCCGGTATGGCCGATCAGCTCCGCGAAATCCACACCATCGCCACCAACCCCCAACCCCCCACCTTCCAAAACACCATCGTCGCCATGGAGCGCTCCGGCCAGCTCTTCAACCGAGCCATGCGCGCCTTCTCCGCCGTCAGCGGAGCCAACACCAACCCCACCCTCCAGAAAATCAAAGCCGAGATCGCCCCCAAACTCGCCTCCCACGAAGACAGCATCTACCTCAATCCACAGCTCTTCGCCCGCGTCTCCAAACTCTACAAACAGCGCGACAACCTCCACCTCGACCCGGAATCCCGCCGCCTCCTCGACTTCACCTACGACCAGTTCGTCCACGCCGGCGCCAACCTCTCCGCCCCCGACAAAGCCGAACTCCGCCAGCTCAACGAACAGCTCTCCACCCTCTCCAACACCTTCTCCACCCGCCTCCTCGCCGCCAACCGCGAAGGCGCCTTCCTCACCTCCGACAAGGCCCAGCTCGCCGGACTCTCCGCCGCCCAGCTCGCCTCCGCCGGCCAGGCCGCGCAGGCCCGCAAACAGCCCGGCTACCTCCTCCCCCTCCAAAACACCACCCAGCAACCCGCCCTCGCCGAACTCACCGACCGCTCCACCCGCCACACCCTCCTCGAGCACTCCCTCACCCGCGCCGAACGCGGCGACGCAAACGACACCCGCGATACCGTCGCCCACCTCGCCCAGCTCCGCGCCCGCCGCGCCCATCTCCTCGGCTTCCCCAGCCACGCCGCCTGGAAGCTCGAAGACCAGATGGCCAAAACCCCCGCCGCCGCCCTCCAGTTCATGGACGCCCTCGTCCCCGTCGCCACCGGCAAGGCCGCCGCCGAAGCGAAAGACATCCAGGCCGTCATCGATAGCCAAAACGGCGGCTTCCAGCTCCAGCCCTACGACTGGGACCTCTACGCCGAACAGGTCCGCAAGGCCCGCTACAACCTCAGCGAATCCGAGGTCAAACCCTACTTCGAAGTCTGGAACGTCCTCCAGAACGGCGTCTTCTACGCCGCCAACCAGCTCTACGGCATCACCTTCCACGAGCGACACGACCTCCCCGTCTACCACCCCGACGTCCGCGTCTTCGAGGTCACCGACACCACCGGAAAGCCGCTCGCCCTCTTCTACTGCGACTACTTCAAGCGCGACAACAAGCAGGGCGGCGCCTGGATGTCGGAGTTCGTCGGCCAATCGAGACTCCTCGGCACCCTCCCGGTCATCTACAACGTCGCCAACCTCCCCAAACCCGCCCCCGGCGAACCCGCCCTCATCTCCTTCACCGACGTCACCACCATGTTCCACGAGTTCGGCCACGCCCTCCACGGCATGTTCGCCGCCACCGAGTTCCCCAGCCTCTCCGGCACCGCCACCGCACGCGACTTCGTCGAATTCCCCTCCCAGTTCAACGAACACTGGGCCCTCTACCCCACCGTCTTCAACCACTACGCCAAACACTACAAAACCGGCGCCCCCATGCCCCCGGACCTCGCCGCCAAGATCAAACGCTCCGAAGCCTTCAACGAAGGCTACAAACTCACCGAACTCCTCGCCGCCGCCGAACTCGATATGCAATGGCACACCCTCCCCGCCACCGCCCCGCTCCAGGACCCCGACACCTTCGAGCGCCAGGCCCTCGACCGCACCCACCTCAACCTCCCCACCGTCCCACCCCGCTACCGATCCACCTACTTCAGCCACATCTGGGGGGGCGGCTACTCCGCCGGATACTACGCCTACCTCTGGACCGAAATGCTCGACGACGACGCCTTCCAATGGTTCGAAGATCACGGCGGCCTCACCCGCGCCAACGGCGACCGCTTCCGGCAGATGATCCTCTCCCGCGGCAACACCGAAGACCTCACCGCCATGTACACCGCCTGGCGCGGCAAACCCCCCAGCGTCGAACCCATGATGAAGTACCGCGGCCTCAAAGACGCCCCCACCGGCACAAAGTAGATCACAGCCACAAACAAAGGCCCAATTTGAGTTTCGTTTCGTTCTAATCGAGTCGTTGTTTCGTTAAGGGCACCGCTTCAGCCGTGCCGTAAGCTTAAGTCGTTGTTTCGTTAAGGGCACGGCTTCAGCCGTGCCGTAAGTGCAATCGATGCCGTGCGGCTTTAGCCGCTGAGGTACGGCTTTCGCCTGACGCACTTGTTTTTAACAAGCTCTTAGAACCGTTCTCCAACAAGCGTAGCTCCCGGTCCTCCGGGCTGAAGGCCCGACACATACCAGCCTGGGCCGAAGCCCCAGGTAGAAACGAAAGACGCGGAAAAGGGCTGAAGGTCCGACACAAAGGTCGGCTATACCGATCGGAGAACCGCTCTAAATCAAAGATTTCCAAAGTTGGCGTAGTTACTCCCACACTTCCATAGAATAGGAAATAGAGCATTGTTCGTGCCCCTACCGGCGCGCGCAGGCACTCAGACAAAGTTCAGAAGGCTCCCGCAAGGGAGCCTTTTCCTTTGCCCACCGTCTGTCTCGCAACGAACGCGCTCCAACCCGACTCAAGAGAAAGGAGAAGCATGCAACTGACGACCCAGGAGGGCAGCAGCCGAACCGACCTCATCGCAGCGACCCTGCTCGTGATGGCCGTCTTCACGGCCCTGCTCGCCTTCGCGCTCGGAAAAAACGATCCGTCCGTCCGAACCGCCGTCCTGCTCTGCGTCACCAACCTCGTCACCGCGCTGTCCAGCATCGCGGCGACCCTGCTGGTCGGGAAACCCACCACCACCCATCAGGTCGACACCAAGGAAGCGACCACCATGACCACGGCCGAGAGTCAGACCACCTCCGTGCGACCCATCATCGACCCCACCGCACCCTGCCCCGACCCAATACCCAACACCAACCCAGAAGTTTGACTAGAGGAGAACATCATGAACACGTCCGAAAATCCCCTGACCGACCCGGCCCACGCCCAAGCCCCCGGACCCTTCATCCTCCCGCCCGGCCCCGCCCAAGGCAACGCCGGTCCAGCAACCTCCCCCACCCCAGCCGTGCCCACGCCAACTCCGGCGCCGGCACACAAAACCGGGAAACTCGCCGCCTTTGAGGGCTTCCTCAAGAAAGCGGGACACATCGCCGGCGTCGTTCTGGCCGACGTTATCAAATACGCCGTTCCCGTCGCCTCGGTCGTCTCCATCGCAGATCCAGCGGCGGCACCCGCGCTCGAGGCCTTTACCGCCTCGGTCAAGCTGGTCCAGGCAACCGTCATCACCGTCCAGCAGCGATGGTCCACTCAGGGCTCCGAGGCCAACACCCATAAGCTGGCGGACGTCCTCTCCATCGTCGAAGCTCCCATCGTCACGCTCTTCTCCCAGGCCGGCATCGCCGTCGATAAGGCGTACGTCACCAACCTGGTCAACGGCGTAGTCGCCATCCTCAACGCCCAACCCGGCGTCGGGCTGCCCGCCGCTGCCTAAGGTCAGAAATGCCGCACGCACGCAAAGAGGGCCGGCATCCACGCCGGCCCTCTCACATCCCCAAAAAATCGCCTTCAGCCCAACGTAGCATTTGCTCTGAACGTCTTTATTTGTAGCCATTCCCGGAGGGAATCTGCGGTTGTTCTTGCTCGTGTCTGTTCTTCGCGCCATCCGCGAATCCGCTCTACCGCAAAGCCACATTCGTCTTCGACGCCGGCTTCAAATGATCCTCAAGTGCCTGCGCCTCCGGCATATACGTCAAAGCCTTCGTGATCTGAGGGTCCCACTCCGCCCTGACCTTCAGCCCCTCCAACTGCCCAAACTGCGACGTAAACAACTCCGCCTTGATGCTCGTTCGCAACCAGTCATTCGCCGCCGCAAGATCCGCGTCCGTGTAGTCGATATTGTTCGCCTTCAGGAAGTCCTTGAACTGCGCCAACACCGCATCATCTACAACGAAATCCCGGCTGATCGTCCGGTTCGCCAGATAATGCTTGGAAAAGTTGAAAAACGCATAGTGCTGCACCAGCGAGTCCTCAAACGGCGTCGACTTGAAATTCTCAATCTTCTCGTCCGGCGTAATCCCGCCACCGCCGTACACCGTACGTCCAGAGTCCGTCAGCTTCACCTCACGGTTCGCGGCGTCCTTCGGTTCTTTCTTGCTATCCCGCACATAGTAGTAGTCATACAGCGAAACATTCGAGTAGTTCCGCTGGATCAGCCGCCCCGAAGGCGTGTAATAGTGATACGTCGTCAAGGCCAGACCGGTATCTTCCGTAATCTGAAACACCGTCTGCACCAGCCCCTTGCCAAACGTCGTCTCCCCTACAATCAACGCACGATCGTGATCCTGCAGCGCCCCCGAAACGATCTCTGCCGCCGACGCCGTATTCCGGTTCACCAGCACCACAATCGGAAACTTCGCCGTCGATCCGTGCGCTGCCCGATACACCTGGTCCGGAAACGCCCGCCCGCGCTGCGAAACCACAATCTGTCCCTTGCTCAGAAATTTGTCCGAAACGTTTACGGCCTCATTCAACAACCCACCCGGATTCGCCCGCAGGTCGATCACGAGACCATGCAGGTCCCCTTGCTTCTCAAACCGGCTGAGCGCCTCCGCAGTCTCCCGGCTCGTCGTCTCCATAAAGTTCGTGATGTGCATATACCCGATGCCCGGCCTGATCAGAAAAGCCAGATCCACCGATGGCCGCGAAACCTCGTCCCGCACCAGATCGAAGACCATCGGCTTGGCCGCACCCTCGCGCGCCATCGTCACCGAAACATGCGTCCCGCGCGGCCCTTTCAACAGCGCCGCCACCGCCGCCGAATCCATCCCCTCCGTGCTCTTTCCATCGATCGAAACAATCACATCGCCCGGCCGGATCCCCGCCCGAAACGACGGCGTCCCCTCAAACGGAGCCAGCACCACAATCTTCAACGCGCCGCTCTTGTCCGGCTGCGGCTGAATCTGCATCCCCACGCCGTAGTACTTCCCATGCTGATCCTCACGCATCTGCGCAAACGCCTTCGGATCGTAGAAGTTCGAGTGCGGGTCCAACACATGCAGCATCGCCGGAATCGCCCCATCGTAAATCGCCTTGTCGGCCTTCTCCGGATTCAGCTTCTCCGCATAATTCTGCTCAACGATCGAATACACACCCGTAAAATCATGCAGCGAATCCCGCAGCGCCGACTCGTCCGTCGCCGATTGCGCCGCGACCTTCTGGCTGATCACCGACCCCACAACACCGCACGTCCCAAGAAACACGGTGACCGAAAAGAGAGCGCGACGGGTTCTGGATGCCATGGAGATAAAATGTCCTCAGGGAGAGCCGGATGCTCGCATCTGCTATTGAAGCGATTTCCTGGAGCGATCCACTCTCGCTTACTTTGGACGGAGTATAGCACCCGCCGGTGAGCGCAAACCTCCCTCAAAGGTTGCATAAAGACACCCCTCGCCGCCGCCATCCCCGCCGCGCATTTAGAATAAGGTGGTCGCCTACCGGCAAGCCCCAGAGCACAGTCCAAACCAACAGTGCGACCACGCAGCCGAGAACAAGGCCAGCCGAGATCCCATCCCGGCCAAGAGGAAAGACCAAGAGGAAAGATCAGAGTGACCATGCGTCAAAACCCGCCCCATACACCTCCCGCTCCAATCCTCAAGTTCCGCATCGCTCGCTCCCGCACCACACGCTCTGTCCTCGCCGCCGCCACGCTCTGGTCGGCCGGCGTCGGCGCCCTCGCGCAAACCCCTCAGGCCCCCCGCTACCAGAGCCCCTTCACCACCGCCACCGCTCCCACCCCCCCCCCCCCCCCCCCCCCCCCCCCCCCCCCCCCCCCCCCCCGCCCCACCCCCCCCCCCCCCCCCCCCCCCCCC
>CAXSGC010000037.1:1467-36648 GCA_964236945.1 uncultured Acidobacteriaceae bacterium | reverse complement strand
GTCGTTCAGTCGATCAGCCTTGATGCTGAGAGGCCGATGCAGGTTCTCAGGCTTGGCAGCTCATCTGTAGCCAGCCCAATCTGCCGCCTCCAACCTGATCTCAGGATGGGGCAGCGACACTTTGGCTTTGCAGAGCTACGACATTATCGCTTTGCGCTTACAGGGAGAACTGGCCAGAAAGAGGATTATCGGACCTGGGCGAGAGCAATGGTGATCTCCGGTGCGTCGCTTTCCACAAGCAGGGGCATTGAGGACGCGATAAATCTCCCCATGGAACGGCCAGCCTGCGCCTGCTGTTCTGCTGAGACGGTCAAGATGTAAGAACCATTCGGCACGTAATTGACAACGGCGGTTCCACCTCGAAACTCCGCTTCTCGAACCACCGATTTGTCCGCTGCATTGCAAAGCTGTAGGTGCCCCCGTGGGATGGCCGATCCTGAAGCTTCCGCTACAACATTGATCCGCAAAGAAGGGAGACCTACAGTCGGCAACGTTAGGTCGGCATCATAGCGTGTCTCCGCCTCATGCACTTCGATCGGAATCGCTTCGGAGAGCAGGAACTTCCCGCCGCTGAACACCTGAAGACCATCGGAAGTTGACTGGCTCACCGTGAGCGACTGTTGTCCGTAGATCGTACTCGGAAGCAGTAAAGCTGTTGGGAGAGTAGCTTCCAAAACGTAAAATCCAGAAGGCAGTGCAGACGCGTGAAAGTGCCCGTAGTGATCAGTGTGCTGCCCAAGGCCAAGCGGAGCTAGAGCGGTTCTCCTGCAGGTGTACACCGAAACAGGAGGTTCCATGGCCGTTTTCCCCAATGAAAACGGCACTCGTATACTGTATCCGGCTCACAGGAACAGGAGAACCGCTCTGAGTCTGGATCTTCAATGCTGTTCGTGTAGACCCGGAGTGTTCCTGTCTCGTCTTTGCGGAAGAGACGGAAAGGAACGTCGATCGCCGGCGCACCATCGTCCCAGCGTATGGTGCCGTCTAAGGCTGCCCCGCGGTTCAGAGTTTGGTCTGCGGTGGAGAGCCTTCCTGTTTGCACTGAGATTTGGGTAAGTAGCCCATCAAGCACCCTCACCGACTCGGGCACGTGCCCTTGGTGCTCACTCCTGTAGAGGTCGAAAGAAGTGACATAGCCGCGCAACCTTGCAACAACGTAGTAGTCTCCGGGTGGAACTCCGCTGATCTGAAAAGCCCCGGTGAGGTCGCTCACCGCGCTCAAAGCCTGTGCGTTGCTCTACGACCGTTCCCTTGCGTCTGCCTCGACCGGAGCGGCCTGCAGCGTGACGGTGGCGAATCTGCAAGGCGTCTGAGTGTCTTTACAAAACACGTGACCAGCTACAGACCCTGTTGCGGATGGCCGTGCCTGCCCGCTGAGGTGAATTGTCGAGACAGTCAGGAATGCTCCCACCGCCATCAAGCATCGCATATTGATTGCCAAGTTTACGCCGGATCGTAGTTTCTCGGAAGTCGCTGGTCGGAACCGATCTATCCTGGACCGGCTTTGGCTCCCACGCAATCTGGTGCTGTCTGCCTGGCCCGTCATGCTCCTAACGACTCTCCGGGCGTATCGGGTCAATACGCGGACAGCGCTCATTGCCTATGGAGTATCAGGGTTAGCCGGCCTGCCCATCACCCTGTGCCGCACGCAAGCGGTATGCCGACGCCGCACGGTCACGATCATCGCGCAGATCGCCGCGTCCGTGCATTCCCGAAGATTGATAAACCATGAGTAAAGATGACAAAAAGTGAGTTTCCGAAGGCTAGACTGAATCGTTTCAACCAAACATTTCGTAAATGAACGTATCTCGGCCCAATTCATTCAGCAACGAAATTCCCTTCTGGTCCGCTACACATTCCCGGGGTATGTGCAAGAACCACGAGACGCTCATCAGAAACACAAGCTTCAGCATGTCATAGAGATGGAAACGTTCCTCAGGCGTCAGTGGACGAACTTCTTCATAGGCTGCGAGCAACTCTCGAGCTCGCCGTTGCCATTGCCCGTCACCCACCACTGGGTTTGCCCACCAATACAGCAGGTTCGCCACGTCGTAAAGGAAGTGCGTTTGCGCCGCCATATCGAAATCCAATATGGCAGTGAGGATACGGTTTTTATAAAGAAAGTTACTCGAGTTCAGGTCGCAATGGCAAAGTCCCACAGGCAAATTGTCTGGTAGGTCGAGGTGCGCTAATTCGTTCTTTAGCCAACCGAGCCAAACAAGGGCCGCCGCATCGTCAACACACTCGGACAGGTTCAACTCAGCCGTTTGTAAGCAGGACCGCAGATCGTAGCGCTCACGAAACCTTGAGTACTCGGAGCGCATTGCGGGCGAAAGACGGTGCATCCGGGCGACCAAAGACGCAACCTGGTCAGGGTAGCCGTAGTCGGCTTCGTGCTCGCCCTCGATATAACAGAAGATCGCAAAGGGCTTCCTCGCGTACTCGCCGACGAACTCACCTACAATATTGGCAACCGGCTTCTGACAAGGGAAGTCGGCGGCGGATAGCTGGTTCAACGCATCAATCTCGAAGCGAACATACTCAGCACTCCGATTCTCGTAGGAACGAATGACGAAATCGCCCGAGCTTGCTTTGAGCAGGTAGTTAGTCTGCGTGGTCCCGCCTGGCAGGCGTTCGAAAGAGCGGACACTTCCGAGAGCATACTTGGAGATGAACTCGGCAATTGCATCGGCATTGGTAGATACAGGCGACATCTCTGCACGGCTTCGTATTCGGGGTCATCTAGTGCTTGCCCAGCTTAGCTTCGATCCGTTCTCACAAGTCGGCTGGTCGGAACCGATCTGGCGTTCCTCCCCGCCAGCCTATCGAGAAACCACGGTGCTGTGAGGGTATCCGGGGACCACCGCTCGTATCACCCAGAGTCGAAATCTATAACCTGGTCGCATTTGTAAGCTGGAGGTGCGGGAGGTGCTGGAGGTGCCGGCAATATCAATCCCGGACGCTCTGATCCAGCACTGCCGGCACAGGTGCCGACGGTCCGCCCTGAACACTGCGGCAGCAAATCCGAAGTCTGCACCAGGGCTTACGCACGTTCGATCTCCTTTGCCGCCGCGTCCAGGATGTCGGTGACCTTGTCGACCTGTTCCGGCGTAAGCGATCCGGACTTCATCCGCAGCACCACCCGAAGATTCTCGATGGCACGCCCGATCTGGGGTCTCCGCTCCATCTGCTGGTGCACTCCGGCCGCGTGCATCCGTTCAAAAATCGCATCCGTCACGGCCTTGTTCTCAGTCAGAACGCGCCGGCCCTCGTCCGTGATGGCGTATAGCTTGCGCGTTCCCTCCACCTCTACGGTCGCCTGTCCCATCTCCTCCAGCATTGTCAGCATCGGGTAGACCACGCCTGGGCTGGGAGCATACGCCCCGCCAAGCCGCTCCTCGATCTCCTTGATGATCTCGTAGCCATGCCGCGGCGTCTCCGCGATCAGGCTCAGGATCACAAATCGAAGATCTCCCGTCTCAAAAAACCGTCCTGGCCCACCCCGGTGCCGGCCTCCTCCAAAGGGTCCAGGGCCACGTCCAAAGAGTCCAGGACCCCGTCCAAAACTTCCGCGGCTGCTGCCAAAGCGCCGCACCTCGCTGGGATCATGCATTCCATCCCAGCAACCATTTCCAAAACTATGATTCCATGTCATACAGCTACAATATCGATATATCGAAACTGTGTCAAGAGCGATCTGCTCAAACCAAAATGGATCAAGCTAAACCCCTTCTACTATCGACCGCGCACGGTCGCGCCCCCGATGGGCGATCATGACCCATGGCCGTGTCTCCCGCGACTCCATCTGCCACCGTGCTTTCACCTCCTCATCGCGTACTTTCGATCGACGTCCTCCGTGGCCTCACCATGGCCTTCATGATCCTGGTGAACGATCCCGGCGACTCGCGCCAAACCTACACGCAACTCGAGCACGCCCAATGGAACGGCTGGACACTCACCGACCTCATCTTTCCCAACTTCCTGTTTCTCGTCGGCGCCTCCATTATCCTTTCGCTCACAACCCGCTCCGCCCGTGGCGACACGCGCCTCACCCTCGCACGCCGTATCCTCCGGCGCGCCGTGACAATCTTCCTCATCGATCTGTTCCTGGTCGCCTTCCCCTACTTTCACCTTTCCCAGCTGCGCCTCTACGGCGTCCTCACGCGTATTGCGCTCTGTTATCTCCTTATCGGCATCTTCAGCCTTTTCTTTAGCCGGATTCGCACCTTTCTTTTCGCGGCCACGGTACTTCTGGTCGGCTACTGGGTCCTGATGCGCTTTGTTCCCGTCCCAGGCTTCGGCGTCCCGACCCACGATGTCCCTTTGCTCGACCCGAACGGCAATCTAGTCGCCGTCATCGACCGCGCCCTAAACGCCTTTCTCCGCCGCACGATCCACACCGGCCGCCTCTACGAGGGCACGCGCGACCCGGAAGGTCTGCTGAGCACCCTGCCCGCGCTCGCCACCACACTTTTCGGCTGCGCGGCTGCCCTCTGGCTCCGACGCAACATCCCTGGCCCCAACGCGCACTCCACCCCGCTCGAAATCAGCCAAACGTCTGAAATCAGCCTCGCCCAGACCCAAAACCAAACCCGAACCCTCCTCGGCTTTCTCGCCGCCGGCCTCGTCCTGCTGCTCGCCGGCCTCGCCTGGAACCCGTGGTTCCCCATCAACAAGAATCTGTGGACCAGTTCCTACGTCCTCTTCGCCGCCGGCTGGTCGCTCCTCGGCCTCAGCCTTTGTTACTGGCTCGTCGATATCCTCCGCCTCCAGCATCGCTCGCACATCACCCGCGCACTTCTGTGGCCATGGCTGGTCTTCGGCTCCAACGCCATCGCCGCCTACGCCTTCGCGTACCTGTTCGCCGCGGTGCTTTATGTCATTCGCATCCCCGACCCCAGGGCACCGAATCGTCCCGTCACCCTCTGGGCGTACCTCTACCGCCATCTCTTCTCGCACGGCAACTCCACGCCCAACACCTCGCTCGCATGGGCCCTTGTCTTTGTCGCCGTCTGCTTCATCCCCAACCTCCTGCTCTGGCGCAAGCGCATCTTTCTCAAGGTCTAGAGCGGCTCCCGTACCATAAAGACAAGCGCGTCCCGAAACCGACTCGCCCAAGGAGATTCATCCCCCGTGCCCTACACCGACCTGCGCGCATGGATCACCCGCCTCGAAAAGTCCGGCGAACTCCGCCGCATCAAGACCGCCGTCAGCCCCTACCTCGAGATGGCCGAGATCGCCGACCGCACTGCCAAGCTGCGTCGCGACGGCCAACCCTGGGGCGGACCCGCGCTCCTGTTCGAGAACGTCACCGGCCACCCCGGCGCACGCGTCCTGATGAACCAGTTCGGCTCCGAGCGACGCATGAATCTCGCGCTCGAATCCACCTCGCTCGACGCCATCGCCGGCCGCCTCCGCGACCTCATCCACCCCGTCCCGCCAACATCGCTCGTCGACAAACTCAAACTCCTCCCCAAGCTCGCCGAGATCGGCTCGTTCTTCCCCAGGGTCATCGACCGCCGCAACGCCCGCTGCAGCGAGGTCATCCTCAAGGGCGCGGACATCGACCTCACCAAACTCCCCGTCCTCACCACCTGGCCCGGCGACGGCGGCCCCTTCATCACGCTGCCCTGCGTCATCACCCGCGGACCCAACACTCCCGACGGCACCCCCGGCAAGCGCAACGTCGGCATGTACCGCATGCAGGTCTACGACCAGAACACCACCGGCATGCACTGGCAGCGGCAAAAGGTCGCCGCCGAGCAGCTTCGCGACCGCCTCCGCGCCACCACCTCCAGCGCCGCCGAAGCCGTCGACCTGATGGCCCAGACCGCCGGCGGCACCACCGCCGCGGCAGCCCAGAGCTCGGGTGCCCCATCCCCTCGCCGCCTCACCGCGAAAGGTTGGGGTCTTCCCACGAACTCACCACGCGCCTCGACCCAACACACCATCACCAATCTCAAACCCGACCGCCTCGAAGTCGCCGTCGCCATCGGAACCGACCCTGCCGTCACCTTCTCCGCCATCGTCCCCGCCCCGCCCGAGATCGAGGAGTACCTCATCGCCGGCTTCCTCCGCGGAGCTCCCGTCGAACTCGTGGAGGCCGAGACCGTCGACCTCCAGGTGCCCGCGCACGCCGAATACATCCTCGAAGGCTACGTCGACCTCCACGAACTCCGCTCCGAAGGCCCCTTCGGCGACCACACCGGCTTCTACACCATGCCCGACGATTACCCCGTCTTCCACCTCACCTGCATCACCCACCGCCGCAACCCCATCTACGCCGCCACCGTCGTCGGCAAACCGCCCATGGAAGACGCCTGGATGGGCAAGGCGGTCGAGCGCATCTTTCTCCCGCTCATGCAGCTCACTTTGCCTGAAATTGTGGACGTCTGCCTCCCGCCCGAGGCCGTCTTCCACAACCTCATGATCGTCTCCATCCGCAAAAGCTACGCCGGCCACGCCCGAAAAGTCATGAACGGCATCTGGGCGCTCGGCCAGGCCATGTTCACCAAATGCATCGTCGTCGTCGACGAGGACTGCGACCCGCACGACCTCGCCGAAGTCGTCCTCCGCACCTCCAACAACATCGACCCCGAGCGCGACATCCAGTTCACCCTCGGCCCCGTCGACTCGCTCGACCACAGCTCCCGCCTGCCCAACTTCGGCTCCAAGATGGGCATCGACGCCACCCAGAAATGGGCCGCCGAAGGCTTCCACCGCCCCTGGCCGCCCATGCTCCAAATGCCCGCCGAAGTCAAAGCCCGCGTCGACAGCCTCTGGAAAAAACTCGGCATCGAGTAGCCCAGATCTCGCTTGCTCCCGAGTCCTGTCAGATCCCATACTGGTGGTATGAAGTACACGACAAAAGTCAGCGAACGCGGGCAGGTCGTCATCCCGAAAGCCATCCGGGACAGCCTCAAGCTCGACAAGAACTCTGCCATCGAGGTTGAAATGATCGGCACCACCGTCACCCTCACCCCCGTCGGCGCCCCCACCCCCAAGCGCGACATGCGCAAGTTCGACGAGGCCATGAAGAAGTATCGCGGCTCCATGCGCGAACAACTCCTTGCGGACGGCTATAGCTCGACGGACGAACTCATGAAGCATCTTCGCGGCCGATGATCACGGCTGTGGACACAAATGTGTTGATCGACGTCATCTCCGGAACGCCCGAGCAGATTCGACAAAACGAAACTGCTCTTCGGAATGCTCTGGCCGAAGGGAATGTTCTCATAGCGTTGATCTGCTACGCCGAGCTGGCAGGACGCTTTCCTCAGAAGCGTGATCTCGACATCTTCCTCGATCTCACCGGCGCGGCGGTGACGCCCATCGAGCCTGAGGCCGCTTACCTGGCTGGCCGCTTCTTTCGTGAGTATCTTCAGCGCGGCGGACCGAGAACCCGCATCCTCCCCGACTTCCTCGTCGCCGCTCACGCCCAGCTTCACGCCAACCGCCTGCTCACCCGCGACAAGCGCTTCTTCAGCACCACCTTTCCCAAACTCAAGGCGGTCAGCCCCGCCGATCTCGCCTGAGCCGCGATCCGCCCGAAGCTCGGCTCCGCACACAAAACGCACCGACCATCAAGCCGACCGAATCACCACAGCGCTCGCTCCCGGAACCACGATCTCCGGACCCGCCCCCGGCTCCAGAGCCCCCGGCCCCGCACTCCACCGCCCGCCCGCATCCACCGCCGCCCCACCCAGCAACACCCCCGTCTGGCTCAGCAACGCCGGCCCGGAGAGCCGCAGCGACGTCACCCGCCTCAGCCCCAAATCCGCTCCCGAGCCCCACCCCAGATCCCCCATCGACACCCGCACACCCACGTCCGGCGACCGATTCACCACCACCACCGACCGCACCCGCCCCGCCGCGCCCAGCCCGTACGCCGTCAAAGTCTCCCCGCCTCCGTCGCGCTCGAGCAACGCCACCTCCGGCGCTCCCCGAACCGCCTCCCCAAACGCCAGCATCCCGTAGTACGGCACACCCGCCCTGTTATGCCCCGCCCCATCGTCCCCGATCGGCGAGTACGAGCTCACAAACCCAAGCTGGTTCACGCCCGTCTCCAGGTTCACCCCCGCGCACCCATTCGCCGCCAGCAAGAGCATATAGTCCAGCGTCCACAGAGCCCCCAGAAGCGTGTTGCTCAGCCCCGGTCGACCCCCGCCAAAAAACGAATTCGTCTCGCACATCCGCCATGGAATCCCGCTCGCCGCCGACGCCCGCCGCAGACGATCGAGGATGTGCTGCAGCCCCGGATCGGGCGTCATCAGCTGCCCCTCCGTTGCCTGCTTCTGCCCGCCACGATAGTAGTGCGTCGTCAGCAGCTGTACATCGCCGTGCGCGTCCGCCGCCATCCGCTCCACCCACTCCACCGACTCGGCCGTGTCCGGCGCCGCGAACCGTACCCCCGGCACCGCTCGCAGGAGAGCGCCGTGCCATCGCACATACTCGGCCAGAAACTCCTCATACCTGTACGGCGGCTTGCGCAGCGGCGCCGGACCCCCTCCATAGTTCTCCACCTCGTTGCCAAGCTCGACCGCCTCCAGCCGCGGCCCCAAGATCCGCGCCACCTCCCGCAGCTCCGCCGTGCTCTCCTCGAGCGTGCCCCGGCCAAAGTTCAGGCTCCAGATCGTCGTCCACCCAACCGCATCTAAAAATCCCCGCAGATGTTCAAGGCTCGCCCGCGTCACCACCGTGTCCTTGGGTTCGGCCACCGCCGCGCCCGTCGCCGAGTAGCGCGTAAAATCCGCCACAATCCCGCCCATGCGCACGACGCCGCTCTGCCCAAGATTGCGCACCATCTGCACATACGGAGCGTTCGCAACACTCAACAGCCCAGGCCGCGCTGCCGACGACATCTCATACCCCAAGCCCATGAAGTTCGCCGGAATCCTCGCTCCGGCTCCCCCATCGCCTCGCCACAGACGCACCACCCTCCCTCGTTCCGCACCCGCGGAGACTCCCGCAGCCTGTCCCAGCGCCGACCCCGCGCAAATCGCCATCCCAGACTGCAACAACCGCCGCCGCGTCAGCATCGATCCAATCCCTCCCCGATCTCCCTGCCCAAGAGTCCGGTCGAGTGTACACTCCAGCCGCCGTTCGTCGCCGACCCAACTCGCGACAGATCTCCCCAACCCCCGCCCAAAAGAGAAGAGGGCCCGGAGAGATCACACCTCCCCGAACCCCCCCTAAGACTTCCTGAGCGCAGACTTCCTGGGCACAGACTTCCTGGGCGCAGACTTCCTGGGCGCAGACTTCCTGGGAGCAACCTCCGCCCCTCTGGCCCAACTCCTTAGCCCAAACTTCCTAGCCCAACTCCCGTAGCCCCAACTTCCTGGCCCACTACGCCCGGGAACTTGTCGAAAGAATCCGTCTCGCTTAGCCGAAAGACTCCGTCTCGCTGAGCCGAAAGAATCCGTCCCGCTTAAGGGCACGGCTTCAGCCGTGCCATAAAACGCTCTGTTTGCAGCGCGGCTTTAGCCGCTGAGGTACGGCTTTCGCCTTCAGATCTTGTCTTTCAGCAAGCCCCAGCATCTGGTCCAGCTTACTTCTTCATCTGATCCATGGCCGCGTAGTCGCTCCGTCCGCTGCCATCGGTGAAGTGCGTGAAGTGCTCAATGTTCAAAAAATTGCCCGCAAGATTGCCAATCAGCGTCACCTGTGAAAACGAAAACCGGAACTGCGCCGTAAACGCCACAGCCCTGCCCGAGCTCACATTTCCCGCATACGCGATCCCCTGCATCGTGCCCCAGTTGCAAGGCGTCGGCGTGCACGCTCCAAAGGCCGCCACGGTGATGCCCGTGCCCGAAGCCGCGAGCACAACCTTGACAATGTCCCGCGTCGATGCGTTCACGTTGGTCCACGTGCCCAGCAGAGCCCCCGGCTGAACGGCTTGGGCATCCGCGCCGCCCTCCGGAACCTGCGCCGGCGTCATGTATTCATGCTTTGTCTGTACAGAAGTGCTCATCGTTGTTTCTCCTTTTTGCTCTCGTTGACTTCTCGTGAGGAGAGCGAAAGATAGTGGCGCAACCCCCGCAATCGTTGCAGGCCCACGGCGCTCCCGCCTCGATCGAGCTACCATTACAACGAAGTTCCTCCGCAGAGCCCGCCGTCAAGGAACACAACTCCCGCGTACCATCCGTACCTCCGTACTCAAGAGGACCGCCCCCATGTCCACCCTCGCCCCCTCCCTCCCGCGCACCTCCGCCACCCCGGTAGCTTCAACCACCACCGCCGCCGCCCCGACCTCCGTCCCCTGGTACATCCCGCTCGGCGCCCTCGCCATCACCTCCGCCACCATCGGCGGAGCGTGGGACGTCTCCTGGCACCGATCCATCGGCCGCGACACCTTCTGGACCCCCGCCCATATGCTCATCTACGCCTGCGGCGTCCTCGCCGGCATTATCTGCGCCTACCTCATCCTGCGCACCACCTTCGGCTCCGCCGCCAACCCCGAAACCGCCCGCCTCCGCGCCGCGTCCGTCAACGTCCTCGGCCTTCGTGCCCCCCTCGGCGCCTTTCTCGCCGCGTGGGGCGGCGTCGCCATGCTCAGCTCCGCTCCGTTCGACAACTGGTGGCACGCCGCCTACGGCCTCGACGTCAAAATCGTCTCACCCCCCCACACCCTGCTCGTCCTTGGCATCCGCGGCGTCGCCGCCGGCGTCCTCTTCCTCACCCTCGCCGCCATGAACCGCGCCCGCACCGCCGCCTCCAGCCCAGACTCCCGCAACTCAGCGGCCTCCAACCGCACCTACACTAACCTCCGCCGGCTCTTCCTCTACATCGGCGGCCTCGCCCTCGGCGGACAGATGTTCTTTCTCCAGGAGTACACCTGGGACGTCAAGCTCCACACCGCCTCCGCCTACGTCGCGTTGGCCATCGCCGTCCCGATCGTCTTCGCCATCTTCGCCGAAGTCACCGGCTTCCGCTGGGCCGCCACCTCCACCGCCCTCGTCTACACCCTCTTCATCATCGGCGAAATCCTCATCCTCCCGCTCTTTCCCGCCACCCCCAAGCTCGGCCCCGTCTTCAACCCCATCACCCACCTCGTCCCCGCCAAGTTCCCCATCCTCCTCCTCGCCCCCGCCCTCGCCTTCGACCTCCTCTGGCAGCGCGCCCGCACCCGCAGCTGGAAGCCGTGGCAGATCGCCGCCCTCTCCGGCATCGTCTTCGTCGCCGTCCTCACCGCCGTCGAGTGGCCCTTCGCCACATTCCTCCTCTCCCACGCGAGCGAAAACCGCTTCTTCGGAACCATCTACTTCGACTACAACTCCCGCCCCGACGGCTTCGACCGCCTCCGCCACTTCTTCCAGCCCGCCTCCGCCGGCACCATGTCCTTTGCCCTCCTCCGCGCCTCCCTCTACGCCGCCATCTCCACATGGATCGGCCTCAGCTTCGGACGATGGATGCGCACCGTGCAACGTTAAGGCCAGCGATGACCCCAAACCAGTCCTGCTTTCCGATCAAACCCACCCTGTCTCGCTCAAAGGCACGGCTTCAGCCGTGCCAGATTCTGCCGCCACAAAGACCGCTTCAGCCGCTGAGGTACCACCTCCCTCATCGCGCTGCGCGCACCGTCCTCGCTCTCCTCCTCGCCGCCCTCTGCCTCACGCCCGCCGCCCACGCCCACCTCGGCTCCAAAGACGTCTTCGAGCAGATCAACGGCGGCCCCTACCCGATCTACATCACCATCCGCCCCCCCAACGTCATCCCCGGCGTCGCCACCGTCGACGTCCAGACCTCCAGCCCGATCGTCCAATCGATTGACATCACCCCCATCCCCCTCACCGGCGAAGCCTCCAAACACCCGCCCACCGCCGACCCCATGCGCCGTTCTCCCGCCGACCCGACCCTCTACACCGGTTCGCTCTGGCTCATGTCCGCCGGCTCCTGGCAGGTCCACTTCCACTTCACCGGCGCCGCCGGCGAAGCCACCATCAACATCCCCGTCGCCGCCATGCCGCTCCTGACGCTCCACATGCAGCGCGGCCTGGGCACCCTCCTCGCCGTCCTCGGCCTCGTCCTCGCCGTCGGCATGGCCGGCATCGTCGCCGCCGCCGTCCGCGAAGCCCCCGTCCCGCCCGGCGAACCCATCCCCGCCCCGCGCCGCCGCCGAGCCCTCCTCGCCACCGTCGCCGCCGTCGCCCTCATGGCCCTAGCCCTCGTCGGCGGCGCCGCCTGGTGGAACGTCGAGGCCTCCTCCTACGCCCAAAACGTCTACCGCCCCCTCGCCGTCACGCCCGCCCTCCACGGCAACACCCTCGACCTCCACGTCGGCGCCTACACCCACCCCAACGACATCATGCACTGGCGCTCGCGCTCGAACGCGGACTTCCTCCCCGACCACGGCCACCTCATGCACCTCTACGCCATCCGGGAGCCCGGCATGGACGCCGTCTTCCACCTCCACCCCGCCCTCGCCGCCCCCGGCGACTTCCGCGTCGCACTCCCCTCCATGCCCCCCGGCGCCTACCGGCTCTACGGCGACGTCGTCCACGCGAACGGCTTCCCCGAGACGCTGCTCGCGACCGTCACCGTCCCCGCCGGCCTCCCACCCACCCCGCTCAGCCCGGAAGACGCCTCCGCCACCCCACCCGCGGTCTCCGGGACCAGCCTCGGCCCCGTCTACAAACTCCCCGACGGCTACAGCATGGTCTGGAAACTTCCCTCAAGTCGGCAGAGCGGAAACGCCTCCGCCCAGCACCCGAACACCTCCCCGCCAGACGATCCCTCCGTGCCCGCCCCAGTGCCCGCCCCGGACCCCCTTCCGCTCAAGGCCAACGCCCCCTACACCTTTCAGTTCACCCTCCTCGACCCCGACGGCCACCCCGCCGCGGACATGGAGCCCTACCTCGGCATGGCCGGCCACGCCGCCTTCGTCAAAACCGACGGCACCACCTTCGCCCACACCCACCCCGAAGGTTCCGCCGCCATGCCCACGATGATGCTCGCCAACGCCGGCGCAATGCCCGGCATGGACCCCTCCGCCGACACCATGCCCGGCATGACGCCCAAAAAACTCACCCCCACAGTCAGCTTCCCCTACGGCTTCCCCTCGCCCGGTCGATACCGCATCTTCATCCAGATGAAGCACAGCCAGACAGTAGAAACCGGCGTGTTCGACGCCACAGTCCAGTAAACCCAACCCGTACCCAGAACCCCGTCATCTCGACCGGAGCGGACAGACCCGCCCTTGCTTCCGGTCGTCATCCTGAGCAAAGCGAAGGACCCCTGTAGTTGCCGTTGCCTCTGCCGTTGTTCTTGCCCCTGCCCTTCTTTTTGTCATTCCCGAAGGGATCTGCGCTTCGACTCCCCCGCTCCAGGAGCCTGCTGAAATACTCCGTTCGCTTAAGGGCACGGCTTCAGCCGTGCCATAAACACTTCGTCTGCCGTGCGGCTTCAGCCGCTGAGGTACGCCTTCGCCTCCGCACTTATTTTTAACAATCTTCTAAAGCAGTTCTCCCGATGGGGGCTCCGCTATACACCTTCAATAGATCTGCTCTACTCCACCGTACTCACCGAAATCCCCATCAGATTCCGCACCCACCGCGCCGGCCGCTTATCCTCGCTCGACACCAGCTTCATCCGCCCATCCTCGCCGAGCGGCCGCCCGCCCACCCGCGTCGCCACAATCACATCGCCCGTATGCAAACCGCTCTCCACCTCCACGCCCGAGTACAAGACAAAATACCCATCCGACCCCGTCGCCCGCACATAGCTCCGCAGCATCCGCCCAATCCCGGCCGCGTCCGTCACCGCCGCCCCGTTCGCCGCCAGAAGATCGCCCAGCGCCACGCCGCTATAACTCTCGTCCGCGTTTGTATGCGCGTTGTGCACCGCGACCGTCCGCTGCGGCATCCGCTCCAGATCCTCCGTCCGCAGCGTCACCGTCCGGCCCCCGATCGTCAGCGTCAGAGCCGTCGACGGCTCCGCCTTCTTCGTCCCGCCCATGGGCCCCGCTCCGCCCATCGGCGACATCTCCTGCCTCGCCGCCTGCCCCGCCATCCCCGGGGCCTGACCGCCCGCAGCCGTCCCTTGAGTAGCCGTCGCCGCTAAAGCCGGATCCCGCGTCGCGACACTCTGGTCTCGCATCCCGCCGTCCGCCGAAGTCGCCGCCGCGGGCGCAGCCGCCTGTCCCAGCGCCAAACCACAGCTGATCCCGATCGCCAGAAATCCCGCAAATCCTCGATGCCATCCCATCGTTCCGCTCATCCTCCTATCCTAACCCTGCCCTCGCCTTGGCTCGCGAGCGTGGGGGAGTACCTCCGTCCCGAAACCCGGGAAAGCTATACTCAAACTCATGTCCATCGTCGGCAACGCCGCAGCCATCGCCAAGGGCCTCAGCATCACGATGAGGCAGGCCTTTCAGCCCACCGAGGTCGAAAACTACCCCGACGGTCCCGGACCCATGCGCGGCGCCGTCTTTCAGGAGCGCTTCCGCGGCAAACACCAGCTCCAGCGCGACGAAAACGGCCTCGAAAAATGCGTCGCCTGCTTTCTCTGCGCCGCCGCCTGCCCTTCCAACTGCATCTACATCGAGGCCGCCGAAAACACCGAAGACGTCCGCATCTCCTCCGCCGAGCGCTACGCCAAGGTCTACAACATCGACTACAACCGATGCATCTTCTGCGGCTTCTGCGTCGAGGCCTGCCCCACCGACGCCATCACCCACGGCCACGGCTTCGAACTCGCCTCCATCAACGCCACCACCCTCGTCATGCGCAAGGAAGACCTCCTCGTCGCCATCGACACCGAGATGCGTCCCATCTCGCCGCTCAACAACCGGGAAACCGCCGAAATTCTTGCCTAGTCCGTGCCAGAGAATATGGAGCCACACTGTATCCTGAACCTTGCGGCCAGACCGGCGTAGCCAGATCGTCGCAGCAAAGGGCAGGGAACTGACACACATGGCTAACTTCCTGGATGTTCTAAAGGAGCGCGTGGTCATCTACGACGGCTCCATGGGCACCTGCATCCAGAACTACCCCCTCACCGTTGACGGCGACTACCAGGGCCTCGAAAACTGCTCCGAGATCCTCGCCGTCACCCGCCCCGACGTCATCGGCGAGATCCACCGCTCCTACCTCGCCGCCGGCGCCGACGTCATCGAAACCGACTCTTTCGGCGCCTCCTCGCTCGTGCTCGCCGAGTTCGGCATCCCCCACCGCGCCCGCGAACTCAACCTCGCCGCCGCCCGCCTCGCCCGCGAAGCCGCCCAGGAGTTCTCGACCCCCGCGAAACCCCGCTTCGTCGCCGGCTCCATCGGACCCACCACCAAGCTCCCCTCGCTCGGCCACATCGGCTACGACGCCATGCTCGCGACCTACGTCGAGCAGATCGAGGCCCTCATCGAGGGCGGCGTCGACATCCTCCTCATCGAAACCTCGCAAGACCTCCTCCAGGCCAAGATCGCCCTCGCCGCCTGCCACGACGCCATGCACTCGACCGGCGTCACCCTCCCCGTCCAGATGCAGATCACCATGGAGGCCACCGGCACCATGCTTCTCGGGTCTGAAATAGGCGCCGCCCTCGCGGTCCTCGAATGCTTCCAGCCCGACATCCTCGGCCTCAACTGCGCCACCGGCCCCCGGGAGATGAACGACGCCGTCCGCTTCCTCTGCCAGAACGCCACCATGCCCGTCTCGGTCCTGCCTAACGCCGGCCTGCCCCAGAACGTCGGCGGCCGCGCCCACTACGGCCTCACCCCCTCAGAACTCGCCGACTTCCACCGCCGCTTCGTCACCGAGTACGGCGTCCAGGTCGTCGGCGGCTGCTGCGGCACCACGCCCGAGCACATCCGCTGCGTCGCCGAGGCCGTCGCCAGCGCACGCCCCGCCCCCCGCAACCCGCGCATCCAGTCCGTCGCCGCCTCCGCCTTTACCTCCGTCCCGCTCGAAATCGACGGCCAGCCCGCCATCGTCGCCGAGGAGATGAACACCACCACCCGCTCCGCCGCCTTCCGCGACATGGTCCGCAACGCCGATTACGACGGCATCTTCACCATGGCCAAGCGCCTCGTCGCCGAAGGTTCGCAGATGCTCGACCTCTGCTGCGCCGTCGTCGGCGAAGACGAAAAAGCCTACATGAACGGCGTCCTCGAAAAGATCGCCACCCGCGTCCCCGCCCCCATCCTCGTCGACTCCACCGAAGCCGACGTCATCGAAGAGGCGCTCAAACGCATCCCAGGCAAAGCCATCATCAACTCCATCAACCTCGAGGACGGCGAAAAACGCACCTCCAAGGTCCTCCCCATGGCCCGCCGCTACGGCGCCGCCGTCATCGCCCTCACCATCGACGAAGAAGGCATGGCGCTCACCGCCGACCGCAAGGTCGCCATCGCCCATCGCATCCACAAGCTCGCCACCGAAAAGTACGGCCTGCGTTCGCAGGACCTCATCTTCGACACCCTCACCTTGCCCATCTCGACCGGCCAGGAAGACTACCGGACAGCCGGCATCGAGACCCTCGAAGCCGTCCGCCGCATCCGCCTCGAACTCCCCGAGTGCAAGACCATCCTCGGCGTCTCCAACATCTCCTTCGGCCTCAACGCCTACGCCCGCCGCGTGCTCAACTCCGTCTTCCTCAAGGAAGCCGTCGACCGCGGCCTCGACTCCGCCATCGTCAACTACGCCAAGATCTACCCGCTCTACAAGATCCCCGAGCAGGAGGTCGAACTCGCCCGCAACCTCATCTTTCGCAACGTCCAAACCGAGCAGGACCCGCTGCAGATCTACATGCAGTACTTCACCGGCCTCACCAGGGCCGCCGGCCAGGAGGTCGAAGCCGCGGTCGTCACCGACACCATGTCGGAGGAGGAAAAGCTCAAGCACCTCATCATCAACGGCGAACGTCAGCTCGGCCAGGGCGACCGCAAACAGTCGCTCGAAGAGATCCTCGACCTCAGCCTCACCCGCTACACCCCCCTCGACCTCATCAACACCGTCCTCCTCGACGGCATGAAGACCGTCGGGGAACTCTTCGGCGCACGCAAAATGCAGCTGCCGTCCGTGCTCGACTCCGCCGCCACCATGAAGGCCGCCGTCGCCTACCTCGAACCCAAAATGGAGAAATCCGAGGGCAACCAGCGCGGCACCATCGTCCTCGCCACCGTCAAGGGCGACGTCCACGACATCGGCAAAAATCTCGTCGACATCATCCTCTCCAACAACGGCTATAAGGTCGTCAACCTCGGCATCAAACAGCCCTCCGACGTCATCATCCAGGCCGCCCAGCTCCACAACGCCGACGCCATCGGCCTCTCCGGCCTCCTCGTCAAATCCACCCTCGAGATGAAGTACGTCGTCCAGGATCTGCAGCGCATCTCGTCGTCCATCCCCGTCATCTGCGGCGGCGCCGCCCTCACCCGCAAGTACGTCGAAGACGACCTCCGCCGCGAATACTCCCACTCCGTCTTCTACGCCGAAGACGCCTTCGCCGGCCTCCATGTCATGAGCGACCTCACCGACGTCGACACCTCCGTCCGCGACAAGCGTCTCTCGGACGGCGCCACCGTCAAGACCTTCATTCGCCCCGGCGGCGACATCGCCCCGCTCCCGGCGAGCACCAGCACCCAACGCTCTGCGATCGTGCACGACGTGCCCGAGGTCCCCGTGCCGCCCTTCTTCGGCGTCCGCGTCCGCAAAGACTTCGACCTCGACACCCTCTTCGGCTACATCAACGAGACCGCGCTCTTCAAGAACCAGTGGCAGCTCAAGACCGCCTCCGCCACCGACTACCTCCGCCTCGTCGAAGAGAAGTACCGCCCCATCCTGCGCGACCTCTGCGCCGAGGTGAAACGCGAAAACTGGTTCGAACCCCGCACCGTCTACGGCTACTTCCCCGCACAGTCCGACGGCAACGACGTCATCGTCTACGACCCCGCCTCCGTTTCCACCACCGCTAAAATCTGTCATCCTGAGCGCAGCGGAGCGGAGTCGAAGGACCTGCGTCTCAGCCCTGCCAACGCTCAACCCCGCGAACTCCTCCGCATCACCTTCCCCCGCCAGCGCGAAGGCCGCCTCCTCTCGATCGCCGACTTCTTCTCCCCCCAATCGACCGGCCGCATGGACGTCATCGGCTTCTCCGTCGTCACCGTCGGCTCGGTCGCGTCTCAGGTCACCCAGCGCCTCTTCGAGGCCGGCGACTTCACCCGCTACCTGTACCTCCACGGCCTCTCCGTCGAAACCGCCGAAGCCCTCGCCGAATACGTTCACCGCGAGATGCGCATCGACCTCGGCATCAACGGCGAAGACGCCCCCGAGGTCCGCGACCTCTTCCATCAGAAGTACCGCGGCTCGCGCTACTCCTTCGGCTACCCCGCCTGCCCCAACCTCGAAGACCAGACCAAAATCTTCGATCTCCTCAAGCCCGAAGAAAACATCGGCGTCCGCATCACCGAAGGCTTTCACCTCGAGCCCGAACAAAGCACCAACGCCCTCGTTGTTCACCACCCGCAAGCGAAGTACTTCGTCGTCTAGAGACCCCGCACGCCCCCGCTTCCGCCTCGCATCTCAGCCCAAAGAGAGGAGCCGAGCGCGATGGCAGCAACTAAGAAATCCAGATCCAGATCCGACCCCGACCAGTACACCGATCCCGACCTCCGCGACCGCATCAAGCAACAAGTCCTCGCCGGCGATAAAGGCGGCAAGCCCGGACAGTGGAGCGCCCGCAAAGCCCAGATCGTCGCCGCCGAGTACGAGCATCAAGGCGGCGGCTACAAGCACGAGCGCACCGAGGCCCAGCAGCACCTCCACGCGTGGACCGAAGAGAAGTGGACCACCTCCGACGGCAAACCGGCCCAGCGCCGCGACGACGTCACCAAACGCTACCTGCCCGAGCAAGCCTGGGACCAGCTCTCCGACTCCGAAAAGCGGGCCACCGACGACAAAAAGGTCCGCGGCTCCAAAGCCGGCCACCAGTTTGTCCCCAATACGCAAAAAGCCGCCGCTGCCAGGCGCACCGCCCAGAGCGAACCCACACCCGCTCCAAAGAAAACATCCACAAAGAAAGTTTCCGCAAAGAAGTCCGCGGCCCCAAAGAAAACCGCACACAAACCCGCCTGATTGCATCAGATTCTCTGTAACGCACCGAGGGGGTCATTTGCATGCACCCGCCCGCTGTGCTACAACCAAATCATTCCAGTCCGCCTCACCCGCGGATTTGAATTTCATGCAGAGTGGTTGAGGGACGAGCCCTGTGACGCCACGACAACCGGACAAAACACTTCGTACCGGTGTCAACTCTCTCCTGGAAACAGGGAACATGAGATCTGGAGACCGCTGGCCGCACGCTGGTCCGCACCCCCGCATTTCACCTCCTTGGCCCTCGCCGGCACCCGCAGAGAGCATGTCGCAGAAGCCAGACCTCTCCTCCACACGGAGAAGGTTTCATGGACTATTCCTGTAGAGCGTACGAGCTGAAGTGCAACGAGTGTGGCCGCCGGTTCGGCAATCGGCCCCTCTCCGCCTGCGACGACTGCCTGGCCCCGCTTGAGGTCGTCTACGATCTCGATGCCGCACGGCCCAACTTCACGCGCGAGAAGATCGCCGCCGGCCCCATCAACATCTGGCGCTACGCCGCTCTCCTTCCCATCCCCCCCGGCATCCGCCCCGATCTCCCCGTCGGCTTCACCCCTCTGCTCCGCGCTCGATCGCTCGGCCGCCGCATCGGCGCCGAAAACCTCTACCTCAAGAACGACTCGGTCTGCTTCCCCACCTTGTCCTTCAAAGACCGCGTCGTCGCCGTCGCCCTCGCCAACGCCCAGGCCTTCGGATTTGAGACCGTCGGCTGCTCCTCCACCGGCAATCTCGCCAACTCCGTCGCCGCGCAGGCCGCCCGCCTCGGCCTCCAGGCCACCATCCTCATCCCCTCCGACCTCGAGCCCGCGAAGATCCTCAACACCGAGGTCTTCGGCGCGCGCCTCGTCCGCGTCGACGGCAACTACGATCACGTCAACCGCCTCTCCATCCAGGTCGCGGAGGAGTACAACTGGGGCTTCGTCAACGTCAATCTCCGCCCCTACTACGCCGAAGGCTCCAAGACCGTCGGCTACGAGATCGCCGAGCAGCTCGGCTGGCAACTCCCGGACAACATCGTCTGTCCCATGGCCGGCGGCTCGCTCATCCGGAAAATCCGCAAAGCCTTCAACGAACTCATCGAGCTCGGCCTGGTCGAAGACAAACCCGTCCGCTTCTTCGGCGCCCAGGCCACCGGCTGCTCGCCCATCGCACAAGCCGTCAAGCAGGGGAGTGATGCCATCGAGCCCCAGCGCCCCAACACCATCGCCCGATCGCTCGCCATCGGCAACCCGGCCGACGGCGCCGCCGCCGCCAAGATGATCCTCGCCACGGGAGGCTACGCCGAAGACGTCTCGGACGTCGAAGTCGTCTCCGGCATCCAGGAACTCGCCGAAACCGAAGGCGTCTTTACCGAGACCGCCGGCGGCGTCACCACCGCCGTCACCGCCCGTCTCTACGCCCAGGGACGCATCGCGCCCGGCCAGACCACCGTCTCGATCATCACCGGCAACGGCCTCAAAACAACCGACGCCCTCACCGGCCACTACGCCGGCGCTCGCGCCATCCGCCCCCGCCTCGCCGACTTCCGCGACTACCTTCAGGAACTCGCCGGCTCCGCGCCCGAACCGGAGCTCGAACTCGCCGGAGGTCCTCATGCCCGTTAAGGTCAGCCTGCCCACCGCCTTCACCCGGCACACGGACGGCAAAAAGAACTTCAGCTCCGCCGCAAAAGACCTCCCCGGCCTGCTCACCGACATCGACCGGAACTTCCCCGCGCTCGGCACCCAGATCAAGGACGAGCAAGGCAAGCTTCGCCGCTTCATCAACATCTACATCAACGACGAGGACATCCGCTTCCTCGGCGGCGACACCTACGCCTTCCAGGATGGCGACGAGGTGATGCTGATTCCATCGATCGCCGGAGGCACGAGCCCAGTCATGGAAACAAGCCCAGTCATGTAAACGAGCCCAGTCGTGTAAACGCCGGGAACCCAGCAGTCCGATTGATCGGATCAAAAGTACTCAAACTGCCTCCACCAGAGCGCAGCGACACCCTCCAGCAACAATCTTCGCCGCCGAAGCAACATTCATCGCTCTTCCACTCTCTTACAGGAGGGTCAGCCCTGGAGTGAAGGGGCAAGTCTCATCCTGAAAGAGGTTGTCATGTTCCTGATTCTCGCGGTCGTATTGCTTCTGCTCTGGCTGGGTGGATTCTTTATCTTCCATCTCAGCAGCCTCGCCATCCACCTGCTCATTCTCTTCGCCATCATCGCCGTCATCATGCACTTTGTCCGAGGCAGAAGCACCGTCTAAGTTGAATCGGTTTACAACAACGGAGAGGGCTCAGGCAAAAATCGCCGGAGCCCTTTCTCTCTTCACCTGAAAGATTTGCTCTCGCGGCTCTCTCGCGGTTCTATTGATGCGCCTGGTTGTGCGGAAGATTCATCGGCGTCGGAATGACTGCCGCCAGCGCCTCCGGAATCTCCTCCTCGAGCTCCGGCAGCGCGCCTTCGAGAGCGATCTTCAGCACCTCATCCATCTCCCCCACAAAGTGAAGCTTCATCGAAGCCTTCAAGAGCTCCGGCAGATCGGCCAGGTCCTTGCGATTGTCTTCCGGAACGATCGCCTCAAAGATTCCCGCGCGATGAGCCGCCAACAGCTTCTCCTTCAGACCGCCGATCGGCAACACTTTTCCGCGTAGCGTAATCTCCCCTGTCATCGCGATATCCCGTCGCACCTTGATCTTCGTCAGCGCACTCGCCAGGCCAGTCGCCAGCGTAATGCCTGCCGAAGGCCCGTCCTTCGGGATCGCACCCTCCGGAACATGCACGTGAATGTCGAGGTGACGATAGAAATCCTTCGCCAGCCCAAGATGGTGCGATCGCGAGCGAATATAGCTGAGCGCAGCCTGCGCGGACTCCTGCATCACGTCGCCGAGCTGCCCGGTGGTCGTCAGCTTGCCCTTGCCGTCGAGCACCTGCACCTCCGTCTGCAGGATCGTGCCGCCCATCTCCGTCCAGGCCAGCCCCGTCACCAGACCGACTTCGCTCTTTTCGTGCGCCAGCGAATCGCGGAACTTCGCGACGCCGAGGAACTCGTGGATGTTCTCGCCCGTGATTGCCTCGCGGTGTTCGAGACCATTCTTCACCACCCGCCGAGCCACCTTCCGGCAGACGTTGCCGATCTCCCGCTCCAGATTGCGAACGCCTGCCTCGCGCGTATACGCCCGAATAATCTGCTTCAAGGCCGCGTCGTCGAACGTGACCATGTCCTCTGTCAGGCCCGCACCTTCCCTCTGCTTCTTCACCAGGTACTGCTTGGCGATTTCGAGCTTCTCAAGCTCCGTATACCCATGCAGCCGAAGAATCTCCATGCGATCCTGCAGCGGCCCCGGAATCGTGTGCAGAACGTTCGCCGTCGCGACAAACAGCACCTGCGACAAGTCGTACTCGACATCGAGATAATGATCCTGGAACGTCGTGTTCTGCTCCGGATCCAGCACCTCCAACAGAGCGCTCGCCGGGTCGCCGCGAAAGTCCGAAGCCATCTTGTCGATCTCGTCCAGCATAAACACCGGATTCTTCGTCCCCGCCTTCTTCATGCTCTGGATGATCTGCCCCGGAAGGGCGCCAATGTACGTTCGCCGATGTCCCCGAATCTCGGCTTCGTCCCGCACACCGCCCAGCGACATGCGCACAAACTTTCGCCCCGTCGCCTTCGCGATCGACATGCCCAGCGACGTCTTACCGACGCCCGGAGGCCCGACAAAGCACAGAATCGATCCCTTCGGATTCTTCACCAGCTGGCGCACCGCGAGAAACTCGAGAATGCGTTCCTTGATCTTTTCGAGACCGTAGTGATCCTCGTTCAGAATCGTCTCCGCATGTTCGATCGAGCGAATCTCCTTGGACCGCTTGCGCCACGGCACCGCCAGCAGCCAATCGAGGTAATTGCGCGACACCGTCGACTCAGCCGACATCGGCGGCATCGCCTCCAGCTTCTTCAACTCCTGCAGACTCTTCTCCAACACATCCTTCGGCATGCCGGCCGCTTCGATCTTCTTCTTCAGATCGTCGAACTCACTCTTTTCGCCGCGCCCAAGCTCCTTCTGGATCGCTTTGATTTTCTCGTTGAGGTAATACTCCTTCTGCGCCTTCTCCATCTGCCGCTTCACCCGCGATTGGATGGTGCGATCCATATTCAGCTTCTCGATCGCCACGTCCAGGGCGTCGGCCACGCGCGACAACCGCTCCTCCGGATCGAACACCTCCAGCAGCTGCTGCTTCTCCTCGATCGACAGCTGCAGATTCGCCGCAATCGAGTCGGCCAGCTTCGCCGGCTCATCCGCGCGCACGCTCGCCGCCATCGTCTCGTAGTTCAACGACTGCTGCAGCTTCACGTACTGCTCAAACAAGGTATGGACGCGACCCATCAACTGCTCCACCGCCGGCGTCAGCTCCAGACGCGTCGTTCCCGTCCGCACCGTCGCCACAAAGAAGCCGTCCTGATCGTTGACCTCGCTCGCCCGCGCGCGCTCCACGCCCTCCACCAGCACCTTGATGTTGCCGTCCGGCATCTTCACGCTCTGGACAATGTTGCCGATCGTGCCTGTCTCGTAGATGTCGCCGGCGCTCGGCTCATCCACCGAGGCATCGTGCTGCGTTGCCAGAAAGATCTTGCGATCCGCCGTCAGAGCCTCCTCAAGCGCACGTACGCTCGATTCGCGACCCACCACAAACGGCGTCATCATGTACGGAAAAATGACCATGTCGCGGATCGGCATCATCGGAAGCTTGCGAACGTCGCCGCCGGAAATCTCTTTCGGTTCTTTTGTCATGGCTTTCCCCAGTTAGACGTTTCAGCTCTGCCGAGGATGCAGCGGCCAGAGCGTGCGACTTCAGGTGATTGTACTCGGTGATCTGCCCCGGGAGACCCTCTCGATGCGAGCACCATCGCCTGATCGCGTCTTTGTTGAACCCACGTTGGTGCTAGACCATGAAAGTGCGATTTCGGATATCGGATCGCCCCGCATTGGCCACCCACCTGCAAGGCAAAGTCCCAAAACGGATCTGCTGAGCCGCCCTCTGCAGCGAAAGAACTTCCGTCAACCAGGCCGCCTCTACACGGTCCCGCCGCAAGTCCGTTCCAGCTCAAACGGGCTACCCAGCCTTCTCGAGCATCACCGGCAGGGTCAGCGCATGCTTCTCCACCATCTCCGCCGTGATCGTCAGATCCTTCACCTTCTTGTTTCCAGGAACGTAGTACATCAGGTCCAACATCAGCTCCTCAAGAATCATGCGCAAGCCGCGCGCCCCTACCTTGCGCTGCAGAGCCTCACGCGCAATCTCCCGCGCCGCATCGTCGGTAAACGTTACCTTCACGCCCTCAAACTCAAACAGCTTGCTGTACTGCTTCAGAATCGCATTGCGCGGCTTGGTCAGGATCTCGATCAGCGCGGCCTCATCCAGCTCATCCAGCACGCCCATTACGGGAAGCCGTCCCACAAACTCCGGAATCAGACCGTACTTCAGCAGATCCTGCGGCTCCGCCTGACGCAACAACTCGGCATCCCTCTGCGCACGGATCGGTCGGACGTCGTTCTCCTTGCCCTCGCCCTCCACCACCGCCTTGAAGCCCAGAGCCTTCTTTCCGATCCGGCGTCCGATCACCTTCTCCAACCCGACAAATGCCCCGCCGCAGATGAAAAGAATGTTCGTGGTATCGACCGCCGTGAACTCCTGGTGCGGATGCTTGCGACCGCCCTGCGGCGGCACGTTCGCGACCGTCCCCTCCAGAATCTTCAAGAGCGCCTGCTGCACACCCTCGCCCGAAACGTCGCGCGTGATCGACGGATTCTCGTCCTTGCGCCCAATCTTGTCGATCTCGTCGATATAGATAATGCCGCTCTGAGCCCGCGTCACGTCGCCGTCGGCGGCCTGCAGAAGCTTCAGAATAATGTTCTCAACGTCCTCGCCGACATACCCCGCTTCGGTCAAAGTCGTCGCATCCACAATCGCAAACGGCACGTCCAGCATCTTCGCCAGCGTGTGCGCCAGCAGCGTCTTACCCGATCCCGTCGGCCCCACCAGCAAAATGTTCGACTTCGCCAGCTCCACGTCGTTGCCGCGCGTCTTGTTCATCTGAATGCGCTTGTAGTGGTTGTACACCGCCACCGCGAGCTTCTTCTTCGTCTGATCCTGCCCAATCACGTACTCATCCAAGAACGCCTTTACCTCCTGCGGCTTCGGCAGGTGCGACGGCGCCGTGCCCGGCTGCGCCTCCGTCCGGTCGTCCTCCAGAATCGAGTTGCAAACAGCAACGCACTCGTCGCAGATATACGCCCTCGGATAGTCCGACGGCGAGGAGATCAGCTTGGCCACCGCGTCCTGGCTCTTGTGGCAGAACGAACATCGGAGGGATTCATCGGTACCGCGCGAGGTCTTCATGGGGAACGCTTCTCTCTTCGGCTCGGCAGAGTGGAACCGGACGCCTTAGTTTACACCCGCACGGTTGCCGGGCGGCGCTTTTGAGGAGCTGCCTTGGGTACTAGAGGGTAGTAGAGGGCGAGCGCGCGCCGTCGGCAAACGCACCCGCCTTGCCAGGCCTACGTTCGCGGTCGATCGATAATGTCGTCGATCAGGCCGTAGTCCCGCGCCTGCTGCGCCGTCATCGAGAAATCCCGGTCCGTGTCGCGCTCGATCTGCTCCACACTCTGCTCGGTGTGGGCCGCCATAATCTTGTTCATCAGCTCGCGAATCCGCAAAATCTCCCGCGCATGAATATCGATCTCGGTCGCCTGCCCGCTGATGCCGCCGCCCATAATCAGCGGCTGGTGGATCAGGATGCGCGCGTTCGGCAGCGCAAACCGCTTGCCCTTCTTGCCCGCCATCAGCAAGAACGCCCCCATGCTCGCCGCCTGCCCGATGCACAAGGTCTGCACATCGTTCTTGATGTACTGCATCGTGTCGTAGATCGCCATCCCCGCCGTGATCGATCCGCCCGGCGAGTTGATATACAGCTGAATGTCCTTCTCCGGATCCTCGCCACTCAAAAACAGGAGCTGCGCAATAATCACATTCGCAATATTGTCGTCGATCGGCGTTCCCAGAAAAATAATGTTGTCGCGCAGCAGACGGCTGTAAATGTCGTAGGCGCGCTCGCCTCGACTCGTCTGCTCAATCACCATCGGTACCAGTCCCATGTCTCCCCGTTTCCTCTGTTCTTCTGCCCTGTTCCTGCTCTTCCTGCTCTTGTCTGTCTGCCTTTTCTGTCTCTCTGCTCTTCCTGCTCTCCTACGACGCCAGCCGCTCAAACAACGCCGTCCCCGCCCGCTCCCGTCGCATCTGCTCGCGAATCCGGTTCAGACCGCCATCCTTAACCAGCCGCTCCCGCAACGTCTCGAGCGGCTCCTGACTCTGCAACGACAGCATCAGCAACTCCTGGTCCATCTCCTCGTCGGTGATCTCGACGTTCTCCGCCTCCGCAATCCGGTCCAGCAACATCGACGCTCGCACCTCATTGGTCGCCTGGTCGCGCTGCGCCTCGCGCAACCGCCCAAAGTCGAGCTTGCGCATCTCCTCCGGCCTCATGCCCTGCTGCGCCAGAGCCCGCAAGCCACGGTCCAGCCGAGCCTCAATCTGCTGCTGCACAAACGTCTCCGGAACCGCAAACCGATACCGCCCGATCAGCTCCTCCAGCATCTTGTCCTTGGCCTGATTCTCGAGCGCCTCCCGCTTGCGCCCGGCCGTGAGCTCGCGCACCTGCCGCTCAAAATCTTCCCAGCTCTCATACGCGCCCATCTGCGACGCAAACTCCGCATCCCGCTCCGGATACGCCTTGCGCTTGATCGCCTTCACCGTGACGTCATACGCCACCGTCTTGCCGGCCAGCCGAACTTCACCGAACTCCGCCGGATACACCACCTCAAACGTCAACTCCTGCCCCGGCTTCGCCCCGCGCAATCCCTCGTTGAACGCGTCGAGCGTGTTTTTGCCGCCGATCTCGATCAGGACATCGTCGCCCGTCACCGGATCTTCCCCCGGCTCCGCGCTCTCGGCCCCGTCCTCCTTCACGGTCTGCGCCACGCCCCGGATCTCCCCGCGAAATCCGATCTCCGCCCAGTCCCCATCCACCAGCGGCCGATCCTCCTCGACCGGCTCCACCACCGCATGCTGGTCGAGCAATCGCTCGAGCTCCGCCTCGTACTCGCCCTCCGACAGCGCCACGTCCGGCCGCCGCACCTCCACGACCTCATACCCCGAAATATCGATCTCCGGCATCACCTCGAACGCCGCCTTGAAGCGCAGCGGCTGCCCGTCGAATAGCTGCAGATCCAAAAGCTGCGGCTCCGACACCGGTCGAACCTTCTGCTCGTCGATCGCCCGCCGAAACCGCTCGGAGACCAGGCTCTCCAGCACCTCCTGCCGCAGCTCCTTGGCAAACTTCGACCGCACCAGCGACTCCGGCACCTTGCCCGCACGGAACCCCGGTATCCTCGCCAGCTTCTGGTACCGCTTGATCGACGCCCGAAAGCTCTTCGACACATCCTCCGCGCTCGCTTCCACCTCGATCTCCCGCAGGAGCTCCGGATTCAACGCCGGCCGGTGCGTATGCTCATGGCTGTGTTCATCGCTATGCTCATGCGTGGGTTCCGGTGTCGCCGCGTCCAGAACCGCCATCCCCTGCTCGTTCTCCGCCGTCGCCGATCCGTCGCTCATCTCTGTCGTCTCGCTCATCTCTGTCGTCTCTGTCTGACTCAAGTTCGTCTTCCTGTCTTCAAGAAAAATGCCGGGCCGATGGCCGATGACACATCTGACACATTCAGAACCACGGGCAGCAGGGAAAACTCCGCTCCCCACATGTGCCCGAAAAAGCCCTCTTCTCACTCTACGAGCCTTGCCGGGGAGGGTCAAACCTCCGTCCCACCTCGCCGCCCACCCAGGTCCCGGATCAGAACGCGTGCCCCTCCGACGCCGACATCGAAAACAGCTCCACCCGCACCTTCCACTGGATCGTCTGCCCCGGCTCCAGAACCGCAATCCCCGTGTCCTCGTCGCGCGCCCACTCCCGCCCAAACGGATCGTCGTAGTTCAGCTGCGGCGCTATCTCGACATAGCCCGCCCCCGCCGGTGCATCCACCCGGATCGCCCGCACCATCGGCGTCATCGCAATCACACGCAAGCCGAAGTCACTCCGCGGGTCCCTGAGCTCCACCGTCGGCCCAAGATCGAGCAGCGCCGGACGCAGATGAACCACCGTCTCCCGCATCCCCGCCGACGGGAGCCGTGCCCCCATCCTGCCCGTAAAGTCGTACGCCGCGCCATCCATCGGCAACAGACGTCCGGTCGGCTGCCCGCGCCCACCCCCCGGCCTCGTCTCCATCTCGAGACCCACCGGCAGCCGCAGCGTCGCCTGCGACCGGTCGCCGCACGGAACGACAAACCGCGGCGCCCATCCAATCCCCACCGGCTCTACCTCCTTGCCCACATTGCGCGCCATGATCCGGAACTCCAGAACACGGCTGCTCAGCAAGATCGTCGTCGTCACCTCGGTGTCCGAAATCCAGTGCCCGTCAAAGCTCCCCGCCCGGTACAACGTCTGCAACTGGCCGCCATCCGGCATCACGTCCGACCGGATCTCGTCCGCCGCTCGTCCTCGCAGGAGGCCGCCGCTGGCCATCCCCGCCGTCTCGCTCGGCAACACCAGCCTCCGCCCGCGCCACTCCGCCAACGTCGCGGCGACGTCGTCCACCCGCCCCCCCGCTGCCCCAAAGATCGTCCCCGCCCAAGGCGCCTCGATCCCGCCGGAAAGGTTCGGCACGCCCCGGGGTTCTGAACCGTCTCCCGCGGCGGCCGCCTTCGCCACCTCCTCCACACCGGGCGACGCCAGCAGCTTCACCTCGCCGTGCCCCGGCACAAACGCCGTCACCTGCAGCACGGTCGACCCCAACCCAGGCAAAATCGTCGCCGAAAGAAACTCCGGCCCCATGTCTCCCGCCAGCTGCGACCTCCGCAACACCACCGGATCCTGCCCGCCCGGCGGAGGCACCGCCGGTGGCGACGGCGGCGTGTGCGCGGCTCGCAACTCCGCCTTCAACCGCCCAAACCGGCCCCTCTGGTGCTCCTTCCACCCTACCGCAAGACCGGCCAGCCCCAGAACCAGGGCGATCGCCCCCAACAAAACCACGTTCTGTCCGATCCAGGTCTGCCCTCGCCGCCGCCGGCGCCGTCCTGTCCGCTCAACCTCGCCCGCTCCCCTGCGCCCATCGCCCTGCCCGAAACTCCACATCCGTCTACGTTCCCCCGCAACCGTCTTACTAGCAACTAACTACCAGCAATCCAGTGCCCACACCGACCTCCGCCGTATCATTATCTTTGTGCACCGCACATCGTCACCCCTCCCCGTCTTCCCCGACATCCACGCCCGGATCAGCACCTGCGAGCGCTGTCCCCGCCTCCGCGACTACTGTACCGGAATCGGCATCACCCGCCGCCGCGCCTACCAGGACCAGACCTACTGGGCCCGGCCCGTCCCCGGCTTCGGCGACCCCCGCGCCCGCATCCTCATCGTCGGTCTCGCCCCCGGAGCGCACGGCGCCAACCGCACCGGACGGCCCTTCACCGGCGACGGCGCCGGCAACTTCATGTACCCCGTCCTCCACGAGCTCGGCCTCGCCAACCAGCCGCACGCCACCTCCCGCGACGACGGCCTCCAGCTCCGCCACGCCTGGATCGCCTCCGTCGTCCGCTGCGCCCCGCCCGGCGACAAGCCCTCCCCCACGGAAATCCGCAACTGCTCCCCGCACCTCGCCAGTGAGGTCGACCTCCTCCCCCGCATCCGCGTCGTCGTCGCCCTCGGCAAGATCGCCTTCGACGGCTACCTCGCCCATCTGCTCAACCAGGGCGCCATCGCCCGCCGCTCACTCTACAACTTCGGCCACGGCGTCGAACACGACCTCCCCAACGGCCTCAAACTCCTTTCGAGCTACCACCCCTCCCTGCGCAACACCAACACCGGCCGACTCAACCGCCCCATGTTCACCCGCATCTTCGTCCGCGCCCGCGAGCTAGCCGGCCTCCCCACCTAGCGGTTCTCACACTGACAACTGACAACTGGCCAGAAACAAAACCCACTTCAAGCCGGCCGAATGACGCGCAAAGCTCCCCACCTAGCGGTTCTCAAACTGAACACTGACAACTGGCCAGAAAGAACCCACTTCAACCCGGCCGAAGGACGCGCAAAGCAAAACGCCCCGACCAAAAGGCCGAGGCGTCTCTCCCAACACTCATCTACACCACACTCAAAGCCAGCCCGCCAACCTTCTCCTCGCCATCGGACGCGATCGGCCGATAAAAGAGTTGATTGTTGTCGAGATACACCTCAAGAAACGCCGGCCGCTGCGCAATCCCGCCCGCAATCAGAGCCTCGGACATCGGATCCTCCACATACCGCTGCAGCGCCCTGCGAAGCGGCCGCGCCCCATAACTCCGGTCCGTCACCGTCTTGTCCAGAATCCACTTCTTGGCCTCGTCCGTCACGCTGATCGTGATCGCCTTGTGCACCAGGTTGACGTTCAACTGCTGCACCAGAAGCTCCAAGATCTGCATCAGGTCCGAGTCGCTCAGCGCCGTAAAGATGATCATCTCGTCCAGACGGTTGATGAACTCCGGGTTGAAGGTGCGCTTCACCTCCCCCTTCACCAGCTCCTCCATCTTGTCGAGCACCACATCCTCAATCCGCGACTGAAAGCCCAGGCCCTCGCGCTTCATCAGGTGCTTGGCCCCGATATTCGACGTCATGATCAGGATCGTGTTCTTGAAGTCGACCGTATTTCCGAGACCATCCGTCAACTGGCCGTCCTCAAACACCTGCAGCAAGAGGTTGAACACATCCGGATGCGCCTTCTCGACCTCATCCAGCAGAACCACCGAGTACGGCGACCGCTTCACGCGCTCCGTCAGCTGTCCGCCCTCCTCGTAGCCCACATATCCCGGAGGCGATCCGATCAGCTTCGACACGGAATGCTTCTCCATGAACTCCGACATGTCGAACCGGATCAGCGACTTCTCCGACCCAAACAGGAACTGCGCCAAGGTCCGCGCCATCTCCGTCTTTCCAACGCCCGTCGGCCCCAGGAACAGGAAGCTTCCAATCGGTCGCGCCGGATTTTTCAACCCCGCTCGCGATCGCCGGATCGCCCGCGCCAGCGCCGAAATCGCCTTCTCCTGCGAGATCACGCGCTTGTGCAGCTCCTCCTCGACCCGCAGCAAACGCTGCGTCTCTTCCTCCTTCAACGACGTGATCGGAACGCCCGTCCATCGGCTCACAACATCCTCGATATCCTCGCGCGTCACAATGCCCGCCGACGAATCGTCAAGGTGATACTTGTCGCGCAGCGCCCGCAAGTTCTCCCGCTCCTTGCGCTCCTCGTCCGAGTAAAACCGCGCCTTCTCGAACTCGTGATTCGCAATCGCGTTCTCCATCCGGTGCACGATGAACTTGATCCGCTTCTGCACCTCGGTCAGCTCCTCGGGCAGGGAAGTCTGCCGCAGCTTCACCCGCGCGCCCGCCTCGTCGATCAGATCGATCGCCTTGTCCGGCAGGAACCGGTCCGGAATATACCGGCTCGAGTGCGACACCGAAAACGTGATCGACTCGTCCGTGTAACTCACCGCATGAAACTTCTCGTACTTGTCCTTGATCCCCATGATGATCTTGATCGCATCCTCCTCGTTCGGAGGTGGAACCTTGACCGCCTGAAACCGCCGCTCGAGCGACCGATCCTTCTCGATCGACTTCCGATACTCGGCCGGCGTCGTCGCCCCAATGCACTGGATCTCGCCGCGGCTCAGCGCCGGCTTCAAGATATTCGCCGCATCGAGCGAACCCTCGGCCGACCCCGCGCCCACCAGCGTGTGGAGCTCGTCGATAAACACGATGGAATTCTGATTCTCCATCAGCTCCTTCATGATCGTCTTCAGCCGCTCCTCGAACTGCCCGCGATACTTCGTTCCCGCGACAATCAGGCTCAGATCGAGCGCCAGCACCCGCTTGTCGGCAAGAAAGCTCGGCACCTCGCCGTCCGCAATCTTCTGCGCCAGACCCTCAACAATCGCCGTCTTTCCAACGCCCGGTTCTCCGATCAGCACCGGATTATTTTTGGTCCGTCGGCACAGGATCTGGATCACCCGATCGACCTCCGTATCGCGCCCAACCAGCGGATCGAGCTGCTGATCCATCGCCGACTGCGTCAGGTCGCGCGAAAATTCGGCCAGCATGCTCTGCTCCTGCCGCTGCCCCTTTCCGCTGCTCCCACTTCCGCTCTGCGCCGGCGCCTTCTCCTGCGTCGTCCGCTGCAACTCCTCGCGGATCGCCGGCAACCGCAAGCCGCGCTCCTGCAGGATCTCCGCCGCGAAGCACTTCTCCTCACGCAGCAAACCGAGCAACAGATGCTCCGTCCCAATGTGCTTGTGCGAAAGCCGCTCCGCCTCCTCCGCCGCATACGCCAGCACCCGCTTGCACTCATTCGAAAGCGGCAGATCGACCGACGTCGACACCTTCTCCCGAATGGTCGTGTGCTGCTCAATCTGCTTCCGAATCGACTCCACCGACGCGTGCGACCGCAAAAAGCGATTCGTCAGTGCCTTGTCCTCCCGCAACAATCCCAGCAACAGGTGCTCCGTCTCGATATACGGCGATCCAAACTGGCTCGCCTCATACCGGGCAAAGAAAATCACCCGCCGCGCCTTCTCCGTGTAGCGTTCGAACATGTTTCTCCCCTTCAAGAACTGGTCTCCGCCCCAAACCCGCAGGCCTCAGACATCGACCGTCGGTTCCCCCTGCCATCCCTCCGCGCCGATCGCTCGCGGCGGACACTAAGGCTGCACCCGTCACCGGAAACAACCCTCTCCTGCCTCTTCAGTGTATTCCCCTAGAGAAGAGACGAAGAAATTGTGAAAACATTATCACCCGCCGGCATCTGCACAAACTCCGCCAAATTCCCGCAACCTCTGCCCCAAATGGGGGATTGCCGGATCGGAGCCCCCGTGCGAGATAAACTGGCTCGAACACCCCACCCGTCCCCCCCTGCCGGAGATCCATATGCCCCACCCCCTCGTCGTCGCTCTCGCCGAGACCCAAACCCAGACCCCGACCAAAACCGGCCCGCCCTCACCCATCGCCCTCCTGCCCAGCATGAGCAACCGCCACGGCCTCGTCGCCGGAGCCACCGGCACCGGCAAAACCGTCACCCTCCAGGTCATGGCCGAAGCCTTCTCCCGGATCGGCGTCCCCGTCTTCGCCGCCGACGTCAAAGGCGACCTCTCCGGCATCTCCCAGCCCGGCGCCGCCGCCCCGCCCAAGGGTGACAAATTCAACGCCCGCCTCCAGCGCCTCCATCTCTCCGGCTTCCAGTTCGAGCCCTCCCCCGTCACCCTCTGGGACGTCTTCGGCGAGGCCGGCCACCCCATCCGCGCCACCGTCTCCGAGATGGGTCCGCTCCTGCTCGCGCGCATCCTCAACCTCAACGACATCCAGACCGGCGTCCTCAACCTCGTCTTCAAAATCGCCGACGACAACGGCCTCCTCCTGCTCGACCTCAAAGACCTCCAGGCCATGCTCCAATACGTCGGCGAAAACGCCTCCAGCTTCCGGTCCGAGTACGGCAACCTCTCCGCCGCCTCCATCGGCGCCATCCAGCGCGGCCTCGTCCAACTCTCCACCCAAGGCGGCGACGTCTTCTTCGGCGAACCCGCCCTCGACATCGCCGATCTCCTCCAAACCGACCCCACCACCGGCCGCGGCATCGTCAACCTCCTCGCCGCCGACCGCCTCATGCAGTCCCCCCAGCTCTACAGCACCTTCCTCCTCTGGCTCCTCTCCGAACTCTTCGAGCACCTCCCCGAGGCCGGCGACCTCCCCCAGCCCAAACTCGTCTTCTTCTTCGACGAAGCCCACCTCCTCTTCAACGACGGCACCGCCGTCCTCCGCTCCCGCATCGAGCAGGTCATCCGCCTCATCCGCTCCAAAGGCGTCGGCGTCTTCTTCGTCACCCAGAACCCCATCGACATCCCCGACACCGTCCTCGGCCAGCTCGGCAACCGCGTCCAGCACGCCCTCCGAGCCTTCACCCCGCGCGACCAGAAGGCCGTCCGCGCCGCCGCCGATACCTTCCGCCCCAACCCCTCGCTCGACACCGCCAAGTGCATCACCGAACTCGAGGTCGGCGAAGCCCTCGTCAGCTTTCTCGACGAAAACGGCACCCCCACCATCGTCCAGCGAGCGCTGATCTACCCTCCCCACAGTCAGATCGGCCCCATCACCCCCGACCAGCGAAAAACTCTCATGCAAACCTCGCTCGTCGCCGGCGTCTACGACACCCCCACCGACCGCGAAAGCGCCTACGAGCGCATCAAGAATCGCGCCGCCGCCTCGCCCACCGCAGCCACCACGTCCAACCCCACCTGGACCCCACCCCAACCCTGGGCTCCACCCCAAACCGGCACCCCACCCGCCAACCAGAGGCGTCCCAACACCCGGCCGTCGGTCCAGGGAGGGCAGGGAAGCCCTCGCCCCCAACCGCCAACCGGCGGAGCCCAGCAACCCTTCCCCCCACCGGACACCCAACCCGGCGCCTCCGTCGCGACCTCCATCCTCGGCGGCCTCACCAACCTCCTCGCCGGCTCCACCGGCCCCCGCGGAGGCCACCGCGAAGGTCTCGCCGAAGCGATGATAAGGTCCGCCGCCCGCTCCACCGGAACCGCCATCAGCCGCCAGATCGTTCGCGGCGTCCTCGGCTCCATCCTCGGCGGCAACCGCCGCTAGAGCAATCTGCTCCTAGCACTCCGCCACCAGCCGCCCCCCGCTCAGTCGCAACACCCGGTCGCACCTCCGCGCAAACCCGAGATTGTGCGTCACCAGGACACCCGCCAGACCGTCCGCCCGCTGCAGCCGCTGCAGCAAAGCAAACACCGCCTCCGCCGTCCCCTCATCGAGATCCCCCGTAGGCTCATCGGCCAGCAACACCTTCGGCCCGGTCACCAGCGCCCGCGCCAGCGAAATCCTCTGCTGCTCCCCCCCACTCAACTCCCCCGACCTGTGCCCCCCCCGCTCCCGCAGACCCCACTCACCCAACCACCGCCCCACCCCCCACCCCGCCCCACCC
>CAXSGC010000037.1:0-1457 GCA_964236945.1 uncultured Acidobacteriaceae bacterium | reverse complement strand
CACATACCCGATCTCGCGATTGCGAAACTCCGCCGCCCCCCGTGCGGAAAGCCCCGCCAACCTCTGCTCCCCGCACCAGACCTCGCCCGCCGTCGGCCGGTCCAGCGCCGCCAGAAGATGCAAGAGCGAGCTCTTGCCCGCGCCGCTCTCCCCCACAACAGCCACCATCTCGCCCGCCCGCACCTCGAGATCCAGCCCCCGAAACAGCTCCAGAGTCCCCCGCCCCGTCACATGCGTCTTGCGCAAACCCTCCGCCCGCAACACAACGTCAGACGCTTCCAGACTCCCACGATCCCCCATCGGAGCCGGCCCCGATCTCACAAACCTACTGCTGATGCGCCGCGTCCTTCGACTCCAGCCTCACCAGCCGATCGCGAAGCTCGTTGTAATCCATCAGCCGCGCGAGCCCCATCATCACCGCATCGTGCCGTTGCTCCGCCCGCCGATCCACATCGTCGATCTTCCGATCCAGACCGTCCATCCGCTTCTCCAACCCATCCAGCCGCGCCGAAATCCCCCGCAACTCCGGCGCGAGAAAGTCCTGCATCAGCTTCCGGCTGTCCTCGATCACGCTCATCGAAACCCGTCCTCACACAATGATAACTCCGCCGTCAACCCTCATTCGTACCGCAAAGCCTCCGCCGGCAGCACCCGCGCCGCCGACCCCGAAGGATACAACGTCGCCAGCAAACTCACCGCCAGACTCACCGCTCCCACCACCACCGCATCCGTCCACCGCGGCGCAAACGGCAGATGATCGATCGAATACACCGCCGCATCCAGATGGTACGGGTAGTGCCCGCCCGCCCAGCTCGCCCCAAACCCCACCAGGAGCCCGATCGCCGTCCCCACCACGCTGATCAAAAGCCCCTGCAACACAAAGATCCGCCGCACCTGCACCGCCGTCACCCCAAAGCTCATCATCACCGCGATATCCCTGGTCTTCTCCATCACCATCATCGTCAGCGCGATCAGGATATTCAGCGCCGCCACACACACAATCAAGGCCAGCACGATAAACGTCACCACCTGTTCCAGCTTCAACGCCCGGAACAGCTCCCGATTCTGCTCCATCCAGTTGGTCGTCTGAAATCCCTTTCCCGCAACCCGCTCGATCGCCGCCCCCACCTCGCGCGCCCGGTAAAGATCGTCCACCCGAAACGAGATCACCGAGATCAGGTCCGGCTCCGAAAACAGCCGCTGCGCATCCCCGAGACGCATAAACCCATAGCTCGAGTCGTACTGATAAAACCCCGAAGCAAACACCCCCACCACCCGAAACTTCTGGTACTTCGGCACCAGCCCCAACGGCGTCAGCTCCCCCTGCGGACTCGTCACCAGCACCGTATCCCCGACCCCCGCACCCAGCGTCTCCGCCAAATCCTTCCCAATCACAATCGGCGGCACCGCCGTCACCCCCACCCCCCCCCCACCCGCCCCCCCCCCCACCCCCCCCC
>CAXSGC010000036.1:0-37608 GCA_964236945.1 uncultured Acidobacteriaceae bacterium | reverse complement strand
GAGCCGCGTTGCCGATCGTCTCGGCGGAGCCGGAGATTTGTCCATTGAGATCGCGTCGCAGCTCGTCCACACCCCCGGCTATGGCACGCCGCACCCCGATCCCGGTACTACGCTCGATGCCGGGCTGAAGCGCCTTGAACTCCTGAACGCTCCTCTGAACGTCCTGGCGCAAAGCTTCTAACGCCGCCACCTCCTGGCGCAGCACCGCCTGCATCTCGGCCGTCTCCTGGCGCAGGATGGGGTAAACCCAACAATGACACTGGTGGCGAAATCACGTTGGCCTGAACTGAAGGGCCGCGAAGTGGGAGCAGCGGGTTGGTGCTAAAGGTACACCGTCCAGCCAGGCAGCGATGCGCAGAAGGTTGATCGCTGTAGCCGTGAGGACATGCTGAAGACGGGTCTTGGCGAGCCCGCGATAGCGGGCACGGCGTAAGCCGCTGCACCGTATGGCTTGAGCATGCGTGCTCTCGATGCCGGCACGCGTTGCGTATGCGTGCTGGAACTCCGGTGTCTTCTGGCGCGCCCGCATCGTCTGAAGTGCTTCGTGATGCTCACGGTCCTGTAGCCCGATGATGCGCGGCTCGGCCCGCGACCGTGTGCATTGGCGGCGTGAAGCACAGGGCGTACAGTCAGCCCGCGCGAAGCGCGCCTCGAAGACAGTGCCGTTGGACGGGTAAGTATTCGGCAGCCAGGAGAGGCTCTGCTTGCCTTCCGGACAGGTGACCGTCTTTGCCTCCCAGTTAACGGCGAAGGCGCTCTTAGCAAAACCCGCGCTCTCGCGCGTTTGCCAGCTCGAGTCCTGGGCCACGAGGCCGACGATCGCGATGCCGTGCTCGGCTTGGCTGCGTACCAGCACCTTGGCATCGGTGTAGCCTTTATCGACCAGGTGCTCGGAGGGCAGCAGACCGCGGCGGCCCAGCGAGCGATGAACCACTTCGACCATGTTGTCGTCCGGCGTTGTGGCAGGGGTGGTTTCGACGTTGGTGATCAGTCGCGGAGCCGCGTCATCGCAGCTTTCCGTAAAGTGGACCTTGTAGCCGACCCATGAGTTGCCGCGCTTAGTGCTGTACCGGGCCTCCGCGTCGTAGGGCGAGCTGACCAGCTCCGCCGGGCTCTTCATGCGGTCCACGTCGCGTAAACAGGGCTGCCCATCGCCATCGTCGATGAACTGCTCTTTCCAGATCCGCTCCAGCAGTTGAACCGACGGCAACGCTGCCAGCCTGAAACGCGCGTCCGCTTCACCGACGGCATGCAGCAGCTTGCGTCCGTCCAGGCAGATGACGGCCGCAAGCTGCTTACGCCCAGCTTCAGTCTTAGGCAGGCTGAAGTTCTCGACGCGGCTGCCGTAACGGGCGAACCAGTCCGGTTCCGCGACGGCGCGTAGCCACTCGGGAGCCGCCACGGCAAGCGCGTTGAGAGCCGCCCGCAAGGTTTCGCCCACCCGCTCCAGCCGGTTCATGCTCCGTACCACGGCCAAAACATGTGTCGAGTCGGTGCGCTGCCTACCGCGCTGCTTCAGCAGCCCAAGCGCCTGGGCCTGCTCAAGCAGGGCGTCGAGAAGAAGTAGCTCCAAGCCGCCCCCGATTAGCCGGGAGCGGAACTCGCTCAACACGGTGTGATCGAAGCCCGCATCGGTCAGCTCCAGGCCGAGCGCGTACTTCCAGTCGATTCGGGCGCGCACCGCGTCGGCCGCCTGGCGGTCCGGTAGCCCTTCCATGAACTGCAAGACGGTTGCCAGTGCCAGGCATCCCGGCGCTTCGTCCGGTTGGCCCTCGGCGCGGAAACAGCGCTGCGAACTGCTTGTCTTGGTACACACAACCCAACACGTCGGCGACGCGCAGGCAGGCGCAGCCCTTCGGAAACGCAGCCCGCGCTACCCGCCGCGTCTGTTCGGGAATGCTGAACTCATCTTGCTGTTTAAGAGACATGGCTGCATCGTGCTCGCTCCAGCCCCGGATTGCATCAGCTGAGTTCCTTTGCGTACCCGTATCGCTAACCCGCACCGGCTGATTTCGCCACCAGTGTCAATGTTGGGTTTACCCCTGTAAGGAAGACTCGCATTCAATTCACTCCTTGTTTCTCAGTTCAAGAGAACTGACGTATGTTTCGCACGATGAGCCGTGTCCGCAATTCGCTCAGCGCAGCAGGGGAGAGCAATTCCCGCTACCACGGCACTGTCCGGTTTTCGTCAGAGAACGTGCCTGTCGAACCGTCCGCACCGATGAGCGCCAAGCGGACAGGCTCGCGTGCGCCTTCCTTGACGCTGCGGGTGCCCCGGAAATTGTTCAGATCAGTCGAAGTGAAGCCAGGACACGCGGCATTGACCTTGATGTTGGTCGATTCAAGGGCGAGCGCAAAGGCAAGTGTTACCGCATGAGCCGCCGTCTTCGAGACGGAGTAGTTGCCGTACATCGTGCGATGGGGGTTTGCAGGGTCCTGATTCAGCGTCATCGAGGCGCCGGAGCTTGCGGTGAGTACGATCCTCCCGGCCGGCGATTCACGCAAGAGCGGCAGCATCGCTTGTGTGACGGCTATGACACCAAACACGTTTGTCTCGAACACAGCACGAATGTCTGCAAGGGGTGCGACGGTCAGGAGATTGGAGGCGACGGCTTTTTCAAAAGTGCCGCCCGATTTCGGCGCGCGCGAGATGCCCGCATTGTTCATCAGAATGTCCAATCGTCCGAACTCCTTCCGGATGCGGTCGGCTGCGGCATCGATGGAGACCTGATCCGTGACATCGAGCTGGATCGCGTGTGCCTTCTCCCCAACGCCCTCTACCGCCTTTTTCGCATCCTCGATGTTCCGCGCTCCGAAGAGCACGAGGAGGTCGTGCTTTGCGAGATCTTTCGCAATCTGGAGCCCGAGTCCTTTGTTGGCCCCGGTGACCAGGGCTACGCGTTTCTCTTGCATGTGTATCTCCTTTTAAGCCTCAAACCGAGATCCTGATATGCTTAAGTCTCGGAACCTTGTTCCAGGAAGACCGCCTATGCGACCCTCCGAGGATTCGAGGTGATGCGGGCCTTGCGCAAAGGCCAGTCTGCAGCCTTCAATCACACGCGCGATATTCGCGGCGAGGCGCGCATTGTCGAACGCGCATTCGACATCGGGCCCTCTGCGCTCGCCGAAGTTGCTGCAGCTCTCAACGAAGCACTCGAACTGCAGATCGCATGACATCTGCCCAACAACAACCTCCTGCCCTCCTCGCGCTATGCGGAAATTTGCAACAGAGCCTCTGCAGTGTCAGCCTGACCCTGCCTTGTCCGACGAGGTTAATGCAACAGAGCCACGTAAAGTTGGTCGATATGCCGAACTGTGTGTAGTCGGATCCTCCGAATCTCCCGGGCGGCCACTGCAAGACAGTATTCAGAGCCTGCCGGCAGCTCGTAAGCTCTCCATACTGCGTTCTCGATGACGACGGTTGCCGAACCTCCCTCCGGGCTCATGTGCAGCACGGCTTCATGGCACCTAATGCTCAAACCTCTTCCGTCGGCCTTCAATACCGCTTCCTTGAGCGTCCACAAACGAAAAAATCCTCGCCAGGGGTCATTGGTGCCTTGCTCCAGCCAGCGCTGCTCGCTTGTTGTGAAGCACGCATGAATTAGATCTATGTCGATTTGTTCGATGTTTACTTTTTCAAGGTCTAGACCGACTTCTGATCTTGCTACCGCGATGGCAACTCGATCACCAGAGTGAGAAAGGTTAAACGTCAAATACCGTACCGTCAAGCGTGGTTTTCCATACTCTTCGCGAGAAAATTCCAGACTTGCCGGATCGCTCCCCAGATAACGCGCTAGGATATGACGCAGCAGGCCATGAGCAAGCTCGTAAGTTCGTCGATTCTCGATATGCCGGAAGCGATGCGCCGTTTCCCTCTCTGATGGAGACAGAACCTCGTCTAAGCGGTCCCAGCCCTCAAAGTCAGTGGAAGAGGCACACCACACATGAACTTCGGCTGCATCGAGGGAGTAACACGTGCATCCAAATGTCGTCGCCCACTCATTCATCTTATCGGTAGTCCGCCGCATAGCTGCTGATGTTAATGCAAAGTTCAGATGGATTTCCGTATATTTGGTAAAGACCTCTTCTATTGCCAGCCGGGCACTCCAGCGCGGGTTGGTGAGCAAAATGACCGCTTCAGCTCGCGTTTATTGGGCTCTTTGGAACAATTGGACGGAAGCGTTCTACCGGCCCGCAGATTGGCCTTCCGGACCGAGCTGCGGCAGGCGGCCTAGTTGTGATTGCAGGATACCAGGCGATCGTCGCTCTCAAGATGATGCTACTGCAACGATGACGATCAATGTTTTTGCTGACCGGATAAGCTCAGTAAACGACTTATCGCCTGTGCTTGCTGACGAATCTGCAGAACGGGTGAGCGCCACGCTTTCGTCGACCCTGCGCAGTTTGCCCTGAACACAGCGTTAGACGTGCACGCACGGCCTCGCCATGTGCCATGGTTCACGCAAACTTTGCCTGCGGGTCTATGTCCCCGCCCTGCCGTTGCACCCGTATTCGACCCTGGCTCGGTGATGCGTCGGGTAGACGAACTGGCGCAGGATCGCTCCCGTTCATGTCGCCCGACGGAGCACCAAACTTCCCCGCATAAACGGATAGGTGTGACTCTCTCCTACGGCCGTTGTGAGCATCTTCGGGACAGGAAATAAACGATCCCAACACGGGAACAAACCTCATCTCCAACCATCCACCGAGGCAGATATGCACGTGCTCACTCCCCAAGCGATTCGACTTCCGACTCTTCCGGCGATCCTGCCCACGCACGCCGATGGTGCACTCCCGGTGCTGATTGAGCGGCAGGCATTAAGCGATCTGCCAGTCGGGGCGGGCGAGCTTTCCGGGCTTTCCGCGCTCCTGCATCTGTGGAACAATCGCGGCACCTGGCTCGACGCGCAACTGCAGCGGCACGGCGCACTGCTCTTCCGCGGGTTCGACATATCGCAGCAGGATACCTTCCAGTCGCTGCTCGGTGAACTGAAGAGCAGCCTAATGGACTATGTCGATGGCAACTCGCCGCGGACCAGGCTTGCTGGCGGCGTTTATACCTCGACCGAGTATCCCCGCGAGTACGAGATCTCCATGCACAACGAACTCTCCTATGCGGCGCGCTGGCCGGCGCGGCTTTTTCTCGCCTGCGTCATTGAACCGAAGGACGGAGGCGAGACCCCGCTGGTGGACAGCCGAAACCTGCTGCGCGCTCTGCCTAAGGAGATCACCGCGGAGTTCCGCGGGAAGCAGGTGAGATATACGCGCAATCTGCACAGCGGTCTCGGCATAGGAAAGTCATGGCAGGCGACCTTCGAAACAGACAGCCTCCCGGCAGTGGACGCGTACGCCGCCAAGTCCGGCCTAAAAGCACAATGGAGTGCTGACGGCTCGCTTTCGCTTTCGAACATCCGTCCGGCGACCGCCTTCCATCCGATCACCCGCGAAGAGGTGTGGTTCAACCAGGCCGACCAGTTCCATCCCTCGGGCCTACCCGACTCGATCTACCGCTCGATGCTCGAGATTTACGACGGCTGCGAAGACAGGCTGCCGCAGAACGCCACTTTCGGCGACGGCACACCGATCCCGATCGAGTACCTCGATGCAATTCGCAAGACCACGGCGCGCGAGCGGGTCCTTTTTCCCTGGCGTCTTGGCGACCTGCTGATGGTCGACAACATGCTCGCGGCCCACGGACGAATGCCCTTCACCGGACCGCGCCGGATTCTTGTCTCCATGACTGGTTCATGACCAGTTACATCAACCATAGAGCAAGCTGGCAGGCAAATGCATTCGCGACAAATGGGCCTGACGTAGTCAAAATTCGCAATCCCCTTTCTGGTGGCGTATATGAGCACGGTGCTGCGGTATCCATTCGTTCATGAGATGTTTCAAGAGGCTGTCCGGAAGAACGCGGCCAACATCGCTCTCATATGTGGCGCGCGCCGCCTGAGCTACGCTGAACTCGACGCCTGGACCGATGGCATCGCTCACCGTCTACTGGCGCTTGGAGCTCCGAAGGGCGCAATCGTCTATGTCGCGGCCGACAGCATTGTTTGCATGATCGCCTCGATGATCGCATGCCTGAAGACCGGAACCGCCTTCGTCATGGTCGACCTTCATCAGCCGCCAGCGCGGCTTCAATCTCTCGTCGCTCAAGTTCCACCCGCATACCTGCTGACCGAGTCCTCGGTCGAGAGCGATATCTCCTCGCGGCTTGCGCTACAGCCTCCAGTCATCTGCGTCGACCTCGTTCACGTCGATCTCACCGCGGAGCTTGCGGAAGAACTCGCCCCAAATTCGCGGATCGTGCACCGCGCAGTCCGTGGTACCACGCTCATCCGGCTGCCAGTGCCGGAGGAGTCAGAGCCAGATGACCTTGCCTACATCTACTTCACCTCGGGTTCCACCGGTCGGCCAAAGGCAGTCGCCGGCAGACTCTCCGGTCTCGATCACTTCATCCGCTGGGAGTGCGAGCATTTCGACATTGGTTCTGGAACCGTCGTCAGCCAGTTGACCCCGCCCGCCTTTGATCCATTCCTGCGAGACGTCTTCGCTCCACTGTGCTCCGGAGGAACGCTGCAGATTCCCGCCGACCACCGGAAGATCCTTGACGCAGACCGGCTGAAGGTCTGGCTGAGTGACTCGCGCATCGAAATCGTCCACCTCATCCCGTCACTCTTCCGCCTGCTGCTGACGGAGGACCTCACCGCCGCGCTCTTCCCCGCGCTCCGCTATGTGCTGCTCGCGGGCGAACCACTGCTGCCGTCCGACGTGAAGCGCTGGACCGAGATCTTCGGCGACCGCATCCGCCTCGTTAATCTTTATGGCCCCACCGAGACAACACTGGCGAAGTTCTTCTATGTGGTCCGTGAGGAAGACGCGAGCCGCAACCGCATCCCGGTTGGCCGCCCCATACCTGACACCGAGTGCGTTCTGCTCGACGAGCAGGGGAAGGCCGTCGAAACCGGAGCAGTGGGCGAGGTGCACATCAGAACGCAGTATCGCTCCCTTGGCTACTTCGGTGATCCCGAGCGGACGGACGCAGCGTACATCGTCAACCCGATGACCCGGAGGCCAGACGACATCCTCTATCGTACCGGCGACCTCGGGGTAATGCTTGAGGATGGCAATCTCGAACTCCATGGCCGCAAAGACCAGCAAGTCAAGATTCGCGGGGTCAGAATCGAGTTGCAGGAGCTCGACAACATCCTCTACTCGACCGGCCTGGTTGAGGCGGCCGTTGTAGCCAGTCAGATCGATCAAATGGGCAACTCCTTCCTTGTCGCCTATCTTGTTCCCTCCGCCGGTCGCTCCGGCCAGTGCCAGCCTGATGCCATCCGTCGGGCCTTCGTTTCAGCGGTGCCCGCCTACATGGTCCCCTCTGCCTTCGTGGTGCTCAAGGAGCTTCCGCGAACGGCAACCGGAAAGATCGACCGGAGTTCTCTGCCTGCTTTCGACATGCAGAAGACCACGAAGCTCAGTGAGTCGACGCACAAAGGGAGTGAGACAGAGACCATCCATTCGCGAATCGCTCGCGTCTTCGCCGACGTCCTCGGCGTCGCGGAGATCGATGAGAACGTAGACTTCTTCACTCTGGGAGGACACTCGCTTCTGGCGACACTGGTCGTGTCTCGACTGCGGCGAATCTTCAAGGCGGACGTCCCGCTGGTCGCTCTCTTCGAAACGCCCACCGTCGTCGGCCTTGCGGCACGCCTGGAGGCGATGCTATCTCCAGTCTCGGAAGACATGTCGGTCCCATCCGTTCACGCGGAGCATCAGATCCTTCCCGTGGAGCGCGGCGGCAGCCTGTCTGCCTCCTTCGCGCAGCAGAGGCTTTGGTTCCTCGAACAGTTCCAGCCTGGCAGCGCGCTATACAACATCCTCGTTCCCGTCCGCATCGAGGGCGCGCTTGATGCGGACGCGCTAGGCCGCGCGATTACCGAGGTCGTCCAGCGTCACGAAGTACTGCGCACCGTGCTCGTGATGCGGCAGGGCGAGCTGATTCAGGAGATTATGCCCGCGGAACATGCCGCACTTACCAGGCTTGATCTCCGCGAGACTCCGGCACCTGACCAGCACGCACTCTTGCAGCAGATTCTCAATGCCTATGCTGGCGAGCCGTTCGATCTCGCTCGTGGTCCGCTTGTGCGCGCACTTCTGGTGCGGCTCAGCGATGAGGAGCACACACTCTCGATCAGCATGCATCACCTCGTCCATGACGACTGGTCGCTGAACATCTTCTTGCGCGAACTCGCGGGCATCTACCAAGCGAACGTGCTGGAGACACACACAAAGCTGCCCGCACTGCCGATCCAGTACGCCGACTTCTCCGTCTGGCAGCGCAAATGGCTGCGGGGCGAAGTGCTTGAAGGGCAGTTGAGCTACTGGCGCACACAGCTCGCCAATCTTCCTGTCCTGCTCGAAATGCCGACCGACCGGCCTCGTCCGTCCATGCAGGGCATTCACGGCGGCAAGCTGGCGCTCGTGCTCGAAGCTCGGCTCGGCGAGCAGGTGCGCGAGCTCGGAAGGCAGCATGAAGCAACACTGTTCATGACCCTGATAGCTGTCTTTCAGGTCCTGCTGATGCGCTACAGCAGACAGGAAGACATCGCTGTCGGGACACCCATCGCTAACCGAAACCGGGTAGAGATTGAAGGCCTCATCGGCTTCTTCGTCAACACCCTCATCTTTCGCGGAGACCTTCGCGGAGACCCGACCTTCGCCGATCTTCTCGCCCGCACCCGCGAGACAGCTCTCGGCGCCTACGCGCACCAGGACCTGCCCTTCGAGAAGCTGGTCGAAGAACTGTGCCCCGCGAGAAACCTGAGCCACACGCCGCTCTTCCAGGTCATGTTCGCGCTGCAGAACGCTTCCATGGCGCAGTTGAACGCGGCGGGTCTGCGTATCACGCCCGTTGAGATCAGGACCTTCGCCGTGCGCTACGACCTTACGCTGACCGTAGAGGAGCTTGCGGGCGGCGGCCTTGTGCTGCACGCCGACTACTGCACGGATATCTTCAACGCCGAGACCATAGAAGGCCTGTTGCGCCACTATGAAAACCTGCTGCGAAGCGTAACAGCGGCCCCGTCGGCGCATCTCTCCGAGCTTTCGTTGCTCGGCGCGGCGGAGCGTGAACTCATCGTCGATGGCTGGAACGCGACTGCCCGAAGTCTTGAGCCGTTTACCTTCGTGCACCAGTTGTTCGAGGCACAGGCGCGGCGAACTCCCAATGCCTGCGCTCTCGAGTTCGAGCATCAACAACTGAGCTACTGGCAGCTCAACCATCGCTCGAACCAGTTGGCGCGGGCTCTCCGGGCTTCGGGCGTGGGCCCAGAGGTCCGCGTCGCGATCTGTATCGAACGCGGCCTCAACATGGTCACAGCGCTGCTCGCCGTGCTGAAGGCTGGCGGTTCGTACGTCCCGCTCGATCCTGAGTATCCGCAGGACAGGCTGAGCTTCATCGCAGAGGACGCTAAGGTCTCCGTGCTGCTGACCGAGACTGCCACGCGCGGGCGTGTCTCCGCCGCCGCCGCGAAGACCATCGAGGTCGATACCGATTGGGACGAGATCGCCCGCTTCAGCGGCGAAGACTTCGAAACCAAAGTCATTCCGGCTAATTCCGCTTATGTCATCTACACCTCTGGCTCGACGGGTGTTCCCAAGGGTGTCGTCGTCGTGCACCGTGGACTCACGAACTTCCTGCTTGCGATGAGCGGCGTCTTCCCCGAGGACGGTCCATCCACCTGGATCGCCGTCACCAGTATCTGCTTCGACATCTCGGTGCTGGAGCTCTTCTGGACGCTTGCCAATGGCAACCACGTGATCCTTCATCCGGGAAAGGTCAGCGTCCAGCAAGGCGTTCCTCGGGTCGGCAAGGAGGCAAAGCTAGGGCGCGGTTTCGGTGAAGCGCTCGACTACGAAGGCAGAAACCTGCAGTGCACTCCCTCCTTCATGGTGGGACTGATCGAGCAGTGGAAGGTACAGGGCAATCGGCCCACGCTGCGCAAGCTGCTCCTCGGCGGCGAGGCGCTTCCCGAGACGCTGGCGGCCGAGTTGCAGGGCTACGCCAGCGAAGGCATATTCAACCTGTACGGGCCAACCGAGACGACAGTTTGGTCCTCGGTCCATCCTTTGCGCGACGAGACCGGCCCTGTTTCGATCGGCCGCCCCGTTGCCAATACACGGATGTATGTGGTGGATCGCCAGATGAACCCGGTTCCCGCGGGCGTTCCCGGTGAACTCTACATCGGCGGCGATGGCCTTGCCCGCGAGTACTGGAATCGCCCGGAGCTCACTGCCGAAAGGTTCATTCCGAACCCATTCAGCGGCAACCACGGCGACCGCCTTTACCGCACCGGCGATCTCGCACGCTGGAGGCGCGACGGCAGTCTCGAGCTTCTCGGCCGGGACGACAACCAAGTCAAGATCCGCGGGTACCGCATCGAGCTTGGCGAAGTCGAATCGACACTGGCGCATCATCCTGCGGTCAAACAGGCGCTCGCCATCATGCGAGCCCGCAACAACAATCAGCAACTGTTGGCCTACGTCTCTCTCAGCGAGAACGCCAGCGTGACTGGTCCCGAACTGCGCCAGTTCCTGCACGAGCGGATCCCGGATTACATGATGCCAAACATGGTGGTGCTACTCGATGCAATGCCGCTGACCCCCAATGGCAAGCTCGACCGCCTCGCCCTGCCTGCCCCGGAGAGCCTCGTCTCCGCCGAGCCCGCCTCCTCGCGAAGCGACTCCGGCGGCAAGACCGAGCGCAAGATCGCCGCAGTATGGAGCGAGCTGCTCAGCATCCCAAAGATCAATCTGGACGACAACTTCTTCGACCTGGGAGGCCACTCGCTGCTGGTAATTCAGATGAGGACCGCGCTCTTCACCGCGTTGAATCGGGACATTCCCGTAATCGACTTGTTCAGTTATCCCAGCATCCGCTCCCTGGTCAGGCACCTTGATCAGGACATCCACTTAACGCCCGCCGCAGACTCCATCCACGACCGCATGGCGATGAGGAGACAGTTTCTACAACGCAGAAGAACAACTATGCAAAGGGAGAGGATTTCATGAGCCACATCGAAGCAGGCAACATCGAGACGATCGCCGTCGTAGGCATGAGCGCCCGCTATCCCGGGGCGAAAGACGTTCAAACGTACTGGCGCAACCTGGCCGCAAGTAAGGAAAGCATCTCCTTCTTTACCGATGAGGAGTTGATCAAGGGCGGCATCGATCCGCAGCTTGTCTCCAATCCGAACTACGTCAAAGCGCGCGGCATCTACGAAGGCACCTACAACTTCGACGCCTCGTTTTTCGGCTATAACCCGCGCGAGGCCGAGCTGATCGACCCGCAGCAGCGTGTGCTGCTCGAGTCCGCCTGGGAGGCGCTCGAACACGCCGGCTACGACCCCGACACCTTCGCGGGGCGCATCGGCCTATTCGGGGGCGAAGGCCCCACACGGCAGCTCTTCGAGCTCGCAACCAACGCGGCCGCGAAGCGCACCTTTAGCCATCTTTCAATGATCACCTCGAACGACAAGGACTACCTAGCCACGCGCGTCGGCTACAAGCTCAACTTCCGCGGGCCATGCATCACCGTACAAACGGCCTGCTCCACGTCTCTCGTCGCGATCATTGTAGCCTGCCAAAACCTGCAGAACTTCCAGTGCGACATGGCGCTGGCTGGCGGAGTCAGCCTTATTCTCAACGACCGCGAGGGCTACATGTACGACGAGGGCGGTATCGTCTCGCCAGACGGCCATAACCGCGCCTTTGACGCGAACGGCCAGGGGACCCTCTTCAGCCAGGGCGCGGGCGTCGTCGTGCTGAAGCGACTTGAAGATGCGAGGGCGGATCGCGACCACATCCATGCGGTCATCCGTGGCTTCGGCCTCAACAACGATGGCTCGGCGCGCATCGGCTTCACCGCGCCCGGCATGGAAGGCCAGATCGGCGTCTCGTCCGACGCCATCGCAATGGCGGGTATCAGCCCGGAGAGCATCGGCTTTGTCGAGTGCCACGGTACGGCAACGCCCATGGGCGACCCCATTGAAATCGCCGCGCTCACCAAGTCCTTCCGGCGCTATACCCAAAAGCGCAACTTCTGCGCCGTCGGATCGGTGAAGACCAACATCGGCCACACTGATACTGCCGCGGGCGTAGCCGGTTTTACCAAGGCCGTGCTTGCGCTCGAGAACAAGACCATTCCCGCCAGCCTGCATTTCGAGACGCCGAACCCGAAGATCGACTTCGTCAACAGTCCCTTCTACGTGAACAACCAACCTGTGGAATGGGCCGCTGGTGACGAACCGCGGCGTGCCGGCGTGAACTCCTTTGGAGTGGGCGGTACCAACGCGCATGTCATTCTCGAGGAGGCTCCGGAACCGCCGGTCTCCGGCCCTTCGCGCCCAAATCACCTGCTGGTATGGTCGGCAAAGAGCGGGGCCTCGCTGGCACGCATGACCGAGCGGCTTGCCGCGCATCTCGAAGCCAACCCCGATGTGCATCTCGCCGACGTCGCGTTCACGCTACAAAAAGGTCGCCGCGTCTTTCATCATCGGCAGGCGCTGGTCTGCCGTGACCGCGAGGACGCGATTCAGGCGCTCTCATTCGGCACCACGGGCAGAGTGCTCAAGGCTGTGCAGGAGAAGGACGGCCGTCCTGTCTGCTTCCTCTTCCCCGGTCAGGGATCGCAGTACGCCGACATGGGCAAGCAGCTATATGAGACCGAAACAGCCTTCCGCGAAACCGTCGACAACTGCGCCGTGCTCCTCGCCACACATCTCGGCTGCGACATCAGGGAACTGCTCTTCCCGTCCGAAGAGCAGAAGGCCGCGGCGAACGAGCAGCTCGACCAAACTGCCTTCACCCAGCCCGCGCTCTTCATCATCGAGTACGCGCTCGCGAAGCTCCTTATCTCGTGGGGCATCCAGCCCGCCGCAATGCTCGGGCACAGCATCGGCGAGTACGTAGCCGCTTGCCTCGCCGGCGTATTCTCACTCAAAGACGCTCTTCTCGTGGTCGCAACGCGCGGTCGGCTGATGCAGTCGCTCCCACGCGGCTCAATGGCTGGAGTGTTGCTCTCCGAGGCCGAGGCCTCCGAGATACTGAAGGATGTCGCTACACTTCCGGGTAACGCCGGCCTCTCCATTGCCGCGATCAACTCCCCATCGACCTGCGTCGTCTCCGGTCCGGACGCCGTGGTGCAGGCCGTGCAGACGGCGCTCGATCTCAAGGCAATCCCCTGCCGCCCACTGAGGACATCGCACGCCTTCCACTCCGCGATGATGGACCCGATCCTCGGCGAGTTCCGCGCCGTGCTTGAGACGATCACTCTTGCCACGCCCGCCATCCCTTATCTCTCGAACCTCACCGGAACCTGGATCGCCGCCACTGAGACGATTAGCCCTGACTACTATGTGCGCCATCTGCGCAATGCCGTCCGCTTCGCCGATGGTGTCGGCGAGCTGCTCCAGAATCCCAGCTATCTTCTCGTCGAAGTCGGCCCTGGCACGACCCTCAGCACACTCGCCGCGCAGCATCCGGCCCGCACACCCGACAGCACCATCGTCTCCACCCTGCCGCATGCAAAGCAGGAGAACCCGGACGATACAGCATCCCTACTGAACGCCCTTGGCCGCCTCTGGCTCGAAGGCGCAACCATCGAGTGGACGCGCTTCTACGCGGAGGAAGACCGCTGCCGTCTCGCGTTGCCCACCTATCCCTTCCAGCACGAGGAGTACCGCGTACCCATTACCAAGGGCGCTGACGCCTTCAAAGATCTCTCGAAGAAAAAGAGCGACGTCACTGACTGGTTCTACTACCCTTCATGGAAGCGCTCGCCGATGCCGCCGACTGGTGAGGCGGCTGAAGGCTCCTCATGGCTGCTCTTCCTCGACGATCACAACCTGGGCTCGGAGATAGCCGATCGCCTGCGCATCGATGGGCAGGAGGTTTTCACGGTCCGCGCCGGCAACCTCTTCGAGCAGGACTCCGCCACATCATTCACCATCGACCCGGGCAACCCTGAACACTACAGAACCCTGCTCAAGCGGCTCGACTCGATCGACAAGGCTCCCGGCAACGTCGTCCATCTCTGGGCAATCACTCATGAGGGTTTGGCCGCACAACTTGAGGTCACGCTCGACCGCTCCTTCTACGGCCTCATGTTCCTGGGCCAGGCTCTCGGCACTCAATTTTCCACCTCGCCCATCAGCCTCCATATCGTCTCTAACGACCTTTACGACATCTTCGGCGAGGCAATCTACGGGCCGGACCGCGCAGTACTGCTTGGGCCGTCGAAGACGATCCCACACGAGTACGCGAACATCTCCACGCGCAACATCGATGTTCATCTGCCCTCAAACAGCGCGAAATGCGAAGCTCTCGTCGAAATGCTGCTCACCGAGTTCACCGCGCAGGCCACCGAGGAGGTCATTGCATACCGCGGCAGTCACCGCTGGCTTCAGACCTTCGAACCGTTTAAGGTACCCAGCCCCACGGAAGAAAGCGGCGGCCTGCGCGAGAACGGCATTTACCTCATCACCGGCGGCATGGGCGGCATCGGCCTGACACTGGCGGAGTACCTTGGCACCACCTTCGGCGCAAAGCTCGCGCTGCTTGGCCGATCCCCTTTCCCTACCAAATCCGACTGGCCGAAGTGGACCGCGACGCATGCGGACGATGATGCAATCAGCCTGAAGATCGCGAAGTTCCAGGCGATGGAGGCCGCCGGCGCCGAGGTCCATATCTTCCGCGCCGACGTCACCGACCTCGCCGCGATGCATCAGGTCGTAGAGCAGGTGAAGCAACGCTTCGGCACCATCCACGGCGTGATTCACGCGGCCGGCGTCGCCGGCGACGGCATCATCGAACTCAAGGACAGGGCCACCGCGCAAGAGGTCCTCGCTCCGAAGATCAAGGGCACACTCGTCCTCGATGAGGTTCTGCGCGACACGAAGCTCGACTTCTTACTGCTCTGCTCTTCGATAGCCTCCATTTTTGGCAGCATCGGCCAAGTCGACTACACAGCGGCAAACGCTTTCCTCGACGCCTTCGCAAGCGCGCGACGCGACTCCGCCGGCAATCGCGCCATCGCCGTCAACTGGGACCGCTGGGACGAGGTCGGCATGGCCGTCGACAAGATGGCCACCGCATCGCAAGGCTCGGCCTACCGTGCGAACAAACCCCGGCCCACACCCATCGAACATCCCTTGTTCACCGGGTATCTCAGTGAAGGCGACACCTCGATCTACTCGCTGCATTTGTCTGCGGAGACACACTGGGTCGTCGGCCAGCACCTTGTACAGAACACGCCCACGCTGGTCGGCACCGCGCACCTGGAGCTCGCGCGCGCTGCCTTCGCGCACACCACAACAGGGCCGGTGGATATCCGCGACGTCGTCTTCATGGCTCCTCTAGTCATGAAAAGCGAGGAAAGGCGTGAAGTGCGCGTCTCGCTGCGACCCGCGAAGAGCGGTTTCGAGTTCACCGTCAGCAGCGGGTCCGAAGCCAGCGGATGGCAGCCGCACACCATGGGCCGCATCGCGGCTGCCAGTGGCGCATCCAAATCGGCGGCGCACAATCGCGGCGTCATTGAGAGATGCAGCCGCGCCTCGTCGCTCGACTTTTTCCGCAGTAAATCCAGCACGAACGACGCTGGAGTCGTCTTCCTCCAGCTTGGCAAGCGCTGGGACAACATGAACGCGGTCAGCGTCGGCTCGGGCGAAAGCACTGCAACGCTCGCGGGCAGCGACGAGTTCGTTGCGACGCTTCACCTTGCTGCGGAGTTCCACGACGACCTAAAGAGCTGGGGTCTGCATCCCGCCCTGATGGACAAGGCAACCGCATTCGCCGTGAACGCAGTAGCAGATGGAGTCGCGTATCTTCCCTTCTCCTACAAGAAGATCCGCATCGAGAGGCCCATGCCCGCCACCGTGCAAAGCTATGCCCGGTTGCACGCCACGCCCGATCAGAGCGATGACTTCATCACCTTCGACCTGCTCATCGTCGATGAGCACGGCGAGACCGTGATGGAGATCGAGTCCTACGATCTACGCCGCGTTCGCGGAGAAGCCTTCGAGAACGCCGCGAAGGCATCGGCCGCCGCAGCCGGCATAGTGGAGACGCAAAAGGCCGTCATCAACGACACCCTCAAGCGCGACCGTCTCGGAGAACACATCCTGACCCGCGAGGGCACGGAGGTCTTTCGTCGCGTCGTGGCCATGAGCTAGACGCCGCAGGTCGTAGTCGTCGCCAAGGACTTCGCCTACCTGCAGGCGCAGTCGAAGCCCGGGACAGCCGGCGGACGAGGGTCCGCCGCCGGCTCCGCTATTCATCCAGCCGGAAACCACGCCCGACCCGACCTCGCAACGCCCTACGTCGAGCCGCAGAACGAGCTCGAGCAGAGCATCGCCGGGATATGGCAGTCGCTGCTCGGCATCGACAAGGTTGGCGTCAACGACAGCTTCGTCGAATTGGGCGGCCACTCGCTGATGGCCATCCAACTCGCGGCGCGTATTCGCGAGACCTTTGAGATCGAGCTCTCCGTTGCGAAACTCTACAACACGCCAACCGTGGCTGGGCTCACCGCCTCAATCCTTGAGACCCTGATCTCCCAGGTGGACTCAGGCGTAATGGAAGACGCGCTCGCCGAACTGGAGATGGAAAACAGCTCGGTCGCGCAAGTCTCCGCCGCTTGATCCTCACTCCTCCGGACCGGCTTGAAGTCTCTGCCCCACGCCGTCCGGTTCCGGTCATTGCAAGAGACGCAGCGCAACTTGAAGGAGCACGACCATGAATGAACTCACCCAGCGCGTCAACAATTTATCCCCTGACAAGATCGGTCTTCTTATGCAGAAACTCCGTCCCGGCATGGCCCTGCAGAGCCAGCCCGTCGGCGCTCCTATCAAGACCAGAAAACGCGCCTTCCGTCCTTCGGTCGACCAAAACTATCGGCTGCAGATCGCCAAGCCTGGCCTCTTCGATACCTTGAGCGTCGACGTATGTCCGCGCCAGATGCCTGGGCCCGGCTGTGTCGAGATTGAAGTCCATGCGACCGGCCTGAACTTCCGCGATGTCATGGTAGCGCTCGGCAGCTACCCCATCGCGCCCGGCGCAAGCCAGCCGCCCATCGGCGTGGACTGCGCCGGAACCATCGTCTCGGTCGGCCCGGACTGCGGCACGGCGCGCATCGGCGACGAGGTTATGTGCATGGGTGTTGGCACCTTCACCCGTTATTTAATCGCCCACCATGGCTGCCTCATGCCCAAGCCTCCGGGTTGCACCTTCGAACAGGCCGCCGCACTGCCCTGCGTCTTTGAGACCGTCCAGTATTCGTTGGTCGAGATCGCGCAACTCCGCAAGGGAGAGTCGGTGCTGATCCACTCGGCCGCCGGGGGAGTCGGTCTCGCCGCCATCCAGGTGGCAAACGCCATCGGCGCGGAGATCTTCGCCACCGTCGGAACGCCTGAGAAGCGCGAGATGCTTACCGTCATGGGTATCCGCAATATCTTCGACTCGCGCTCGACCTCCTTCGCAGAAGAGATCCTGAAGGCCACCGCAGGCCGGGGCGTTGATGTCATCCTGAACTCGCTCGCCGGCGAGGCGATACCCAAGGGCTTCGGCATTCTGCGGCCGTGGGGCAGGTTCCTCGAACTCGGCAAGCGGGACCTCGCCAGCAACGCGCCGCTCGGCATGTTTCCCTTCATCCGCGGCTGCTCCTTCACCGGGATTGATCTCGGCATTCTCGCCCCTGACAAGCGGCCCGACCTGGGCGCGAGCGTACGCGGCGAGATCACACGGCTCTTCCGCGAAGGCCTCTACAAGCCGCTTCCAGTCCACACCTACTCGCTATCGGACGCGTCAGTAGCCTTTAACTACATGATGCAGGGCCAGCATACCGGCAAGCTCGTCTTCACCTTCTCGCCCTTTGAGCCGGTTACGCCCAGCGCAAACTAAGACGCGCCGAACTCCACCTGAGACCTCGCCTGATCGGCAGCTCTGCCTGAACTGGATGCATCGCGAAAGGAATGCCGTGGCTCTCGAAACCGCCCGCATCGCAAACTTCTCTCCAGAGCAATTGCGCAAGCTGGCCCGCAAGGTCAGCAGCAATGGACCCAATGCAAGCACCATCCCGCGCGTCGCGGAGAGAAGGGATCTGTTTCCGCTTTCGTTCGGACAGGAAAGGCTCTGGTTCCTCGATCAACTTAACCCCGGCGACCCCGTGTACAACCTGCCGCTCTCGTTCCGCTTTCGCATGCCTTCGCACACGCAAGGCAACGGATCGCGACCCAACGCAGCACCCGGCATGGGCGCCCTCAATGAACTGCACCGTCGCATGATCAACCAGCTCGTGCGTCGCCATGACATCCTTCGCACCCGGTTCCCGATGGTCGACGGCTCTCCGATGCAGGTTGTCGATCCGGTCGGCGAGGTCCCTGTCCACTTCCTCCATCTGCCCGGGCTTTCCGAGCAGCAGCGCGAAGCCACCGCTCGCCGCATCGTCCGTGAAGAGACAGCGGTTCCCTTCGATCTCGCGCGTGGCCCGCTCTGCAGATTTGGCCTCATCCAGTTTGCGCCGGATGATTTTCTCGGCTTTGCCACCTGCCACCACATTCTCGTCGACGGCTGGTCGCTCAAAGTGCTCATCGAGGAGTTTCAGGCGATGCTCTTCTCGGCTCTCACGAGCCTGCCTTCAGAGTTGCCGGAGCTGCCAATCCAGTACGGCGACTACGCCGTCTGGCAGCGCCAGTGGCTGCGGGGTGAGGTCTGGGAGCGGCTCCGCAGTTACTGGATTCCGCGGCTTGAAGGCGTGACCGATCTGCAGCTCCCAACCGACCGCCCACGGCCCGCGCTACAAACCTCCGCTGGCGGCGCGGTCGAGCTCTTTCTTCCGCAATCGATCTGCAACTCGCTGCGCCAGCTCGGACAACGTCACGGTGTAACGCTCTCCATGACGATGCTCGCTGCATGGCTTACCCTCCTGATGCGTTACACCGGAGAACAGGATGTCGCAGTCTGCACCCCGGTCGCGAACCGCAGCCACGTTGAAACGGAGCGGCTCATCGGCTTCTTCGTCAACACCCTCGTCGTGCGGGTCGACCTCTCCGGCGATCCCACATTCTCCGAACTGCTGAAGCGCGTCTGGCAGGTCTGCACCAGCGCCTACGCCCATCAAGAGATGCCTTTCGAGAAGCTTGTGCAGGAACTGCGCGTCGAACGCGATCTCGGTCGCAATCCGCTCTCGCGTGTCGCCTTTCAACTGGTCGACATTCCTTCCACGTCAAATGCCCCCAGCCGCGGCTCGACCAACGGCCTCTTGCTCGCGCTCTTCGAGATCCCTGGTGAGACCTCTATTTTTGACGTGAACTGCGATCTCTGGCACAAGCCCGACGGTATCCACGGCACCTTCACCTACAGCACCGATCTCTTCGACGCCTCGACCATCGAGCGAATGACCGGCCACTATCAGAACCTGCTGCGCGCCGCGTTGACAGATCCCGAGCAACGCCTCTCGGAGCTCGAGATGCTTGGCCACAGAGAGCGCGAGCAGATGCTCGTTACCTGGAATGCTACCGCGCGCGACTTCGATCCATCGGTGTGCCTGCACCATCTCTTCGAGGCTCAGGTGAAGCGCACCCCAAACGCGACAGCCGTGCAGTGCGGCTCGCGCCAGTGGAGCTACGCGGAGTTGAACGCCAGCGCAAACCGCGTCGCGCATCGTCTTTCAAGGCTTGGTGCCGGATCCGAGGTCCGCGTCGGCTTGTGCATGGAGCGCAGACCGGAGATGCTTGCGGCCATGCTTGGGATTATGAAGGCGGGTGCCACGTATGTACCGCTCGACCCCAACTATCCGCTAGACCGCCTGCGCTTCATGCTCGCGGACTCTCAGGCCGCCGTACTCATCACGCAGAACTCCGTGCGCAACAGGATCGAAGAGTTCGACGGCCATGTCATCCTCCTCAACGACGAGTCACTCCTGGACATCGGCTCTCCCGAAAATCTTTACGCCCCGGTCGAGCCAGACCATCTCGCCTATCTCATCTACACATCCGGCTCGACTGGTCGGCCGAAGGGTGTTGCCATAAAACACCACAGCGCGACCACGATGGTCCGCTGGGCCGGAGAAACCTTTTCTGCCGCGCAACTCGAGTGCATGCTGGCATCGACATCCATCTGCTTCGATCTTTCCGTCTTCGAGCTCTTCGTTCCCCTTGCCTTCGGGCACCGAGTGCATCTCGTCCATGACGTGCTCGCCCTCACGTCGATCCCGGCCGGAGCGGGCGTCACGTTCGTCAACACAGTTCCCTCGGCAATGACCGAGCTTCTTCGCCTCGGACAGCTTCCCGCGTCGGTCACCACGGTCGGCCTGGCCGGCGAGCCTCTCAGCAACTCGCTCGTGCAGCAGCTCTATCGCGAACCGAACGTGACCGCGGTTCTCAACCTTTATGGCCCTTCCGAGGACACAACATACTCCACCTGGATCCTGCTGGACAAGGATGCCGCCGGCATCACTCCCATCGGACGCCCCATCGCCAACACCCAGGTCTACCTGCTCGATCCTCATCTGCAGCCGGTACCCATCGGCGTCAGCGGCGAGCTCTACCTTGGCGGAGCGGGACTTGCCCGCTGCTATCTCAACCGCCCCGAACTCACCGCCCAGTCCTTTATTCCGGACCTTTTCAGCGGCCAGCCCGGCGCGCGACTGTACCGCACCGGCGACCTGGCGCGCTATCGCCCTAATGGCGTCATCGAGTACCAGGGCCGCCGCGACTCGCAGATCAAAATCCGAGGCTTCCGAATCGAACTCGGCGAGATTGAGACCACGCTCTCCGACCATCCCGAAGTTCATGAGGCCGCCGTCCTCGTTCATCGCTCGGACGGCGATACACGCCTCATAGCCTATGCCGTCTGCTCGCCCAGTTACCCCGCAACCAACCAGGAGATCCGGGCCTTCCTGCGCGGGCGGCTTCCCGAGCACATGGTCCCCAGCGCGATCATATTCCTCGATCGCATGCCGCTGAACGCCAATGGCAAACTTGACCGGAAGGCTCTCCCCGCCGCTCATAAAACATTGGATAGCCTCTGCTCAAACCAGAGCGAGGCTGTCGCTCCCCGCTCGTCCATCGAAAAAAGGCTGCTGGAGATCTTCGGCGAAGTGCTCGGCTCCGCCGCAATCTCTGTACACGACAACTTCTTCGTCCTCGGCGGACATTCTTTGCTCGCCACGCGAGTTATCCACCGTATTCGCCACGCCTTCGGGATAGATCTACCGCTGCGCAGCATCTTCGACACGCCCACGGTCGCGGGACTCGCGGCGAAGCTGGCCCTATCAGCCGGTCCCTATCAACAGCAGACGGCGACCGAAGTCATCGTTCCCATCTCCCGCGGCACGCCACTGCCACTCTCCTTCGCGCAGCAACGACTGTGGTTTCTCGACAAGCTCCAGCCCGGCAGCGATCTTTACAGTTTTCCGGCAGCCGCTTCTATCTACGGTCCGCTCGATATCGCGTCGCTTGAGTGGGCTATCGAGGAGATCGTGCGCCGCCACGAGGTTCTCCGCACCTGTTTTATCGAGCACGGCGGCGAGCCGCTCCAAAAGGTCATGCCCACCTCGCCTTGCCCTGTGACGTTTATCGACTTCACTTCATTGCCGTTCGCCCGGCGCAAGGCACATCTCGACCTGTACCTCGAGGACGAGAGTCGGAGTCCCTTTGACCTCGCCGCCGGCCCCGTGCTGCGCGTCCACCTCTTCCGCCTCGATGAAGAGGAGCACGTCCTTCTCCTGCATATGCACCACATCGTCTCGGATGCATGGTCCGTCGGCGTGCTCATCGAGGAACTCGGTGCGCTCTACCAGGCGCGCCTTGCCCATGCGCCATCACCACTGCCGGACCTGCCCATCCAGTATGCCGACTTCGCCGCCTGGCAGCGGCGCTGGCTGCAAGGTGACGTACTCGAACAGAAGCTCGCCTACTGGAAGACTCAGTTGCACGGCCTGCCCGCCGTGCTTCCACTGCGACTTGACCGTCCTCGGCCAGCGGTCCAGCGCTCCCACGGCAACACACTGCGCCTGCAACTACCTTCTGAACTCGGCGAGCACTTAAGGCAGGTCGCGGACCTAGGCGACGCCACCCTGTTCATGGTCCTGCTTGCCGTGTTCCAGGTCCTGCTACTTCGCCGCTCGGGGGCGACCGACTTCGCCATCGGCACACCGGTCGCGAACCGTAGCTCCTTGGATACCGGCCGCCTGCTAGGCTTCTTTGTCAACACACTGGTGCTGCGGACCGACGCTAGCGGGGACCCGACCTTTACTCAGCTTTTGGCGCGTGTGCGAAAGACCGCCCTCGACGCCTTCGAACATCAGGATCTGCCCTTCGAAAAGCTGGTAGAAGAGTTGCGCCCGCAGCGCCAACTCGGCGTCTCGCCGCTCTTCCAGGTGCTCTTCGCCGTCAATCGTCCGCTGCCCGCCGTCGCTGCCGGCAGCTTGCGCATTGCACCGGTTGAGATCGCCTCCACCACCGCGAAGTTCGACCTCACCATGACCGTCGACGAAGTCGCCGATCGCAGCCTCTCCGTGCGTATGGAGTACAGTACTAATCTCTTTGAAGAGGCCACAGTACGCGGTCTTCTGGACGAATATCGCGACCTGCTCCAGTCCATCGTGACGCATCCGGGACGTCGCATCTCAGAACTGGAAGTCTCCGGCAGTGTTAAAGACGCCGAATGGACGCGAGGCCCGAAACCCGCAGCTACAGCTGCGGCACCGCCGTCAGATCAACAGCCATCCCCGAAGAGCCTCAGTGCAACCAATACCCCGTTTCGCTCGCAGACACCCCGCAATGCGTCCGAGTCGAAGCTCGTCCACATCTGGGAAGATCTACTACAGGTGCGCCCGATCGGCGTTTTCGACAGCTTCTTCGACCTGGGCGGGCACTCTCTACTGGCCGTCCGCATGGCCGCGCGCATTCGCGCAGCGTTCCACAGAGAGATCCCCTTGATGACCCTCTTTGAAGCCCCGGACATTGAACGCCTTGCGCGTCTTCTTGACCGTACGGCGAGCGATGGGCCTGGCACTCCGCTCGTCCCAATCCAACCCGGAGGTTCGCGCCGCCCGCTCTTCATGGTGCATCCGGTCGGAGGCCAGGTCCTCTGCTTCCAGGAACTGGCTCGGCATCTTGGCACCGATCAGCCCGTATATGGACTTGAAGCCTCCTCCGCACCTAACCGAAGCGAGGGGACCACTTCGATTGAGCAGATGGCGGACAGTTACATCGCGGCCATCCGCACCGTCTCCCCCTCGGGACCTTACTCTCTCGGTGGCTGGTCGATGGGCGGCATTGTGGCTTTCGAGATGGCCCGCCGACTTCGGGCTGCAGGCGAGGAGGTCCGCCTTCTGGCCATCATTGACAGCCCCGCTCCAGGTAATCTCCTTCCCACGGACTCCTCGTCGCAAGAGTCGCATGACTTTTCGGATCTCACTCAAGATCTCGGCCTGATTGACACCCTCATCCGCGTCACAACCGGCGAGTCACTTGATCTTCGCGCGGAAGATCTCGACGGCCTAGGTCACGAAGAGCGCATGCAACGCATCTTCGTCGCGGTGAGAGCCCGCGGCATCGCGCCGGACGACGTCGACTCCTCGTTCCTTAAGCAGTTTCTTGAGACGGCCCAACGGAACTTCCAAGCCGAACGCAGCTTTCATCCCGGTGTCTACGCCGGACGCATTGATCTTTTCCGCGCCCAGGATGCCCTTCGAGGCTTTGAAGCAGGCTGGAACTCCAATCTTTATCGCGATCCCCAGTTTGGATGGCAACAGCTCTCGTCTGAACCAGTCGCCGTCCACTCCATTCCCGGAGACCACGTCAGCATCCTTCGGCCCCCTCACATTGCGACACTTGCCGCCACTATGCGGCAACATCTCGAAGGAGGCCAGCATGGCTAGCCCGGCGAACTCCACACTGGCACCGCCCACACCGATTGGAGAGGGCCTCTCGAGAGTCTTCATGCTCATGTGGACCGGCTGGCTGGTCTCGACTATCGGCTCCGGTCTCACCTCCTTTTCGCTCGCATATTGGGCCTATCGCCGCAGTGGATCCACGGGAGAGCTTGCGTTGGTCATGCTCGCCTACTCGCTTCCCGGCTTCGTCTTTGGCCCCCTCGCGGGTGTCGTTGCGGACCGTTGCAATCACCGACGCATCATGCTGTTAAGCTCCCTCGGAGCAGCCGCCAGCACGCTCGCCGTGGCCGGTGCCCTTTGGCAAGGCTACGTTCCGGCATGGCAGATCGGTATTGGCGTATCCATAATCTCCATCTGCGACGCATTCCAGGAGCCCGCCTATCTCGCATCCTTCACCGTGCTTCTAGCCCGTGGAATGATCGCCCGGGGCAGCGGCCTCGTTCAGCTCGCGCAGTCGATCGGTCTATTCGCCTCGCCTCTGCTCGCCTTCGTGCTACTCTCTGTGATCTCCATCCAGGCCATCATGGCGGTCGACGTCGCAACGTACCTCTTCTTCATCGCCGTTCTTTTCGCCGTCCACATTCCGGTCACCCCGAGTAACCGAGCAGACAGCAAACCGCGAGACTCCCTGTACGGCGAAGCTATCTCAGCGTGGAGATACCTGCGCTCCGCCGCGGGACTAGTACCCCTTCTTGCCCTCATCTCGATGATCGTCTTCGCGGCACGCCTCGTGCAGGTCGTCATCGTGCCGCTTGCCCTTGGGCTGGGACCCACCACTGTGCTCGCAATCCTCAGCGGGGGCGTCAGCGCGGGCATGGTCGTCGGGAGCACAATCTTTGTGCGATTTGGCGGCGTGCTACTTAAAGGCGCAGACCGCCACACGGGCGGTGTCCTCGCGAGCGGCATCGCCGCCGGCATCGGGCTGCTGCTCGCAGGCCTGGCCCTCTCCCCGGTACGGGTCGCGGTGGGACTCTTCCTCCTCGGCGCAGCGGTATCGTTCGGCGCGGCATCCGATCTCGCCATCTGGCAGACTCGCACACCATGCGAACTGCACGGTCGCGTCCTGGCCTTTCGCCGCATGGCACTTACCATCTGTCTGCCCATGGCCTGCATCGCGGCCGGGCTGATTGTCGATCCGGTCCTCAGACCATCGCTCGCCGCCGGCGGAACGCTCGCCGGTTTCTTCGAGCACTTCACCGTGCTCGCCCCGGTGCGCGCGCCGGGCCTCTTTCTCGCGCTTGCGGGCTGCGCGACGTTAGCATGCACGGGCGTCGTTTCTCTGCTGCCGTCCCTTCGACGGCGCGAACCAGTGCCGCCCGTTGTCGCGCAGCAGCCTCCGGCCGCTCGCCAGACGATCCTTCCGGAGAACGCACCTTTCTAGGACATCCAACGCACCCGAAGCCAGTACCCCAAGGAAACCTGACATGAACAGCGAAGAGACCATCGACATCACCCTCTACAAAGTCGTCATCAACCATGAAGAGCAGTACTCTATCTGGCCTGCAGCAAAGGGCAACCCTCCCGGCTGGCGCGACGCCGGACGAATCGGACTCAAGCCGGACTGCCTTGCCTACATCAAGGAGGTGTGGACCGACATGACCCCGTTGACGGTAAGGATGGGGCTGCGTCAGGCTGCCTTCAGTCCACAGACCGCCGGACAGGAGAACAAGTCCATCCGGGAGTAACCGTCACCAGAAAAACTTCCGCCGACGTTCTGAGCTAAGCGAGGAATTCAGTACGGGGCCACAGAGCAGATCGACGTCGAATCCGTCCAGCTCCGCAACCACCCCCAATTGGAGGTACGCATGAACACGCTCTGTGAGTCGCACCCGTGGCTCGAGCCCGGCAAACCCTCCGCTCGCCAGGTCGCCAGCCGGCTTTTCTGCCTTCCTCCGGCCGGCGGTTCCAGTGCTTTCTTCCGGCCGTGGCTCGCGGCAACGCAACCCGGCGTCGAAGTATGCGCTGTCCGGCTACCAGGCCGCGAGCAGCGGGCCAACGAACCTCCCACCGACCGCATCGCTCCACTGGTGCGCGAGCTGGCCGATGGTCTCCACGCCGAATGGGAGACGCCATTTGCCTTCTTCGGCCACAGCCTGGGCGCGCTTATTGCCTTTGAGCTTGCCCGCGAGCTCCGCCGCCGCAAGCTGCGGCAGCCTGAGGCACTCTTTGTCTCCGCCGCGCCCGCGCCGCAGCTTCCTCCACGGCCCCCGCGCTACCAGTTGCCGCAAGACCTCTTCGTCCGCGAACTGCGTGAGTTGGGAGGCACACCGGAGGTCATCCTCTCCGATCGCGGATTGCTCAATCACTTCATGCCGGTGCTGCGGGGCGACTTTGCTATGGTGGACACCTATGAGTACATCGAAGAAGCCCCCCTAGATCTCCCAGTCATGGGATTCGGCGGCACCGCCGATGACGAGGTCAGCCCCAAGGCGCTCGCGCAGTGGCAGACCGTCACTCGCCGCTTCACCATGCAGCTCTACCCGGGCGATCACTTCTTCCTCACCGACCACTGGTCCTCCATGCTGCGAGCCATCGCCACCGTGCTCGGCTGCGCTGCCCTCTGAGTGTTGCTGAGCGCGTTAAATCACCAATCTTTCATCTCGCTATGTAGACTCCCCATCCGGAACTTCAACCCTTCGTCGGCCAGACGATACAGACCTCGCAGGAACACCTATCTTAAGAGAGAAGACGCAGAGGAGAGTAAGGGTGAAGCCGATGTTACTTGTCGTAGACAACGCCAGCCGGCAGTACCGACTGGACTTAAACACCGTGAATGCTCTCGAAAGTGCCAGTCTTACTGTATCTCGCGGCGAGTTTCTCGCACTCTCTGGGCCCAGCGGCAGCGGTAAGTCGACCCTTCTGAATCTGATCGGCTGCATCGACAAGCCGACCAGCGGGAAGATCTATCTGGATGGCATTGATACATCGGGTTTGTCATCCGCCGAACTCGCGACGCTGCGCCGTACCCGGATCGGCTTCGTCTTCCAGACCTTCAACCTCATCCCGGTCCTCACGGCGTGGGAGAACGTGGCCTTTCCCCTCCTGCTCCAGGGCATCTCTCGCGAGGAGAGCCGCGACCGCGTCTCCGACGCCCTCGACAGTGTCGGATTACGACACCGCGCCGGCCACCGTCCCGACTTGCTCTCGGGCGGCGAACGCCAGCGGGTCGCCGTCGCCCGGGCCATCGTCCATCGCCCCGCCCTCGTGCTCGCCGACGAGCCGACCGCCAACCTCGACACCCGCAACGCGACCCAACTCATCGACCTGATGCGCGAACTGAACCTGATGCATCAGCTCACATTCATCTTCTCGACGCACGATCAGCGGCTGCTCGAACACGCCGCCCGCATCGTCGAGATGCGCGACGGAAGCATCCTCCGCAGCCCGCTCGCTTGCGGGCTCGCCGACGGTCCAGCAGAGGGCAACGCTGCCGCCCTGGCCAACGGCCCGACCGGCCTTTTGAAAGGAGTTCATCATGTGGAAGTTCCTTCCCTTAGCCTTTAAGAACGTCTTTCGCAACCGCCGCCGCACCATTATGACGCTTGCCATGGTGGGCGGTGGGGTCGCCGGTCTGCTCCTGGTGGGCGGCTTCTTTGCCTCCATGTTCCTCCGCCTCCGCGAGAACACCATCCACGGCGGCCTCGGGCACCTGCAGATATACAATTCGCAGTTCTTCCGGTCCGACGAAGTCCACGCCCTTGACAACGGTCTGACCAACTGGCAGCAGGTCGCCACCGCCGTCTCCGGCAATGTGCACGTCCGTGGGGTCGCGCCGCACATCGACTTCTACGGCATGATCTCGAATGGAATGAAGTCTTCCGTTTTCATGGGAAACGCCGTGGATTCTGCGGCCGAGCGGCATATGGGCTTCACCTCGAACATTGTCTCTGGAAGGGATCTCGACGGCCACAACGGCGGTGACGTCGAGGCGCTGATCGGATCCGGCCTCGCAAAGTCAATGAATGTGAAGGCCGGCGACGGCTTGACCTTGCTCGCCGTCACCTCGGACGGAGCCCTGAACGGGCTCGACATCCAGGTCGCCGGTATAACGTCGACGGGCTATAAAGAGGTGGACGATCGATACCTCCGCATCGCCTTGCCCGCCGCCCAGCGTCTGCTACAGAGCACTCGAGTGACCGACCTGATCGTCGACCTCGACAAAACCGAAAACACCAATGCTGTCGCTGCCGATCTCACTCAGCGCCTTCGCCCGCTCAAGGGCGACACCACAATCAAGACCTGGCTGGAACTCGCAACCTACTACAAACAGGTCCGAACGCTCTTCAGCGGCATTTTTATCTTTCTGGGCATCATCGTCTTCTTCATGGTCATTACCTCCAGCGCGAACACCCTGCTGATGGCCATGTTCGAGCGCACGCGCGAGATCGGCACCATGCTCGCTATGGGTACGCCGCGCTCCTGGATCGTCGGTCTCTTCGTGTTTGAAGCTACGCTCACCGCTGCCATCGGCGCGCTCTTCGGAGTCATAGGCGGCAATATCCTCGGTACGCTGCTCAACCACTCCGGGCTCCACCTGCCGCCACCACCCGGACGCACCGATCCGCTCGACTTCAAGGTGTTGCACCTGCCCAGCCTGATGATCGGCTCATCGCTTATTCTTATCCTCACCCTCGCAATCGCCGCCATTCTTCCCGCAGTCCGGGCCTCAAAGATGCAAATCGCGGAGGCGCTCGCCCATGTGTAGCTCACTGCGGAAGCCTGACGTATCACTTATGCCCTGGTCCTCATCACTTCGGGGCGCAATCCTCCTGGCACTGTTATGCTTCAACGGCTACCGGGCATGGCCGGCCGCGGCTCCCCCCGCGGTCTCTGCGCAAACCCCAGCCGTCTCGGCTGAAGAGCTCCTTGAACGCTCTGACGCCTACCGCAATGGCTGGCCGTCCTACGTCCTGCAGGTCAGAATCACCAGCTTCAACTCCGGCAAGGAGGACGAGCAGAAGCTCTACAAGGTCTCGAAGAAGGGCAGTGAAAAGACATACGTCGAGTTTCTCAATCCACTCGACAAGGGCCGCCACATGCTCATGCTCGGCGACGACATGTGGGTCTACCTTCCGGATACCAGCCGCCCCGTCCGCATCACCCCGCTCGAACGCCTCTCCGGGGACGCATCCAGCGGCGACATCGCCCGCACCAACTACGCGGTCGACTATACCCCCACCCTGCTGCGTACCGAGGCTGTCGGCCCCGACACCTGCTACGTCCTCAACCTCACCGCCAGGCGAAAGGGCGCTACTTACCAGCGCATCGAGTACTGGCTTCGCACCCAGGACTCACGCCCCATCAAAGCCGAGTTCTATCTCACTTCCGGAAAGCACATCAAGTCCGCCACCTTCGACGAGTACACCCAGAACGGAAACAGGACGTTGCTGCGCCGCATGACGCTCTACGACCAGATACGCAACAACTCCCACAGCGTACTCGAATACTCTGACCGGGCACCGCGCGAACTGCCCGACAAGCTCTTCAACCAAGGACGCGCGGACTAGTCCCAGCCATGAGATACCTCTTTCTGCTCGCGTGCATCACCGCCGGGTGGACCAGCCTCGCGGCAGCACAGCAGAGCGACCCTCCTACGAGCCGCGGAGAACTGCGCTATGCCGTCTCGGCCATTGAGGATGCGACATTTCTCGGAGGCCGCACCATACCCGAGCGCAATTTCCAGAACCGGGTCCTCCTCGAACCCTCGTTCACCTACATCTATCGCAGCCGATGGACCATTGCCTCAAAGGTGGTTGGTCAATCCAGGACCGACGGTGACACGCACGAGCAGTTGCTGGTTCGTGAGACCTACGGCGCGCTCTCCGCCGGAGCGTTCGACCTTACCGCCGGCAGGCGAATCGTCCATTGGGGAGTGGGTTACGCCTTTACGGCGATCGGTGTGCTCGATCCCGCCATCGTCGCCACCGACCCTACCGATCGCCTCAACCTCCGTGAAGGACGCGACATGGCCAAGCTCGACTGGACCGCTGGATCGAACTCCCTCAGCGCCGCCTGGGCGACCACTGCGCTCTCCGGTGCCCAGCCGGCCGTAAGTGATACCGGAGTCGTCCGTTACAACGCTCTTGTGCGCGGCTTCGATGCATCCCTGATCGCAGGAAAGGACCGCGGCGGCGACCCCTTCAGCGGCGTGACCTTCACCCGCGTCCTCGGCCAGGCGTGGGAGTTGCACGGCGAGGCCGCGTGGCGCGAGCATGAAGCCGTTCTCGTGGGCGGCAAGTTCACCACGCGCTCCGGAATAACCTCCATAGCTGAGCTCTTCACCCCGCCCAACATTCCGTATTATCGTTCCATCACACTCTCCCCGGTCGCCGGCCGTCAGCTCTACGGCTTCCTGAGGGTCGGAAAGTCGCGGTTGCGTGACCTCCCGGGATGGAAGCAGTGGGATATATATGGCTCAGTCGTCAGCAACCTCAATGACCACAGTTATGCGCTTGTATTCGACATTCAGCGGAGGTTTGGAGATCACTTCAGCTCATACATACACGTCGAAGCGCCTGGCGGCAGCCGCTCTTCGGAGTACGGTCCGATCCCATATGCATCAGCATCTTCCTTCGGAATCCGTTTTCAGCAATGACCCCCCGCGTTGAAGCTGCGATGCATCCCGCCTCCGGACCGGTCGCGGCGACTCCTCCCCGGCCCGTGCGCATCGTGCTCCGCATGCTCCGCATTGCGGGCGGCTGCGCCCTGTTTGTGGTCTGCATCTACATCGCTTTCGGCAGAATTGGAACGTCGGGCATTTTCCGTACCTTCGGGGAATCCTTTCTCTACGCTGCTTCCATCTCCGGTCCGTCTGAATTCCTCATTCGCCTGTTCTCCCGGCGCTACGCGGAGACCTATCCGCGTCTCCTCCTGCTCTTTCACGCCATCGCGCTTCTTTTCTGTACAGTGGCGGGAAGCCTCGTCACCGGTCTGCTTCTGCTCGTCATCGGCGTCACACCCCGCGCCGAATACTGGCCTGAGTTCCGCTATACAGCAAGCTTCGCCACCATTATCTCCATTTTCGTCGGTCTCGGCCTCGTCGTTCATGAAACCTTGCAGGGACGCCTGCAGCGGGCACAGCTTGAAGCCCGAACCCAGCAACGCGACTGGGAGCGCGCTTCGAAGCTCCTCGCCGAGGCGCAACTCTCATCGCTTGAGTCCCGCGTCCACCCCCACTTCCTCTTCAACACTCTCAACTCCATCGCCTCTCTTATCCCCAAGGACCCGGTGAAGGCCGAACAAACCGTCGGCAGGCTGGCGTCGCTTCTTCGGTTCTCCTTGTACGACGGCCGCCGTAGCATGGTGCCGCTCGGCCGCGAGTTGAAGATCGTGCGCGATTACCTTGAGATCGAAAAAGTTCGCCTGGGCGAGCGCCTGCACTACGAGATCTCGTCGCCGCCCTCTCTTGATGAATTCGAACTTCCCGCGCTCACGCTACAATCGCTGGTTGAAAATTCCATCAAATACGCGATCGAAAATCTTCAGGAGGGCGGCCAAATCTCCGTCATTGCCTTGGAAGAGCCGGAAGGAGTCCGCTTCGACGTGGTCGACAATGGCCCCTGTTTCTCGCTTGAAAACATCCAGCCCGGGCACGGTCTTGACAATCTGATGGACCGCCTCGAAATTCTCTTCGGCCCCTCGGCAAATCTCGCAGTCCTTCGCGAGGACGGAAACACCATCGTCCGGCTTTCGCTGCCGGCAGTATCATCTCTACCGGGAGGTCCCCATGACAGTCGCGCGGTATCGCTCCTTCCTCGTTGACGACGAACCCCTCGCCATCGAGCGCCTGACCCGCTTACTGGCCGACCACCCGGAGATCGAGATCGCCGGCTCCGCCACTAACCCGCACGAGGCTGCGCGAACCCTCTCCGAGACCTCTGTCGATGTCCTCTTCCTTGACATCAAGATGCCCGGCATGAACGGCTTCGAACTCCTTTCGAACCTCAAGCAGCAGCCCATCATTATCTTCACCACCGCCTTCGACCAGTATGCCCTGCGTGCCTTCGAGGCCAACTCCATCGACTATCTCCTCAAGCCGATTGAGCCTGAGCAACTGGACCGCGCTGTCAAGAAGCTGGGCCGAATGCGCGACATCGCAAGACCGACTTGGCTCGCTCAGCTAGATGCCCGCGAGTTGCTCAAGGAACTTGCGGCCTCCGCCCATTCTACCCAGGGCAACTACCAAAGGCGCATCGCGTCCCAGGTCGGCGAGCGCATCTCCTTCATCGAGCTGGACCAAGTAACCCACTTCTTCGCCCACGAAAAGTTGACCTTTGCCGTGGCCAACGGTACCAAGCACTGCGTCGATGAGTCCCTTCTGGAGTTGGAAGCAAAGCTCGACGCCAGCAGGTTCCTCCGCATCCATCGGTCTACCTTGCTCAATCTTGACTGGGTGTATGAAATCAATTCGTGGTTCGCAGGAAGAGTCGTCGTAACACTGAAAGATACCCAGCGCACGCAACTCACCGTTGCCCGTGACCGGGTGCGTGATCTGAAAGATCAGATCCGGCTTTGAACTCCAAACTTCTTTCAGCAATGGCGCGACCATACCTGAAGATCTTTCTTAGTTACATAATTTGTGCGACAGACCGCGCGCTGCGACTGCTCGCTCCCAGATCCGTCCTTCTGCCAACCTGGAGCTTTCCCAGTAAATTCGAGACGTGGTACTTCGCCGTGCATTCCTTGATCTTAAGGGCTCTGGCGATCTCCTTGTTCGAAAAACGCTTTCGTAACAGTTCCAGGACCTCCAGTTCCCTGTACGTGAGCGAATTCGCGCTCTCATGCTGAGGGCGGTGCATGTTCGCACGATGCGCAGGCAAGCCGCACAGCGGAGTCCATATTCCCCCCGCAATCACGCTCTCGGTGGCCGGGACCAGCGAGGCGGCAATCTGGTTCTGAAACACAAAACCATGAACGCCCAATGAAAGTACAAATCGAATCTCGCTTTCGCTCTTTTCGGAATCAATGACGATAACCATTGCGCCCGGATACTTCGCCGTCAGTCGGTTGACATATTTACTCAGAGGCACGTCGAGCTGCGTGCAGTCAACAATGAGCAGAAACCGCGTGCTCCCGCGGTGTTGGCCAAGATAATCCTCCGCGACATAAGTTTCGGCGGATAATTCAGTATGAAGAAAGTCGCTGAGGAATGTGGCAGCTATGGCATTGCTGGATACAACGCAGATAGTAGTGAAAGGGGCACTGGTTCTCATGGCGTTCGCGGAGACCTCTTGAATTTTAAGCAGCGATAAAAGAGACACCACCTGACGCAGCAACTCATCTTGCTACGATGAGATTGTTGTGCACGGGCCTCGGGACGGCGAGCCTTACAGCATATCCCCTCACTTAGAACAGTAAGTCACCGGACCGCGCGGGCGAATGGTTCGACGACGAAGGGCATTACTGTCGGACAAGAGGCTGGGAACCGAGGATGAGGCGTCGCGTTCCATCCGCACCTCTGATCGTAGCCAGGAGGTTTGCTGAAGGCGCACACATCGATATTGCGGAACGCGAGGTACGATCGCGAATTGGCACGAGAAGTCTTAAACGCAAATAGTGCCAGATAAGGTTCTAATGAGAGATGAAGCGGTCGTCGAACCGTGACACCGAGACGGGGTCCAGACACCGAAGGTGCGTTCCCTGTCACAGCCCGAGCCTGCTCGTGGCGAGTCCCGGAACAGCTAGGCCTCGCGAATGTAGCGCGAGACCGTGGCGACGGAACGGTGCCCGGTCTGGCGCATGATGTCGAAGGCGCTGGCCCGTTGCGGGCCGCCTGGGGCGCGAACCCGGCCCGCAGGGAGTGACCGGCAAATCCTGCCGGATCGAAGCCGGCGCGCGCGACCGCACGTTTGAGGATCCCCCCCTTACCGATCCTTGTGCAGCGCGTCGCGTCGAGCGCACCCGTCCCGGTCGACTGGACGGAACAAGGGTCCTTCGGTGATCCTCCTTTGCTCGACCCAGACCCGAAGCGCGGCGACCGGGCAGGTCTCGGGGTGGCTGCCCTTGGGAATCGCCACCTTTCTCCCCTGCCCTGCCTGATCGGTCTTCGAGCGCCGCAGGGTCAACACCGCGCCTTCGTCCACCCAGGCGAGGTCCCCCACCGTGAACGCCGCGATCTCCGAGCGGCGCAAGCCGCCGGTGTAGCCGACCAGCAGCAGCGCCCGGTCGCGAATCCCGCCGAGGCCGGGCTCGAGATGCGCCAGCACCTTGATCAGGTCGGCGGTGACCAGCGGAGTCTTGCCAGGCTGCGCGACCCCGAGCATCCGGCGAATACCCTGCAGGGTCTCGGCCACAACCGCGTGTTGCATGTTGGCCGGGGAGGGGTACCTGGCGATCGCATGCGCCTTGGTGATCGAGGTGAGTCTACGACTCATCGTCGCCGGCCGGTGGGTCTCGGCGAGCGCGACCAGGTAGAGCGCGACCGTCTCGGGACGGGCCGGCAGAGCCTCGGCGCCGCGCTGCTCGCACCACCCGCAGAAGTGCTCCCAGTCCGAGCGGTAGGCCGGAGGGTGGAGGCGGCCTTCGCGGCTTCCAGAAAGCCGCGCGCCTGGGCAGCCAACGGGGCGGGGCTGGAGGGTCAAAGGCTCCTCTTCCCTCCCCTCCACCGTCGCTTCGACATCCGATCTACCGGGCGGTTCATAATGCCCTCTGACAAACCGAGACGTAAGCGTGTGATCTTCCCATCTGGCGCGTGTGCTGATGCTGACCTGACGATGAGTTGATGGAAGCTCCTGGAGTGTTGGTCCGGCAGGTCCGGAAGCGTCGTTCTATTGCTGAGAAGCGGTTGATTGTGGAGCAGGCGTTGGAGCCGGGCGCAAGCGTCGCGCGAGTGGCTCGTGCTCATGGACTGAACGCGAACGTGGTGTTCAACTGGCGTCGCTTGTATAGCGAGGGCAAGCTCGCAGTCGAGACGGCTCAAGCGATGGAGCTTCTGCCTGTGAGCATAGAGGAGCGCGATGGAGTCGAGCAGCTGCCGGAAGAGGTAGCCACTCCGAGTTGCGGTTCCATCCATATCGAGCTTCGGGGCAAGGTACGGATCAGCGTGGAAGGGCATGCAGATCCCGCCGCGATCCGTGTAGTGCTTGAGGTTTTACGAGGTTGATTGACCTTCTCGTGAAGGAGCAGGGCGCGGGCACGCGGATCTGGATTGCGGCAGGCGTGACGGACATGCGTCGCGGCTTTCAGGGTCTTGCGGCGCAGGTGCAGACCGCACTTGAGCAGCAGCCCTACTCCGGCCACATCTTCATCTTTCGCGGGCGGCGCGGAGACATGGTGAAGCTGCTTTGATTCGACGGCGATGGACTTTGCCTCTTCCAGAAGCGGCTCGAACGGGGACGTTTTGTATGGCCTCAGGCGACGAGTGGTACCGTCTCTCTGAGCCGTGCGCAGTTGTCGATGTTGCTCGAAGGGATCGACTGGAGAGCGCCTCTTCGCACCGCCGAACGGGTGATGAGGTGTCTAAGGTTTCGTCCAGTATTCATGCGGGTTTCCTTCTGTTAAGCGGCACGTGATTGTGGCATACTTCGCCTATGCCTGCAGCTCTGTTGTCCGATCTCGATCACCTCGATCCCGAGGCGATGAGGGCCTTGATCAGAACACAGCACGAACAGCTTTCTTCGCGAGCAAGCGAGATCACTCATCTCAAGCTGCTGCTCGACAAGCTCCAGCGGATGCTCTTCGGAGCCAGAAGCGAGAAGCTCGTCCGGCAGGTTACGCACCTGGAGCTGCAGCTCGAAGAGCTGGAGACATCGCGTGGAGAAGAAGATGTATCTGCGCACCTGCCGTTCCAGATGGAGAGGGAGCAGGAACCGAAGCAGTCTTCCCGTCGGACGCTGCCGGACCATCTGCCGCGTGAGGTCGAGACGCATCGTCCTGAGACAAGCTGTTGCCCGGGTTGTGGAGGCACGCTGCGCGAGTTCGGCGAAGATGTCTCTGAAGTCCTCGAGTATGTCCCTGAGAGCTTCAAGGTCGTTCGCCACGTGCGGCCGAAGTTCGGTTGCGGACGCTGTGAGACGGTGGTCGAAGCGCCTGCACCTTCGCGGCCTATTCCGCGTTCTTATGCCGGACCCGGTCTGCTTGCCCATGTGCTGGTCGCGAAGTATTGCGATCACACGCCGCTCAATCGACAGTCCGAGATCTATGCTCGCGACGGCGTCGATCTCGACCGCTCTACCCTCGCCGGCTGGGTCGGCGCTTCCGCGGCCCTGCTCGCGCCTCTGGTTGAAGCGGTTCGCACCCATGTGCTCTCAGCCACCAGGCTTCATGCAGACGACACCCCCGTGCCGGTGCTCGCGCCAGGCAACGGAAGAACGAAGACCGGAAGGCTCTGGACCTATGTTCGCGATGGCCGTCCATGCGCCGATTCTGTTCCGCCCGCGGTCTGGTTCGCCTTCTCGCCCGATCGCCGCGGTGAACATCCGCAGACCCACCTGAAGAGCTTCCATGGAACACTATAGGCTGACGTCTATGCAGGTTTTCATCCACTTTATGAAGGAGGAAGGATCGTCGAAGCAGCATGTTGGGCGCATACGCGGCGCAAGTTCCACGACATCTACGCCGCCACCGCATCGACCACAGCGTCAGAGGCCATCCGGCGGATCGGCTTGCTCTATGACGTCGAAAAGCAGGTGCGCGATAGCCCGCCGGAGATCCGGCTCGCAGCCAGGCAAGCACGTGCCAGGCCCGTCATGGAAGAACTCCGAGTCTGGCTCGATCAGACGCTTCAGACTCTCTCCGCCAAGAGCGATATGGCCGGAGCGATCCGTTACGCGCTCGCGCGTTGGACGGCGCTCACACGATATCTCGATGACGGCACCGTCGAGATCGACAACAACGCCGCCGAACGCGCGTTGCGTGTCGTCGCGCTCGGAAGGAAAAACTATTTGTTCGCGGGTTCCAACCCCGGAGGAGAACGCGCCGCTGCGATCTACTCGCTGCTCGGCACAGCCAAGCTCAACGGGATCAACCCAGAGCACTACTTGAGATACGTCCTCACTAACATCGCTGACCACCCAATCAACCGCATCGCAGAGCTCCTGCCCTGGAACATCCAACGTCACTCACAGCTCGGAAATAACGACCGACACCTAATAAGTGTCCGCCTAAAATAAGCGGACACTTAGCTCACCCACCGCAGAGAATTTCCGATTCGGCCAGAGGGGAAGATCAAACGCTTACCGTGTAGGCATCCACCACGCTCAGGATGCGCACCATGCGTCCAGTCGCCAGCCCGTCGGTGATGAAGTCCATCGCCCACTCCTGGTTGGCTCGCGCCAGACTCGGTTCCACCGCACGCTCGCGCACCAGCCGCTTACGCTTGTTCCTCCGCACCATCAGCTTCTCATCCACATAGAGCCTGTACACACGCTTCACGTTGACCTCGTGACCTCGCCGGCTTAACAACGCATGCAGCCGCCGATAACCATAGCGGGGCTTTTGCCTGGCCAGCTTCACCAACTCTCCGCACAGCTCCACGTTCCGATCCGGTCGCGGCTCATACCGGTAGCTCGACCGTTCCATCTCCAGCAGCTTGCAGGCTCGGCGTTCGCTCAGGCCATGTTCGGTCTGCACCAACGCCACCTCTGCCCTTAGAGCCTGTTATGGCCTTTGCACCTGACTGGGGACTTGGCTGAACACGGATTGGTGTT
>CAXSGC010000035.1:0-38103 GCA_964236945.1 uncultured Acidobacteriaceae bacterium | reverse complement strand
GAACGTCAGCTTCCCAAGCTGAATGTCGCCGGTTCGATCCCGGTCTCCCGCTCCAAAAAATCCCGGTCTCCCGCTCCAAAAATCCCGGTCTCCCGCTCCAGATTCGCCGCGCGATCCCCTCCATCGGCAGAGCATCTGACGAGCATGGTTCGCGCTCTCCTGTCCTTTCTGCTCCTCACCGGCTATGCTCCGCCGGCGCACAACCAGATGCCCGCCCAGAACACACCGGCCCGCGTCGTGGCGATCGAGACCTACCCGGGATCGGATATCGGCGCAAAGATCCAGGCCGCCGATCTGGCTCTGAGAGGTACGCCAGGAGTGATTACAGTCAACGTCCCCGGCGATCTCAAGACACCGTTTACGCTGCATCGCGGTCATGATCTCTCCCTCGGCGCATCGGTCACCTGGGCCGCAACCGTCACGCTCGAGGCCGCCAACAACATCTCGTGCGCAAAGGCGATCACCATCCGATCGAGCCTGCCGGCGTACGAATTCGGCGGACAGGCAGGCATGCTCCTCCTCTCCAAAGGCGGGTCGCAGATCTCCATCTCAGACTGCCACTTCGAAGCACCGGCGCCTTCCGTCGTGCTCGCGGGCTACCCGGTCTCCAATTTGACGATGACCGGCAACACGCTCATGGGCCTCAGCCTCATCGCCACCAACGGCGCCACCAGCACCGATCTCAACCTCTCCGACAACACGATCGACTACCCGGCGAGCAACGGCCGCAACGCCGGCATTCTCCTGTTCTTTGCCAAGCGAGTGCGCGCGACCGGCAACCACCTGACGCGCAACCCGCACGGCATCCAATGGTGGGGCGGCAACTCGGGCGACCCAGGCGCCAACCTGAAGCAGGTCACCGCGGCCGGCGAGATGACCTTCTCAGGCAACACCTGCAAGGCCATCGGCGGCGCCTGCATCTGGGGCTCCATGGGCTACGACATCCAGATCACCGGCAACTCTGCCGACATCTGCGGCGACGTCTGTTTCGACACCGAGGGCGGCCTCCGGACGACGATCGCCAACAACACAGCCACGGGTTGCAACAACGGTTGCGCGGCCATCTTCTTCTTTACCGACCAGACCAGCATCACGAGCAATCACTTCAGCGGCATGGCTCCAGGCGGCGGCCTGATCTTCGTGAAAAACGTCTCGCAGAACCCCATCTCGCACGACCATCTCAGCGTCACCGACAACGACCTGCGATGCAGTCCAGGGGTCTGCCGGGCGGTCTATTCCGAGGCTGCGGCGGGTGTTCGGTTCGATCGCAACGAGGTACGGAACGGGACGTATCTTCCGGTCGGATACGGCGCGCGGGTCTCCATCTCGCACAATCACTGGGTGTACACCGAGGCCCTCCCGGCGGCCGCGGCAGCCATCGTGGCTCCAGCAATGATTGGCGGAACGACGTTGGAGATCACCGGCAATCGCATCGAATCCAGCGTGACGCAAGGGGAACGCAGCGCGTGTCTCTCTGCGGGTTGGAGCGACTTCAACGCGTCCGACTTCCACTTCATTACAGAAAATGTTTGCGCGGGCCTCCGGCCATTTCCCATCGATCTGGTTGTGACCACAAACGGAGCAAATCCGGGGCCGCGAGCCTTCTGGTTTCTGGCCGGAAATACGTTCAGCTCGGGAAAGATCGATCACCGGTCCATCACAAAAAACGAGCAGATGGTCGATCTCGGAGAGTGTGGATCGGCCGGTTGCCGCAGCGCCGGAGCTCAGACCGCCGGAGCTCAGACCACCGGAGCTCAGACCGCCCCGGCCCGACCAACGTCGAAGCCCGCCCCGTGCGATCCGGGACAGGCGGGAGCCCAGAGGTCGTCCGGACCCGGAGCTGTCGATGTCTGCGCGCCCAACCTCGACGGCGCCTGGCAGTGGCATGCCGTCCGCATCCCGCAGTAATTCGCCTCGGCTAGAGCAAATTACTTGTCGGGTATAGGGAGCCACAGGGTCCCAACGCCGTTTTCTCCGGAGGAAAACGGCTCTGCACCGGTATTCCGGCTCCATAGCAACAGGTAATTGGCTCTAAGGAACCTCTGATTCAGCCCCGCTCTGTTAAGGGCACGGCTTCAGCCGTGCCGTAAGTGCCTCACATTCAAGGCGGCTTTAGCCGCTGAGCTACGCTTGGCAGGGAGGAGCCCCTTATTCAGAGAATCCCTAAGGTTGACTTTGAACTCCGGCTGCTGTTCCGGGCGCCGGCGCCTCGGCGCGTCGCCGTTCCAGCGCTGCTTCGGCGCCCTTGCCTTCCCGAGTCAGCGCTTCGGCGAGCAGGCGGTGGGCCTCGAGAAGCCCCGGCTCGGCCGCGATGGCGGCGCGCAGCTGCACTTCGGCGTCGGCAACCTTGCCCTGTCCGAGCAGGGCGCGGCCGCTGTCGAGCGCGAACCCCGACCTCTGATGGTTGACCGCCGCCCGGCTCAGATCGGCAGCCTTCTTCCGCTCCGCCGCGGCGCCGCCCGAATCGCCCGCTTGCGCCAGCAGAGTCGCCATCGTGATGTGCGGGCTGGGCTGATCCGGCAGAAGCGCGATCGCTTTTCGCAGCGCCGCTACGGCTCGCTCCGGGTCTCCCGCCTGCTTGTAGACGTTGCCTAGAATCGACCACGCCTCGCCGTTGTCCGGACGCAGCTCAGTCGCCCGTTCGAGTTCGCGTTGCGCCTCGGCGAAGCGCCCGGTCTGCATCAGGAGCACGCCAAGCGTGTAAGGCGGATCGGGCAGCGTCGGATCGAGCCGCTCGGCCTCCGTGAGCTCCGGGACAGCGGCACTCAGGTCGTCCTTCAACTTCCATGCGAGGCCCAGATCGTAGTGCAGCTGCGCGTTCGCCGAATCGTTTTTCAGGCCCGCACGAAACTGCTCAATCGCGTGGTCGAGGTCGGCTTGCTGCAGGTACGCGACACCGAAATCTTCGCGCAAAGTTGCATTGTCCGGGCCGACCTGGAGTGCACGCTGATAGACCGGAATCGCCCCTTTTGCATCGCCACCCTGCACCAGAGCGAGGCCGAAGTTCGTCAGGGCTGCGCTGTCCCGCGGCCGGCGCGCGATCACTTCGGCCAGCAGCGGCGCCGCACCTTTGGCGTCACCGCCGGCCTGCAGCGCGAGCGCGAGCGCATACTTTGCGTCGATGGAGACCGGGTCGAGCGCCAACGCGCGTCGCAACGTCGCGACAGCTTCGGTGTCCTTCCTGTCAGCGCTGAGCGCACGCCCAAGCTGCAGGACATATGCGGCATCTGCAGGCACGAGGTCTACCGCAAACCGAGATTGCTCGACCGCCGTTGCGGCGTCCCCCTGAAGCAGAGCGACGGCGCCCAGGTGAAAGTGTGCCGGGGCAAAGTTGGCGTCGAGCCCCAGCGCGCGACGGAAATCGGTGGCGGCGTCATCCAGACGGCCAGCCTGCGCACGGACCGATCCAAGCGCATCCGCAAGGTAGGCGTTATCGGGAGTCGTGCGCGCGGCCTCGGCGAGAAGTGTCTCGGCTGCGCCCGTCTGTCCGGTCGCGGCGAGCGCAGCGGCGTAGTGGAGGCTCTCCTCTGGCGTCAGCTGCACCGCGCCTCCGCCCTCGGTTGCCATCCGGAAGGTTGCCACTGCGCGCCGATGATCGCCCACAGCCGCGTAGGCCTCGGCGAGGTTCACGGCGGTGTGGCCATCCTTTGAGTTGGGGTCGAGCCGGCGGGCCTCTTCGAGTTGCCCTACGGCTGCCTTTGCTTCCCCTTCGGCCAGAAGCACGGCGCCAAACGCGCTGTGACCCGCGGCAATCGCCGGCGCGAGCCGAACGACGCGGGCGAACTCCGCGTGAGCCGTGCGCAGGTCGCCTCGTTCAAACGCAGCAGAACCCGCGCGAAAGGCCGTGTCCGCGGCGGAGACTGCCGCCTGCGAGGAGGTTGTCGGCCGGTCCGGCCTGCGGGTCTGGCCGCCTGCGCCGAAGGGGACGAGCGGGAGAGCCAACGAGGGCAGATACCAGAGGCGGATCATCGTCGCCGGATCTTACGCCCGGAGGCACAGACAGCCTGACATCACCGGGTCTCGTCGGCAGCACGGGAAAAGTCGATGTAACTCCGTCCCACATAGAGCCGGAATTGTCCATCGGCCTTTCCGGCGACAATCTGCAACGGCGTCGGTCGGCGAAGCTCCGCGTCGGTATGCGATCCGGCGACAAGGATGTCGTGGCCACCCAGATTCATCACCGCAAACCTGTCCCCGGCGACGAAGCCGACACCGTAGGCCCCTGGCGGCAGACGATGGCCGTCGATCAGAAGCGTCGCTTCCGTAATGAAGTAAGCCTGATATCGTTCCTGCACGCGCGTCGAGTAGCCCGAGGTGTCGACCAGCGCCGCCAGGATCAGACGATCGCCATCGAAGCGAATCCCGCCGGCGTTGCGTGCCTGTACAGGAGCCGTCTTGCCGCGAAAAAACACGCTCGGCGGCATCAGAGCGCCCGCTGCGTCCTTGGTCAGAACGCCGTTTGCGCCCGCGCCGGCGACGCTCACGCCTGCCCCGATCGCGCCCGCGCTGTTGGTCCCGGTCTGCGCCGAGATCAAACCCCCGCTCAGCATCGGAACTACGCCCGCAAGCAGACTCCGAAGCAACATCGATCTTCGCGTCAACAGCACCATCACACCTCGATCCACTCTTCTGCCATCGCTTTTAACCTACTGTACGCTGGCGACCCACGACGCAAACGGCGGCAAGACAATATTGGTCAGGCCTGACGTCTTCTCGAGCGAAGGCGCATCGGTCACCAGAGTCTGCACGCTCTTGCCCGAGACACCGGATGCCCCGGGATCAAACGAAACGGTCCTCGGCGAGGATGTGAAGTTGGCCGCGACCAGGATCGCCGGGCGGCCCCCGACGCCTTCACGGATGTAGGACAGCACCGACGTATCGTCCGTGTTCAACATCGTCAGCTTGCCATCGCGCAGCGTTGGGTCCGACCTCCGCATCGCGATCAGCCGCTTGTACCAGTTGAGCAGAGAGTTGGGATCGCCGGTCTCGGTCTGCACATTCACTGTCTTGTAGTCGCTTGCAACCGGCAGCCACGTCTTCGCGGCCGTGCTGAAGCCGGCATCTTTGCCGGGCGTCCACTGCATCGGCGTCCTTTCGCCGTCACGGCCCTTCTCCTTCGGCCAACCTGTGACACCGATCGGATCCTTGACGTCCTCGACGCGGGTCGGCGTGGACGTGTGCATGCCGATCTCCTGGCCGTCATACAGCAGCACGGCCGCGCGCGTCGTTAGCAGCATGGTCGCGATCACCTTCGCGATCTCGGAGTTGTGCACACCGTCGCCATACCGGTCCCAGGATCGAGCGTTGTCGTGGTTGTCGAATACAAAGAGAGGCTGGTTGGAGCCGATGTCCGATTCGGCCTCACCGATCCGCGTCCGAAACAGGTTTACATCCAGCTTGTTGGTAAAGCCGACCTGCATGTCCATGGGCAGATGGAGCTCATCATGCCTCTCGCCGCCGTACCACTTATTCAGCTCGGCCACGTTCGGCAGATACGTTTCCCCGATGAGCACGCGCTCTCCGGGATAGACGTTGGCAGGGTAGCTGTCGGCGAGCGCTCGCATGCGACGGATCACGTCGTGAACCTCGGGCAGATTCTCCGTCAACTTGCCACTGACCTCGCGGTCGCCATACGCGTTGGTGCCGCCGGTGAACGCCTCGTCCCCATTGGTCGGATCCTCAAAGAGAGTCGGAATGGCGTCCAGCCGAAATCCGGCCACTCCCCGATCCAGCCAGAAGCGCTCCATGCTGAAGATCGCTCTCTCGACATCCCGATTGCGCCAGTTCAGATCGGGCTGCTGGATATAAAACTTATGGTAGTAGAACTGCTTGCGCGCCGGCACCCACTCCCACGCCGAGTGACCGAAGAGGCTGAGCCAGTTGTTGGGCGGGATCGGCTTTCCGTCCGCGGTATACCCCTTCGGGTCCGCCCAGACGTACCAGTCGGCCTTGGGGTTGGTGCGCGAACTGGCCGACTCGATAAACCATCTGTGCTTGTCCGACGTGTGGTTCAGCACCATGTCGATGCAGACCCGGATGTTGTGCTTTTTACCTTCGGCGACCAGACGATCGAAATCCGCCAGGGTGCCGTACTGCGGATCAATGGCTTGATAATCCGAGATATCGTAGCCGAAGTCGACCTGCGGCGAGGGATACATCGGCGCAATCCAGATCGCGTCGACCCCGAGATTCTGCAGATACCCCACACGTTCGGTGATACCGTTCAGGTCGCCGATGCCGTCGCCGTTTGAGTCCTGAAACGAACGCGGATAGATCTCATACACGACCGCATGCTTCCACCACGGACCGTCGTGGAAGCGGGCGTCGAGATCGGTCGCGGAAGCCTGGGAGGTGACGGCCGGCGGGTCAGCGACTCCTCTGCTTCCACGCGCTCGCTGCGCCGACGCTTCCGTAGACAGAACCGCAAGAACCGCAAGAACCGCAAGAACCGCGAAGATCGCAAGTACCGCAACCACCAGTCGTCTCTCCATCGTCCCGGCCAATCGCTTCGCTTCCATGGCTCTCCTTGCCTCTCTTATCGGCATATCGCTCAAATCCTTGACACCTGTCCCGATTCTGTACAGAAACACCCACGCGTGCCGCCTCAACTCATCGCCAGGTTCTGCTGCAGCTGTTCGAGCGTCCGGCCCTTGGTCTCCGGGTAGACGAACAGCACCACAAAAAATTGCAGCACCATCATCGCCGAAAAGAACGCAAACGGGATGCCGCCGGATTTTGCCGCCAGCAGGGGAAAGATCTGCGCGATGATCGCGTTCATGATCCAGTGCGAGCTCGATCCGAGGCTCTGGCCTTTGGACCGGACGCGCGTCGGAAAGACCTCCGAGATATACACCCAGATGACCGCACCCTGCGAGATGGCAAAAAAGGCAATGTACGCGACCAGGAGCCAGACCAGCGCCGACTTGTGCTGATCCGTGAAGAAGATCGCCGCCACCCCGGCAAGGCACACCGCGGTTCCCACAGCGCCGATCAACAGCAGCGTCTTACGACCCAGCTTGTCGATCAGGCTCATGCCCAGCAGCGTCGCCAGCAGATTGGCAAAGCCGATGAGCACCGTCTGCAGAGCTCCCGAGACCTGGCTGAAACCGGCCGCCGCGAAGATCGAATTCGAGTAATAAAGGAGCGCGTTGATGCCCGAAAGCTGGTTGAAGAGACCGATCGTGATCGCAAGAAAGATGGGCAGACGGTACTTGTTCTGAAAGAGCGATTCGCTGTCGGCGCCGGTATCGAAGCGGATCGAATCCTGGATCTCGCGCAGCTCTTCGGCGCTGTCCGGCGATCCCATCGACTGGAGCACATGGAGCGCCTCGTCGTTCTGTCCGGTCGTCACCAGCCATCGCGAGGAGCGCGGAATCGCAAAGAGCATGAGGAGGAAAACCGCCGAGGGAAACGCCGCGACGCCGAACTCCCACCGCCACTGAAGGCCGCCGAGATGCATCGTCGTGATCACATAATTCGACAGATACGCCAGCAGGATGCCGACGACGATGTTGATCTGAAACAGCCCGACCATGCGGCCGCGCCACTTCGCCGGAGCCAGCTCCGCGATATACACCGGTCCCAGCACCGACGATCCTCCAATACCCAGACCGCCGATCAGACGAAAAATCAGAAGAGCGGGCCAGTTCCACGCCAGCGCACAACCGACGGCCGAGATCATGTAAAGCACCGCCATGATGCGCAGGGCCTCGCGCGACCCGATCTTCTGCCCGAGCGGACCGGCAAAGATGGCCCCGATGACAGTCCCGATCAGACCGATCGACACCGTAAATCCCAGCGTCTTATCCGAAAGTTGAAAGATGGTCTGCAGCTGCTGCGTCGTTCCTGCAATCACGGCGGTGTCAAAGCCAAACAGGAGGCCGCCAAGCGCTCCAACAGCGGTGCTGCGCGCCATCATTCCCGTCATCTTCATGGCCGGTTCGTCCCCTCACTCATAAACCGGAGAATCATACATCGGGTGGCGCCGGGGGAGGGAACCGGTAGGCCGCGGGGCCATGTGCCATACTTTACCGTCGGCTATCGTCTGGCGAACTATCCCTTGCAACCTAAGGTCCGGCTCCCGCGCAAGCAAGGTCCGGATCTGCGGTCGGCCGCTATCCGTCCGCATGGAGCAGAGGGGGGTATATCCCGACACTTTTTTGGAAGGACAAGGCATAACGATGCGCATCGGGATCGATCTCGGAGGCACCAAAGTGGAGGCCCTGGCGCTCGACGAGGCTGGAAACGAGCTTGTGCGCCACCGCATTCCAACGCCGCGGGACGACTACCAGGGAACCGTCGACGCCATGGCCGGCCTGGTGCACCGGATCGAGCGCGAAACCGGCAACCGCGGCACCGTGGGCGCCGGAATTCCGGGAACAGTCTCCGCCCACACCGGCCTGGTCAAAAACGCCAATTCGGTCTGGCTCAACGGACAGCCGCTCGGTCGCGATCTTTCCTCTGCTCTCGATCGCGAGGTCCGGCTGTCCAACGACGCCAACTGCCTCGCCGTCTCGGAGTCGACCGACGGCGCCGCGGCGGGCAGGCGCGTCGTCTTCGGCGTCATCCTGGGCACCGGCTGCGGCGGCGGCGTCGCCTTCAACAGCCATATTCACGCCGGTCCAAACGGCGTCGCGGGCGAGTGGGGCCACACCCCTCTGCCCTGGCCGTTGCCCCCGGAATCCCCCGGTCCAGCCTGCTACTGCGGCAAACGCGGTTGCATGGAGATGTGGGTCTCCGGCACCGGCATCGCGCGCGACTACCGCGAGGTGACCGGCGTAGCGAAGTCCGGCCCCGAAATCGTCGCCGACTACGCGCTCGGCGATCCCGACGCCATCCGCGCCATCAACGCACTCGAAGATCGCCTCGCCCGCGGACTCGCCGCAGTCATCAACATCCTGGACCCCGATGTGATCGTCTTCGGCGGCGGCGTCTCGCGCATCGATCGCCTCTACAGCGAAATTCGCGCCCGCCTCGGACAGTATGTCTTCGGCGGCGAGTGCACCACCGAACTCGTCCCCGCGCGCTACGGCGATTCGAGCGGCGTGCGCGGCGCCGCCTGGCTCTGGCCCGCCACCTAGCCAGATTCGCGACTCCGGGCCCCACGCGCCCGGCTTACAGGTGCGCTCCGCACGACCGCCGAACCACCGTATACGTCTGCGCCAGAACATCGCGCGTCGGCAGCTCCGGCTGCACCACCCTTTCCAGCATCGTCTGCAAGGCGAGATGTCCAATCTCATCGCAGCTCTGGTGCTGGGTCGTCAGCGGAACGGGAAGCAGGTTGGCGTACTTCACGTCGTCGACCCCCGCAATGCGCATCTCCTCGGGCACGCGCACGCCGCGGCTCGCAAGCGCTGCCATCAGGCGCCCCGCAGTCAGGTCGTTCGCGCACACCACCGCCTCCGGCCGGCAATCGTCCAGGAGCCGACGGACAAAATCCGGATCTTCCGGGTCGCCGAACATCACCATGTCCTCCCCCAGTGCGCCGTAAGACATCAGCGCCTCGCGATACCCCGCAATTCGTCCGGTGACGGTCGAAGCCGACCGCGGCCGCGCGACAAACGCAACCCGTCGCACACCATGCTCCAGAAGATGCTCGGTGACGAGGTAGCCTGCTCGCCGGTTGTCGATGCCGACAAGGTCGTACCGCGATCGTCGGACGCCCTGCTCATAGCATCGGTCCAGCAGAACCACCGGAATGCGCGCCCGATCCAGCGCTGCCACAATGCGCCGGTTCACCGCGTCCATCGCCGATGTGCGCTCGATCGGCGCAAAAAACACGCCGGAAACCCTCTGCGCGATGAACTGATGCGCAAGCTCTTCGGCCTCCTGCTCCTGCGCCAGGTCCTCGCCCATCGATGTACCCCACAGGAGCGAGTGCGAGCGGGAAAGCGGCGATTGCATCATGCCGTGGCAGATCGGCTCAAAGATCTCCGTGCGCCCAAGGTCGGGGATCAAAAGTCCGAACAAACGTCCCGCCCGCCGCTCCGGCGATAAGACGTGTGTCCCGGAACCCGCACGCCGCGAGACGAGACCCTCCATCCGAAGATCGTTGACGGCCTTCGCCACCGTAATGCGCGATGTCTCAAACTGCCGGCCAAGCTCCGCCTCGCTTGGCAGCCGGTCCCCCGGCCCGTAGACCCCCGCCGCGATCGCCCGTCGAAGCTCCTCGTACACCTGCCGGTAACGAGGCGGGTTCCTCCCTTCATCCTCGTTGCTCGTCATCGCGGCGGCCGACGTCGCCTGCCGAGCTCCGGCTCCGGATCGCCCCAACTTCCGCTCGGAACCCTCACTTCCACGCCTCATCCAGCCCCCTTGCAAACACTTGCGAGAACTTCACACCCCGCCGTCCTAACCGCCATACGCCTGGCTCACAGCAGACGGTACATGCAACCCCGATCGATTGATATAGCAATGGACGGGGATCGACTCCAAAATGACATGCAAGCTCCGTTGACACCGCTCGCCACTCTCGCGTAGGGTTGCCCGGTCGCGAAATCACGTTCCCTGCTGCTCCTGTACGGCAATCGCTCCTCCCCCGAAAACGATGTCTCCGGCGAGTGCGCCTCTCCCCGCCCCGCACAGAGACACTGCAAGTCCCCAAACAGCGCTTTCCGGTACCAATTTCTGGAGGTAGTTCCATGTTCAAGTTCATCAAACGAGCCGGACTTCCGCTCCTTGCCCTCGCGATCTCCGCAACCGCCACCTCGGCCCGCGCGCAAGCCGTCTACGGAAGCATCTTCGGCACCGTGACCGACGCATCCGGCGCAGTCGTCCCCAACGCCACCATCACCGTCACCGACACCGCCAAAGGCACCTCCGTCACCGCCCAATCCAACAACAGCGGCGGTTTCACGGTGGATCACCTCATCCCCGACGTATACGACGTGCGTGTGGAAGCCGCCGGCTTCAAGGGCTATCAGACCACCGGGATTCGCCTCTTCGCGGACACCTCAGCCAAGGTCGAAGCCGCCCTGTCCATCGGCGGTTCGGCCGAGACGATCGAAGTCAGCGCCGACTCTGTGCCGCAACTCAAAACCGACCGCGCCGACGTCGCCACCATCTTCAACGCGCAGGAGATCGTCAGCCTCCCGCTCCCGGATCGGAACTTCACCAATCTGCAGCTGCTTCTGCCCGGTGCTCAACTCCTCGGTTGGAGCCACGCCGCCAGCGAAGATCCACAGGGCAGCCGCCAGATCGAGGTCGACGGACAGGCCTTCGCCGGCGTCGCCTATCAGCTCGACGGAACCGACAATCAGGACCCCATCCTCGGCATCATCGTCATCAACCCCAACATCGACTCGCTCTCCGAAACCAAGATCACCACGCAGAACTTCGACGCGGAGTTCGGCAAGGCTGTCTCATCGGTCGTCACCGCGCAGACCAAGTCCGGCACCAACCGCTTCCACGGATCGGCCTTCGACTACCGTCAGAGCAGCGCCAACCTCGCCCGCGATCCCTTCACCCAGGGTCCCAACCAGATCACCAAAATCAATCCATTTCCCGCCGGTCTCAAGAACCAATTCGGAGGATCAGTCGGCGGCCCAGTCATCAAGGACAAGATCTTCTTCTTCGGCGACTACCAGGGCGTCCGGCAAAAGGTCGGCACATCCAACCTCCAGACCGTTCCGACCGCTCTTCTCACCAGTACCTGCCTCGGAACGACCGGTCCCAGCGGCATCCCGGGATGCGACTTCAGCGAATACGCAAAGCTGCCCAACAGCGCCGGCATCATCTATCAGCCCAACGGCACACCCTACCCGAACAACGTCATCCCCACCGCCCGGCTCTCGCCCCAGGCGCTCGGTCTCTTCAAAGCTCTGCAACCGTACGCTCCCAATTCAACAGGCGGCCCGGCGCTCGGCCTGGCCAGTAACTATGCCGCGGGCGGAACCGGCATCTTCAACAGCAACCAATGGGACGTCCGGGGCGATTGGACCGCCAGCCAGCGCATCCACGTCTTCGGACGCTTCAGCCGCTTCACCGACACGCTTACCGGCACAACCATGTTCGGCCCCGCGGGTGGCGCCGGCTTCGGCATCGGCGGCTACGGCGGAACCTCCAAGGGCGCGAACGATAGCGCCGCCGCCGGCACCGACATCGCCCTCAACGCCAAACTCGTCACGGACGTTCGCCTCGGCTACTACCGCTACAACATCAACACGGCCAAATACGATGCCGGCACCGACTTCGCAACCCAGCTCGGCATCCCCGGCCTCAACACCGGCAGCCCCATCACCAGCGGCGCTCCCAGCTTTCAGCTGACGGAGGTCGGCAGCACCGGCAACCCGAATAACAGCCAGGCCGCCGGCCCGCAGTATGGAGCAGGTCTCAACGTCGACCGCTGCAACTGCCCTCTGATCGAGCGCGAAGATCAGTACCAGCTGGCAAACAACTGGACCAAGACGCTGGGCAACCATGCCATCAAGTTCGGAGCCGATCTCCGCTACGCCCGCAACCTGCGCGTGCCCAGCGACAACGACCGCACCGGCATCCTGCAGTTCGGCACCGGACCAACCTCCAATCCCGCCGTGGCCGCCGCCGACCCGTCCCACAACACCAGTCCCGGCGGCCTCGGCTTCGCCACCCTGGCGCTTGGGGACGTCTCCTACTTCAACCGGTACGTCAGCACCTCGACCAATGCGAAGGAGTTCCAGAAGCGCGACTTCTTCTACATCCAGGACACCTGGCGAGCAACCCCGAACCTCACCCTTAACCTGGGTCTGCGCTACGAACTCTACTTCCCTGAGACCGTCAACGGAGCCCAGAATGGAGCTTTGCTCAACATGGCAACCGGCTACCTCCAGGTGGCCGGCACCGGCGGAATCGGCAGCAACATGAACTACTCGAAACCCGGCAATCCGTACAATCCGCGCATCGGTGTGGCGTATCAGGTGCACCCGACCACGGTGCTCCGCGCGGGCTACGGCCGCAGCTTCGATATCGGCGTCTTCGGCTCCATCTTCGGACACGCCGCCACGCAAAATCTCCCGGTGCTCGCCAACCAGCAGATCACCGCCACCGGAGGTCCAACCAGTTACGCCTTCACTCTGGCTCAGGGCCCCACAGCGCCGGTCCCCACGTCCGTACCCGCGAACGGTCTTCTGCCCAATCCTGGGTACCTCGTCAACTCGCGATCCCGGCCAACCACCATCCGTCTGCCCACGCTCGATGCCTGGAACGCCAGCTTGCAACAGGCGCTCACCCCCACCGTCTCCCTGACCATCGCTTACGTCGGCAACAAGGGAACGCACACCCTCGGCGACAACTCGGGCAACGCCACCAACCCCAACGAGCCCGGCCTCTTCCTTCCAGCCGCGCAAAGCATCACGGGAACTCCGCTGCACTACGACCCGAATGGCGGAAGCTGCTATCCCGTCGGTCCAGGCTGCACACCCGCGGACGCCGTCCAGAGCAACGGCGCCACGAGAAACACAACCTTCCTCCGTCGCTACTACGCCGGCAAACTCCCAGCCTGCTCCGATCCTCTGTACCTCGCGTCCGCCGCTGGAGCCACCCGCGGTCTGCCCGCCGGCGCCTGCGGCTGGGCCAACGACATCACCTACTACGGCGACGATCTCGATACGCATTACAACGCGCTTCAGGTCACCATGGCCAAGCAGTTCACCCACGGCGTCTCGTTGACCGCAAACTACGCCTGGCAAAAGGCCATCAGCGAATCAACCGGATATTCCACGTGGGATCGACGGGCCGTCCAGGGCAACGACAGCAGCGTCCGCCACCAGCAGATCATCGTGTACGGCCTGTTGCAGCTGCCGTTCGGCCGAAACCATGCCCTGCTCAGCAATGCGAACGGTCTTGTCAATCAGATCGTCGGCGGATGGGAGGTCAACCCGGTCGTCAACTACTCGAGCGGTCTGCCGTTCACGCTCTCCTACAACTCCTGTTCGAGCAGCGTCGGCGGCAGCGCGCCGTGCTACCTCAACGGCGATACCAAGGCCTTCCACTCGCATGTGACCGGTCGTCCAGGGAAAAACCTGTCCTTCTACGACCAGATCACGCTGGGCACGTTCTTCACGGCGCCAGGCCTCGATCAGATCGGCAACGTCGGCCGCAACAGCGTCTTCGGTCCGCACTTCTTCAACACCGACATCTCGGTCCAGAAGAACTTCCCCATCCGTGAAAGCATCGTCGCGCAATTCCGTGCCGATGGCTTCAACGCCTTCAACCACATCAACTACGGCCTTCCCGGCGGCAACGCCAACGGCTCGTCGAGCGCCGGCGCCATCTCCTCCGGTCCCGGCATCAACGGCTCCACCAATCCGCGGCAATTGCAGTTCTCCGCCCGCCTGCAGTTCTAATCGCAACCGCCCGCACAAACGAGAGGGGAGCTACCGGCTCCCCTCTTCTCTTTGCCGTTCCCCTACACTGAGATCCGCACCTGTATGTCCGGCCCCCCTCGCAAACGCGTTCTAAGCCTCGCCGCACTTCTCCTTGCCGGAACCGCCTGCGTGCAGGTAGCCGGCGCGCAGGGGACCGCCGCCGCGCCCGCTCCGACCACCACCCCCGCCGAACCCCCATCCCTCACATCCCTCCGCCGCCTCATCGACACCGGCCACAGCGCCGACGCCCTCCAGCAGATCGACCAGTTCCAAAAGCAGACCTCCCCACCGCCCGGCCTCGATCGCCTCCGCGGCCTCGCCCTCTACGCCCAGAACAGCCTCGGCCCCGCCGAAGCCGCCTTTGCCGCCGCCACCCAGCAGGATCCCCACGACCTCGAGTCCACCCAGATGGATGCCCTCTGCCTCTTCCGCCTCGGCAGACCCGCCGCCGCCATCCCCCTGCTCGAATCCGCCCACAAACCCGGCTCCCAGACCAAGGTCGACCCCTCCTACATCCTCGCCCTCTGCTACCTCGACACCCGCCGCTACGACGACGCGCGCCACGCCTTCGCAGCGCAGTACGGCTTCCCGCCCGACTCCGCCTCAGCCTACCTCCTCGCCGCCCGCATGCTCTTTCGCCGCGAATACGTCCCCATCGCCCAGCAATTCGCCACCCGCGCCCTCGATCTCGATCGGAGGCTGCCCCTAGCGCACGCCCTTCTCGGAGAGATCGCGCTCGCCGGCAATCACCTCCCCGAGGCCATCGCCCAGTTTGAAGAGGAGCGCTCCCGCAACCCGCTCAATCCCTCCACCTACGACCGCCTCGGCGATGCCTACACCCGCCAAGGCAACTACCCCGAAGCCATCCTCGCCCTCCAGCGCGCCGTCCTCCTCGAACCCAACGCGACCGGCCCCTACATCCTCCTCGGCAAAGTCAACCTCAAGCAGGGCGACTTCGTCGGCGCCGCGACGTTTCTCGAACGCGCCGAAAAGATGGATCCCGCCAACTTCATGACCCACAGCCTCCTCGGCCAGGCCTACCGCGGCCTCGGTCGCCGCGAGGACGCCACCCGGGAGACCGCCACCGCCACCCGCATCCAGGCCGCCGATGAGCCAAAGCTCGACACACCGCACTAGGCCGGCACCCATGCAACTCCGTCAGCCCCCGCGCTCGCCCGACCCCAGAGACACCGCTCCGTTCCGCGCCCTTTTCGGCTTCGGGCTCACAGCCCTGCTCCTGCTCGCCGCCCTCCCCAGCCGCCGCGGGTCCGTTGCCGCCGCCTCTCGCCCCGCGCCTTCCTTCGCCAACCCCGACCAGGCCTGCGCCCACTGCCACAGCGCCATCTATAACAGCTACCGGCAGACCCCCATGGCGCGCGCGAGCGGTCTTGCCACCGACACCCTCCAGACCGGCGCCTTCACCCACACCTCCTCCGGCGTCACCTACCGCATCTTCCTCCGCGATGCCGCCGCCCGGATGTCCTTCGACCGGCCCGCGAGCACCTCGCATCCAGAGCCCCTCCACGGCGAGCGCGAACTCACTTACTACATCGGCTCCGGCCACCGCGGCCGCACCTACCTCTACCAGATCGACGGCCAGTGGTTCGAACTGCCCATCAACTTCTACACGCGCCAGAACGCCCTCCGCATGGCCCCCGCCTACGACGCCGTCACCGCCATGCCCGCGCCCCTGCCCGTCGACCCCAACTGCCTCCACTGCCACGCCACCGCCGTCCAGCCCAGCCTCCCCTCCGCCCGCAACCGCTTCGCCCGCGGAACGCCCCTCACCCAGGCCGGCATCGGCTGCTCCGGGTGCCACGGCGACCCCTCCGCCCATCTCGCCGACCCCACCCACAACGCAATCCTCAACCCCGCAAAGCTCTCCCCCAGCCGCCGCGACAGCACCTGCCTCCAGTGCCATCTCGAAGGCGACGCCGTCGTCTACCGCCCCGGCCGATCGCTCGCCCAGTTCCGCCCCGGCGACGACCTCGCCGACACCGCCGTCTACTTCGTCCGAAGGAGCCAGAGCTCCGGCGGCAACCGCGCCACCAGCCAGTACGAAGCTCTCCTCCGCTCCGCCTGCAAAGCCGGCTCGGGCGACCAGCTCACCTGCACCACCTGCCACGACCCCCACAACTCGCCCGCCCCCGCCGACCGCGTCGGCTTCTTCCGCGCCAAATGCCTCACCTGCCACACCTCCCCCGCGCTCGCGACGAGCCATCACCCCGAGCAGCCCGACTGCGCCACCTGCCACATGCCCTCCCGCAACACCGCCGACATCTCGCACGAGCAGGTCACCGACCACAACATCCAGCGCCGGCCTGCCAACTCGTCTGTCAAGCTCGCCGGCCTCGAACACGCCGACGACCTCATTCCCGTCGGCCAGGTCCACGCCGGCGACCGCGAGTTCGGCCTCGCCTACGCCCAGATGGCCCAGCGCGGCAGCAGCCGCTCCGGCCAGAAGGCGCTCCGTCTGCTCACATCCGCCGAAGCCGCCCAGCCGGCCGGCACGTTAGACCCCGATCTCCACACCCAACTCGGCTTCCTCCACCAGATCTCCGGCAACACCGCCGCCGCCCGCTCCGAGTACACCGCCGCCCTCGCCGCCAACCCCTTCCAACCCACCGCCCTCGGCAACCTCGCCGTCCTCGACGCCACCTCCGGCCACGCCGCCGAAGCCGTCCGCCTCCTGACCCGCCTCCTCGACGCCGACCCCAGCCAGACCGCCGCCGCGCTCAACCTCGCCTACATCGAGTGCCAACTCGGCCAACGCGCCGCCGCCCAGACGCTCCTCGACCAACTCGCCCACGTCAACCCCGACGACCCGCAGCTCCGCACCTTCCAGCGCACCGGCGCCTACGCCGGCGGACACTGCGACCTCGGCGCCCCCAAGCCATCCCCAAACCCCATCCCCGCTCATCAAACCGCCGCCGCCGCCCACGACCCCCGCTAACTCAAGACCAGGAAAGCGAACCGCCCGCCAGCTTCACGAACCAAAGCCGAGCCAGCCTCACCCCTCTCTCGGTTACCATGGCTCACCTCAACAATTCAAGAAACGAGCTCACCCGATGCGCCTCTCTGCCCTCACCTCTGCAGTCCTCTTCGCTTCACTCCTGGCCGCCGCCCAAACACCTGCCCCAACACCTGCCCAGACACCCGCCCAGACACCCAATCGCCCGCTCTACCAGGACCCCACGCAGCCCGCCGCCGCCCGCGCCGCCGACCTCGTCTCCCGCATGACCCTCGAAGAAAAAGCCGCGCAGATGATCAACACCGCGCCCGCCATCCCGCGCCTCGGCGTCCCCGCATACGATTATTGGAGCGAGGGCCTCCACGGCATCGCGCGCTCCGGCTACGCCACCATGTTCCCGCAGGCGATCGGCATGGCCGCCACCTGGGATGCCCCGCTCGTCCACCGGATCGGCGAAACCATCTCCACCGAGGCCCGCGCCAAAAACGCCGACGCCCTCCGCCACGACAACCACTCCATCTACTTCGGCCTCACCGTCTGGTCGCCCAACATCAACATCTTCCGCGACCCCCGCTGGGGCCGAGGCCAGGAGACCTACGGCGAAGATCCCTTCCTCACCGCTCGTCTCGGCGTCAACTTCGTCCGCGGCCTCCAGGGCGACGACCCCAAATACTACCGCGTCATCGCCACGCCGAAGCACTACGCCGTCCACAGCGGACCCGAGTCCGAACGCCACCGCTTCAACGTCGACCCCTCCCCGCATGACCTCAACGACACCTACCTCCCCGCCTTCCGCGCCACCATCACCGAGGCCAAGGCCGACTCCATCATGTGCGCCTACAACGCCATCGACGGTGCCCCCGCCTGCGCCAATCGCCAGCTGCTCGTCGACATCCTCCGCCACGACTGGAGCTTCAAAGGCTTCGTCACCTCCGACTGCGGCGCCGTCGACGACTTCTTCCAGACCACCGCCCATCACACCTCCCGCACCAAAGAACAAGCCGCCGCCCTCGGCGTCAAATCCGGCACCGACACCAACTGCGGCGACACTTATCTCGCCCTCCCCGCCGCGGTACACCAAGGCCTCGTCTCCGTCGCCGAGATCGACACCGACCTCGGCCGCCTCTTTGAAGCCCGCATGCGCCTCGGCCTCTTCGACCCCGTCAGGGAGGTGCCCTACGCCCAAATCCCCATGTCCGAGGTCAACTCCCCCGCGCACGCCGCGCTCGCTCTCCAGGCCTCCCGCGAAGCCATGGTCCTGCTCAAAAACGATCGCAACACCCTCCCTCTGAAATCCCCGCGAACCATCGCCGTCATCGGCCCCAACGCCGCCTCTCTGCTCGCCCTCGAAGGCAACTACAACGCCATCCCGCTCCACCCCATCCTCCCCGTCGACGGCATCCGCTCCGAGTTCCGCTCCGCCCGCGTCCTCTACGCGCAAGGCTCGCCCTTCGCCGAAAACCTCCCACTCCCCGCGCCCCGCACCCTCTTCCACCCCTCCGCCAAATCCACCCAGCAGGGCCTCAAAGCCGAGTACTTCGCCGGCGACACCCTCTCCGGCAAGCCCGTCCTCACCCGCATCGACCCCCAGATCGACTTCGACTGGACCGCCGCGTCCCCCGCCCCCGGCATCCCCGCCGACCGCTTCTCCGTCCGCTGGTCCGGCACCCTCACCGCCCCCAGCCCCGGCGACTACACCTTCGATCTCCACCTCCAGGACTGCTACCCCTGCCAGGATCGCGAGTCCTTCGTCGTCACCGTCGACAACAAATCCGTCTCCGCCTTCAACTCCAAACCCGACTTCGCCCGATCCAACAAAACACCGCCCTTCACCCTCACCCTCCCCGACACCAAACCCCACACCATCACCGTCGAGTACCACCACAACGCCCCTCTCTTCGGCGCCGGCCTTGCCCTCAACTGGACCCCAGCCTCCGCCGTGCTCCAGAAAGAAGCCCTCGCCGCCGCGGAGCAGGCCGACGTCGTCCTCGCCTTTGTCGGCCTCACCGCCGAGCTCGAAGGCGAAGAGTCCTCCGTCCACATCCCCGGCTTCTCCGGCGGCGACCGCACCGACCTCAACCTCCCCGCGCCCCAGCAGCAGCTCCTCGAAGCCCTCGCCAGGACCGGCAAGCCCCTCGTCGTCGTCCTGCTCAACGGCAGCGCGCTCTCCGTCAACTGGGCGCAAGAACACGCCGCCGCCATCCTCGAAGCCTGGTACCCCGGCGAGTCCGGCGGCCAAGCCATCGCCGAGACCCTCTCCGGCAAAAACAACCCCGGAGGCCGCCTCCCCGTCACCTTCTACACCTCCACCGACGAGCTCCCACCCTTCACCGACTACAACATGTCCAACCGCACCTACCGCTACTTCAAGGGCAAGCCTCTCTACCCCTTCGGCTACGGCCTCAGCTACACCAACTTCCGTTACACCAACGTCCGGCTCTCGGCAGACCACATCCACGCCGGCGACCCGCTCACCGTCACCGCCGACGTCCAGAACTCCGGCCCCGTCGCCGGAGACGAGGTCGCCGAACTCTACATCGCACCCCCGCAAAGCAAATCCAACCCCACCCTCGCCCTCTCCGGCTTCGAGCGCCTCCACCTCGCCCCCAACGAAACCCGCCACATCACCCTCACCGTCAACCCCCGCCAACTCTCCACCGTCGACAGCACCGGCCGCCGCCGCATCACCCCCGGCACCTACCACGCCGCCCTCGGCGGAGCCCAACCCATCGAAGGCAAAGGCGACGAACTCACCTTCACCATCACCGGAGAACAAGACTTCCCGCGATAGCTCTCGTTCTCCCCACCACTGAGACCTGACCTCTGAGAACTGACCACTGATAACTGATAACTGAACAAAAACCCGCAAGGCACCCCGGCCAGAGTATCCACCGCATGCCTCCCCAAAGCAGAGCAGGGATCATCCGCATGGGATCGCTGACCTCGATTCCACATGACCGTCTTACAAGCGCTCCTCCAAACCCCCGCCCTCTGCGCCCTCCTCTCCGCCGTCCTCTGGGGCGGCGGAGACTTCTCCGGCGGCATGGCCGTCAAAGCCGCCACGCAATTCGTGACCGGACCCGGCTCCGTCGTCACCACCCCACTCACCTCAGCCTTTCGCATCATCCTGCTCAGCCACACTGTCAGCCTCGCCATCCTCCTCGCGATCTCGCTCCACACCGGCACACCCTTCCCCGCCCGCGCGACGGTCCTCTGGGCGCTCCTCGCCGGCCTGTTCGCCGCGCTCTCGCTCGCGGTCTTCTACGTCGCTCTCTCGTCCGGAGTCATGGGAGCCTCAGCCGCGATCGCCGGCCTGCTCACCGCCGCCATCCCCGCCGCCGCCTCCATGCTCACCGAAGGTGCGCCCCGCCCACGCCAGATCGCCGGCTTCCTCGTCGCCGGCGCCGCGATCTGGCTGATCGGCTCCAGCCCAGATCCCACCTCCGCTCTTAACAAGAAGAGCCCGTCAGCACCGAGCATCTCCCGCCGCCAACTCACCCTGGCCCTGCTCGCCGGCATCGGCTTCGGCCTCTACTTCGTCGCGATGAAGCTCGCCGGCAAGGGCGGCCTGCTCTGGCCCATGACGGTCGTCCGCATCGGCTCGGTCTCCACCTGCCTGCTCCTGATCCTGATCTCAAGCCTCACACGCCAAGCCAGTCGCGCCCAGCCCACCGGAGCACCCTGGCTCCCCCGCCGAGCCCTCCTCTGGGCGCTCGGCCCCGCCGCCCTCGACACCAGTGGCAACCTTCTGTTCATGGCCGCCACCCGCGCCGGCCGGCTCGACGTCGCCAGCGTCCTCGCCTCGCTCTACCCCGCGTCCACCATCCTGCTCGCGGCCATGTTCCTCGGCGAAAGCCCCACCCGCCGCCAGGGCTGGGGCATGGTCGTCGCCGCCCTCGGCGTCGTGCTCATCACGCTCTAACACCCGCCCGAGAACACACCCACGCCCGCCGGCACATCCCCGCCCAGACCTGCTTCAGACCTACTTCAGCGACTCTTCCGCCTTGGGCGTCACAATGTGCGTCGTCTCCGCGGTCTTCACGGTCGAAGTCCCGTCATCCGCGACGCCCTTCATCCCATCCTTGAAACCCTTCAGTCCCTCACCCAGGCCCTTGCCCAGCTCCGGCAGCTTTTTGCCGCCAAACAAGACAAGCACGACCACGGCCAGAACCATCAGATGCGTCGGTGTAAATAACTCGCCCATATCAGTCTCCCCGCAAACCCTCGGCCAGGATCGGCAGATCCCTGGCCCGGCAACCCTATTGTCGCACGCGCTCGCTCCCTTGAGATACGCCCCGGCCCCCGCCGCAGATGTCCACCGGACGTTATATCTTGGAAAGGAACCTGATCGCGAGCACCCGAAAGAAGATCGCCTTGAACAAGATGTCTCTCCGTGCGCAGACGAGCAAAGATCGCTCACTGCGGCACGCGGCTCAGCAACCCAACCCGCCCCGCCGCCATCGTCGTTCCGCTCCCCTCATTCTCGCCGCTCTGCTGGCCGCCGGCACCACCGCCGGCCTCGCCCAGGGCAAGCTCGGCCCCGCCGCCCCCGTCACCTACGACAATCGCTACGAGGTCTACGGCGGCCTCAACTTCATGAACTTCCAGGCCGGCCAAAGCCTTCCCAAGCGCATGAACCTCGGCGGCGGCGAGATCCTCGGCACCTTCTGGCTCACCAGCCGCATCGGCCTCGGCGCCGAATTCCGCGGCGAAGCCGGCACCACCCCCGTCTTCCCAAACCCCTACCGCATCGATCGTCCGCTCGTCTACATGATGATGGGCCTCGCCGGAGCGCAGTACCGTCTCGCCCAGAACCAGCGCGCCGCCCTCAGCGCCCACGCCTACGCCGGCGTCTCCCACGGCACCTTCGACGGCGGCACCGGCAACATCCAACCGCAAGTCGTCGGCCTCTACACCAACCGCACCAAACCCATCGGTGCCGTCGGCGGCAGCCTCGACTTCAACCACTCCAAAAACCTCGCCATCCGCCTCTCGCCCGACCTCATCCTCGAGCACTTCGGCACCGAAACCCGCGAGTTCTTTGCCATCTCCGGCGGCGTGGTCTACCGCTTCGGCCACCGCTAGGTCCGAAGCGGCCCCTGATAGCAGGGTTGGGTCTAAAACGTGTTCTGCATAAACTCCGGCGAAACCGGATTCTCATACACCGAATAATCCCGCGTCACCACCGTCAGCCCACTCGACGACACGAAGTAATTCTTCTTATCCTCCGCCGGGTCGTACCCGATCACCGTCCCATCCGGAATATGCACGTCACGATCGATAATCGCGTGCCGAATCCGGCAGTGACGGCCAATATTCACGTGCGAAAAGATCACGCTCGAATCCACATCCGCATACGAGTTCACACGCACATCCTGCGACAGCACGCTCGATCGCACCACCGCGCCCGAAACGATCGACCCCGACGCAATAATCGAGTTGATCGCCATGCCCGTTCGTCCCGGCTCGCCAAAGACAAACTTCGCCGGCGGATACTGGTACGGCCGCGTCCGCATCGGCCAGCTCTTGTCATAAAGATTGAACGTCGGCGTCACGGTCGCCACATCCATATTCGCCTCGTAATACGCCTCCAGCGTCCCCACATCGCGCCAATAAAGCGCCTGCTGCTTGTTTTCGTCGACGAAGTTGTACGCCTGCACCTTGTACCGCCCCAACAGGTTGGGCAGCACGTTATGCCCGAAGTCGTGCTTCGACCCCGGATCCTCGGCGTCTTTGATCAGCTCCGGCAGGAGCACATCGGTGTTGAACAGGTAGATGCCCATCGACGCGTCCACCTTATCCGGGTTCCACGGCGACCTCGTCTTGGTCTCCTTCGGCTTCTCCTCAAACCCCAGCACCTCGCCGTTGCGAGCCACCTCAACCACACCGAAGCTCGACACCTCCTCCGGCAAGATCGGCAGCGTCGCCAGCGTTACATCCGCGCCCGATCGGCAGTGCTGGTCGGCCATCAGACCATAATTCATCTTGTAAATGTGATCGCCCGAGAGAATCAGCACATACTTCGGCTCCTCGGAACCGATCGAATAAATGTTCTGATACACCGCGTCCGCCGTGCCCGTATACCAGTTCTTGTTGACGCGCTGCATCGGCGGCAAAATTTCGATAAACTCGCCCAGTTCGCTCGCCACCACCGGCCCCCAGCCCTCACGAATGTGCCGGTTCAGCGACAAGGCCTTGTACTGCGTCAGGATGTACACATGCCGGAGGTCGGAGTTGATGCAGTTCGAAAGCGTAATGTCGATAATCCGGTACTGTCCCGCAAACGGCACAGCAGGCTTCGCACGATCGCGCGTCAACGGAAAAAGTCGTTCCCCCGCACCGCCGGCCAGCAGGACTCCCAAGGTATTTCTCATCGCCTGTCTCCTCCCCGATCCGCTCTGTTGCCAAGGTTTCAGGCGCGCTCTGCGCCTGCCGACCAAGTGCATCGGATGCAAAAACGATCAGCCTCGTTCCAAGAGCGCGAGTCTAACACGACCGCCTCCCCCGCCGCATCAGAGGCGCATGAGGTCTGGTCGGGAAGGCGCACAGTCCCGGAACAGCACGCGGCCCACAGCAAAAAACAGCCCGACGCGCATGCACGCCGGGCTGGCCTTCTATCTCAAATCTCTTACTTCAAAACGTCTGGATATCTGACGGGACCAGAGCAACAAACAACCTACTCGCTCGTCGTCTCCTCATCCACGCTGATCCGGAGCGACTTCAAAAAAGTGACATCGGTCGAGGTAAACGGCCCCGCAACCGCCTCTTCCAACTCGCCCGAACCCTCTTCCGGCTCGGCCTCAACCTCGTTCAGACCGATCGTCGCCTCCAGCATCAGGAGAACGTCGAAGCCCTGTTCACGAATGTTTTTCACCACACCGGCGATGTCCTCGGACTCCGACACCGACTCATGGATCGCCTCGCCGAGCTTCTGGATAAGTTTCTTCACCTTTTGATTCAATGCCACCTCCGTGTGCTCCCTGTCGGTAACCTTGACCACGCATCGGGTATTCCCTGCCCAAAAACTCGCGGGAACGGCATTGCGAGGACTCACGTCTTCTTAGCTCACGCCTTCTATTGTCTTCCATTAAGGATACGCCGGACATCCCATCCCGGCAATCAGGATTTCGTAAACTTCGGACCTATTCCCGCCGAACCTCTGATCCAGTCCCGCTTGGCCAAGGGCACGGCTTCAGAGGGTGCTGAAAATGCCGTTTCGCTTAAGGGCATGGCTTCAGCCGTGCCGTAACTCGCTCATTCACGTACGGCTTTAGCCGCTGAGGTACGCTTTTCTGCCGCGACGCTTCCCGCGTTAGCACCCTCTCTGTCCGCTCAGGTACGCTTTCGGCCACCGGGAGAATCAACTCCATCTCGCTAAACCACCGTGTGGTGGTCCGCCCAAGCCTCTTCCAGCCGGTGCGCAAGCTCCTCCACCGGAGCCCTCTGCTTGGCCCCAAAGACGATAAACCCAGCCGCCGCCGCACACATACCGCCTACCAACAACATAAATCCCTTCATTTCAACGTCCTCCTCAAAAATCCACAACCGACGTGCTCCTGCTATCTCCCTGCCATCCTTGCCCAGGCTGCAAGTTCAATAAACCTTGGATGCAACTGCCGTACCATCTGTTTTCGCGAGACCGGACGCACTCCCAGCACCCCCCAAACAGCAGCCGTCAGAAAACCCCAACCACCCTGGCGTAGTTACTCCGCTAATCTCATACAATAGAAATAGAGAAGAAAAAACCGGGCGGCCGCAGGGGCCTGGGCAACGCCGTTTCACTTCCTCGCTCCGAGAACCCCGGGAACAGAAATAAACAAAGATCGACAAACCTGTCCGTCCGCACGCCGGGATAGGGCTAAGTCGTTGATCCTGGCTATTTTGTACGCAAAGGTTTAAAGAATCAATAAGTTACAGGCACCATAGATCTGTAAGTTGTTGATTCTGCCTGTTTTGTACCAAGGCAACCCCCCTCGGGTGGGGGGGGTGGGGGGTGGCCCCGCCCCGGCCCAAAACAGAACAGACGCTACCAAGATCCGGCACTGGCTCCGGCCCGAGAAACCCGTTCCTCATCCATGGAGCGCCCATCTCGAACCTCGCCCGTCTACAATGCCTCTTATGGATTCAGTCCGCTTCGGTCGTGTGCTGGGAACGGGAGCTCGCCTCGCCGCCCGCACCCTCGCCGGCGCCGTCGACGCCGCCGCGGCTCCCAACCCTCGGCAGGCCTCACCCGCCCCGAGCGCGGAAAAACCCCGCACAAACCCAAATCAATCCAGCCCGAATCCAACCCAGACCGCAGCCCGAGCCGCCTCAAACATCGTCAGCACCGGATCGAGGATCGGCCACGGCAGCAAACAGTTCGCGCAAACCGCCTTCGGCCCCGTCAAAAAACTCTCCGGCGTCCTCTGGCTCGAATTCACCGGCGTCTTCTTCGGTCTCTTCGCCGTCACCGCCGGCGCGAGCGCCTGGAAGCTGCGCGCCGACCTCCACAGCACCGGAGCAAACGCCGACGCGCACCTCCACTTCCTTCTCACAGCCGGCATGTCGGTCGTCTTTGCATACTTTTGCCTCACCAGCTTCCTCACCGCACGCCGTCGAAGCCGCCTCTAACCCCGCCGCTTAGGCCTCGAACACGTCCATCCGTTCCTGGAGCACCGGCCATCTTTCCTCCCCGCCAAATCCGTACCTTCGCTCTCCTCCTGCTCCTTCCAGGGAACCCGCTCCCGCCCGATGCTCCCGAACCTTCGCCTCAAACATCGACCGCCACCATTCCCGTCCTGCACGCGACCAGCCTCTCCGGACAGACCGTCGACCTCCCATCCGCTTTCCGCGGCAAAACCGGCGTTCTGGTCCTCGGCTTCGATCGCGCCGCCCAGACACAGGTCACCGCCTGGAGCAAACGCCTCCACGACGACTTCAGCCGCGCCGACGACGTCGTCTTCTACAATCTGCCCGTCATCGGCGCCGTCCCATCGCTGCTGCGAGGCATCATCCTCCGCTCCATGCGCTCCGCCGTTCCCCCCATCGCGCAGGAGCGATGCGTCCCCATCACCACCGACGAGCCCCAGTGGCGCTCCGTCTCCGGCTACATCGAGCCCGATGAAGCCTACGTCCTCCTGGTCGGCGGCCGCGGGGACATCCTCGATCGTCTCCACGGCAATGCAACCGACGATCTCTACCTCCGGCTCAGGCGCGAGATCGACCTCCACCGCAAATCCCTGGCAGCACCCGCCAAAGCGATCCCAAGCTGATCCCTTGCTCAACTCCGGATCTCCCGTTGACCCCGCCCATCCCCTGGTCTACTCTCGTCCTGAACTTCCAACACGCCGCCAGCAACTCCCGATCGGAGATCTACAAACATCTATGCTCGACCTTCGCCGTCTCGCCTCTGCCCTCCTGCTCATCGCCGCCCTCGGCTCCACATCAGCCCCAACCTCCGCACAAACCTCCGCAAAATCATCTCCAAGACAATCCCAGACCACACCGTCCTCAGCCAAAAGCACATCGGCAGGGCGATCCCAGAACACCGATGAGGAAAGCAAACTCGACCTCAACACCGCAACGCCCGACCAGCTCAAGGCCCTTCCCGGCATCGGCGACGCCTACGCCAAACGCATCGTCGCCGGCCGCCCCTACACAGCCAAAAACCAGCTGGTCAACAAGGGCATCCTCCCACAGGGCGCCTACGACAAGATCAAGGGCAACATCGTCGCGCACCGCGTAAAGAAGTGACCCCAGCCCGCGAGCCCGAGCCCAGACAGAGCCGGCAGACCGCGCGCTGCTACCATAGCTCCCATCTTCGCTTCCACGCCCAACTTTCGCGTCCAACGGTCGGCCGCTCTGCCCTACGCCCTCCTGGCCCTCGTGGCCACGCTCGCGTTCGCGCACGCGTGGGGCGGCGGCCGATGGATCTACGAGACGTTTGCGCACGGCACCACACGCGCCCGCATTCCCAGCTACGACCCGAACTTTCAGGGGTTCTTCTCGCCCACTAGCGAAGAGGTGCGCTCCGCCGGCCTCCTGCAGACCGACAAGGTCCTCACCCTCAACGGTGTCCCCTACACCGGCCAGCACGTCCTCTTCGAGCAGATCGAGCACGCCCATCCCGGCGACCCCATGGTCGTCACCTTCCGCCGCGGCGCCGATCCCGCGCTCCGTACCACCACCATCCAACTTCGGCCCGAACGCGATCAACCACCCGCCGTCTGGAAGATCGTCTTCGAGCTCGTCATCACCGTTCTTCCCTTCTTGTGTCTCTGTATCGGCCTCTGGGCCGTTCTCGCTCGACCCCGCAACCCCTTTGCCTGGCTGGTCCTTGGGGTGCTCAGCTACTTCGACCCGCGGTTCTATCCAACCGCGTTGACCAATGACTGGACACTTCCGCTGGGGATCGTCTGGGCCACCCTGGCGACCGACCTGATGCCCGCGTGCCTGATGCTCTTCGGCATCTACTTCCCCACCCGCTCGCAGCTCGACCGGCGGTTCCCATGGGTCAAATGGCTCCTTATCGCACCCATCCTCGCGTTTCTTCCGATCGACTTGTTTTACCACTACGGCCACGAGTGGAACTTCACCGCGATTCAATGGTTGGCGCCCTGGCTCGACCCCCTGGATACCGCACAGAATCTTGTCGGTCTCGTAGGCGTCCTCTGGTTCTTCGCCAACCTCGTCTCCAAACTCCGTACCGCCACCGGTGACGCCGCCCGCCGCCTCAAGCTGCTCTTCTACGGCACTCTGGCGGGTCTCGCCCCGCTCGGCATCGACATCGTCGTCTCGCTCAGTCGACGGAACGACCTCAGCGAGAACGTCCCGCAATGGCTCAACCTCGCCATCTTCACCGACCTCCTCCTCTTCCCCCTCACCCTTGCCTACGTCGTCGTCGTCCAGCGCGCGCTCGACGTCCGCCTCCTCGTTCGCCAGGGCACCAAATACTTCTTCGCCAAGCAATCCATCGTCGTCATCGGCTTCCTCCTGGGCACGTGGATGTGCTTCTGCATCACCCAGTTCATCTACGCCCACGGTCACCAGCGCAACGTCGACATCGTCCAGATCATCGGTCTCGTTGGCCTCTTCGCCGCCTACGGGATCGTCGGCGCCAAACGTCTGCGACTCTCCATCGACCGCCGCTTCTTTCGCGACGCCTACTCCTCCGAACTCATCCTCGCCGAGCTCTCCGACCAGGCACGCACCTTTACCGAGACCGGACCCCTCCTCGAGACCGTCACCGCCCGCATCGGCGAGGCGCTCCACATCAGCCGCATCGCCGTCTTTCTCCGCTCCGGCGACGACTTCCAGCTCCAGTACGCCACCGGCACCCCGCCCACATCAGCATCCAGCCCAGCACCGTCGCACCGGCTCAGCCTCCCCGCCGCCTCCACCACCATCGCCACCCTCACCCACACCCGCGGCCCCGCCAACGTCTACCGCGACGACCCCACCTCCTGGCTGGTCGACGCCACCGACGCCGAACGCTCCGCCCTCGCCGATCTTTCGACCGAGCTCCTGGTCGCCCTCCCCGGCCGCAACCGCCTCATCGGCGTCATGGCGCTCGGATCCAAGCGCTCCGAAGAGCCCTATACCAGCTCCGACCGCCATCTGCTCCAGACCGTCGCCGCCCAGACCGGCCTCGCTCTCGAAAACGCCGAACTCCTCCAGCACCTCACCGCCGAAACCGCCCAGCGCGAACGCATCTCGCGCGAAATCGAGATCGCCCGCGAGGTGCAGGAGCGCCTCTTCCCCCAGACCTATCCCGCCATCCCCGGCATCGACCTCGCCGGCTTCTGCCGTCCCGCGCACGCCGTCGGCGGCGACTACTACGACTTCTTCCATCTGCCCAACGGCAACCTCGGCATCGCCGTCGGCGACATCTCCGGCAAAGGCATCTCCGCCGCTCTCCTCATGGCGTCCCTTCGCGCCAGCCTCCGCTCCGCCGCTCTCCTCCGCTCCCCCGGCCTCGACGCCCCGCTCGCGGCCCTTATGGAGCACGTCAACCAGGTCGTCTACGAGGGCTCCACCTCCAACCGCTACGCCACCTTCTTCTACGCCGAACTCGACCCCCGCACCCGCGAACTCACCTACGTCAACGCCGGCCACAACCCGCCGTGCATCCTCCGCCACGGCGAATCGCCGCTCCCCCTCGAAGCCACCGGCATGGTCGTCGGCCTTCTCCCCGGCATCGCCTACGAGCAAAAAAGCGTGCACCTCCAGCCCGGGGACGTCCTCCTCGCGTTCACGGACGGCATCTCCGAAGCCATGACCGTCAGCGACGAAGAGTGGGGCGAAGATCGCATGCTCGCCGCCGCGACCGACCTGCTCGCCGAACCCGGGTGCAGGGACACCGCCCAGGATCTCCTCACCTGTATCCTCGCCGCCGCAGACCGCTTCACCGCCGGTGCCCCCCAGCACGACGACATGACGCTGCTCCTCTGTCTTCTCCACGCCTGAACCACATCCATACAACTTTCGTCCGCCATCCCTCTCCCCAAATCGGGTAAAGTGTGGATGTCTCATGGCGGCAATGCCCATACACCCGATCTCGGTCCGAGACGCTTGGCGCAAACTGCCCAACGTCCTCTCAAGCCCGCTCCAGGCGTGCTCGGCCCCTTGCGCCTCGCAGCCTCCGGCGCGCGAGGCCCTGTACGCTTTTAAGACGCGGCTCCGCCCGACCCGCTCCGCCAAATCCGCCCTCGCTTTCTCTCTGGGCCTGCCCCTCCTTCTCACCCTCTCCGGCTGCCAGGCCGTCCAGACCACCACCAACGGCGCCCAGATCCGCTTTATCGACGCCTCGCCCGACGCCCCAGGGCTCGACTTCTACACCGGCAACGCCGCTCTCGCCTACAACCTCGGCTTCAGCTACGTCACCTCGTACATCCCCATCGACCCCGGCACCTACACCATCAACGCCGACACCGCCGGCAGCCGACAGGTGCTCTCCTCGGCCAAAGCGACCCTCTCCGGCGCCGGCCAGTACACCGTTCTGGTCGGCAACGTCGCCGCCAACCTCCAGCAAACCATCCTCAAAGACCAGTCGCAACCCGCCCCCACCGGACAGATCGACCTCCGCTTCCTAGATCAGGCCACCCGCATCGGCGCCATCGACATCTATCTCGTCCCTGCCGGACAGAAGTTGGCCGCCGTCAGCCCCGTCCTCACCAACCTGAACTTCCCCACCAACTCCGGGTACCTCGCCGTGCCCACCGGCGCCTACACCCTCGTCATCGTGCCCGCCGGAACCGTCCCCACCCCAACCACCGTCGCCACCTACACCGGCCCCCAGGTCACCTACACCGCCGGCTCGGCCACCACAGTCGTCCTCGTCGATCAGCAGCTCGTCACCACCCCCGGCGTCCAGGTAATCTCCGCGCCCGATTACATCTCGCCCATCGCCACCAGCTAAACTAGACCTATCCGGTCACCGACACGGCCTGCAGTTCCCAAATACGCCAAAGAAGTCGCGCCCACCCGGGAAGATAAAAGTCTCGCAAAGACCACAACACCCCCTCGCAACCGGGGTCTACACCCTCGGAAGCAGTCGCACAGAACACATAAGACGGCTGCAAAAACCGGCAAGACCCATCAGAAAGATAACCCAGCCCTCCCCAAAATCTCGTTGCACTTGCACCGAGCGCCGAGCTCTCAAACCCTCGGCGACCTCGCAACACGATGCACGTCTTGCAGCCCTGGTTCTCTCACACTCACCACACAAAAAGAGCAGGCCTCGGAGGCAAGTCCCTCCGAGGCCTGATGCATCGCTCACTGCGCAAACGCAACAATCAGTAACGATACTGATCCGACTTGTACGGCCCCTCGACCGCCACGCCCAGATACTCCGCCTGCTTCGGCGACAGCGTCGTCAGCTTCACACCGATCTTCTCCAGATGCAGTCGAGCCACCTCTTCATCCAGCCGTTTCGGGAGGATGTAGACGCCCGGCTTGTACGTGTCCTTGTTCGCCCACAGATCGAGCGCCGCCAGCGTCTGGTTCGAAAAGCTGTTCGACATCACAAAGCTCGGGTGCCCCGTAGCGCATCCCAAGTTCACCAGACGGCCCTCCGCCAGCACGAAAATACTGTTGCCCGTCGACGCAAATGTGTACTTATCCACCTGCGGCTTAATGTTCAGTCGCGTCGCGTCCCGGTCCCCATTCAGCGCGTCCATCTGGATCTCGTTATCGAAGTGCCCGATGTTGCAGACGATCGCCTGATCCTTCATCTGCTGCATATGTTCCAGCGTAATAATGTCGAGATTGCCCGTGCACGTGACGTAAATATCGCCGCGCCCCAGCGTCTCCTCGATCGTCGTCACCTCGTACCCCTCCATCGCCGCCTGCAACGCATTGATCGGGTCGACCTCCGTCACAATCACGCGCGCGCCCAGCCCACGCAGCGACTCCGCCGATCCCTTGCCGACATCGCCGTACCCGCACACCACCGCAACCTTGCCCGCGATCATCACGTCCGTCGCCCGCTTGATGCCGTCGCCCAGCGACTCCCGGCAGCCATACAGATTGTCGAACTTCGACTTCGTCACCGAGTCGTTCACGTTGATCGCCGGCACCAGCAGCTTGCCCTGCTCCATCATCTTGTACAGACGGTGCACGCCGGTAGTCGTCTCCTCGGCCACACCGCGCCACTCCTTCGCCAGCGCCGTAAATCGCTGCGGATCCTCCGCATGGATCTTGCGCAGCAACGCCTTGATCACGCCCTCTTCCACGTTGCCCGATGGCGTGTCCACCCAACCGTCGCCCGCCTCCATCTCCACACCCTTGTGGATCAGCAGCGTCACATCCCCACCATCGTCGATTACCAGCTGCGGCCCCAGGCCATCCCGGTGCGCCAGCGCCTGCTCCGTGCACCACCAGTACTCCTCCAGCGTCTCGCCCTTCCACGCAAACACCGGAACGCCCGCCGCCGCAATCGCCGCCGCCGCATGGTCCTGCGTCGAAAAAATATTGCAGCTCGCCCACCGCACATCCGCCCCCAGGGCCACCATTGTCTCAATCAGCACCGCCGTCTGGATCGTCATATGCAACGACCCGGTCACGCGAACGCCCAGGAGCGGCTTGCCCGCCGCATACTTGTTGCGAATCGACATCAAGCCCGGCATCTCCTGCTCGGCAATGTCGATCTCCTTGCGCCCAAACTCCGCTAGACCGATATCCGCGACCTTGTACGCCGTCGCCACCTGCTCCTCGCTCAACTGCCCAATTGTTGCCGTCGCCATGATGTCTCCTGTGTTCTCTCTGCCAGAATATCAGCCGGAAGGCACGCCTTCGCCATAAACTGACAAGCGGCAGTTACCTTCGGTAGCGGTCAATCCTCAGAGCGAGTCGTACATCTCGCGATACATCCTGTCTGTCAGCCCGGCGATCTGCACCTGTAAACCAGAAGACAATCGCGGATAGCACCCTGGATGTTCTGTATTGCTTCGGCTTCAGTCTCCCCTTGCGAGAGACATCCTGGAAGCTCAAGACACTCAACCACATATCCTTCACCGCCGGTGTCATGAAAGACGACCGTCATCTCGCGACTCATATCTCCTGCCTCACACCACAAGTGTAGCTCTTGTGGAAGCCCACCCACCCCTACGGCACCACCAGCGACCCCATCTGCTCGCCCCCCACCACCCGCGCAATATTGCCCTCCTCCCGCATGCTGAACACCATCATCGGCATGTTGTTGTCGCGACACAGCGACACCGCCGTCTGGTCCATCACACGCAGGTTCAAGCGCAACATCTCCGTATACGTGATCCGGTCGAACTTCGTCGCCGTCGGGTCCAGCTTCGGGTCCGCCGTGTAAATCCCGTCCACACTGGTCGCTTTCAAAAGAATGTCCGCCTTGATCTCCATCGCCCGCAGGCTCGCCGCCGTGTCGGTCGAAAAGTACGGATTCCCCGTTCCCGCCGCAAAGATCACTACACGTCCCTTCTCTAGGTGCCGCATCGCCCGCCGCCGAATATACGGCTCCGCCACCTCATGCATCTCGATCGCCGACATCACCCGGCAAAACAGCCCCAGCTTCTCGATCGCATCCTGCAGCGCAATCGCGTTGATCACCGTCGACAGCATGCCCATGTGATCGGCCGCCACGCGGTCCATATCGATCGCCTGCTGCGCCACCCCGCGAAAAAAGTTGCCGCCACCCACCACAATCGCGATCTCGCAGCCAAGCGCATGCACCGCCGCAATCTCGCCGGCAATCTTATGAATAAACACGGCATCAATCCCAAATCCACGTCCGGCAGCCAGGGCTTCGCCTGAGATCTTGAGGAGAACTCGCTTGTACATGTCAGGTCTGAGTATCGCATGCACCCCAGTTCAGGATGCCCGCTGCTGCCTGGCGTCCCTCGCCCGCTCTCACCCCATGGAACCCGGCACCCCAACCGCGGCGTACGGTACAGTATCATCGCCGCAGTCGAATCGCCGCAGCCTGAGGTCCGCCCCACCATGCAAAGCCGTATCGTCGGTACCACCATGCCCGTCCTCGAATTCCTCCTCGAACCCAACGAAAGCGTCATCTCCGAGGCCGGCGAACTCTCCTGGATGAGCCAGTCCATCCAGATGAACACCCACACCCAGTACGCCGGCGGAGGCGGCCTCCTCGGCGCCTTCAAACGCGTCGCCGGCGGCGGCTCCCTCTTTATGACCGAATACACCGCCACCGGCGCCACCGGCGAGATCGCCTTCGCCACCCGCATCCCCGGACACATCGTCCCCGTCCAACTCGGCGGCGGCTACGAGTACCTCGTCCATCGCCACGGCTTCCTCTGCGCCACCCAAAACGTCCATCTCGGCGTCGGCTTCCAGCAGTCCCTCGGCGCCGGCATCTTCGGCGGCGACGGCTTCCTCCTCCAGAAAGTCTCGGGAGAGGGAACCGCCTGGCTCGAACTGTCGGGCGAACTCATCGTCAAAGACCTCCGCCCCGGCGAAACCCTCCGCCTCCACCCCGGACACGTCGGCGCCTTCACCTCCACCACCTCCTTCCAGATCACCCGCGTCCCCGGCATCCGCAACCTCATCTTCGGCGGCGACGGCATCTTCCTCGCCCTGCTCACCGGCCCCGGCCGCGTCTGGCTCCAGACCCTCCCCATCGCCAAACTCGCCCACGCCCTCCAGGAATACCTGCCCACCGGCCGCCGAGAAACCGCCGAAAGCGGCGTCGTCGGTGGCATGGTCGGCTCCATCCTCCGCGGCATGTAAGACCGCCTGAACCGGGCGGTGAGTTATCCCCATCGACCCCAGCAAGCCCGAAGAATCAGATGATTTCAACCTCTGCTGCAATTCCGACGTACGATCCGGCGGCAATGTAACCTTCGACGGCCAGGCCACCTTTGTTGCGTACGACGCCGAGAACCGCGTCTGCGCGACAATGCCCACCAGCGCGCCTGCAGGAATCACACAGTACATCTACAACGCCGAGAGACAGCGAGTCGCGAAAGGGGCATCCCAGCGACAACAACTCTAATGGGCTCCCGTTCTGTGGGACGGACATGAGCAACTTCGTTGTCACCGCTCACCTACGTACTCGGACTGTCTGGTGAGCAAGTAACCGAGTTCGACGGCTCTGGAGCCTGGCAGCATACCAACGTCTTCAACGGCCAACTCCTGGCCTACGACAACCGCGGCCTCCATTTCCCACAAACCGACCCCCTGGGAACGGCCCGGGTGCAAGTCTCCGGAACCGGAGCGCCAGAAGAAAGCTGCGCCAGCCTCCCCTTCGGAGATGGTCTGACATGCACCCCCGGCGCCATCGACCCCACGGAACACCACTTCACCGGCAAAGAAAGAGACACCGAATCCGGCCTCGACTACTTCGGAGCTAGTAGATCGGATGCCTCGTTGGTCTTCAGAGGCGAAGCCGTCCTGATCGTGCTCGCGATAGCACATGCTGTGTGGTTCGCGGCACATAGCGGCTTCGTTGTTCCTGAGATCGTGGACGGACGATACGTCATCGACGACCACGGGCGCATCATAAAAGAGCTTACCGAGGACCAGTACTTCTCTCTGAGAGGAGCAGCCCTGAGAATGACGATGACGATAGTGGCAGTTCTTTACTTCTTGCCGACTTCATACTGGTTCCTGCGAAGCAGGAAGACGGAGACGGCATGAGGGCATCTTGCAAAAAGCTAAACAAGGCAATCTTGCTGTCGGTGGTTCTTCTGACCGGTTGCCGAAGTCTTCCGAGCACTTGGAATGGAACATGGAAGCTAAACAGGAGCAAGAGCGAGATCCCGGGACCGAGCGTCAAGATCATTGCCACCTCAGATGGCTGGTACCAGATAGATAACGGTAACTATAGTTACCGTTTTATGTGCGACGGAAAGCCCTATCCTGTGGTGGGAAGCCGCACGGTGAAATGTGATCGAGCTGACGCGGCCAGCATCGAGACGATCTTCATGGACCATGGAAGAACGTTCGATGACACAAAGCGCGAACTGCTAAGCAAATGGCAAGGTGCTGCAGCTCAGTTCCATCATGACCAAGCCAAATGGTACTCAGGAATTAAGCTCGGAGACGTTCGTTCGGCTGTCCGGAACATCGGGCTTCAGACGTGTCTCGCGTTTAGCCGAACCTGGACGAACTTTTTTAGGCTGCGTCGATCGCGATAGGTCGCGGCGCGGGAGCCTTGTAGCGCTGCAACTTTCAAACTACCGGGAACGTGCTTCAGCGCCTCCCTGCACACGCGTCCTTGGATCCAGGGCACCGCTCACTTTGCCCAAAACTACCTCGACGCGCTCGCGTTTAGCCGGTTCCTTTCCTGCCGCTATCCATATAGGCTGTGCTCCGTTGCGTCCTTCCTCCCTTGTTCTCCCCAGCTCTTCACACACCCCCTCCGCCCCTCACTACATCCGCCCCCAACTCCAGCCCAAACCGCGACATCTCCCTCTGCTGCAGCCTGTAATCAATCCAAAACCCAATCCCAATCGCGATCGGCACCAACCCCAACGCGGCGACCGTGAGAACCTCGCGCGTACGGACAATCACAGCCAGCAGAACCCCAAAAACAACGATCCCCAAGCCCGACGAGATCAGCACAAGCGCGGCCCGGCGAGCGTTCGCCAGACTGCGCAGAGGGTCCTTCGGCGATCTCTGCTCCTCTTCGCCCTTCGATCCGAGCAGCTTTTCAATCTCACTTACCGGCATCCCCCGCGCCAGCATCGCCATGCGCTCCTGCCCTTTGATCTGCCGCGCTTGCGCACTCCGCCACGCCCCGCTCACAATGGCTGCAATCGCCACCGCAAACGCTCCCAAGGGCACCAGAAACGGCCCAAGTACCGCGACACTTCGATAGTCCATACTCTTCACCTCAAGCTTTCTTGCCCGCGTTAGACCTGCACGCCCCGCCAAAGTTTCACTCGCCACCGGTGAAACTTTCACGCCGTCCCGCAGTCTGAACTGACTTGCACCTCGACCCCACCTCCGGCCGCGACTTCGAACAGATCGTCCGCACCCACCAGGACGCCGTCTTCCGCACCCTCCTTCGCCTCACCGGCAACCGCGAGCACGTCGACGACCTCGCCCAGGAGGTCTTCCTCCGCCTCTTCCGCGCCCTCCCCGCCTTTCGCGGCGACGCCCTCCTCACCACCTACCTCTACCGCATCACCGTCAACGTCGCCCAGGACGAGTGGAAGCGCCGCCGCCGCATCGATCAGCCGCTCACCTCCATCTCGGACGAGGTCGCCGGCTGGAACGACCGCCTCCCCCACCCCGCCGCCGACGCCTTCCAGCAGATCGCCCACCGCGAGTTCCAGGAGCAGGTCGAACGCGAACTCGCCCGCCTCAGCCCCATCGAAAAAACCGTGCTCGTCCTCTATCATCAGGAGGAGCGGACCTACGAGCAGATCGCCCTCGTCCTCGGTCTGCCACTTGGCACGGTTCGGACGCACCTGCATCGCGGCCGCAACAAGCTGCGCGAACGCCTAGCCACCGCTGACGAGCCGAAGAGGCGAAAGGAGACACCATGCCCGACGACCTGACCGCATCTCCGAACATATCCGCCACCAGGCGATCCAGCAACGCAGACAATAATCGCCTCGCCCCGCGGCTTCCGCAGCGCGATCTTTCGCCTTTCGACCTCGACCAAAGGCTCGATCAGGCCCTGCGCGCTGGTCCCTCTCCCGCCGTTCCATCCAACTTCGTGGCGCAGGTCGCCTCCCGGCTCCCATCCTCGCTACCCGCCACGCTGCCGACGAGCATCGCCAGAACATCTCAGACACTCTACGCCCAGCGCGCCATGATGCTCTGCCTCCTCGTCCTCCTCTTCACCCTCCTCGTTACTGCGCCGCATCTCGCGACCGGCTCCTCTCGCGCCGTCGCCTTCCAGTGGACGATCTCCGCCGAAATCGCCGTCATCGCCGTCGTTCTCGGTCAGGCGCGCAGCCCCTGGCAGCTCTCGCTCTAGAGGCTGTTATGAAGTTCATGCGAATTGTTTGAACATGTTTGCGATCATGAGGCGGGCGAAGCTGACGTAATGAAATCCTTTGAGCGTAGAGTCGAGCCGTTCGTAGTCGCGTGCAAGTCGACGGAAGCGCGCCGCCCAGGCGAAGCTTCTCTCCACCACCCAACGGCGCGGCAGCAGAACGAAGCCGCGTTTGGCCATGGGGTGCTTGACCACTTCGAGCCGGATGCCGTGGCTCTTGGCGGCGTCTGCCGCAGTCGGCCCGGTGTAGCCCTGATCCACATAAGCCATCTCCACCGTACCTCCGGTCACCTGCTGCATGTCTTCGGCAAGTGTCTCGACCTGGGCGCGATCGCCCTGATCCGCCGGGGTTACGCGCAGCGCCAGCAGAT
>CAXSGC010000034.1:0-38912 GCA_964236945.1 uncultured Acidobacteriaceae bacterium | reverse complement strand
GTTTTCACGACGGTGAGGCTGTCGCGGAGGTTGGGGCACCCGGGGTGAGGGGTTCGGTGGGGTGGGTGGGGTTGGGGAGGAGGAGGAGGGAGGCGCTGTTGCCGAGGGGGATGCCTCGGGTTTCAAAGGTTTTGAGGATCTGGCGGCGGAGTTCGCGGAGCACGGGATCGCGCTGGTTGGCGCGGACGCGGAGGTTGACGGGGTAGAGGACTTCTCGCCCGTTGATGCGATCGACGCCGAGGATTTCGGGGTCGGCGAGGAGGATGTCCTCGAAGGCGGGGTGGGAGCGGAGGCTGGAGGTGATTTCGCGGAGGGTGGCGATGACGTGGTCGGGGTCGGCGGAGGCGTCGACCGAGACAGGAAGGGAAGCGATGGCGTACTCGCGGCTCATGTTGGAGACGACCGAGATCTGGCTGTTGGGGATGAGGTGGAGGGTTCCGTCGGGGCCGCGGAGTCGGGTGAGGCGGAGGCTGAGGTCTTCGACCGTGCCGGTGAGGCCGGCGATGGTGACCGCTTCGCCGACGTTGTACTGGTCTTCGAGGAGGATGGCGAAGCCGTTGAGCATGTCTTTGAAGAGGGATTGGGCGCCAAGGCCGATGCCGACGCCGACGACGCCGGCGGAGGCGAGCAGAGGGGTGAGGTTGATGGAGAAGATGGAGAGGACGTGGAGGAGGACGATAAAGCCGATGAGGGCGTAGCAGGTGGCTCGGATGATGGCGGCGAGGGTGCGGAGCTGGGCGGCTCGCTGGGGTTTGCCGACCTGGCGATCGGCGAGCGAGCGCATGCGATGGACGAAGAAGAGGACGATGCGCTGGAGGACGAAGGCGAGCAGGAGGACGGCGAGGAGGCGAGGGAGGCCGGAGCGGGCGAAGTTGAGGATGTCGGTGTGCCAGTCGTTCTGGAGGATGCGCGAGAAGGGGTCGGGTTGCGGAGAGGACGCGAGAAGAAGCATTCTAGGAGTCTCCCCGGGCGTGTGGCCGGATGTAAAGGCGCCACGCGGCGTCGGGGGTGTTTTGGGGCGGGGAACTTCGAGGGCGATCGAGGGAGTGCGAGGTCGGGCAAGAACGGGGGAGGGTGAGATGAGAGTGACGGTCGGTTTGGCGGCAGCGGTTGTGGTGGCGGGGTTGGCGGGGGTGGGGGGGGGGTTGGGGGGGGGGGGGTTGGGGGGGGGGGGGGGGGGGGGGGGGGGGGGGGTCTGGCGCAGGGGCGGTCAGGTCCGCAGGTCGGGATGCCGCCGATCTCGGGCGATGGGCGGCCGGGGTCGGGCAAGGAGCCGGACCCGATGACGGTGAAGATGGAGGAACAGCAGGCGAAGAATCGCAACGGGGAGCGGCAGAAGAGGCTGCAGGCGGATGCGGAGAAGCTCTTGGGGCTGGCGACCCAGCTGAAGCAGGAAGTCGACAAGACGGACAAGAATACGATGTCGGTGGATGTGATCAAGAAGGCCGAGGAGATTGAGAAGCTGGCGCGGAGTGTCAGGGAGCGGATGAAGGGGTAGAGGGCTGTGTCGGGCGAGGGGCTGATGCGAGGGCTGATGCGGACGGCTGATCTGGACGTCGCGATTGACCGCGGTGCAACCGCATGGTGTAATGAGCGCCTTTGTGGAAGTTGACGATGCGATCCGGTTTGGGTTTTCGGGCCGGCGCGTCCCGAGGAGATCTTTGCATGCAGGTTGTCAGCCTTTTGGCTTTGTGGTTTCAGGGAGATGTGGCGCAGGCCGGGTTGGGAGCGACGCATGTGTACGGCGTGGAAGGCCGCGGCTGGTTGTGGGGCGCGATGCTGGTGGGTTTGCTGGCCCTGGTGGTGGCGGGGTTGCTGGCGCGGACGGTGCTTCGGGCGGACACCGGGACGGCGGAGATGCGTCTGATCTCGGACGCGATTCGCGAGGGGGCGGAGGCGTTTTTGCGGCGGCAGTACCAGACGATCGGGGCGATTGCGGCGGTGTTGGCGGTGCTGGTGTTTTTTGGGTACAAGATGTCGCCGCGGACGTCGGATCTGGCGTTGAAGACGGTGGTGAGTTTCTTGACCGGGGCGGTCTGCTCGGGTCTGGCGGGATTTACGGGGATGTACTGCTCGATCCGGGCGAATATTCGGACGGCATCGGCGGCGCGGACGAGCCTGGACCGGGCGTTGCAGATGGCCTTGCGGGGCGGGGCTGTGACGGGCCTGGTTGTGGTGGCTTTGAGTTTGCTGGGCGTGGGTGCGTTGTTTCTGCTGTTTGGCGGCCTGGAGCATCCGCAGGCGGTGCCGTTCCAGCTGGTGGGGTTTGGGTTTGGGGCGTCCTTGGTGGCGTTGTTTGCGCAGCTGGGCGGCGGGATCTACACCAAGGCGGCGGATGTTGGAGCGGACCTGGTGGGCAAGGTGGAGGCTGGAATTCCGGAGGACGATCCACGGAATCCGGCGGTGATTGCGGATCTGGTGGGCGACAATGTGGGCGACTGCGCGGGTCGTGGGGCGGACCTGTTTGAGTCGACGGCGGCCGAGAATGTGGGCGCGATGATTCTGGGCGCGGCGCTGTATCCGGTGTTTGGGATCAAGGGGATTTTGTTTCCGCTGATCGTCCATGCGATCAACCTGATCGCGAGCGTGGTGGGTGTGGCGGTGGTGCGGACGAACGAGCAGGAAGACCCGATGTCGGCGTTGAATCGCGGGTTTTATGTGACGTCCGGGCTGGCGCTGGTGGGGTTTGCGGCGGCGGTGTACACGATGCTGAACGGACCGGGGGTCCAGCCGATGTGGCTCTTGGGATGCGGCGTGATTGGGCTAGTGACGGCGTTTCTGTTTGTGTGGATTACGCAGTACTACACGGAGGCGAAGTACAGGCCGGTGAAGTCGATTGCGGAGGCGAGTTTGACGGGGCCGGCGACGAATATTATTTCGGGGCTGGCGGTGGGGATGGAGACGCCGGCGATTCCGGTGCTGGTGATTTCGGCGGCGCTGTTGCTGAGCTACTACTTCGGCGTGCAGGGGTTGTCGGCGGTGACGGGGGTGGCCGACTACGCGAAGGGGATCTACGGGACGGCGATCGCGACGATGGGGATGCTGAGCTGCGCGGCGTACATCCTGGCGATGGATACGTTTGGGCCGATCACGGACAATGCGGGCGGAATTATCGAGATGTCGGAGCAGCCGGAGAATATTCGCGACCGGACGGACAAGCTGGATTCGGCGGGGAATACGACCAAGGCGTTGACCAAGGGGTATGCGATCGGGTCGGCTTCACTGGCGGCTTTCTTGCTGTTTTCGGCGTATCTGGAGGAGATCCGGTCGATTGTGGCCGACAAGGTGGCGACGGCGCACGGGTTTATGCCGGCGGGGTGGAGCTTTACGAACATCAATCTGGCGCAGGTGCCGGTGTTTGTGGGGGCTTTGCTGGGGGCGATGCTGACGTACCTGTTCAGTTCGCTGGCGATCAAGGCGGTGGGTCGGACGGCGCAGAAGGTGGTGGAGGATGTGCGCGCGCAGTTTCGCGAGAACTCGGGGATTATGGCGGGGACGTCGATGCCGGACTATGGGCGGTGCGTTCGGATTGTGACGACAGCGGCGTTGAAGGAGATGGTGTTGCCAGGGCTGCTGGCGGTGGGTCTGCCGGTGGCGGTGGGGTTGATCTTTCGGAATTTCTCTTCGACGTACGGGGCGGGGACGGCGGGGATGGTTCTGGACCGGGCGACGGGTCAGCTGGTGGCGGCGGTGCCTTCGATTGGGGGCGTGCCGGTGAATCTGGCCGGGGCTGAGGCGGTGGCTGGGCTGCTGATGGTGGGGACAATCTCGGGCGTGTTGCTGGCGATGCTGATGAACAACGGCGGCGGCGCCTGGGACAATGCGAAGAAGTGGATCGAGACGGGGCAGTACGGCGGCAAGAAATCGGACGCGCACAAGGCGGCGGTGGTGGGCGACACGGTGGGCGACCCGTTCAAGGATACGGCGGGGCCGAGCCTGCATGTGCTGATTAAGTTGCTGGCGACGATTACGTTGGTGCTGGCTCCGTTGTTTGTGTAGAGGGGGGGGGTTGGCTGGGCAGGCCGGGAGGGAGACGACCGACCGGAGGTCACGGTACGGACGGTGGCTTTGGCGAGGAGATGGGAGTCCGGGCGGGTGCCTGGGGCATCTACAATCGGGTCAGGCCCGGTGCTGGGTTAGAGGGGTCAGGGCAGAGGGGTCGAGCGGAAGATGGCGGAGACGGCCGCAGAGACGATGGGGTTGGCGACTGCTTCTGCGGAGGAGAGCGGGGCGGAGGGTGGCCTGACCGCGGAGGAGATGATCCGGTTTTACCGGTTGATGTACCTGTCGCGGCGGGTGGATGACCGCGAGATTGTCCTGAAGCGGCAGCAGAAGATTTATTTTCAGATCTCGTGCGCGGGACATGAGGCGTTGCTGGTGGCGGCGGGGATGGCGATGCGACCGGGGTACGACTGGTTTTTCCCGTACTATCGGGACCGCGCGCTGGCGCTGGCGCTGGGAAACACGGCCGAGGAGCAGATGCTGCAGGCGGTGGGGGCGAGGGACGACCCGGCGAGTGGAGGGCGGCAGATGCCGTCGCACTGGACGTCCGAGCGGCTGAATATCGTTTCGCCGAGTTCGTCGACGGCGACGCAGTGTTTGCATGCGGTGGGGTGTGCGGAGGCGGGGCGGTATTTTGCGCGGCATCCTGAGTCGGCGGCGAGGCCTGCGGGGGGTGCCGGAGATCCGGATTACCGGGCGGGTCCGGATTATCGGGCGTTTAAGGATGTGCGTTTTCATGCGGACGAGGTGGTGTATGTCTCGATCGGCGAGGGGGCGACGAGCCAGGGGGAGTTCTGGGAGGCGCTGAATACGGCGTCGAACGGTCGTCTGCCGGTGTTGTTTGTGGTGGAGGACAACGAGTACGCGATTTCGACGCCGGTGGAGACGAATACGCCGGGGGGGAATATATCGCGGCTGGTGGCGAATTTTCCGAACTTCCACTTTGCGGAGATCGATGGAACGGATGCGGTCCTGAGCTACCGCGCGATGGTGGAGGCGGTGCGGTACTGCCGTTCGGGGCATGGACCGGCGCTGGTGCATGGGCATGTGGTGCGGCCGTACTCGCACTCGTTGAGCGACGATGAGCGGCTGTACCGTCCGGAGAGCGAACTGGCGGCCGACGCGTTGCGCGACCCGATCTCGCGGATGCAGATGCTGTTGCTGCGGCGGGGGATTTTGGACGCAGGGGGGATCGACCGTCTGGAGCGGCAGGTGGACGAGGAGGTGCAGAGGGCGGCGGATCGGGCGGTGGCGGCGGCGTTGCCGGAGGTGGGGTCGATCCTGAAGCATGTGTATTCGGAGGATTTGCGGCCGACGGATGCTCGGTTTGCTGCCGAGCCGGAGCCGGCGGCGGGGGATGCACGGGATCGCCCGGAGCGGTCTGAACGGACGATGGCGGATCTGATCAATACCTGCTTGCGGGACGAGATGCGGCGGGATGAGCGGATCGTCGTGTTCGGCGAGGATGTGGCGGATGCGAGCCGGGACGAGGCGTTGCGGGCGGGCAAGATCAAGGGCAAGGGCGGTGTGTTCAAGCTAACGGCGGGGTTGCAGACGGAGTTTGGGAGCGACCGGGTATGGAACTCGCCGCTAGCGGAGGCGAATATCGTTGGACGGGCGATCGGGATGGCGGTGCGCGGGCTGAAGCCGGTGGTGGAGATTCAGTTTTTCGACTATATCTGGCCGGCGATGCACCAGATGCGCAACGAGCTGGCGTTGATGCGATGGCGATCGAATGGGCAGTTTACGTGTCCGCTGGTGATGCGGGTGCCGATCGGAGGGTATTTGACGGGCGGGTCGATCTATCACTCGCAGTCGGGGGAGAGCATATTTACGCATACGCCGGGGGTGCGGGTGGTGATGCCGTCGAATGCGATGGATGCCCTGGGGCTGTTGCGGACGGCGATCCGATGCGATGACCCGGTGCTGTTTCTGGAGCACAAGCGGCTGTATCGCGAGACGTTTGGGAGGGCGGTGTATCCGGGGGGGGAGTACACGATTCCGTTTGGCAAGGGAAAGGTGGTGCGGCCCGGGCGGGATCTGTCGGTGGTGACGTATGGGGCGGTGGTGCCGCGGGCGATGCAGGCGGCGCAGCGGCTCCATCGCGAGGCGGGGATCGATGTGGAGGTGATCGATTTGCGGAGCCTGACGCCGTATGACTGGGAGCTGATTGCGGAGAGTGTGCGCAAGACGAGCAAGGTGATTGTGGCGCACGAGGACATGTTGAGCTGGGGGTATGGGGCGGAGATCGCGGCGCGGATCGGGGAGGAGATGTTTGACGATCTGGACGCTCCGGTGCGGAGGGTGGGGGCGATGGACACGTTTGTGGCGTATCAGCCGGTGCTCGAGGATGCGATCCTGCCGCAGCCGGGGGATCTGTACCGGGCGATGGCGGAGATGGCGGCGTACTAGGTGCTTCGTCAGTGGCGCCCTCTCCGCCGACAGGTTGTTTGCTCCGGCGGGGGGGTGGTGGGCTTGGTGCGGGCTGGGGTGTTTTTTTTGCCGGTTTTTTTTGCCGGTTTTCAGTAGTCACTTTTTAGCGGTCAGGTGGCGCTGTGTTTTGCTTGTTCGGAGGGAAGCCGGTCGGATGAATGGAGGAGATGGGGCGTACCGGAGCGATTTCTATACCACAAAGGTGGTAGAAAAAAGCACAACTTTTTCGAGGGAGCCGCGTCATACTTTACGTAGTTGCTTTTGCCGGGCTTTCTGTTCCCTCGGTTCCGGCTTCCCCAATCCGCACTACCCCTCCCCGCCTAAAGACCGTAAGGCCCCCAGAGTACCGGGGGCCTTCACTTCGTTTGCGGGGGAGAGGGAAGAGGAGGCGGGGCGGTGTATTGGTCGAGAAAGCGGGTGAGGGTGGATCTGAGGAGATCCGGCGCGGGGTTGGGGAGGTCGACGATCAGCTTCGGGTTGGCGGCGGTCTCGAGGATTTTGGAGCGGGCGCGGCCGGTTTCGGGGCCGCGGATGAGGATGAGTTTTGGGGTTTGGAGCGTGGCGAGCGCGGGGAGGAGGTTGAAGCGCTCGTGAAAGAGGAGGCGGACGGGGAGGAGGTGGGTGCGCGGGTCGGCGAGAGCGTGTTCGAGGACGTCGGGGTCGGGGTTGTCGAGGATGATGGCGGGGATAGGGGGGTGGTCTGGGTTCTCGTTTGCAGCGAGCGCAAGGGCGAGTGAGGCGGCGACGCCGTTGCCGTACGGGAGGATGGTGGAGGGTGGGAGGTGGCGGAGGCTGGTGAGGTAGAGGAAGGCGGCGGCGGTGTCTTCTGCCATGCGGCGCTGGTTGGGGTGGGGGCCCGAGCTTTGGCCGTAGCCGCGGTAATCGAAGGCGAAGACGTGGAGGCCGGCGTTGTGGAGGGCGGCGACGGTGCTGAGTTGCGCGGGGTCGGAGAGGGCGCCGTCGCCGCTGGGGAGGAAGAGGGCGGTGAGGTTGCGGGGGTGTGGGGTGCGGGCGGCGGGAAGCCAGAATCCGGCGAGCTGGGGAGATCCGGCGAGGTTGGGGGAGAAGCGGACGGGTTCGATGAGGGTGCCGGCGATGAGAGGCGGGAGCGGGTTGCCGACGGCGGGGTGGAGCGGGAGCTGCCACTGGCCTTGAAAGAAGAGGAGGCAGAAGGTGCCGTAGCCGCAGAGGAGGGCGACGAGGACGAGGAGGGCTATGGCTTTGGCGAGCCAGGCGGGATCGACGTTGGGGAAGGCGGCGGCAGGAGATGGGGCGGTCGAGCTCCTGGAGGGAGACCGGGGATGCGGCGAGGGAGGGGAGCGGGGGCTGGGTTTGGGTGGCACGGGGACGGCAACTCTTTCCGAATGTAGCACCTGGGATTTCGGGTTTCGAGCGTATTCGCAGATGGTGTGGAGGACAGACAAGAGCAAGAACAACCGCAGATTCGCTGCGGGAATGGCAAAGCCCTCAGGTCTAGGCTGCGCGATGGCGTAAACCAACATGGGATTTTAAGATGTGGCACCGGGAGGGAGCGGCCGGCATCAGAACGGGAGCGGGTGCGTCCGGTTGGGGGAGATGGGCGCGGGAGGTGGTGGATTTGGGAGGTTGGGTGCGGTTGTGTGGGGCGGAAGAGGCACCGGGAGAAGGGGCTGTGATGGAGGCTGCGGCTGAGGGTGTGGAGGTGTGTCTGGCTCGGGTGGGCGGCGATCTGCGGGCGCTGGACAATCTGTGTCCGCATCGTTTGGGGCCGCTGGGACAGGGATGGGTGGAGGGCGTGGCGGTGGTGTGTCCGTGGCACTCGTGGGCGTTCGATGTGTGTACGGGCGTGGCTGCGTACCCGGAGGGGGCGAGTGTGGCGGTCTACCGGGTTCGGGTGGAGGGTGGAGAGGTCGAGGTGGAGTTGCCGGATGGGGTGCAAACCCGGGGGGAACGCAGTGCTTCGGGGTAAGGAGACTTCTTTTGCGACTTCATTGCATCCTAGTGACTTGAAGCCGCATCTTCTTTCGAAGAAGGTCCGGTCGAGAGAGAAGGGAGTTTGTCGCGAATGAAGCTACGCAAGGCATTACTTGCCGTTATCGCGTTTATTGTTCTGGTTGGGTCCGTTGTTCCAGCCGACGCTCAGCGTTACCGCCGTCGACGTCACTACCGTCATCATCGGCACTACCGTCACGATAACCGGCGACCGTTGTTCTAAGTATTTTCTTGGAGTGACGTGACCGGTGTGGGCGACGGGCGTATTCAGGCACGAACCGGGTCAGGGCAGGAACCTCCTGTTGGTAACTGAGGGAGATTTTTCTTTGCGCCGGTTTGCATTTTAGTAAGCTGAATCAGCATCGGCCTTGAAAGTTGAATTAGAGAAAAGCCCGGTCGAGAGGGAGTTTGTCCGAATGAAGCTACGCACCGCATTGCTTGCCGCCATCGCGTTCGTTGTTCTGGTTGGGTCCGTTGTTCCTGCCGAAGCTGCGCGTCACCACCGTCACCGTCACCACCACCATCGTCAAGGCTAGTCTTTTGACGTGTATTTCGGGAAGAGGCCTGGCTTGATGCCGGGCTTTTCTCTTTGGTCCGAGGCCCTGGCCTGGGAAGCGCGGACTGATAGAATCAGGCGACCGAGACCTTAGAAGTGTTGGAGTGACGATGCAGGCAATGCTTGCGCTGGAGGATGGGCGCACGTTTCGCGGGAAGAGCTTTGGCGCGCCGGCGGTGGCAAAGGGCGAGGTGGTCTTCAATACGTCCTTGACGGGGTATCAGGAGATCTTTACCGATCCTTCGTATGCGGGGCAGATTGTGGTGCTGACGAATCCACAGATTGGGAACTATGGGACGACGCCGGCCGATGCGGAGGCGAAGCGGCCGTATATCGAGGGTTTGGTGGTGCGGGAGTTTTCGCCGGTGAGTTCGAGCTGGCGATCGACCGAGGTGGCGGACGAGTATCTGGAGCGGAATGGGGTTCCGGTGATCTCGGAGGTAGACACGCGGGCGGTGGTGCGGCACCTGCGGTCGAACGGCGTGATGCGGGGGGTGATTGCGTCGGGGGAACGTCTGAGGGAGGAGGATCTGGTGGCGGAGGCTCGGGCGCTGCCGAGTATGAGCGGCCTGGATCTGGCGAGCGGGGTGAGTACGGCGGCGAGCTATGTTTGGGAGGGGGATGGGTCGGGTGCTCGTGCGGGCGAGGGCGAGCGGATGCATGTGGTGGCGTACGACTTTGGGATCAAGGAGAACATTCTTCGGATGCTGGGACGCGAGAACTGCCGGGTGACGGTGGTTCCGGCGAAGACCTCGGCGGCGGAGGTGTTGGAGATGCAGCCGGACGGTGTGTTTTTTTCGAATGGGCCGGGGGATCCGGAGCCGTTGGGGTACGCGGTCGAGACGATTCAGCAGATGCAGGGGAAGACGCCGATGTTTGGGATCTGCCTGGGGCATCAGCTGTTTGGTCTGGCGCTGGGAGGCAAGACGTACAAGCTGAAGTTCGGGCATCACGGGGGCAATCATCCGATCAAGCACTATGCGACGGACAAGGTGGAGATTACGGCGCAGAACCACAATTTCGCGGTCGATCCGGCGTCGCTGGAGGGCAAGGATGTCGAGGTGACGCATGTGAATTTGAACGATGGAACGGTGGCTGGGCTGAAGCATGGGACGGACCCGATGTTCAGCGTGCAGTATCACCCGGAGGCGGGGCCGGGGCCGCACGACTCGCATTATTTGTTCCGGGATTTTCGGCGGATGATGGAAGATTGGAAGCGGTGAAGTATCGGAAGCAACAATCTCCGAAGCGGTTAGCGGCCCTTTACCTAGCGCTCAATTGGTTTGTCACTGATCGTGAGGATGCTCTGCGGATTCCTGAGTGGGAGGCGCAATTGGCTTCGGAGCCGCTCGTCACTTACACCCAAGAAGAAGTTGAGGAGCATCTTGCGCAACGGTATGTTGGCCGTTTTAAGACAAAGCGGTTGCGCAAGAAATATGGTGAGGTACTTGCTGTTCTAGATCGATCACGAGAGAAGGCAGCTCATGCTGCTTTCTAACTTGAAGTCCAAGCTCATACTGAGCGGGTTGTTCCTTTCGCGAGCGCAGTCCGATTGCTTTCCTCCGAAATTGAACCTTCCTGCCGCATGTGGAGTGGTTACTGACTTTCATGGAGTTCCCATTAAGCGAGCTGTAGTGAGTATGGGCGGCGGGCATGTCGGAACCTCGACAACTACTGACGTAAATGGGCGATGGGGATTTTTGTCCGAGGGCAAGGACTCAGGCTGGCTAGAGGTGGAAGCGCCTGGTTTTGGTAAAGCGCGATTTGAATACATTAGTCGGGGCAATTCGAGGTTTGCTTGTAAAAAGCCCGTTTACATTCGGCTCGTGATCGGAAACGAAGGATGTGCGGTTGCCACGATGAACGCTAAGCAAGCAATTACAAGATAAGGACTCAATGCCGCGTAGAGACGACATTCGGAAGGTGCTGGTGATTGGCTCGGGGCCGATTGTGATCGGGCAGTCGGCGGAGTTCGATTACTCGGGGACGCAGGCTTGCAAGGCGTTGAAGGCTGAGGGGTACGAGGTGGTGCTGGTGAACTCGAATCCGGCGTCCATTATGACGGACCCGGAGGTGGCGGACCGGACGTATATCGAGCCTCTGACCGCGGCGTATGTGGAGGAGATCCTGCGGGTGGAGTCGGAGATGATGGGACGCTCTGCTTCGGGTGACGCAGGTCCTTCGACTCCGCTGCGCTCCACTCAGGATGACAGATCTTTGCTGCGCTCCGCTCAGGATGACAGGAGAGGTGCGGGGGTGTTTGCGCTGTTGCCGACGGTGGGTGGGCAGACGGCTTTGAATCTGGCGGTCGATCTGGCGGACTCGGGTGTGCTGGAGCGGTTTGGGGTGGAGCTGATCGGGGCGAAGCTCGAGGCGATCAAAAAGGCGGAGGACCGGTTGCTGTTCAAGGATGCGATGAACCGCATTGGGTTGGACATGCCGCAGTCGCAGCTGGTGACGAATGTGAGCGACGGTCTTCAGTTTGCGGCGAAGATCGGGTTTCCGGTGGTGATTCGGCCGTCGTTTACCTTGGGCGGATCGGGGGGTGGTATTGCGTATAACCGCGAGGAGATGACGGATACGCTTTCGCGCGGGATCGATCTGTCGCCGGTGCACGAGTGTCTGATTGAGGAGAGTGTGCTGGGGTGGAAGGAGTATGAGCTGGAGGTGGTGCGGGATCTCAAGGACAACGTCATTATTGTGTGTTCGATCGAGAATTTCGACCCGATGGGCGTGCATACGGGGGACTCGATCACGGTGGCTCCGGCGCAGACGTTGTCGGATCGCGAGTACCAGACGATGCGGGATGCGGCGATCGCGGTGATTCGGGAGATTGGGGTGGAGACGGGCGGGTCGAATGTGCAGTTTGCGGTCAATCCGCAGAACGGGCGCATGACGGTGATCGAGATGAATCCGAGGGTGTCGCGGTCGTCGGCGCTGGCGTCGAAGGCGACCGGGTTTCCGATTGCGAAGATTGCGGCGCGGCTGGCCGTGGGGTATACGCTGGACGAGATCCAGAACGACATTACAAAGGCGACGCCGGCGTGTTTTGAGCCGACCATCGACTATGTGGTGGTGAAGATTCCGAAGTGGCAGTTTGAGAAGTTTCCTGGGGCGGATGAGACCCTAGGGCCGCAGATGAAGTCGGTGGGTGAGGTGATGGCGATTGGGCGGACCTTCAAGGAGGCGCTGATGAAGGCGATCCGGTCGCTCGAGACGGGAAAGAAGGCGACGGCGGATGACATTGAGCCGCGGCGGTTGACGCAGAGGCTGGTGACGCCGCATCCGGAGCGGCTGCAGTATGTGCGGTATGCGTTTGAGCGCGGGATGACGGTGCGCGAGGTGGCGCGGATGACGTCGATGGATCCGTGGTTTTTGTATCAGGTGAAGCAGATTACGGACGAGATCAAGGGGATCAGCGGGGTGGCGATCGATCAGGTGACGGAGGACGAGCTGCGGTCGGCGAAGCGGATGGGGATTTCGGACGAGCGGCTGGCGGCGGGGTGGGGGTTGCAAGGGGCGGACGGGACGGCGGCGGTGCGCGCGGTGCGGCGGCAGCTTGGGGTGCGGCCGGTGTACAAGCTGGTGGATACGTGCGCGGCGGAGTTTGAGAGCTACACGCCGTACCTCTACAGCTGCTATGACGAGGAGGATGAGGCGGCTCCAACGGGGCGGCGGAAGGTGATGATTCTGGGGTCGGGGCCGAACCGGATCGGGCAGGGGATCGAGTTCGACTACTGCTGCTGCCACGCGGCGTTTGCGCTGGGCGAGGACGGGTACGAGACGATCATGGTGAACTGCAATCCGGAGACGGTTTCGACGGATTACGACACCAGCGACCGGTTGTACTTTGAGCCGTTGACGCTCGAGGATGTCTTGGCGGTGTATGAGCATGAGGCTTCGGGGGGCGCGGAGATCGGGGTGATTGTGCAGTTTGGCGGGCAGACGCCGCTGAATCTGTCGCTGCCGTTGAAGCGCGCCGGGGTGCCGGTGATCGGGACGTCGCCCGAGTCGATCGACCTGGCGGAGGATCGGAAGCGGTTTGGGAAGTTGATTGAGGAGTTGGGGATCCCGCAGCCGGACGGGGCGATGGCGACCAGCGTGGAGGAGGCGACGGCGGGGGCGGATCGAGTGGGGTATCCGGTGCTGGTGCGGCCGAGCTATGTGCTGGGCGGGCGGGCAATGGTGATCGCGTACGACCGGGCGGCGGTGCTGCAGTATATGAGCACGGCGATCGAGTACTCGCAGGAGCGGCCGGTGCTGATCGACCACTTCCTGGAGGATGCGACGGAGGTGGATGTGGACGCTCTGTGCGACGGCAAGGAGGTGCTGATTGCCGGGATTATGCAGCATATCGAGGAGGCGGGGATTCACTCGGGCGATTCGTCGTGTGTGTTGCCGTCGGTGGATCTGACGGCGGAGGTGCTGGAGACGATACGGTCGTATACGCGGCGGCTGGCGTTGGCGCTCGAGGTGCGGGGTCTGGTGAACATTCAGTTTGCGATCCAGCGCGGTGTGGTGTTTGTGATTGAGGTGAATCCGCGGGCGTCGCGGACGGTGCCGTATGTGTCGAAGGCGACGGGGATTCCGCTGGCGAAGATGGCGGCTCGGCTGATGACGGGGCGGACCTTGCGGGAGTTGCTGCCGGGGCAGATGGCGGCGGGCAAGGATCTCGATCTGGGGTCGCACTTTTATGTGAAGTCGCCGGTGTTTCCGTGGGGCAAGTTTCCGGGGGTCGATCCGGTCTTGGGGCCGGAGATGCGGTCGACCGGCGAGGTGATGGGGATTGCGGACAACTTCGGCGAGGCGTTTGCGAAGGCGCAGATTGCCGCGGGGCAGGTGTTGCCGCTCCGTGGGACGGTGTTCCTGAGTGTGAACGACCATGACAAGCCGGGGGCGGTGGAGTTGGCGCGGCAGTTTGTGGAGATGGGGTTTCACCTGGTGGCGACGCATGGGACGGCGGAGGCTCTGGAGCGGGCGGGGTTGCAGCCGGAGCGGGTGTACAAGGTGAAGGAGGGGCGGCCGAATGTGGTGGATCTGATCAAGGGCGATCGGATTCAGATGATTGTGAATACGCCGCGGGGGCAGGACACGTTTTTCGATGAGAAGGCGATTCGGCGGGCGGCGGTGCAGGCGCGGATTCCGACGATTACGACCCTGGCGGCGGCGCGTGCGGCGGCTGAGGGGATTGCGGCGTTGCAGGAGGGGACGCTGAATGTGGTGACGCTGCAGGCTCTGCATCGGGAGCGCGTGACGGCACAGCAGACGGAGGCGGAGAGCTACACGGGGTGATGCGGTTAGAGCAAATCACCTGTTGCTATGGAGTCGGAATATCTGTGCAGAGCCGTTTTCCTTGGGAGAAAACGGCGTCGATCCCTGTGGCTCCCTATACACCGACAGTAATTTGCGTTAGGCGTCGATGCCGAAGCTGGCGCCCACGGCGTAGCCGATCATGGAGAGGGGCAGCCAGGAGCCGATGAGGAGGCCGTCGCCGCCCATGAGGCCGGAGCCGTGGCTGATGTCGAAGAAGGTGCGCCAGAGTTTTTCGAGGGCGCCGCAGTTTTCGCAGAGGCCGTTGCCGGTGGGCAGGTCGAGCACCCAGACGCAGACGACGGAGAAGAGCAGGAGGCCGGAGATCCATGTGTAGCGGGCGATGTCGTTGCCCTGGGCGCGGGCGATCAGGAAGCCGATGAGGACGGGGACGAAGAAGGCGAGGGCGGTGCCGAGGAGCTTGGGGGTGTAGGAGTCGGGGTCGGGGTGGGAGAAGGACATCGCGGCGACGACTGCGGCGAGGACGGCGGTGGCGAGCAGCGTGTGGGTGAAGAACCAGAAGGCTTCGCGCGCGAGTTCGCCGATGGTTTTGTCGTGGGAGGTGTCGCGCGGTCGCATCATGGCTGCCCTGAGGTTCAGGGTATCGAGGATGGGGGGGTACCGGCGGTCGGATTTCTACGGCTTTTAGGGGATGTGAGGGGCTGCGGTTCTTTAGAATGAGAGCCATGCTGCTCCATGGTTTGCACCTGCCCTTGACGACGCCGTTTTACCCGGATGGACGTTTGAATCTGCGAAAGCTGGAGCACAATGTGGAGCGGGCTTCGCGGACGCCGGCCAATGGCGTGGCTCTTTTGACGGCGGTTGGCGAGGCGGAGCTGCTGTCGGACGAGGAGATGGCGACGGTGCTGCGGTCGGCGGCGCCGGCGTGCGCGGAGACGAGGGTGCTGCTGGCGGATGTGTCGCGGGATGGTGTGGCGGGGACGCTCGCGTTGGCGGAGGTTGCGGCGGAGATGCGGTTTGACGCGGTGATGCTGCGGGTTCCGGGGTTTTTGGGGCGTGGGCCGGGCGGGGAGCGGGAGCGGGGGATATATTTTCAGGCGGTAGCGGACCGGTCGCCGCTGCCGGTGGTGCTGGTGAGTGGAGGTCCGGACGGGGTTTTTGGGATGGGGCTGGGGTCGGGGCCGGCGATTTCGGTCGATCTGGTGTGTGAGCTGGCTGGGCACCCCGGAGTGATTGGGATGGTGGATGCGGGAGCGGGCCCGGATCGGTTGCGCGCGGTGCTGGATGGGACGAGCGGGGTGTCGCGGAGGGTGACGGCGACCGCGGTGTTTGGGGCGGTGACGGAGCGGATGCTGCGGGCCGATGACGGGGTGGCAGCGGGGAGTTTTATTGCGGCGGCTAGTCTGGATGGGGGTGGGACAGGTGAGACTGGTCGGATCGCGCTGGCGGTGGCTCCGCCGAAGCCGGCGATCCGGACGCGGGAGAAGGTGGTTGGGTTTCAGGTGCTGACGGGAAGGACGGAGGGTTTGGTGGAGGCGATGGAGGCGGGCGCGGTGGGAGCGATGCCGCCGCTGGGGGCGTGTACGCCGCAGGGGTGCTACGAGGTGCTGGCGGCGTGGAAGGATGGGGATCGGAGGCTGGCGCTGGAGAAGGCGGGGCGACTCGTGCAGGCGGCGGAGCGGATCGAGGGGGAGATGGGGGTGGCGGCGCTGAAGTATGCGTGCGATCTGAACGGGTACTTTGGGGGGAGGGTGCGGCTGCCGTTGCTGCAGCTGACGGGTGGGGAGCGGGAGCAGGTGGAGGACTTGATGCGGGGTTTGCGGAGTTAAGGGCGGACTCGCCTCATCGGGAGCGCCTAGCGCTAGCGGGATCTGGTGGAGGCGCCGAGGGCGAGGAGGCGGGAGCGGGCCTGGGTGGCTTCGGGGGAGTTGGGGAAGCGCTGGACGAGGGCGCGGAACTCGCGGGCGGCGGCGTCGGTTTGCTTGAGCTGGGTGAGGGCCTGGCCTTTGTGGAGGTGGGCGACGGGGACTTTGGTGTTGTCAGGGTACTGTTCGAGGACGCGGTCGTAGTTTTTGATGGCGGAGCTGTAGCGGGCGGCGCGGTAATCGATCTCGCCCTGGTAGTAGAAGGCGTTGCCGGCGAGGGGGTTATTGGGGAAGGAGCGGGTGATGTCGCCGAACTCGGAGGCGGCGAGGCCGTATTTGGCGCCCATGTAGTCGCCGAGGGCGGTTTTGTAGAGTTCGTCGACCGGCGGGGCTCCGGCGGAGCTGGAGGTTGGGGCGAGCTCGGGGAGGGAGGCTGAGGGTTTACCGCCGCGGCGGGAGGTTGGGGCGGGGGCGAAAGTCGGGGAGTCGGAGGATGGGGCGGGAGCGGAGGTTGCATTGGGGGCTGGGGCGGAGTTTGCTGGGCCGGGTTGGAGGTTGGTGCCGGGTTGGAGGTTGGCTCCGGACTGGAGGTTGGCGCCGATGGATTGTTGGTCTCTTTGGACGTCGGCGATGCTTTTTTCGAGGCGACCGAGGCGTGCTTTGATCTCGTCGAGCGAGTCGTTGAGGGACTGGACTTGGCCGGAGACCTGATCGACCTTGCCGCCCTGGGCCTCGACCTGGGCGCCGAGCTGCTTCTGGATGGTTTCGACGGTGGCGGACATGCGGTTGACGGAGTCGGCGTTTTGCTGGACGAGGTCTTTGAGGACGCCCATGCGTTCGTCGTTGGACTGCTGGAGGCGGGCGACGGCGTCCTGGAGCTGCTGGATCTGGGTTTGGAGCTGGACCATGTCTCGGCTGGCGGCCGAGGCGGGTGGGGCGACGGTAGCTGCGAAGGCCGCGACGAGGAGGATGGGGACTAGACGGAAGGATCTCATGTGCGGCACCTGCGGGTGTGGCTGTGGTTGGGTTTCTGGCGTAAGGATTCTTGTCAGTTGTTAGCGGTCGAGGACGAACTGGTCGCGGCGGTTCTGTTGGTAGCAGCTTTCGGTGGCTTCGGTGCAGAACTGCTTTTCCTTGCCGTAGGAGATGACGCGGAGGCGGTTGGGGGCGACGCCGGCGGTGATGAGGGCGGAGCGTGCGGAGTTGGCGCGGTTTTCGCCGAGCGCGAGGTTGTACTCGGCCGAGCCGCGCTCGTCGGAGTATCCGCCGATGACGACGCGGATGGCGGGGTGCGTGGCGAGGTAGGAGGCGGCCTGCGAGATGGCGGCCTGGGCGTCGGGGCGGAGGTCGAAGCTGTCGTAGTCGAAGAAGACGTCCTGGACGTTCTGGTGGAAGGCTTCTTCGGAGCCCATGTCGCCGGCGCGGTTGGCGGAGGAACTGGAGGTGGGCGCGGTGGGGGTGACGGGGACGCGCACGGTGACGCGGACGTTGGCTTCGATGCTGCCGCCGTCGCCCTTTGCGGTGAGGTGGAAGTTGGTGGAGTTGGAGGGCGAGACGGTCTGGGTGCCGTTGGCGTTGACCTCGCCGATGCCGTCGATGGTGACGTTGGTGGCGTTCTGCGTTCGCCAGTTGAGGACGACGCTTTGGCCGAGGTCGATGGCTAGCGGGTCGGCGGTGATGTTGGCCGTGGGAGCGGCGGTGCTGCCGGCGTCGGTGGGGCCGAGGCTCGCGGGATTGACGGTGTTTTTCTTTTTATGGCAGCCGGCAGAGGTGAAGATCAGGGCGGCGGCGGTGAGGACGATGCTGAAGGATCGGGCGCGGGTGGCGGAGAGGAGGCTCATGGGTGTGTGGTGGTCCGATCTTTGATGTCTGGGGATCTTTGCTGTGAGAGGGGAGGTTTGGGCGAGGTCACTTCCAGCTCCAGTTGGGCATGTCGGCGCCGGAGCCGGTGAGTGGGTGGAGATTGGCACCGTCGGCGAGCATGGTGAGGACACGGCTGTGGTCGGCGCGGCCGTCGGGGGAGGAGGCGAAGACGATGTGACGGCCGTCGGGAGACCAGGAGGGGAAGTCGCAGCGGCCCTGGTCGTGGGTGAGCTGGATCCAGCGTTTGGTGGAGATTTCCATGATGTAGATGTCTTGTCCGCCGGGGGCTCCGGGGCCGTACTTGCGGTTCCAGGCGAAGGCGAGGAACTGGCCGTTGGGCGACCAGGAGGGCGAGGTGGCGTAGCCGCCGTCGGTCATGCGCTGGACGGAGGATCCGTCGGTGTCCATGATGTAGAGCTGCGGGAGGCCGGAGCGTCCGCTGATCCAGGCGATCTGGGAGCCGGTGCGCGGGTTGAAGACGGGGGAGACGTCGGGGCCGCGGAAGGAGGTGACGCGGCGGGCGCCGTTGCCGTTGCTGTCGGAGATCCAGATTTCGGGGTCGCCGCTGCGGGAGGAGGAGAAGGCGATCTCGCGTCCGCTGGGGCTCCAGGCGGGCGAGAGGTTGGTGCCGGCGGAGGTGGGGAGGTTGACGACGCGGCCGAGCACGAGCGAGTACATGCGGAGTTGAAAACCTTCGCGGCCGAGCGAGGAGAAGGCGAGGCGGGTGTTGTCCGGGGAGACGCGAGGCGAGAGCGAGACGGTGCCGAGGTGGGTGACGGCGTGCTGGTTGGCGCCGTCGTAGTCCATCTGCCAGATTTCTTTGCCGCCGGAGCCGGATTTCACGTAGAAGATTTTGGTTTCGGCGATGCCGGGGGTGCCTCCGCCGAGGCGAAGGATGATCTCGTCGGCGAAGCGATGGGCGATTTGGCGGGCGGAGTCTTCGCCGGCGGGCTCGGTGTATTGCCTGGCGAGGACCTGGGGGTACTGGGTGTTTTTGACGTCGAAGAGGAAGCCGGAGACGACGAGGCGGTCGTTCTGGATGCCGAGGTTGCCGAAGGCGGTCATGGCGGCGTTGACCGGCGGCGCGGACCACTGGCTGAGGCTGATCTCGGAGGGTGCGCCGGGGGTGGATTGGGGGAGGAGGCTCCTGGAGACGATGTCGAAGATGCCGGCGGCGTTGAGGTCGGCGAAGAGGGTGTTGTCGAAGGTTTGCTTGAGGGGGCCGGCGTCTGAGGTGGCGGGTTTGAAGCTCGCGACGGCGATGCGGATGCGGTCAGCGCCGGAGGAGGTTTCGGTGTGAAAGGTGTCCTGCGCGGGGGCGATGCCGGATGCAAACAGGAGGATCGACAGGATGGTGTAGAGGAGCCGGCGATCCGGCATGGGGAAGCTTTGAGGCGTGCTGAACATTTTCCTCCATGGTAGACGCAAAGCCGGTCGGTGCGGCTGGAGGGGGTAGTCAGGGAGGAACCCGGAGATCACTGTTGGCGGTAGTTGAAGGAGAACTCGACGCGGATGCTGTCGCCGGTGTATTCGGGCGGCAGGGGGGCAAAGCTGTCGACGCGCAGAACGGCTCGTTTGGCGGAGGTGTCGAGCGACGGCGATCCGCTGGGGCCCTCGATGGCGACGTCGGAGACGGCGCCGTTGCGGCTGATCTCGAAGACGATGGTTGCGCGCTTTCCTTCGGAGAGGGCGGGGTCGGCCTCCTGCTTGTACCAGTTTTCGGTCACTTTCGTGTTGACGCCGCGGATGTAGTAGGCGAAGCGTGCGCCGAAGGCATGGTCCTCCGCGCTGACCGAGGCGGTGCCGTTTTTCAACTGCAGGGTGCTCTGCGGGATGCGGATGCCGGAGGTTTCGCCGGTGGTGGCTTTGGTGGGTTGGGGTTTGACGGTCTGGGGGTGTTTGGGCGGCTCGGGGGTTGGCTGCTCCGCGAGCTTGGGCGGGGGGAGCGGCTTGAGCTGCGGTTTGGTGGGGATGAGGACTTCGTGCGGGCGAGGGGGCGGCTCGGTGCGTTCTTTAGCGGGTGTGGGAGCGGGGCTGGGGCGGTCGGAGGTGAGGACGCCGGTGTCGAGGGTTTTCTGGCGCGGGGGCAGGGGGAGGGAGGAGACGACGGTGGCCTGGATGGCTCCGGCGGCGGAGGCTTGCTCGCCCCAGCGGTCGCCGTGCGGTCGGAGGAGGAGGCTGCCGGCGAGGACGGCGGCGATGGCGAGGCCGTGGAGCAGGATGGCGCCGGCGAGGTTGCCGCGGAGGTTGTCGGGAGTGGAGTTCGAGGAGCGAAGCCAGGGGTTGGCGGTGGCGGCGGGGGATGGATTCCAGCGAGGTGGGGCGGGCATAAAGGGCTTAGCGCTCGATGGGCCGGGTGACGATGCTGATGTCGGTGATGCCGGCCTGTTTGACGGCATCCATGACGGAGGCGAAGGCGCCAAAGGGGACCTGCTCGTCGGCGCGGAGATAGATGACGCGCCTGGTGGCGTCGGCTTTGGTGTTGGAGGAGCGCAGGAGGGCGGGGAGGTTGTTGACGTTGACCGGCTTGTCCTGGAGGAAGACGTTCTGGTTCTTATCGATGGTGACGACGGTGCGATCTTCGGTGAGCTGGTTGACGGAGCGGGTGTGCGGGACGGCGACCTCGACGCCGGACTGGAGCACGGGGGCGGTGAGCATAAAGATGAGAAGCAAGACGAGGACGACATCGACGAGCGGGGTGATGTTGATCTCGGCGAGCGCGGTCTGGGTGCGGGCGACGCCGCCGGTGCGGGAGGTGAAGGCCATGAGTTAGAAGGATCTCCGACGCGGTTCGTCGAAGTGGGTGGAGGTGTGGGTTGGGACGGGGGTGGGGAGGGGTGCGGGAGGTGCGAGCATGGCGGCGTTTTCGATGGCGTTGAGGAGTTCGCGGCCGAAGTCGTCCATGCGGGCGGCGAAGTCGCGGAGCTGGGCGGTGAGCTGGTTGTAGCCGACCACGGCGGGGATGGCGACGAGGAGACCGGCGGCGGTGGTGATGAGGGCTTCGGAGATGCCGGGGGCGACGGCGCGGAGGGTGGCGGCGCCGGCGGTGCCGAGGCCGTGAAAGGCGTCGATGATGCCCATGACGGTGCCGAAGAGGCCGATAAAGGGGGCGATGGTGGCGATGGTGGCGAGCCAGGTCATGCGCTGTTCCATGGCGGTGAGGGCTTCGCTGGAGGCGGTCTGGGCGGCGCGTTCGAGGGCGAGGGGATTGCGCGGGAGGCCGCGGCCGGAGGTCTGGCGGTGGTACTCGTCGTGGATCTCGGAGAAGACTGCGACCAGCGGGCTGGGCTTGAACTGGTCGGCGACGGAGCTGATTTCGCTGAGTCGGCCGGACTTGCGAAAGGCGCGGAGGAAGCGGGCGCCCTGGGCCTTGGCGCGGCGGAAGTAGCTCCATTTCGAGAGCATGATGGTCCAGGAAAAGATGCTGGCGGCGAGCAGGAGGAGGAGAACGGCGGTGGCGACGGGGCCGCTGTTGTGGATCATCTCGCCGAGCGCGCTGGTGGTGGATGGGGAGGTCGCGGCGGGGGGAGGGGTGGCGTCTTCCTGCAGCAAGGCGAGAGCAAAGAGGAGGATCTGGGGCATAGGTGGCGTCTGGGTTGTAGTGTATCGGCTGGGTGGGTGCTCCGGGTTTGCGGCGGGGAGGATGTTGGGGGGATGTACCGTGCCGGATGCCTCCCCATGCAGCACCTGGCGGAGGGCGCTTTTGCATCGGTGGGGCGCGGCTTTGTTACGGGCTTTGTTATGGGCTTTGTTATGCTCCGGGGTAGTCGTTCCTTGAGGCCGAGATGCTGCTGGAGTTGCGCGCGGAGAACTATACGGTGGTGGATCGCGCGGTGGTCCTGTTTGGGCCGGGACTGAATTTGTTGACGGGCGAGACGGGGGCGGGGAAGTCGATCTTGATCGACGCTCTGGGACTTTTGCTGGGGGGCAAGGCGTCGGCGGACGTGATCCGGCATGGGGCGGAGCGGGCGGTGGTGGCGTGTGTGTTTGAGGGTACGGAGGGGACGGCGGCGATCCTGGAGGCGAATGGGATCGACGGCGACCTGGAGCAGGTGCTGTTGCGGCGCGAGATCACGCACACAACCAAGGGGCGGGTGTTTGTGAACAACCAGCCGGCGACGGTGGGGGTGCTGCGGCAGCTGGCGCCGGAGCTGGCGCTGATTCACTCGCAGGGCGAGACGATGGGCGGCTTCGACCAGACGGAGCAGAGAGGTGTGCTGGATCGGTTTGGCGTGCTCCCGACGGACCGGGTGGAGGCGGCTTTTGCGGCGTGGCGGGGGACCACGCGGCGTTTGCAGGAGATGGAGACGTCGGAGCAGGATCGTCTGCGGATGGCGGATCTGTGGCGGTTTCAGAGTCGCGAGATCGAGGCCGCGGGGCTGGTGGATGCGGAGGAAGACGTGCGGTTGGAGGCGGAGAAGCGGGTGTTGGCGAATGCCGAGCGGCTCCTGACGGCGGCGATGATCGCGCACGATCTCCTGTACGAGTCGGAGTCGGCGGCGGAGTCGACGTTGGGGGCGGCGCTGAAGCAGGTGGAGGAGCTGGCGCGGTTTGACGCGCGGTTTGCCGAGCCGGCACAGCAGCTGGCGGCGGCGAAGGCGACGGTCGAGGACGTGGATGCGGAGGTGCGGCGCTTCTCGGAGACGGTGCAGGCGGCGCCGGAGCGGCTGGAGGAGATTGAGGACCGGCTGGCGGCCTTGGATCGGTTGAAGCGGAAGTATGGTGCGAGTTTGGCGGAGGTGATGAGCTTTGGGGTGGAGGCGGCCGAGCGTCTCGCCGAGGTGGAGAACCGGGATGCTCTGGTCGCAGAGTTGCGGGCGCAGAAGGCGGTGGATGCGGCGGCCTACCGGGCAGCGGCGGCGCGGTTGACGGACGCGCGGGCAGCGGCAGCGGAGCGGCTGGAGAAGCGGGCCGAGGTGGAGATCAATGCGCTCGCGATGCAGGTGCGGTTCGGCGTCAGGGTGGTGCGGCGGGAGGAAGAGACACACTGGACGGCGCACGGCTGGGACGAGGTGGAGTACATGATCGCCACCAACGCTGGAGAGCCGATGAAGCCGCTAACGGAGATTGCGTCCGGCGGCGAGATGTCGCGCGTGATGCTGGCGTTGAAGGTGACGGTGGAAGAAGGGGCGCGGGCGGAGGCGAACGGAAAGCGGCGGAGGTCGGCCGGGGCTGGGGTGGCTGAGGCGGCGGGTTTGAGGACGCTGGTGTTTGACGAGATCGATATTGGGATTGGCGGCCGGGCGGCTGAGGCGGTGGGGCGAAAGTTGAAGGAGCTTGCCGGAGCGCAGCAGGTGTTGTGTGTGACGCATCTGCCCCAGATTGCGGCATTTGCGGATCAGCATTTCCTGATTGCGAAGACGGAGCGGGCTGGTCGGACGGAGACGGCGGTGCACCGGATGGAGCGGGACGAGCGGACCGAGGAGATTGCGCGGATGCTGAGTGGGGCGATGCTGACCGAGACCAGCCTGCGTCATGCGGAGCATTTGATCGAGAGCAGCCGGTAGGCCATCTCGGGCGAACCGCTTCGGCATCACATTCACTGGAGGTAATTCCGATGGCAAATGAAGCGAAGAAGTGTGCGCATGCGAGTTGTTCCTGTACCATCTCGGGCGACAAGAAGTATTGTTCGCAGATCTGCGAGGATTCGGAGGGCGTGACGGAGTTGAGCTGCGACTGTGCGCATCCAGGGTGCGTGCGCGACAGTATTTAGGGGCTGGTGTCTCCTGTTCGATACGGTGCGTGAGATTGCTTCCGGGCCTCCTTTCGGGGCCCTGAAGCGATATACTGGCAAGGTGACGATTACAGGTGTGGACTTCGAAGTTCCGGGTCGCGTTCGAGAGACGTTGCAGGGTGAGACGTCGGATGTGAGGCAGGTTCTTCTTCTGAAGCCTCGCGGCTTTTGTGCCGGCGTGGTGCGCGCGATCGACATTGTGCAGATCGCTCTGGACACGTTTGGCGCGCCGATCTATGTGCGCAAAGAGATTGTTCATAATAGCTATGTGGTGAACGATCTAGCCAAGAAGGGTGCGATCTTCGTCAATGAGCTGGACGAGGTGCCGGAGGGAGCGCGCGTGATCTATTCCGCGCATGGGGTTTCGCCGGCGGTGCGTGAGCGGGCCAAGGAGCGCGGTCTCAAGGTGATCGATGCGACTTGTCCCCTGGTGACCAAGGTGCATGTGGAGGCGATCAAGTTTGCCAGGCAGGGGTATTCGCTGGTGCTGGTGGGGCATCGCGACCATGAAGAGGTGGAGGGGACGCAGGGCGAGGCGCCGCTGGTGACGCAGGTGGTGTCGACGGTGGAGGAGGTTGCGGAGCTAGTGGTGCCGGACCCGGATCATGTGGCGTACCTCACGCAGACGACGCTGTCGCTCGATGAGGCGCGATACATGATTGAGGCGTTGAAGATCCGGTTTCCGAATATCGTTGGGCCGCACGCGCAGGACATCTGCTATGCGACCGAGAATCGGCAGACGGCGGTGAAGAATGTGGCGCATGGAGCCGACCTGGTGCTGGTGGTGGGTTCAAAGAACAGCTCGAACTCGAACCGTCTGGTGGAGGTGTCGGAGAATTTGGGGACGCGCTCGTACCTGATCGACAAGGCGGGGGATATCCGGCAGGAGTGGCTGGAAGGCGTGATGAAGGTTGCGGTGACGGCTGGGGCCTCTGCGCCCGAGGTGCTGGTGCAGGAGGTGGTGGCGGCCTTGAGCGCGCGAGGGTTTGGGGACGCGACGGAGGTTGAGGTGATGCCGGAGAATGTCAGGTTTGGGCTGCCGCCGGAGATTGTGCAGGCGATTGCGTCGGCGCCCGCGGTTGCACGGTAGTGGGAGAGGCGACGCCGGAGATGAGATCGCAGCAAAACTCGACCACGGGACGGACGGCGACGCAGCCGCGGTTTGGCCGGCTCGACCTGGCGATGGATCGCGTGGTGGACGGCATTGCGCGATCGAAGGATTGGCTCTTGCGGGAGCAGAACGAGGCCGGCTACTGGTGCGGTGAGCTCGAAGCGGATGTGATGCTCGAGGCCGATTACATCTTTGTGCACACGTTGCTGGGTACGGGCGATCCGGGCCGGATGAGCCGGGCGGTGAACGAGATTTTGCGGCACCAGAACGACGATGGCGGGTGGAGCCTGTATCCGGGCGGACCATCGAACGTGAGCTACGGGGTGAAGGCGTACTTTGCGCTGAAGCTGATGGGTTGGTCGAAGGATCAACCGGTGATGGTGAAGGCGCGCGAGTGCGTCCTGGCGCTCGGCGGCGTGGTGGAGTGCAACACCTTTACGAAGATCTATCTGTGCGCGATGGGGCAGTACGACTACGACGCGGTGCCGGCGGTTCCTCCGGAGATCGTCCTGTTTCCGAACTGGTTTTACTTCAATATCTACGAGATCAGCTCGTGGTCGCGTGGCATTCTGGTGCCGCTGTCGATCATTTATGCGAAGAAGCCGTTCAAGAAGTTGGCGCCGGAGCAGGGCATCGATGAGCTGTTTTTGGGTGGTCGCGCCAATGCCGATCTGCGGCTGCGATGGGACCGGAAGCATCCCGTCAGCTGGCGGAATTTCTTTCTGTTCTGCGACCGTGTGGCGCACCTGGCGGAGCGTGTGCATATTCGGCCGCTGCGAAAGATGGCGTTGCGCCGGGCAGAGGCGTGGATGCTGGAGCGGTTTGAGAAGTCCGATGGCCTGGGTGCGATCTATCCGGCGATGCTGAACTCGATTGTGGCTTTGCGGGTGCTGGGGTACTCGATCGACGATCCGCAGATGATTCGGGCGATGGATGAGTTTGAGAAGCTGGGGATCGATTGTCCGGAGGGTGAGCCCGGGTACCCGACGCCGACGTTTCGGATGCAGCCGTGCTTCCCTCCGGTGTGGGATACGGCGCAGGCGATGTATGTGCTGGGCGAGGCGGGTGTGCCGAAGGACGATCCGAGCCTGTTGCGGGCGGCGGACTGGATCTTGTCGAAGGAGGTCCGGCACAAGGGCGATTGGGCGGAGAAGGTGAAGGGCGTCGAGCCGGGGGGATGGTACTTCGAGTTCAACAACGAGTTTTATCCGGACATCGACGATACGGCGCAGGTGTTGCTGGCGCTCAACTGCGTGGAGAATCCGCGCGAACGGTATCAGCACGAGGTGACGCAGCGAGCGCTGAACTGGATCTGGGCGATGCAGTGCAAGAACGGCGGTTGGGCGGCGTTCGACAAGGACAACACCAAGTCGATCTTTCAGTACATTCCGTTTGCCGACCACAATGCGATGCTCGATCCACCGACGGTGGACATTACGGGCCGGATGCTCGAGATGCTGTCCCTTTATGGCTTTACTCGATCCGATCCGCGGGTGGAGAAGGCGGTCCAGTTCATCCTCGAGGAGCAGGAGCCGGATGGCAGCTGGTTCGGCCGATGGGGCGTGAACTATCTGTATGGGACGTTTCTGGTCTTGCGCGGTCTGGAGGCGATGGTGATGTCGAATCTGGAGCCTTCGATTCAGCAGGCGGCGGAGTGGGTTCGGATGGTGCAGAACGCGGATGGCGGATGGGGCGAGACGTGCGGGACGTATGACGATCCGGACCAGCGCGGCATCGGGCCGTCGACGCCCTCGCAGACGGCATGGGCTCTGCTGGGGCTGCTGGCGGCGGGGGATACGCGGTCGGACTCGGTGGCCAAGGGGGTTCGGTGGCTGGTGGAGCGGCAGCACGCGGATGGCAAATGGGACGAGTTGATGCCGGGGCGCAATGGCGAGAGTTATTACACGGGGACGGGATTTCCGCGAGTCTTTTACCTTGGCTATCATCTCTATAAGCAGTACTTTCCGTTGCTGGCGCTGACGACGTACAAGCGCGCGATGGAGCGGGAAGCGGCGGCGGACGAGACCGCGGCCTGAGATCTGGAGCGAGTGGAAGGCCGGAGGATTTTGAGCATGGCAGTACCCGTTTCGCAGGCATGGACTGTTGCCACGTATGTGTTGAAGCAGAAGCTGCGAGGGCGCAAGCGGTATCCCTTGGTGTTGATGCTGGAGCCCTTGTTTCGCTGCAATCTGGCGTGTGCGGGGTGCGGCAAGATTCAGTATCCGGCGCACATCCTGAAGGCGGAGCTGAGCCCGGAGGAGTGCTTTCGCGCTGTAGAGGAATGCGGGACGCCGATGGTGTCGATTCCCGGCGGCGAGCCTCTGCTGCATCCGCAGATGCCCGAGATTGTGGCGGGCCTGGTGGAGCGCAAGAAGTACGTGTACATGTGCACCAACGCGCTCCTGCTGAAGGAGAAGCTGCACCTGTTCCAGCCGAGCAAGTACCTGTCGTTTTCGGTGCATGTGGATGGGCAGCGGGAGCACCATGACTTGTCCGTCTGTCGCGAGGGTGGGTACGACATTGCGATGGAGGGTGTGCGGGCGGCGGTGGCGGCCGGATTTCGTGTGACGACGAATACGACGCTGTTTGACGGTGCCGATCCGAACTCGGTGCGGGCGCACTTCGACGAACTGACGGCGGCGGGTGTGGAGAGCATGATGGTGTCGCCGGGGTACACGTACGACAAGGCGCCGGATCAGAGCCACTTTCTGGGCAAGGCGCGGTCGCGGCGGATGTTTCGGGCGATTTTGTCGAACCGCAAGAAGGAGTGGCAGTTCAACACGCATCCTCTGTTTGCCGAGTTCCTGATGGGCAAGCAGAACTTTGAGTGCACGCCCTGGGGGATGCCGACGTTTTCGATCTTTGGCTGGCAGAAGCCGTGCTACCTTCTGCAGGATGGCTATGCGGACACGTTCGCGGAGCTGATGGAGGCGACCGAGTGGCAGAACTATGGGGCGAAGAGCGGAAATCCGCGATGCGCGAACTGCATGGTGCACTCGGGGCATGAGGCTTCGGCGGTGGATTACAACTTCAGTTCGCTGAAGGGATTTCTGGTTACGGCGAAGAAGTATGTGTTTCCTTCGTTGTATCCGGATGAGGGCGCGCAGAAGCTGCTGAACGAGTGGCGGCCGGCGCAGCATGGGCCTCTGGTGCAGATTGAGGCGCCCTCGGCGGTGTCTGCGTCCCATGTCGGGACCGAGGAATCGACTCTGGTTTCGGGAGACTGAGCGCACATGCCGACAGACCAGCAGGAGCATCTGAAGATCGAGCAGCAGCAGGCGTTTGACCCTAACGATCTCGAGGTCGCGGCGGGTCGGGAGCGCGAGGATTTGCAGGGCTGGATCCCGACGCTGGCCGGCGATGCCGAGATCCGGGATGCGCTCGAAAAGGCCTTCGACTATCGCGGCGATGTGACGCTGACACGCAAGGATGGGACCAGGGTGGAGGGGTATCTCTTCGACCGGCGCACGGGCGCGACGCTCGAGAGCTCGGTGGTCCGGATTATTCCGACGGGGGCGAAGACCAAGGTTAGCGTGCTGTATTCGGAGGTGGGCGCGCTCGCGTTTACCGGACGCGATACGGCAGCGGGCAAGAGCTTTGAGGCGTGGATCAAAAAGTATTGGGAGAAGAAGGCGGCAGGTGAGAAGAATATCCAGATCGAGCCCGAGAAGCTGGACTAATTTCAACGGCGATGGCGAGACCTCAACTCTGCTGCCTCGCACTTGCCGCTAGCCTCTTGCTGTTTCTCACCCAGGCTTGCAGAAAGTCTTCACCGCCGATTGGCCCCGCTCCGGACGTTCGTGTAAATCTCTCCCGCTTCGGTCTGCCTCACGACTACCTGATCCATGACGCAGAGATAGACTGCACGAGTCACGTGATCGGGTATCGATTCCTCGTTTGGCTGACTGACGACCGCTTGGCTCTCGGTTTCAACATCAGCCCCAGCTGTCGACCTTCATCCGGTCGAGCGGCAGCTGGCCTCGCGCGCATTCTTGTCTTTGACCTCAAAGGAGATCTTCAGGCATCGCGTGATCTGCCCTACGACGCAGATGGTGGCGAGGAGTTAGTCGCTCCAGGCGAGGCTATGCGCGGACCGGCCGGAACTCTCCTATTTCGGATTGAGGAAGCCGGAAGATCGAAGTCAGGAGTCCTCCTGCTCGATCCCGACCTAAAGGATGTCGGGCGTATCGATCGGCTGCTTGAGCGCGACACCCTTGTTGATCATGCTCTCGTCTTTCAGGAAGGGTTCGTCCTGACTGGGCCTCGTACCTACGACATCTTCACCGGTCGACCACTCGTGCTGACCAGGAAAACCACTGAGGACTGGCCCGTGGGCACCATGGACCGACAGTTCGGTACGGACGGAGTTGCCTACATGCTCTGCCGACAGGAGTTGCAGCCCGGCGTGTATGCATTTACGGATGTCATTTACAGCGGCGCTCATCGCCGATGCGTGATGAACGCCGCATACTTGGACGGTGCACGATGGAGAGCCGATGTGGAGCAGGATGGTGTAGCTGAGCTTATTGGGTTAGTGGCTCACGACCGCGTTCTAGGCATTATCCGGGTTTCGAAACGTGCCGACCAGCTCGTCTTGTGGAAAAGAGATCGACAGCTAGAAACCCTTCCTTGGTTCCCCGTGGGGTACGATACAGAATTTCAAGGTGTATCCGAAGACTTGGCTCGTTATCAAGGTTTCGGACGCAAACGCGAAGGACGTCTCTGCGATCTCACCGGGTTGTTTTGCCAGGAGAACAACGGCGAGCTCGCGATCTTCGATCGAGGCGGCAAAATCCTATCGTCGGGCGCCCCTTCAGCTTAGGCGCCCGGGCCACGTTATCGCCGGATGGCCGGCACTACGCCAGCTTCGAAACAGGAGAGGTCCGCATCTACTCGCTGACAGGCTCCAGCTAGACTGTGTTTGCATGAAGGTTTTTCTGACGGGCGCGACGGGGTTTGTGGGGAGCCATGTTGCTCTGGCGTATGCGGCTGCGGGAGCGGAGTTGCGGCTGCTGACGCGTCCGTCGAGCGATCTCCGTGCGATTGAGGGGCTGGCTGGGGCGGAGCTGGTGCGGGGCGATCTTCGAGATGTGGAGAGTTTCCGGACGGCGCTCTTGGGCTGCGATGCTCTGGTCCACGTTGCCGCGGATTACCGGCTCTGGGTGCCGGACCCGGCGGAGATGTATCGGGCGAATGTCGACGGGACGCGGGATCTGCTGCGGCTCGCACGCGAGGCTGGGGTGCGGCGGGTGGTGTACACGTCGTCGGTGGCGACGATGGGGTTTCGGACGGACGGGACGATTGTGGATGAGGCGACGCCGGTGTCGATCGAGAGCATGATCGGCCCGTATAAGCGGTCGAAGTTTCTGGCGGAGCAGGTGGCGATCGAAGCTGCGCGCGCGGGGCAGCATGTGGTGTTGCTGAATCCGACGACGCCGATCGGTGCGGGGGATCGGAAGCCGACGCCGACAGGACGGATCGTTGTGGACTTCTTGAACCGGCGATTTCCGGCGTATGTGGACACGGGCTTGAACCTGGTGGATGTGGATGAGGTGGCGCGCATGCATGTGGTGGCGCTCGACCGGGGGACGCCGGGGGAGCGGTACATCCTGGGCGGCGAGAACCTGACGCTGAAGCAGATTCTGGACCGGATGTCGTCGATCACGGGCCTGCCGTCGCCGAAGGTGCGGGTTCCGCACGCGGTGGCGATGCTGTTCGCGATGTTTGACGAGACGGTGACGGGCAGGTTGCGTGGGCGCGAGCCGCGGGCGACGGTGGAGGCCGTGCGCATGGGGAGGAAGAAGATGTTTGCGAGTTCGGCGAAGGCGGAGCGGGATCTCGGATTTGAGGTGAAGCCGGTGTACCACGCGTTGCGCGAGGCGATCGAGTGGTTCCTGGCGCAGGGGTATGCGCCGCCGATCGAGAGGCCGCGATCGGGCGAGCCGGCAGCTTGAAGGGGAATGTGGCCGTGGTCGCGGCGCTCTCGCGCGAGGTGGCCGGCTTGGTGCGGGGCTGGGATCGATCGGAGCGGCGGGGTGGTGTGGTGGTGTACACGAGTGATCGCGGCGTGGTGAGCTGTGCGGGGATGGGCGGAGAGCGAGCGACGCTGGCGCTGGCGGCGGCGTTGGAGGTGCGGTCGATCGATCGCGTGGTGTCGGTCGGTCTGGCGGGTGCTTGCGATCCTGCTCTGCGGGTTGGGGCGGTGGTTCGCGCGGGTTTGGTGGTGGATACGAGGACGGGCGAGCGGTATCGGACGGGGGAGGCGGGATGCGTGCTTGCAACGTCGGCGAGCGTTGCCGGGATTGCGGGCAAGAGGCGGCTGCGCGAGACGTACGGTGCGGACGCGGTGGACATGGAGGCGGCGGCGGTGGCGCGGCTGGCGTTGGCTGCGGGCCGGGAGTTTCGGGCGATCAAGGCGATCTCGGACGAGGCGGAGTTTGCGATGCCGGCGATGGACCGGTGGGTGACCGGCGATGGGCAGTTTCGGGAGCGGGCGTTTGCGCTCCATAGCGCGTTGCGGCCCGGGGTGTGGGGGCCCTTGTTGCGGCTGGCGCGGAACAGCAGGCGGGCGCTGCTGGCGCTGACCGAGGAGATGGATCGCGAACTAGACTAGAAGCAAACGGTTTTCAGGAGCGGAAGAGATGGCGGTGGATGTTGTGCCTGAGGTTCTGGAGGATAAGGAGATCGCGGTTCCGCGCACGATGCGGGCCGCGGTGTATCGCGGCGTGAACGACGTGCGCGTCGAGACGGTGCCGGTGCCGGAGATCGGGCCGGGGGAGGCGCTCGTGCGCATCCACACGTGCGGCATCTGCGGGACGGACCTGAAGAAGATCCACAGCGGATCGCATGAGGCGCCGCGGGTGTTTGGGCACGAGATGGCGGGGACGATCGTACGGCTGGGCGAGGGTGTCGGGAAGTTTGCGGTGGGCGATCGCGTGATGGCGTTTCACCACATTCCGTGCGGGAAGTGCTATTTCTGCCGCAAAGAGACGTTTGCGCAGTGCGAGACCTACAAGCGGGTGGGAACGACGGCGGGCGTGGGCGCGCCTGCGGGTGGCGGGTTTGCGGAGTACATCCGCGTGATGGACTGGATTGTGCGGGATGGTCTGGTGCGGGTTCCCGACGACGTGCCGTTTGAGCAGGCGGCGTTTATCGAGCCGGTGAACACGTGTTTCAAGGCGGTGCGCATGCTGGCGCTCGAGCCGGACGAGACGGTTCTGGTGATCGGGCAGGGGCCGATTGGGATTCTGCTGGGGGCGTTGGCCGGACGGTCCGGAGCGACGGTTCTGACGTCGGATCTGTTTGCGGAGCGGCGTGCGGTCGCGGCTCGGTTCGGTCTCGATCAGCCGGTGGAGGGCGATGTGGTGGCGGCGGCGAAGGCGAGGACCGAGGGCCGGGGCGCCGATGTGGCGATGGTGGCGGTGGGCAACGATGCTCTGATCCAGACGGCGATGGATGCAGTCCGGCCGGGCGGGCGGGTGATGCTGTTTGCGAGCACGCAGCATGGCCGGGCGGCGTTCGATCCGGCGCAGGTCTGCATGGACGAGAAGACGCTGATGGGGTCGTACAGCGCGTCGGTGGCGATCCAGGAGGAGGGGGCTCGGCTGGTGTTTGCGGGGTATCGCAACGGTCTGGATCTGACGCAGCTGATCTCGCACCGGTTTTCGCTGGAGCAGGCCGCGGAGGCGATCGATTTGGCTTCGCACCCGCAGCCCGGGTCGATGAAGATCGTCTTGCAGCCGTAGTCGCGGGGAGAGCTAGTCGCGGTGGCGCTTGCGCACTTCGATGTTGAGGCGTTTGATCTTTTGGTTCAGGGTGGAGAGCGGGACTTTGAAGAACTCGGCGGCTTCGGTCTGGTTCCAGTGACATCGCTCCAGTCGGTCGGCGATGATGCGGCGTTCGATCTCTTCCATGATGTCGAAGAGCGAGGCATCGGGCCGATGTTCGAGCGAGGCGGCCGAGTAGGTGCTGCCGGTGAGCTGGGCAGGGAGGAGCTCGGCCGGAATGATGCGTGTGGTGGAAAGGACGACGCCGCGTTCCATAGCGTTTTCGAGCTCGCGGACGTTGCCAGGCCACTCGTATTCCATGAGGACGCGGAGGGCTTCGGGGGAGAGGACGCGTTCGCCGGTGCCGTTTTCTTCGGCGTAGAACTTCAGGAAGTGGGCGGCGAGCAGAGGGATGTCTTCGCGGCGGAGGCGAAGCGGCGGAAGATCGAGCGCAATGACGTTGAGGCGGTAGAAGAGATCTTCGCGGAAGCGGCCTTCGCGGACGGCGTTCTGGAGATTGACGTTGGTGGCGGCGACGATGCGAACGTCGACCTGGATCTCCTGGGTGCCGCCGAGCTGCATGAAGCGGCGGTCCTGGAGGACGCGCAGGATTTTGGCCTGCATGTCCATGGTCATGGTGCCGATCTCGTCGAGGAAGAGGGTGCCGCCGTTGGCGACTTCGAAGAGGCCTTTTTTGGAGTTGACGGCGGAGGTGAAGGCGCCGCGGACGTGGCCGAAGAGAGTGGATTCGAGCAGCTCCGAGGGGACGGCGCCGGTGTTGACGGGGACGAAGGGTTTGTCGCGGCGGGGGGAGTTCGCGTGGAGCGCTTTGGCCACGAGTTCCTTGCCGGTGCCGCTTTCGCCTTGAACAAGGACGGTCGAGCGGCTGGGTGCGACCTGGGCGACGAGGTCGAAGAGTCGCAGCATCGGCTCGCTTTTGCCGACGATGTGCTCGAAGTTGTAGCGCATTTTGAGAGCGCGCTTGAGCTGGACGACCTCCTGCTCGGCCTTGTGGCGGGCGATGGCGGAGCGGATGTCGGCGAGGAGTTTCTCGTTGTCCCAGGGCTTCTGGACGAAGTTTTCGGCGCCTGTGCGGATGGCATCGACGACGTTGCCCACGGTGCCGAAGGCGGTGATCATGATGACAGGCAGATGCGGCTGCACGGCCTTGATACGCGGGAGGAGATCGATGCCGCTTTCGCCGGGAAGGGCGAGATCGAGCAGGAGCAGATCGTAGTCGTTGCGTGCGAGCAGATCGAGACCGGAGCTGCCCTCGGTTGCGGTGAAGACCTGAAATCCCTCGAGGGTGAGGAGCATTTCGAGCGACTCGCGGATGCCGGCCTCGTCGTCGATGATGAGGATTTTTGGGTCGTTTTGTGGGTTGACGTCTCTTCCCGAGGCCTGGGGCAGAGCGACATCGAGGACGCCTGTGGTCTCACGCATGGAGCGCCACCGTCTCGGGTGTGGCTTCGATGTCGGAGGTCTCGGGGGGGATTGCGCGGCTTGCCGGGAATTCCAGCACAAACGTGGTTCCTCTGCCTTCGCCTGTTTCCACGTGAATCTTTCCTCCGTGTTCCTGCATGATGCCGTAACTGACGGCGAGGCCGAGGCCGGTGCCTTTGTGGCCACCCTCAGCCGGTTTGGTTTTGGTGGTGAAGAAGGGGTCGTAGATGCGGTGGAGATGCTCCTGCTTGATGCCGTCGCCGGAGTCCTGAATCTGGATGATGACTTCGTCGACGCGGTTGCGTGTGGTGACGGTCAGAAGTGCGTCGGGCTTTCGGAACATGGCGTCCTTTGCGTTGAGCAGAAGGTTCAGAAGGACCTGCTGCAGCTTTCCCTGATTGCCGTGGACCGACGCAAGATGGGGCTCAAGGTCGAGTTGGACGACGACCTGCGCGGTGCGCAGCTGGTGATCGATAAGGGTCAGGGTCTCGCGGAGCACGGCGTTGAGGTCGATGCTGCCAAACTCGGTTCCGGCGGTGCGCGAAAAGTTCAGCAGACCGTTGACGATCTCGGAGGCGCGAAAGCTCTGCTGCGTGATTTTGTCGAGCAGGGGGGTGAGCCGGCGATCGCCGCTCATCTGTTTGCTGAGCATCTGGGTGTAGCTCGAGATGACGGCGAGCGGTGTGTTGACCTCGTGGGCCACACCGGCGGCAAGCAGGCCGATCGATGAGAGTTTCTCGGCCTGCGAGAGCTGTTCTTCGAGCCGGATACGATCTGTGATGTCGTCGACGAGGACGATGCGACCGACGGTGACGCCGTCGCGGGCCACGAGCGGGGCGATGGCGATGTTGGCGGATCGGAGTTCGCCGGACGGGAGAGGAAGACGGAACTTATAGAGGGTGTGGGTCTCCTGCTCTGCGCGGATGCGGCTGAAACGATCGAGGAACTCGGCTGGGAGAAGGGAAGCGAGGGGCTGGCCGAGAGCCTTCTCGCGACTGACGCCGAAGAGATCTTCCATCTCCTGGTTCCAGCTTTCGATGCGGTCGTGGAGATCGACGGCAAAGACGCCGACGTTGATGGATTCAACGATGTTTTCGTGAAACTCCTTGAGGCGTTCGAACTCGGACATCTTCTGTTCGAGCCGGCGATAGAGCTGCGCGTTCTGGATGGCGATGGCGATGTATCCGGCGAGCGATTCGAGCAGTTCGACGTCCTCGCTGGAGAGAAAGTCGCCGTGCTGTGTGCGACCGAGACCGATAACCGCGACGGTGCGGGTTCCGGCGCCTTCGCGCGAGGCGACGCGGCACGGGAGGTAGTAGTTGAGGTCGAGCTCGCGGGCGGATTGCTGTTGCTGCGCTGGAAGGCGCAGGACCTGCTCGGGATTTTCGAGAAAGAGATGGTTGTGGCTGTCCGGGCGATCGAAGTCGAGGAAGTGGAGATCGAGATGAGAGCTGTCGGCGGGATGGAGGTCGCCGAGGCCGTGCGCGGCCGCCAGGCGCATGGTGCCCGTGTCCTGGTCCGCCGCGGCGTCCGAAAGAAAGACGGCGACGCGGGTGACGAGAAGCGTTTCGGCAAGGCGCTCGACGATGCTGTCGAGGAGGGCACGAAGGTCGGTTTGGGCGTTGAGGCTCCGTCCGAAGTTGACCAGGGTCTCGCGGTAGTCGAAGCGCTTCTGGTCGAAGACGCGATCGACGCGGCTTTGGATCGCGCGTTTGAGCGGATCGAAGACGAGGCCGGTGACGGTGACGGCGGCGATGAGGCCCCAGACGCGGAGGTTGGGCAGACGTGTGTGTACCATCTCGGCGGTGATGGCGACGCCGGCAAAGTACACGCCGACCAGGGCGGCGGTCGCCAGGGTGTAGGTGACGCCGCGCTTGAAGATGAGGTCGACGTCCATGAGGCGATACCGGACGATGGCCCAGCTGAACGTCAGAGGGAGGAAGACGAGCGACAGGCCGGCCACCTTGGTGAGCGTGCCCGGGACGGGGAGGTCCGCCATATAGGGGATGGCGTAGAAGAGCGTGAATGGGGTTACGGCGAGCAGGGTTCCGCGGGTAAGCCACTTGAGTTGTTGACGCTCAAGGCCGGGCACAGCGCGGCGGTAGCGGACACGGAAGACGATGGCGGCGATCACGTAGAAGAGAGCAAGGTAGCCGACGGCGATCTGGTCGAGCCGATGATGGAGGACTTCGGTGGCGGACTCGAAGCGGATGGCGGCGAACTGCAGAGCGACGAGGAGAGCTCCGGGAAGATAGAGTGCGGCGGTCGCGGCGGTGCGGAGAAAGCGGTCCTGCCGGCTGCGGAGCCTGCGCTCCGAGAAGCTGGCGGCGAAGTGGAGGAAGAGTGCGGGCTGAAGCGCCCCGGCGGCGACGTTTCCCCAGTAGATGATCTGGTCGAAGGCGTCCAGTTTGCCGGTGTATTTGAACGAGTAGAGGACAAACGAGACGAGGCAGAAGATGTAGAAGTGCGTGGCTTTGGGAGCGGTCCACCGGCGAAACAGGACGTAGATGCCGATCATCAGGTAGACGGCGGCGATTAGGCGGAGACCCTGGTTGATGGAGCGGTCCGTGGGTTCGAGGATGACGGGGATTTCGAGTCGGGCGGGCTGTCCGGTATGCGCTCCGGACGCAACTGGGCGAAGGATGGTGTAGGTGCTGTGGGCCCAGATGCCGCTGCGAAACATTTCGCGGATGAATGGGGCAAGCCGAGGCGTCGGCCGGTCGTTGATCGCGATCAGGAGATCGCCGGATCGGACGCCGGCACGTTCGGCGGGGGATCCGGCGGGCACACGTTCTGCCCGGATGCCGCCCCTGGCCTCCTGCCACCAGGCGCCGTCGGTGGGTACGTCGTAGTCGCTTTCAAAGCGGAGGTTTGCGGCGGCGAGGCCGCAAGCGAGCAGGGTCGCGAGGGCAAGGAGGATGGCGAGGACCCGGGTGTGGGACGCGTCTTTCATCTCGATCCGAGCTTTCCCGCCTTTCCTGTGCTCTTTAGTTCTATGCAACAGTTCTATGCAACGTTCCATGAGTCCTACGCAACGTTCCACGAGTTCTATGCAACCTGTTCTATACAGGTGTCTTGCATCTTGTGGGCCAAACTCCAGGCAGGGACGATATAGAGTTGATGCTGGCTCTGAACGGTCGGCGATGGCTTGAGGGAATGAAATCCGGCTCAGCTACAGGAAATCATATCTCTATGTAGTTTTTCTGAAAGGCGGGAGGAGTTTGTCGCAGAGCTAAACTGGGAAACGATTGGCGCGGGGAAGCACGATTGGTTCCTCTCAGGCGATCTTTCGCTTGACCCCGCCCGGTCCTTGCTATGAACTGAGAGGCATGGAGTTTTCCGAGCGGCCGGTCGCCCCGGCCCATAGCCAAAGATCTGGTGCAGGCAGAGCGCAGCCTCCGGGGTCAGCTGCTCTCGTCCAGGAGAGCGCGGCGGAGGTTCTGCGGCGGGATGCTGAGCACCTCCTTCCGGTGTATGCTCGTTACCCTGTTGTGATGGAGCGGGGCGAGGGCGTCTACTTGTTTGACGCGGATGGTCGGCGCTATCTCGACATGATGGCTGGACTAGGCGTGAATGCGCTCGGTCACGGGCATCCGCGGATGCTTCGGGCGATGGTGGAGCAGGCGGGGCAGATGATTCACCTTTCGCCGCAGTACAGCAATCCTCACCCGAGTCATCTGGCGGAGCGGCTGGCCGATCTGGCGGGGATGACGGGAGCGTTCTTTTCGACGGGCGGATCGGAGGCGGTGGAGGGTGCTCTGAAGCTGGCGCGATCGTTTGGGCGGCAGAACTTTTCCGCGCAGAAGCATGGAATCGTGGCGCTGAGTTCGTCGTATCACGGACGGACGTATGGATCGCTTTCGGTCACTGGGCAGGAGAAGTATCGGGCGGACTTCGCTCCGGGTTTGCCGGGGGTGACGTTTGTGGACCGCAATGATCTGGAAGGGCTTCGGCGGGCGGTGGACGAGTGGACATGCGCGATCCTCATCGAGCCTCTGCTGGGCGAGGGTGGAGTTCATACGTGCGCGCCCGAGTTTCTCCGGGAGGCTCGGGAGCTTGCGGATCAGCATGGAGCTGTGCTGATCTTTGACGAGATCCAGAGCGGTCTGGGGCGGACTGGGCAGTGGTTTGCGTTTGAGGCTTCGGGGGTTCGGCCGGACGTCTTGATCCTGGGCAAGCCGTTGGGCGGAGGTCTGCCGCTGAGCGCGATTCTGGTGACAGACGAGCTGTTTCACACCTTTGGTCTGGCGAAGCATGGGAGCACGCTGGGTGGGAGTCCGCTGGCGTGCCGGCTGGGTCTGGAGTTTCTCGCCGTTGTGGAGGAGGAGGCGATCCTCGCGCGGGTGACGGAGAGCGGGGCGCACCTCCGGCGGCGGTTGGAGGAGATTGTGGCTGGGTGCGAGACCGCGGTTGAGGCTCGCGGGCGAGGTCTGCTGCAAGGGTTGGAGCTGACGGTTCCGGCGCGGCCGGTGGCGGAAGCTGCTCTGGCAGAGGGCGTCCTGTTGAACTGCGTGCAGGGCAATGTGATCCGGTTTCTGCCGCCTTTGATCGTCACGCCGGAGCACATCGATCGCGCTTGCGATGTCTTGTTTTCGTTGTTGCGGAGCCGAGCGGAGACGCCTTCTGTTGAGGCTTCGCTGGTTGCGGCCGAGGCCTAGGAGCTTGTTTAAGACAAGAAGAAAGCTGTACTCAGCGGCTAAAGCCGCACGGCGAACAAAGCGGTTACGGCACGGCTGAAGCCGTGCCCTTAAGCGAAACGGAGTATGTGGACGGCAAGCGAAACGGAGTATGTGGACCGCAAGCGAAACGGAGTATGTGGACGCAAGCGAAACGGAGTATGTGGACGGCAAGCGAAACTCAGTATGTAGACGGCAAGCGAAACTCAGTATGTAGACGG
>CAXSGC010000033.1:32551-42956 GCA_964236945.1 uncultured Acidobacteriaceae bacterium | reverse complement strand
CCATGCTCTTACGATCATCAAGGCACAGCAGGATCTGAAGGACCAGCCGAAGGTAAAAACCAACAGCGAGAAAGGGGGCTATAAGAAGAACCCTCGCCAGCTCTACGGACCGGATTACAAAGCAAAAAACGCAGCGGCGCCCGCCGTGGAAATGACGGCCTGATGGAAAGCGTGGAACGATGAAACCGTCCCACTCTTCCCACAGTCCTTGGAAATCCGACACACTACGTCGATTCCCACATTACCCACCGCACGACCACTACGATCCTCTATGATGACAAAACCGCTTTGCAGAAGCAGCGACGTTATCGCTTTGCAGCAACATTTCAGTTCTCAGTTGTCAGTTCTGATCACCCTTTTTCTGGCCAGTTCTCGGTTGTCAGTTGTCAGTTCTGATCACCCTTTTTTGGCCAGTTTTCAGTTGTCAGTTGCGATCACCCTTCTTCTGGCCAGTTTTCAGTTGTCAGTTCCGATCACCTTTTTTCTGGCCAGTTTTTTCAGTTCTCAGTTGCGTTAGGCCCGACGTTTGGATCCAGGCAAGTCGGCTCTTTACTGCACCTTGCCCTGGGGGCGGAGGCGGCGGAGTTCGGTGGCGCAGCTGATGGCGTTGGCGGCGGCGAGGCGGAGGTTGTCGGCGGCGATCCAGAGCCAGAAGCGGTCGGATTTTTGATCTGGAGCGCGGTCTGAGGTTTTGTTCGGGATCTGGTCGCGAGTGTGGTCTGGGGGATGGCGAGCGGAGGCGCTTGGACGGGCGTCGGTGACCTGGACGAGGACGTCTTTTTGCCCGGCGGCACTGAGGTTGCTGGGCGGGTCGGACTGGACGTCGGTCGCCGGTTGCGTGCCGGAGATGAGGTCGACGTGGTCGCGGCTGAGCGCCTGTTCGACCTCCGCGAGGGTTGCCGGGCGGCTGAGTTCGACCAAGACCGAGACGGCGTAGCCGTGAAAGACCGGAGCTTGGACGACCTGGAGGGCGAGCTCCGGAAGAGCGCCGCCGGAGAGGATGGACCAATGCTTCTGGACGCGGCGGCCGACGTCGCCGAGGCGGACCCGGGCCTCGGGACCGAGCGCCGAGAGGATGTTGAAGGCGACCTGCGCGTCGAACTGCTCGCGGGGCAGAGGCTGAAAGGAGAGCAGGCTGACGGTCTGTTGGTGGAGCTCATCCATGGCGAGCCGTCCGTGCTCGGAGGCGGGCTCGAGCACCGTTGCGGCGACGGACCGGAGGCCGAAGCTGTCGTGGAGGGGAACGGCGGTGAGAGCCAGCATGAGAGCGACCGGATGCGCGGGGACGACGGCCGGGGTGTTGAGGTCGGGGCGGCGTTCCCTGGCGGCGCCTGTAGGCGGAGGGACCCAGGGCGCGCGCACCGGGATGTCGGGCTCGTCCTCGAGCGCGTAGGTTTGATCGATCACGCCGGCTCCGGCGCGGCGGGCGATCTGCCACTGTGCCCGGGTCAGATCCGGCGAACCTGCGAAGAAGACGAAATCGAGACCATCAAAGGAGGCAGCGTCGATTTGGCGAACGACGGCAGGCTCGTCGCCTGCGGAGGTGAGCTGCCCGGCCGCATCTTCGCCATCGAGCAGAACCACATCGGCGGCCGCGAGCGGCGAATCCGCGACTTCGTCACTCAGCTCCTTGCCGGCGAGCGAAGATGCTCCAACAATGCCGATCCGGTCTCGTTCTGTAGCCGCCATGCTGATGCCTTTCCTGTGCATTTCTGGAGAGATTTTGTTTGTGGGGCCTGGTTTGCGGACCGGCGCTATAGGATCTGAGCCGAGCGGAGTAAAGCCCCTAAGGGTGCGCGCCGCCGCCGGAGAGGGTCTGCTGCCGCCGCTTGCGCTCCCATGTGTAAGCGAGCCGGGCGACGACGCCGGAGACGAGGTATCCGAGCGCGATGACGATGAGGGCCCACTCTGAGTAGAGCACGATCAGAGCTCCGAAGAGAGCCAGGAGAACGACGCCTTGGAAGGGGTGTCGCGAGCCCAGGGTGAGTTCCTTGCCGCTCCAGAAGCGCCAGGAGCTGACCATCAGCAGACCCGTGCCGAAGATGAGACCGAACCATACCAGAGAGAGCCACGGATTGTAGACGGGGCTGCCGTTGAAGTGGTGGACGACGGCGGCGATGACGCCGGCGCCGGCCGGGATGGGCATGCCGACGAAGTATTTTTGACCGGCGCGACCGGGATTGCGCGGCTGTGGATTGATGCTGATGTTGAAGCGAGCGAGCCGGCAGGCGCCGCAGATGAGAAACAGAAAGGCGACAAAGACGCCGAGATGGAGCAGGCGGTGGTGGAGCATCGGTTCCATTGTGAGGGGCAGAGCGCGGACACCCCACTGATAGCCGAGCACGCTGGGAGCGACGCCAAAGGTGATGACGTCGGCGAGAGAGTCGAGTTCCTTGCCGAAGTCGCTGGTGGTCTTGGTCATGCGGGCGATGCGACCGTCGAGGCCATCGAAGAGGATGGCGAAGCCGATGGCGATGGCGGACCGATCGAAGGAGCCGGGGTTGATCGCGGAGCCCTCCATGCTTTCGGTGAGCGCGTAGTAGCCGAGAGCGATGTTGCCGGCGGTAAAGAGCGAGGGAAGGACGTACATGCCTCGGCGTGGGCGCCGGCGGGTGATGTCGCCGGTGGTGCTGAAGCGGCGCTCGTGCCCGTCAGGTCGGAGGTCGTCCCGTTGCAGGGCGTCCCGCCGGATCTCCATCGGCTCCGGTGCCTGGAAACCGAGGTCGCCGGTCGACTCTGCCGCCGAGCGCGGGTCGGTCATCCGACTCTGGCGGATCTGCCGGCACCGGCGCCGGCGATCGCGGCGGTCGCGGCGGTCTGCGGAACGACGGCCAGGATGGAGGATCCGCCGCGCACGCGAGCTCCGGTCCGAACGCGGAGATCGGCTTCGGCGGGAAGGAGGACATCGACGCGCGATCCAAATTTGATCAGGCCGACGCGTTGCCCGCGCTCGACCCGGTCGCCTGCCTTGACGCGGCAGACGATGCGCCGGGCCAGAAGACCGGCGATCTGCTTGAAGCCGACTTCGTAGTCGCCGGCGTCGATGACCACAAGCGTTTGTTCATTGTTCAGGACGGATTCGGCTTTCATGGCGTTCATGAACTGGCCTTTGCGCAGTTCGGCCGAGCGAACGGTGCCGCTGACGGGCGATCGGTTCACGTGGACATCGAAGACGTTGAGGAAGATGCTGAGCCGAAGCCGGCTGCCGAGGGGAGTTTCGATCCACTCGGCTGCGGTGACGACGCCATCGGCGGGGGAGACGATGTCCCCGGGCCCGGACGGGATGAGGCGGTGAGGATCGCGAAAGAACCAGAGAAAGAAGGCGATCAGGAGCACGGGCGCGACCAGGACCCACCAGGTGTGCGTCAGCGTCCAGAGCAAAAAGGCGACCGCACCGAAGCCAATCGCGTAGAAGTATCCATCTCGCACCATGCTCCCTTGATTATAAGGTGGCTCGGCGGTTCGGCTCGCTCGACCGCGGGCGGGCACTACACTTTGGTTTGGCGGTATACCTTCAGTTTGGCGGGGATCGTGCAGCGTATGCCTGGGCGGGACTGGTCCAGCTTAGAGGGTGGATCGCATGAGGATGGCGTCGTCGACCGGTTGGCGGTAGTACGCTTTGCGACGCCCGACGACCTCGAAGCCCAGGCGCCGGTAGAGCCGGAGTGCCTCGAGGTTGGAGGCGCGGACTTCGAGATCTGCTGCGGATGCCCGTTGGCGGACCGCCCAGGCGAGCGCCTCTGCCACCAGCGCGTGACCGATGCCGCGGCGGCGCGCGTCCGGGTGGACGGCCAGGTTCTCGATGGTTGCTGTCGAGACGTCTCCGGCCGGGTTGGAGCCGGCCAGATTGGAGCCGGACAGATCGGAGCAGATCAGGACGGAACAGACCACAAAGCCGAGCAGCGGCAGGGGAGATCTGGACGGGATTTCGGGACTGGACGGGATTTCGGGAGTGGGAGCAGCGACCAGAAGCGATCTTCGGAGCGGGCCGGAGTCTGCCTGCTCCGAGACGATGCGGGCGTACTCGTGTCTGTTCCAGTGGGGCGCCTCGGGTGCGGCGAGCTCGATGGCGAGTACGTCGGGGAGGTCGGCCAAAGTCGCGGGACGGATCGTGATTGAGAGCTTGGAACAGTGGTTTGAGAGCTTCCCCGGGGTCATCGCTTCTTCTGTTCTGCCGATCTCCGAAGCATCTCGAGGTCGGTTCGGCGCAGGTAATTGCCCTCGATAGTGGCAGTGTCGTCGAAGCGACCTTGGTGGGACCGCTCCAGGGCGAGGGGGAGCGCGTCCGAAGCTGTGGGCGGAGAGACCGAGAGCACGCGCAGGCCATCGAGCAGATCGGCGACGGAGGTCTCGCAGACGGCGACGGTTGCGTCGGCGAGGCGTCGGCGGGCCTCGGCGACGGAGACAAGATCTTCCTGGCCTCGGGTATCTTCTGGGGGATCGTTTCGGGAGTCGGCCGAGGGTTTGCGGAGGAAGAGTTCGCCGCGGCCGGCGCTGAGCGCGGCCCAGACCGGGCTGCGCTGGGTTGAAACGGCCTGGGCCTCGGCTGTGGTCGCAAGCAGGAGCAGCCGCGAGATCCCGATGATCGGGACTTGCCAGGCTTCGGCGAGACCCTTGGCCGCGGCGAGGCCGATGCGCACGCCGGTGAACGATCCGGGCCCGGTGACGACGGCGATGGCGTGGAGGGCGTCGCTTGTCTCGGGGCCTCGCCGGTCTGCCTCGGGGCTGCTCCAGCCTGCGCGCTGAAGCAGGGCGGCCAGCCGCAGGAGCAGCAGCTCGGACGCCTGACGGCCGGGAAACGCGTCGGAAGCAACGATCCGCGGAGGAGCGCCTCGGGCAGCCTCGGCCAGAGCGAGGCTGGCGTCCGGGGCGGAGGTGTCCAGCAGAAGGAGGCGGGTTGCGAGACCGGGCGTGGGCGCAGCTGAGTTGGGCGCAGCTGGGGTGGGAGGAGCTGGGTTGGGAGGAGCTGGGTTGGGGGGAGCGATCACTCTGACGATCGTACCGTCCCTTTCCCGTTGCGGCGGCTTGGCTCTTGCCGTCGGCCCGGCATCTAACTTCGGATGCCTCAGTTCCGGAGCGGAGAGAAGTGGATCGGCATCGACGCGGTCGAGCCGCCCAACGCACGATCCTTTGCGGCCATTGTTCTCCTCCACGGTTCGGGTGGCAATATCGGCTTCTGGGCGGACCGGTTCGCCGCGCCCTTGCGGCAGTTCGGCATCGCGCTTTACGCTCCGCACTACTTCGATCGCACGGGCACCAAGCGGGCGGACGCGGCGACGATTCTGGACGGATATCACTTTCCGGTTTGGACCGAGACGGTTGGCGACGCGCTTTCGTGGGTTCGGGAGCGGCCCGGCGTGGATGCCGGCCGGGTGGCTCTGCTCGGCGTTTCGCTGGGCGCGTTTCTCGCCGTGGCGCGAGGCCATACGGACCCGCGCATCCGCGCGATCGTCGAGATCTCGGGCGGTCTGCCGCGACCGTCCGCTCCGGTTACCGTCCCGACGTTTCCCTCAACGCTTGTGGTTCACGGCGAGGCGGACACGGTGGTGCCGGTCGGAGAAGCGCACGAGCTCGTCCGATGGTTGAAGAGCCGGGACGTGCCGCACCAGGCGGAGCTGCTCCCGGGCGAGGGTCACTGGTTTTCGCCGGCCGCGCAGGGACGCATTTTGCTGGCGATGGCCGGGTTTCTTGGACGGCAACTTGCGCCTGTCACACCTCCTTCTTCTTCTGCCGGGCCGAAGCCGCGTTCGACGACCGCCTGAGTTGCTGATCTATGACCTGGGTTATCTTTCTCATCGCACTTCTGGCCGGCGCCTCGAATCCGCTGCAGTCGGGCACCAATGCGCAGCTGAATAAGCAGCTTGGATCGCCGGTGTGGGCGGGCATCATCGTCTATCTCTCGGGCCTTTTGTTTCTGCTGTTGATCCAGCTTTTTGTTCGGCAGGCGCTGCCTGGGGCCGACAAGGCCTTCTCCGTGAGTCCATGGGCCTGGTTTGGCGGGATGATCTCGATTGCGGCAACCATGGCCGGACTTACGCTTGCGCAGAAGCTCGGTTCCGGCTTGTTTACGGCACTTTCGCTGACCGCGGCGACGATCAGTTCTGTTCTGATCGACCAGTTTGGATGGATCGGCTTCAAGCAGCACGCGGCCTCGCCGGCGCGTCTGGCGGGATGTGCGCTGCTGATCGCGGGGGTCTGGTTGGTGGCGCGCTTCTAAAGAGCGCGCTGAGCCCCGAAGCAAGCTCCGAGAAAGCTGCAGGCAAGTCCGGCTAAGTCCGTGCAATAATCCGAGGGCACCGCCGTTGCCAGCGTTGGACGGTCCGGCGCCCGATACCATGCTGACCCAGGCCACCGACCTCCCGACCGGCCCCAACGTCACGGCGACCGCGCCGGCCGCCCCTCCCAACACCCGGTGGATCGTCTGCGGTCTCCTGTTCGCCGCGACGACGATCAATTACATGGATCGATCGGTGCTTTCGCTGATCGAGCCTCTGCTGCATACGCTCCCCTTTATGGGATGGAACCCGGGCGCGGACGCGGCGCATCAGAGCCAGTTCAACAACAACTACGGCAACATCATCATCTGCTTTCAGGTGGCGTACGGCGCGGGCCTGCTTACGGCGGGCCGCGTCGTCGACAGGCTGGGCACGCGTCTGGGATACGCGGTGGCGATCACGCTGTGGGCGTTTGCTTCGGTCAGCCACGCCCTGGTTGGATCGGTGCTGGGATTTTGCGTGGCGCGCGCCCTGCTCGGCCTGGGCGAGGCGGGCAACTTTCCGGCCGCGATCAAGGCCACCACCGAGTGGTTTCCGCCGCGCGAACGTGCGCTCGCGACCGGCCTCTTCAACTCCGGGTCGAACGCGTCGGCCTTTATTGCGCCCGCTCTGGTCGCGTTTGTCACCGTGCGCTTTGGATGGCGGTCGGCGTTCTTGACGACGGGTTCGATGGGTCTGCTGTGGCTGGCGGTGTGGCTCCTGTTTCCGTACAACCGTCTGCGCGCCGAGAAGTCCGGAGCGGCGGCATCCCCGGTTCCGGCTGTGGCCTCTGTCGCCGCGAAGCCCGCGCCCTTTTTCGCTCTGTTTGGGCAGCTCGCGCGCACCCGCGGGTTGTACGCTTTTTCACTCGCCAAGGCGCTCACCGACCCTATCTGGTGGTTCTACCTCTTTTACCTGCCGAAGTTCCTCAACGAGAGCTACGGCCTCGATCTCGCGCACGCGTACTGGCCGATCGTCACCGTGTACGCCGTGTCGTCGGCCGGATCGATCCTGGGCGGCGGGCTCTCCGGTTTCTTGATGAAGCGCGGCGCGAGCGTGGATCGCGGACGCAAGACGGCTCTGCTGGTGGCTGCGCTGTGCGTTATGCCGATCGTCTTTGTGCCCGAGATGCACGTGCTTTCGCCTGGAAGCGCGTGGCCGGCGGTGGGGCTGTTTGCGCTGGCGGCGGCGGCGCATCAGGGCTGGTCGGCCAACCTGTTCTCGACGCCGAGCGACCTGTTCCCGGCTAGCTCTGTGTCGACGGTGGTCGGCATCGGAGGCGCGGCAGGGGCTCTGGGCGGCGCGTTGTTTACATGGATCGTGAAGCACCAGTTTGCGCTGCACCCGATGCTGATCTTCGCGCTCGCGGGATCGGCGTACCTGCTGGCGTTGGGAGTCTTCCAGCTCTTTGCGCCGCGGCTGGGCGAACCCGCCGGGGCTTAGCGGGCGCCGTGCTCTGCGGCATGAGCCCGGCAGACCGCGCCTGCTAAACTGGCGCTTCCGATGCCTGAAACTCCGCCGTCTCCTCCCCAGCCAAAGTTTTATCTCACCACACCGATCTACTACGTCAACGCGCGACCGCACATCGGCCACGCCTACACGACCATCGTCGCCGACGTGCTGGCGCGGCGGCATCGGCTGCTGGGGGACGAGACTTTTTTTCTTACCGGCACCGACGAGCATGGGCAGAAGATCGAGCGGTCGGCGTTGGCGGCAGGTGTGCCGCCGCAGAAGTTTGCGGATCAGGTGGCCGCGAGTTTCAGGGCCTTGTGGGACCGGATGGGCATTACGTACGACGACTTTATCCGGACCACCGAGGCGCGGCATAAGGCGGGCGTGCAGAGGCTGTTTCAGCGGCTGCAGGAGCGTGGGGCGATCTACAAGGGGACGTACACGGGGCAGTATTGTGTGTCGGATGAGGCGTATGTGGAGGGTCCGCCCGGCATCCATTGCCCGGATTGCGGTCGGCTGACGGAGACGGTGTCCGAGGAAAATTATTACTTCAAGCTGTCGGAGTGGCAGGGGCGGCTCTTGGATTTGATCGAGTCGGATACGCTCAGGATCACGCCCGAGTCGCGCAAGAATGAGGTGCTCAGCTTTATCCGCGGCAACTCGATTGAGCGAGAGCGGTGGCCGGAATTGTGGGAAGACCTTCCAGACGGCACCTCTCGAACAAACGATGGACTTCTTTTCAGGCATCAAGCCTTGAGGTTGGCAAGCGGTCAACTGAAAAACTCCGCGCTCAATTACATCTACACTCCCGGAGCACTCAAAGACCTCTCCATCTCGCGCACCAGCTTTCACTGGGGGATCCCTGTGCCGGGCGACGAGAAGCACGTCATCTATGTGTGGCTCGATGCGCTCGCGAACTACATGACGGCGGTCGGCTACGGGTCCGACGAGCAGAGGTTTGAGCAGTACTGGCCGGCGGACCTCCACCTCGTCGGCAAGGAGATCATCCGGTTTCACTGCGTGTACTGGCCGGCGTTCCTGATGGCCGCGGGGCTGCCGCTGCCCAAGGCCGTGACGGCGCATGGCTGGCTCCTGTTTGAGGAGTCGAAGATGTCGAAGTCGCGCGGCAACATCGTGCGGACGGAGACGATCCTCGATGCGTTCGGCGAACACTATCGCTCGGCCATCCTCGCGTACAACGAAGCCGAGCTAAAGAAAGATGCTAGCTATCAACCTGTCCCAGAGCCCAATAAGCACGAATGCGATCTCTTCGCCTCCGATGTTCTTCGTTACTTCCTTTTGCGCGAGATCCCCTTCGGGCAAGACGGAAACTTCTCATTTGGCGCTATGATCACTCGCTACAACGCTGACCTCGTAAACGGATACGGGAACACGGTGAGTCGAGTAACTAAGATGATCGCTCAGTACCTAGGGGGTGCTGTTCCTCCACCGTCCTATAGAAGGGCCGAGTTGGACCGATCTCCCCCAGATCCAAGCTGCTTTTACCACCCTGCAACCCTCCGCAGCCTGGAACAGTCGACGCTAGTTCTCGTGCAAAAGGGCCTGGCCGCAATGGAGCAGTACGACTTCGCTTGGGCGCTCTTCTACTTCCTTTCTATAACGGGCTCTCTTGACACTATTCTCACGGCTGCGGCTCCTTGGAAACGAAATGTGACCAATCCCGACGACCTCGTCATTGTTGAGAACGTTCTGTATTTTTCAGCGGAGGCGATCCGGATGACAACCGCCCTCGTCTACCCTTTCCTCCCATATGCCACGGCGCGAGTCTGGGACCAGCTTGGACTTGGTTTGATCGAAGACGCCGCCGCGCGAGGTGACCTCAACAACCTCCAGTGGGGCGGCCTCAAGCCTGGCACCAAGCTTGGGCCGCTTAGCCCCATCTTTCCCCGTGCTGACAAAGGACTAGCTCAGACTATGGCTGATATGGAATCGCCCAGCAGCATGCAGACCGAAGCACGGACGCCCAACGACGTGACCGCGCAGGGCGGCTCGGGCGCACGCCCGCCAACGCTTGCGAAGCTCTCGAACGAGACTGCGAACACGACCCCTCCACCGGCGCTTGACCCGACGCACCCGGCTGCCGGGCCGCGTACGTCGGCGCTGCCGGAGGTGAACCCGATGGCGCACGTGGCCGGGTCGGCGGCGATCACGACCGAGCGGCCAACCGCGCCCTCGCATACGGAGGCTCAGGCGTCGGGGCCGTTTGCGACGGCGGCCTCGGCGCAGCCAATCACCTCGGCGCCTGGACCGGTGCCGCCGCTTGAGGTCGCTGCGCCGCCGATCTCGATTGACGATTTTGCCAAGGTCGAGATGCGCGTCGCCAAGGTCGTGGTCGCCGAGCGCATTCCCAAGGCCGACAAGCTCTTGCGCCTCGAAGTCGACCTTGGGACGGAAAAGCGGCAGATCCTTTCGGGCATCGCGGAGTGGTACGCGCCCGAGGATCTTCTGGGCCGACGCATCGTCGTGATTACCAATCTCGCGCCGCGAAAGATGCGCGGCCTGGAGAGCCATGGAATGCTGTTGGCCGCCTCCGGACCGGACGGCGGAAGGCCCGCGCTGGCCACCTTTGCCGAGATCGATGAGATCCCCCTGGGTTCCCGCCTCAAGTAAGACCCGGCCTCGCACCTGAAGTAAGACCCAGCGTCGCGCCTGAAGTAAGACCCGGCCTCGCGCTTGAA
>CAXSGC010000033.1:0-32541 GCA_964236945.1 uncultured Acidobacteriaceae bacterium | reverse complement strand
TAGGCTCTCTGCTCTCTGTTCCAGTTCTCAGTTCTCTGTTCTCTGTTCTCTGTTCTCAGGGACCTACCTTGCGACCGGGATCACCGCTGTAGACCGCCCGATCTCCACCACAAAGTATCGCGCCGGCACGTCGCCCACGTTTTTGAGGCTGTGCAGGACACCGGAGGCGGTGAGGATGACGCCGCCGGGCCCGGTGCGCGCGGCGACGCCGTCGTTGGTGGTTTCGAGCGTTCCTTCGCGCACCAGGAGGAGCTCCGAGTGGCGGTGGCGGTGCGCCGGATGCGGCATCTGCCCGGGCATCAGGGTTGTCTCATGCACCCCAATGGCCTCGCCCGTTGCGAGTACGCCCTGGACCACGGGCCGGATCTCGCCTCCGTTGGCCATCGGGTGGACCGGGAGTTGGTCGAAGTGGAAGACCTCGGATCGGGACAGGCTCCTTTCCGCACTGGCCGAGGCAGACGTCTCCTGCGCCGTCGCTCCGGGTGCTGCCGCCAACGCCGCCAACATCACACAAAGGTCCCGCCGACTCAGATCGCTCATGCCCCGCAGCATACCGCAAACAGGGGACGCCTGACACCGCAGATCTGCCAGAGCGTTGGTAAGCTGAGAGGGCCATGCACCAGAACAGGGACGAACCGGGTTTGCTGATCGACTCGCACGCGCACCTCGACAGCTATGACGATCTCGACGGCGTGCTCGCGCGGTCGGAGGCGGCGGGAGTGGGTCTGATCCTGGCGATCGGCATCGGCGATGGCCCGGAGACGATGGGTCGCGCGCTTGCGATCGCGAAGGCGCCGCGGTCTGGCTCAGGCGGGAGCGGCCTTGCGGTGTACGCGTCGGCGGGCATTCATCCGCAGGAGGCGGACCAGGCGACACCGGAGGCTCTCGGGAAGCTGCGGCAGCTTGTGGCCGACCCGCGCTGCCTGGCGGTGGGCGAGATCGGGCTCGACTATTACCACGTCGACAACCCGGACGTCGGGACGCAGCACGCCGCCTTTGTGGCGCAGATGCGTGTCGCGGCCGAGGTCCGGAAGCCGATCCTGATCCACTGTCGGACATCTGAGCTAGCGCGAGCGGAGGCGAAGTCGAAGTATGGCGCGGCCGACGCCTGGGCGGACCTGCTCGCGCTTGTCGACGAGCACTGGAGACCGACGGGCCTGGGCGGCGTGATGCACTGTTTTTCGGGCACGTCCGCCGAGGCGCAGGCGTCGCTCGATGCGGGCTTCTATCTTTCGTTTGCGGGCAACGTGACGTACCCGAAGTCGACGGTTCTGCGCGAGGTGGCGGCGACGGCTCCGGCCGACCGCATCCTGATCGAGACGGATGCTCCGTTTCTGGCGCCGGTCCCACACCGCGGGTGGCAGAACGAGCCCGCCTTGATGGTGCATACGGCAGAGATTGTCGCGGGGCTGCGCGGCGTGGAGGTGGAGGATGTTGTGCAGCAGACGTCTGCAAACTTCCTCCGGCTCTTCCCCGGGGCTGCCTGGAGCACGCGGCTGGCATAATAGAGCTCTACCCAAGACAAGGAACCGACAAAACATGGCATCCGATAATAGCTTCGACGTGGTCAGCAAAGTGGACCTCCAGGAGGTCAAGAACGCGATCGATCAGGCGACCAAAGAGGTGAACGCGCGTTTTGACCTGAAGAACTCGAAATCGAAGATCGACCTGGAGGGCACGGACGCGATCCAGCTGGCCAGCCAGGACGAGTACACGCTGAAGGCGGTGATCGAGATCCTCTCGCAAAAGCTGGTGAAGCGCGGCGTCTCGCTCAAGAACCTGGAGTACGAGAAGCTGGAGCCCGCCTCGAACTCATCGGTCCGGCAGAAGATCAAGCTGCAGCAGGGCATACCGTCCGACAAGGCCAAGCAGATCGTCGCTCTGATCAAAGACTCGAAGAAGAAGGCGCAGGCGTCGATCCAGGGCGATACGGTGCGGGTTGTCTCGAAGGACCGCGATGTGTTGCAGGAGGTGATGGGGATGCTGCGCGCGAAGGATATGGGGGTGGATCTGCAGTTTACGAACTTGCGGTCGAGCTAGATTTCGATCAAGTGCAGGTTCGGGAACGCTGCCCGGTACAGGCGCTTGTCCATTGTCATGAGCCGGTAGCCATGGATTTCCGCGTGTGCACCGATGAAGAAGTCGGACAGCACGCGTCTTGGAAGCGATCCGTGGCTTCGCCGTCGCCGTGCGACATAGCCCTGAAATGCTGTGCCTGCGAGGCGAATGACCCGTTCTCCAAGATCCCAGTCCACGGTGGTATCTGTCTGTGCGAAAATTCGGTCCAACTCCGCCATGCTTCGGCCAGGTGCTCCAAGCAACTCCGCGAAGACGATTCCGCAGACTAGCAGATTTCCTGCTTTTCTGGCCTGAAGCAAAGCTGCTTTTGGAGGAAAACTGACCTCCGGCGACAGATCCCACAAGGCGATCCAGACGTTGGTGTCAATCGAGGTCGTCATGCCCTCGGAGCTCGCGCACGTAGCGAATAATGGCGTCGCGACCGCTTGGGATGCCTGGATTGCCGATCCCGCGATACTTTTCAAAGACGTCGACGTCTCTGACAGGCAGGATGCGGACTCCTGTCCCATCTCGCTCGAACCGTATTCGATCTCCAGCCATCACGCCCATGGCGGTCCGAATCTCCTTCGGCAAGGTCACTTGCCCTTTGCTTGTGATCTTCGCGTCGACGTTGGTGTCGGTCTTCATGCTTTCTCCTTACTTTCCCATCTTACTCCTTACTATCGCGGACGGAAACCTCTCCTGCTACTCTCATGAGGACGTGAATACTCTTTCCATCTCGAGCGCGAAAGAGGTCTTGGACCTGCTTCGAGACGATCTCCTGGCGATAGAAAAGGAGTTCGCGACGCAGTCCAGATCGACCGTGCAGGTGGTGTGCGACATCAGCAGCTATCTGATGGCGGGTGGCGGCAAACGCATCCGTCCGATGCTTTTGTTGCTCTCGGCGAAGGCTCTGGGCTGCACTTCGTCGGGAACGGTTCGCCTGGGGGCGGTGGTCGAGATGCTCCACACAGCGACGCTGGTCCACGACGACATCATCGACGAAGCGGATACGCGGCGCGGCCGGCCATCGTCGAACACGACGTGGGGCAATGCGAAGTGCGTTCTGGCCGGCGACTGGCTTTACATGCAGGCCTTCTCGGCTGCGCTCGCGGAGCGGAACTTCCATGTGCTCGACCTCCTGATCACGCTCACGCAGCAGATGGTCGAAGGTGAGCTGCTGCAGATCGAGAAGCTCGGCCGCCTGATCAACGAAGAGGAGTACTTCGACCTGATCTTTCGCAAGACCGCGTGCCTGTTCCAGATTTCCATGCAGCTGGGCGCGGTGCTTGCCCACTCCGGCGGCTCCCTGAGCGCGATCGATGCCGAGGAGATGGAGGCGCGGATGGGCGAGTATGGGCGCAATCTCGGTCTCGCGTTTCAAATTGTCGACGATGTGCTGGACCTGACGGCGACCGAGCACGTTTTGGGCAAGCCGGTGGCGAGCGACCTGCGCGAAGGAAAGGCGACGCTTGCGATCATTCACGCGCTCGAACGCGGCACGGGCGCCGATCGTGAGGCGATCCGGACGGTTCTGGCGGACCGCAGTTTTGCTCGCGTTTCGCACCTGGAGATCCTCGAGATCCTCCATCGGCACGGATCGCTCGACTATGCGATGGACACGGCGGGCGCCTATGCCGAGGCCGCGCGGCTTTCGATCGCCGATCTTCCCAGCTCGGACTCGAAGCGGGCTCTGCTGTGGATGCCGGGGTTTGTGACGGCGCGGGATCGCTGAACGGAATCTCGGCCTATTGGTCGCGTCAAGCTTTCCTACACGCTCCAGGCAGCCATGTGCACCTCGGCCAGCAACTTCGAGATGGCCTGTAGATCGACGGCTTGGGGCAGATCGGAAGCAGCTGCTGCTGCTTCGGCCTCCAGACGCAACCTCTCGGCTTCGGATAGAAACCGCTCCAGGGTCCACGCGCCCGACCGCACCTCGATCAGAAACGCACGCTCCGGCCGTGGAAGCGTGATCGTTCCGAACTTCATCAGTTCGATGCATTCAAGGTACAGCCGCAAGCAGTGCATTGCCGCTTTGGTGTCGTAGCCGAAGGCACTTATGTACTCGGGACGCTGTCCTTTGGAGCCACGGCCTTTCTCGCCCGTGATTCGCCGCAGCTGGTTGTCGGCAAAGCCGAGGAACTGGGCGGCGGACTGCCGACTGAGAAAGAGCTCGCGCCTCCCCTGAACCGTTCGCCAGAGATCGTCGCTCGTTGCCGTCGCATCCGCGAAGAGGAAGTGCAACGCGGTTGCATTTCCCTTGGCAGCCAGCTCCGCCCAGCGCTGGAGCGAATAAAGCGTGAGGTCGACGTCTTCGGGGCCGTTCCGGCGATCGTCCGTGGCGGTCGACCAGACGAAGTGCCTGCGCGGGGACAACCCGAGCACGATCTCGGGTGCGTCGAGAAACACGCCGTAGAGGTCAAGGTCGTCGGTTGCGCCGACCTTGGCTCCATGCAACTCGGAGCCGCCCATGAAGAGATGGATGATCGACTCGGGTGCGCGGAAGCCGGACAGTAGAACTTGGGACAGAAAAGGTGTCCTCAAAGCTCTACAGGATCCTGTTGACTCTGCTTTGCGATGCCTCGAACAAACTCCGCCCACACCGGAAGCGGTTCAAACAGCTCCAGCCTGTTGAGGTGCTTCACCGCAACCTTTACGTATCCCGCGGCCGTCGAGTTATCAAGAAGAACCGCTTCATCTGAAAGAGCAAGAGCTCTTGCTGCATTCGCAAAGCTTCGCGGATAGCGACGACGCTGATCTTCTTCCAAAACGTCGTGCCCACCCTTTGCGACTCGGAAGCGCACACGCTGCATGTTGATCGCCACATCCGCCGTACCCACATAGATGAGCACCACGGTGTACCCCAGCATCTTCGCTCTGGACATCATGCGGAGGTATGTATTTCCCGAAAGTGTCGTCTCAGCCGCAAAGCTCTGGCGGACAGAAAGCAACTGCTCTGCAATTCGAAGGACCTCTCGTCCCGCGTCGATCGCAGATCCACTCTCGGGACCCGTCGCCTGAAGCGATCGCGCGATCGCATCCGGATCAAGGACGGAACTTTCCTGAAACTCTTCCCTTGCCCATTTCGTCAACGTCGATTTGCCGCAGCCGTTCGCCCCCGCCACAACCGTGAAAGTCGGCACTAACTGGCCCTTGCTTGCGAGACCTCGGCAGCGTCCACGATCTCTCGCTCCGCTACCTTCCACTCCAGGATCTTTCGCTCAATGGCGATGCCCTCGCGTCCGAGTTCCACCAGCCGATCTGCCAGTTTGCCGATATCTCGCTTCATAGCGAAAGTTTACTCCTCGTCCTCTTGCTCAACACCATAGCCCTGAGTCGCCTCGGCCTCCGGCATCTCCGTCGCTACCATCTTGCCGTTTCCCTGGTCGACCAGAAGCTGAATCTTGCCTTCGGCGCGATCGAGCTCCGTTTTGCAGGCGTTTGAAAGTTGGAGGCCCTGTTCGAAGAGGCGCACCGATTCTTCAAGCGTCAGTTCGCCTCGCTCCAGGCGCTCGACGACCTCTTCGAGCGTCCTTAGACTTTCCTCAAACGTCGGCATCGGTCAACCTCCAGCAAGGTTTACTGCAGAGCTTCGAGCACCGCGGTTGCGGCCGTGTATTTGCCAAAGGGAGCGCTTACCTGCACGCCCTGCACGCTGTCCCGCGCGTCTCGGAGCATCTCCTGCGCGATCCGGACGCCTTCGGCCTTGGCCGCTTCCGGAGTCGGAGCCTTGGCCATCCGCGCCAGGATCTCCGCCGGCATGCTGACCTTGAGATCGTTCTTCATAAACTCGGCATTGCGGAGGCTCGTGAGCGGCCATATGCCGGCGATCACGGGTATGCGGAAGCTCTCGATCCGGCGCAGGAACTGGTCGAGCAGACGCATGTCGAAGACCGGCTGCGTAATCGCGAACTCCGCTCCAGCCTCGACCTTGAGAGCGAAGCGCCTGACCTCGGCGTCGATGTCGGGAACACCCGGGTTCGCGGCCACCGAGATTGTGAATCCGGTGGACCCGCCGATCGAATTCCTGCCGATATCCAGGCCGTGGTTCAACTCGCGGACGATCTTCGTCAGACCGATGGCATCGACGTCGAAGACGGCTGTTGCTTCAGGGTAGTTGCCGATCTTGGGCGGGTCGCCGGTAAGGCAGAGGATGTTTTTGAGGCCCAGCGACGATGCCCCTAAAAGGTCACTTTGGATGCTGAGGATGTTGCGGTCGCGGCAGGTGTAATGCAGCACGGTCTCGATGCCGACGTGCTGTTGGATTTGCAGGCACAGGCTGCCGGCGGACATGCGCGCGCTGGCGCGGGGCGAGTCGGGGACGTTGATGGCGTCGACCCCGGCGGCGTAAAGATAGGCGGCGCCCTCGATCTCTTTCGAGCAATCGATGCCGCGCGGAGGAACGATCTCGACCAACGTGCAGAACTGCCCGGAGGCGATCCTGCTGCCGATTCTGGAGCGCTCGGCGAGAGGAGCCGGAGCGATGCCCTGCTCTGCAGTTGTGGCCGCAGATCTGCCTTTGACGGGATCTGCGCCGGCTGCCGCGGGGTCGGTTGCGGCCTCCGCGCTTGCGGCCTGCGCCGACATGGCGCGCAGGGCTCCGCGCATGGCGCGCGTGTGGGCGGGCGTGGTTCCGCAGCAGCCGCCGACGAAGCTCGCGCCTGCCTTGACGAACTTCCGCGCAAAGCTCGCCATGTACTCGGGGGAACTCAGGTAGATCGCCCGTCCATCGACCTCGCGCGGAACGCCGGCGTTGGGCATGGCGGCCAGAGGGAGCGAGGTCGCCGAGCGCATCCGTTCGATGGCCTTGAGAACGGCGGCCGGACCCTCCGAGCAGTTGCATCCAACCGCATCCGCTCCGGCGGCGGAGATGCGATCGGCGGCAAACTCGGGCGTCGACCCGTCCAGGCAATTTCCATCCTCGCCGACGGTCATCATCACGATGACGGGAAGATCTGGCGCGGCTTCCCGAGCGGCTGCGAGAGCCTCCTCCGCCTCGGCGACCGACATCATGGTTTCGACGATCAACAGGTCCGCTCCGACGCCCGGGCCATGGGCCGCGAGCGCCCGGATCTGCTCGCGAAAGGCGTCGCGCGCCTCGGTTCGCGAGATCTCGCCCACCGGCGCCAGACGGACGCCGAGCGAACCCACGGCTCCGGCAACGAAGGCATCGCTCGCCTGCTTTTCGCGGATGGCCTCGACACACTCGCGCGCGAGCCGGACGCCGGCGCGGTTGATCTCGGACGCCTTCTCCTCCAGACCGTACCGCCTGAGGCGAAACCGATTCGCGCCAAAGGTGTTGGTCTCAATCACCTCGGCCCCGGATTGGAGGTACGCGCCATGCACGGAGCGCACGAGGTCGGGCTCCGAAAGGTTGAGTTCGTCGTAGCAGCGATTGATAAAGACGCCGCCCGCATAGAGCATGGTGCCCATCGCGCCGTCGCACAGCACGGTCGCGCCGGTGAAGAGCTCGAGCGCTCGGGCACGCGCCTTGGCCTCGGCAGGCGACAGATCGCCGGCGCCGTCCCCGATCTCGATTGTGGATGTCTCGCGCATCGATCTCCGTCTCATCTTAGGCCACGGTGCTCCCTGGTCCAAGCACGGTTTCGCGTGTGGAGGTTACGTCGGTGCGCGAAGACGTTTGTGCTTTATCACAGATGTGCACGGACGCGATGCGTCTGGCCGAAAGCAGGCCAGGACGGGCGCTTTTTGGTATACTCGGCCTCATACCAAACGTGGCCAGAACAGCACAGGAGTGCTCCGGTCGGAGTCGTACCCAGTTGAAGAGTTTTGATCCAGAGCACACCGCCCGATCGCACCGATCGCTCCATTCGCACGATCGCCGCAGACGATTTGAGATCCTCCGGAGCCCGATCCTCATGGGCCTGCTGCTTGCGTTGGGGACCCTTGGCCTATCTTCGTGCGGGCAGAACCTTTATAAATTCCCCGAGTACACCTTCGCGAACCGGCCGATTCCGCCTTCCAGACTTGCCAATCGCGTCCTGGTTGCCCTGACTAACGGCGGCACCGGAGCGCTCGAGATTCTGGACGCCAACCGCGACATCCGGTCCAACGTCCAGAACACGATCAAAACCTTCTTTATCTCCGGCTACACCCCCGGGTTTCCGAACCTGATTCTGAACTTTCCCGAGCAGATTCGCGGGTACGTCTACTCCTCGTCGGACGGCTCGCTGACGCAGATCGACTATGGCACTGAAGCCACAGGCGGCGCGGGCGGCACCCCCCCGAGGTTTCCTGGAGCCACCTCGGTTGCCATCGCCGCCGACTTCGGCCGGACGTTTGCCGCAAATGAAGCGGGCGGCCAAATGGTGGTGGTCGACAACACCATCGGCCAGAGCTTTACTCTGAATCTGCCGGGCGTTTATCGCGTCGCCGTCAACCGGGGTGGAACGGTGGCGCTCGCGATGGTGCGCAACTCAGACACGCTGTACCGTCTGGTGAAGCTCAACCCCGGCCAGACCTTTGCCAACAACCCCAGCGCTCCTTTGAACCCGCCAGGCGCGGTCGATTGCCAGCCCTACGACCTCCCTGTGTACTGCGTCGTTCCTGTCCCGGGAGCCTTCAATCGGCCGATCGGCGCCTACTTCTCGCTGGACGGGACGACGGCGTACATCCTGAACTGCGGCACCGAGTGCGGCGGTCGAGCACCGGCTTCCCTTCCCGGATCGTCGGCCTCGGTCAGCCTGGTGCAGCAAGGCGCGCTGAACGTCAACACCATCCCGACCTCGGCTCCATACAGCTCGCCGGTTACCGGCAACGTCGGCATCCCCGGTGGCGTCACGACCGCTGTATCGGACGGAACGACGCTGTATCTGGCCGGCCAGCAACTCCAGACGGACGGCCTGTTTGCGGGTCGGCTCACGCTCCTCAACCTCGGTTCGCTCCTCGCATCGGCGCCGGTCTCCATCTCGGACGGCGACCACACCCGTATGCTGTTTGCCGACGACAATACCCTTTGGATCGGATCGCAGTTCTGCACCACGGGGGAACGCTTCAAGCTCTTCAGCGCCGGCGATACAAGCCAGAACGCGAACTTCAACTGCCTGACCCGTTACGACCTGGGCGCCAGGACCGCGCAGATCGTTCCCGCGGTACACCAGGCCGCTGGGTCGGCAGCGGCGGTCACGGTTCCTTACCCAAACCAGAACGGCAATCAGTTCTACTACGGCGACCTCACTGGCCTGTGCTGGGTGCAGAACCGCCACAAGGTGTACACGGCCTACGGCGGACAGGTCCACGCCTTCCGGACGGCCGACGGTTCGGAGATCGACAACTACGCCATCACCGTGCAGGGAACGGCACTCGACGTCGCCTACATGGACGCGGTCACCAACGCGGCAGACTAGCGGCTGTGCCTGTTGTCTGCTCTGGCGTATTGCTCTGACCCAACAGAGTTCCACGAAGCACCTCGCAGGCGCGTCCCCGGAGGGCGTGGTCTGCCGTAAGATAGTGTTCCAAGAATCGCGGCCAACTTCCCAGGTTGTCGCAAGTGAGGTACGGTTTTGGCAATCAAAAGCGATCGTTGGATTCGCGAGCAGGCGATCGACCACGACATGATCGCGCCGTTCAGCGAAAAGCAGGTGCGCGAAGGCGTCATCTCCTACGGCCTGTCGTCGTACGGCTACGATCTTCGCGTCTCGGACGAGTTCAAGATCTTCACCAACGTCAACAGCGCCATCATCGATCCGAAGGCGTTTGACGAGCGATCGTTCGTTACGGTTCGAGCCGAGAGCGTGATCGTTCCGCCCAACTCCTTCGCCCTCGCGCGATCGATCGAATACTTCAAGATTCCGCGGGATGTCCTGACCATCTGCGTTGGGAAATCGACTTACGCCCGTTGCGGCATCATCGTCAACGTGACCCCCTTTGAGCCCGAGTGGGAGGGCTTTGTCACGCTTGAGATCTCGAATACAACCCCGCTGCCGGCGCGCATCTACGCCAACGAGGGTCTATGTCAAATTCTTTTCTTCCAGTCAGACGAGGTCTGCGAGATCAGTTACGCTGACCGAAAGGGAAAATATCAAAATCAGCAGGGGATTGTTTTGCCGAAGCTCTAAGAACGGCGGCGTTTCACGCCACGAGCCACGCACGATTCCAAACAGCTGATCGCGAGAACAACGGCCGCAGAGGAGCGGGAGGCGCCGATGTCATCGAGAACTGCAGAGGACGGTTTGGCGACTACGCCAAGCCGTCGATTCGGCGTAGTCGCGACGGATCCACTTCGTGTGGCGGGTCTGGAGAGCATCTTTGCCGATTGGAAGAACGTCGATCTGGGCGAGGTTGTGGTGGTTCCACTGACCGGAGAAAACCCGGGCGGCACCTCCAACTTATCTCTGCTTCTGATCGATGCTTCGTGCACGGACCACCTGTTTGAGCTGCTCGCGACCTTGTCTCGTTCGCACCCGCGTCTGCGAACGATCGTCATCGGCCTGAGTGACGACTTCGACTACATCGAGCGGGTGATCGGCGCGGGGGCTCGCGGGTACCTGACGCACAATGCGCGCGCGGAGGAGATCCGGATGTCGATCGAAATTGTTCTGGACGGTTCGGTGTGGGCGCCGCGCAAGGTGCTCGCCCGTCTGCTGGACAGCAACCAGAGGGCGACCGCGGCCACCAACGCAGAGATCGCTGCGCGATTTACGCCGCGGGAGATTGAGGTGCTTCGGCTGCTCGTCGCCGGGCAACCGAACCGCGAGATCGGGGCGGCTCTCGGCATCGATGAGGGAACGGTGAAGGCCCATGTTGGACGCCTGATGCGCAAGGTCGGTGTCGACAATCGCACCGCGCTCTCTGTGCTGACCCTTGGACAGCGGCTCCTGCCATCGGCGGAGAGCGAGCAGTAAAGCAACTTACATGTGCTTGTGGAGGGGAGGTCTACATACCTCGGTAACCTTGTGAAGATTACCAGGATGCGAGAAGATTTCTTCAAGCAACACAGACCTGGGAGAGGGGTCTGGGAGTCAATCGCCTTTACCGGCGAGAGTCTTCCCGGCCCCTATTTTTTTGCCCGGTCCCCTGTCCCCGCGGCGGGGCATCTCTCCCCGAATGCAAGCTCAGGTTGCATCTGTTGCATCCAAAAGAGAAAGCAACTTCCCTCAGGGGAGACCCATCACATGGAATGTCGCGGCAGGAAGACTTCCTGCATTCGCGGACATGTCGACCTCTGAAAGGTAGGATTTATGAAACGATTCGCAGCGGCCGTATGTGGTATGGCACTGGCAGTAAGTTCCTTCTCGGCTCTTGCCGCAACGGACAAGGCGAAGCTCGACCAGCGCCTTAACAGCGCAAAGGCTGTTATCGACGAGATTGAGGGTACACCGGACAAAGGCATTCCGGAATCCATCCTCAAGGGTGCATCCTGTGTCGCGGTGGTTCCCGCCTACAAAAAGGCTGCCTTCATCATAGGTGGGCAGTATGGCCAGGGTGTGGTTACCTGCCGAACGCCGAAGGGCTGGAGCGCTCCTGCCTTTGTCAAGCTCGAGGGTGGCAGTTTTGGGTTTCAGATCGGCGGACAGTCGACCGATCTCATCCTTGTGGCCATGAACCAGAACGGCATGCAGAACATGCTGCAGTCCAAGTTCAAGATCGGTGGCGATGCATCGGCGGCGGCTGGTCCGGTTGGACGCAACGCCTCGGCGGGAACGGACTGGAAGCTGAACACGGAGTTTCTGACCTACTCGCGGGCAAAGGGTCTGTTTGCCGGGATCGATCTCGACGGAACCACGTTTACCCAGAATGACGATGATACAAAGAGCTACTACGGGTCCAACGTTCCGTTCGACACCATCCTCAAAGGTTCGCAGCCCGTGCCCACGGGTGCGCGGCCCTTTGTTCGGACGGTCGCCAAGTACTTTGTTGTAGCGAAATCCTCATAAGAGGGATCGTTGCGCGGAAGAGGCAGCCTGCGGGCTGCCTTTTTTCGTTTTGCGCGCGTTCCGTCAGACGCGCGCGTTTCGTCCGACAACGCTGGGCGGTTTCTGGGATCCGTTCCGACCGCGTAAAATTGAGGTTTGGCGAACCTCTCATCCACGGCTCTGCTTTCTCACTCGCCGCGACACCCATTCCCCATTCAGGCCACGCTGGAGTTCCAGGCCGTCTCTCTGCTGCTGAAGACGCTGGGATGGTTTCCGCGTCGGTTTGCGCGGGCGATCGGGGCGACATTCGGGACCCTCGCGTACGGTCTTTTTGGGCGTCTGCGCCGCGTCGGCCTAACTAACCTTGCGTTGGCGTTTCCGGAGAAGACGTCCGCCGACCGCTCCCGCATCCTCCGCGGGTCCTTCCGCAACCTTGGGCTGCACCTGGCAGAGTTTTCGCAGATGCGGCGCTACACACCGGAGCGCGCCCGGACGCTGATCGAGTACGACGGTCTGGACAATTACCTCAAAGCTCGCGACCGGGGACGGGGTGTGCTCGTTCTGACCGGCCACCTGGGCGCGTGGGAGCTTTCGAGCTTCTTTCATTCGCTGATGGGGTTTCCGATGGGTCTGCTGATCCGGCGGCTCGACAACCCGGCCGTCGACGCCCTGGTCAACGGGGTTCGCTGCCTCCATGGCAACCGCGTGATCCACAAGGACGACTTTGCGCGCGGCCTGATCTCGGAGATGCGCGCCGGCCAGACCGTCGGCATCCTGATGGACACCAACATGACGCCGCCGCAGGGTGTCTTTGTGCCCTTCTTCGGTGTCCCGGCGTGCACGGCGTCCGGCATGGCGCGGGTTGCGAGCAAGACCGGAGCCGCCGTCCTCCCTGGATTTCTCTTGTGGGAGCGCGCCCGGCGGCGATATCTCCTGCGCTTCGGCGAGGAGATCCCCATCGTCGACACCGGCGACCCGGAGCGCGACGCCCTCACCAACACCGCGCGCTTTACGGAGGTGCTCGAGCACTCCATCCGCCTCTACCCTGAGCAGTGGCTCTGGATGCATCGCCGATGGAAGACCCGGCCGGCCGGGGATCCGCCGATCTACCATTGAACCCGTTCCTGATACCCGAAGGCCGGCCCCGACCTCGATGACCCTGAAGACTTAAGACCTCGATGACCCAGAAGACGGCGCAGCAACTCGAAGAGGCTCTCGGCCTGCCAACCTCCGGCAGCACTGCCCGGTTCTCTCGCGTGTCGGCACACATCGACGCGACCTCGGACGCCGTCGTCTTTGCGACCGACGAGAAGACGTTGCGAGAGGCATGCGCCTCCGCGGCCGGGATGATCCTGGCTCCAACAACCCTGGCTCCGACAACCCCGGCCCCAACAACCCTGGCTCCAACAACCCTGGCTCCAGAGAAGATCTTCGACGCAGGCTTCCCTGACGTACGAGACATCCGCATCCTCTCCGTCGCCGATCCGCGATGGGCGTTTGCCGTGGTCGCTCGCGAGCTTGGGACGTGCGTCCGGTCGGCTGAACTGCGCGCCGTTCACCCGACCGCCGAGTTCGGTGCGGGCGTCCATCTGGGGCGCGGAACCACCGTCGGCGCGCATGTTGTGATCGAGCAGGGCGTACAGATCGGCGGAGCCTGCCGGATCGGCCCGCGGGTCACCATCCTCCGCGGAACGACGCTTGGCGATCGCGTGGTCGTGCAACCCGGGGCCGTGCTGGGTTCCGCGGGCTTCGGCTACGTGCGTCACCCCGAAACGGGCGAATACCTCGCGTTTCCGCAGATCGGAACGCTCGCGATCGAGAATGACGTAGAGATTGGGGCCAACACCACCATCGATCGCGGAGCACTGGGCGAGACGCGCATCGGCGCCGGAACCAAGATCGATAACCTCGTCCACATCGCCCATAATTGCCAGGTCGGTCGAAACGTGGTGATCGCCGCGCAGACCGGCATCTCGGGCTCAAGCACGGTCGAGGACGGCGCCGTCATCGCGGGGCAGGTGGGCATCGCCGATCACGTGACGATCGGCCCGGGCGTGATCCTCGGCGCGCAGGCCGGCGTTCCCACGGGCAAGCGCATCCGAGGTCCCGGGGAGATCTTTTGGGGAACCCCGGCCCGACCCATCCGCGAGTACCTGCGCGACCTTGCCCGCCTGCGCCGCGGCTAAATCTGGCCTCAAGAGAGGAGATCCAACGATGGCCATTGTCGTGGTCGGCGGACACACCCGCAACATCGGCAAGACCTCGGTCGTCGCGGGCATCATCGCCGCGCTTCCGCATCTCCATTGGACCGCCTTCAAGGTCACGCAGTTCGGCCACGGGATCTGTTCCGCCAACGGCGAGGCGTGCGACTGCGAGACGGGCGACCACACGGTGGCGATCAGCGAGGAGCGCGACCGAGCGAGCACGACGGACTCGGCCCGGTACCTTGCCGCCGGCGCCGAACGCTCCTGGTGGGTTCGCACCCGGCAGGGACAGCTCGCCGACGCGATGCCGCGTCTACGCGCCGAGCTGGCCCGCGCCGAGAACAGCATCGTCGAGTCGAACAGCATCCTCCGCTTTCTCCGGCCCGATCTGTACCTCAGCGTGCTCGATCCGGCCGAGGCGGACTTCAAAGACTCGGCGCGACGCTACCTGGATCGAGCCGATGCCGTCCTTGTCCCGGAAGGAGACCTCGGCCGGCCGTCGTGGAAGCAAGTCTCGCTTCGCCTGATCGCGCACACGCCGGTCCTGCCGATGCGGGCGCCCACCTATGTCACGCCGGAGATCGTCTCCTTTCTCGACACCCGGCTCAGGGACTTGGCCGTCGGGGCGGCACGGCAGCCATAACGCATTCGAGACCGGATTCCGGGCTGACCCTCCAGGCAGAATCAGGCCGACCCGGCATCCAAGGTCTGGGGACGTTACCGGAGATCAGTTCTGCACCGTCGCGCGAAGCGAATTGGATCGAAGCGGGTCTATCACTCTGTTAGCATCCGGCACTCTGTTAGCATCCGGCACTCCGGTAGCATCCGGCACTCTGGTAGCATCCGGGAAAGAAGGGGCGGAACACCGGCAATGAAGCGACCTCCAAGGCCGTTGGGCGTGCGAAAGCGAGTACGTCGCCAGTCACAACAGATGTTGCGCACCGTGCACATCCCTTTGCAGGCAGGGAGCCGGCAGAGATGTGCTAAGACGTCTCAGGGGCGGCGCCCGTGAACCTCGAAACCCTGCTCATCGTCAACCTCTTGCTCTCGGCTCTGTACGGCACAGTCCTCCTGCTGACCAGCCGAACGTTTGGCCGGCGGCGAGCAACGGCGTGGTTTGGAGCCGCGAACCTGCTTCATGCGGGAGCGATGTTTGTTCTACTCCTCCTGAGCCGGAACGGGGGAATCTCCGTATCTCCAGGGAGCCAATTCGCCGGTCTGCTCCTGCTCTCATCGGCGGTCGCTCTCCATCGCAGCTGCGCCGATCTGCTGGAGCAGCCGCGACGGCTTTGGCGGTTAGAGCTCGCGCTCGCGGCTGTGGGAGCGCTGGGCCTGCTTACGCTGCCCTTGCTGCACACCTCATTTCCGGCGAGCCTCGTTCTTCTCACCGCGCTTCTCGGCATTCAGACGGCTCTCACAGCGTCGACGCTCTTCTGCTTTGCGGGCGAGGGTCTTGAGGCCGCGGGCTGGTTTGCCGGCGTCGTCCTTTCCGCGTTTGCTCTGGTGTACCTGATGGCGTCCGTCGTCACCCTGCGCTTTGCGACGCCGCTCTACCCGCGTGCGCTCCTCGACATGGAAGAGCTTTGGCTCTTTTCCACGGTGCTGGCAAACTCCGCCATGGCGCTTGCTTTCCTGTTCCTGACGGCCAGCCGGCTTCGTCTGGAGCTGCTGTGGCGAGCGCAGATCGACGAACTGACGGGCCTGCTCAATCGCTGGGCCTTCAAGCGCATCGCCGTGCGCGAAACCTTGCGCTGCCTGCGAGCGCAAGGTCGGCTTGCGGTTGTCATGATCGACCTCGACGGCATGAAAGGCATCAACGATCGTCTTGGGCACCCGTGCGGGGATGCCGTCCTCCAGGCCTTCTCCGCCACGGTCCAGGACGCCGTGCGCGATCGCGACTCGGTGGCCCGCATGGGCGGCGATGAGTTCTGCATCCTTCTGCCGGACACCGATCTCGCCGAGGCGATGACCGTGGCGCAGCGTCTCTGCGACCGTGTGGAAGCCATGGTGGTGCGATACCGTGGCGAGGGCGTCAAGGTGCGCGCCAGCTTCGGCGTCAGCTGCACCGAACGTTGCGGATGGAGCTGGCAGGATCTGGTCGAACAGAGTGACGCTGCCCTCTACCAGGCCAAGCGCAGCCAGCACGAGAAGGTCGTTGCCGCTGCCGCGACGATCGTTCCTGGAGACCCGGCCGAACTGGCCGAATGCGAGCTTCAGCCCACTGTAGGCGAACGCCGCAAACGGTCGTAACGCTTCCGCCCCTGCGACGCTCCGTTGACAACACACATCCAACTTCATAACATCGCTGCACCAGAAAGCCGTCGGCCCCTGTCCTGCTCCTCGAAAACTCTCTCTGCCAAGGATCTTTGACCATGATTAAACAAGACCTCATCCAACGCGTGGTCGAAAGAACGGGTCTCCCTCGCACCAAAGCAGAAGCCGCTGTGGACGCCATCTTTGAAAGCATGAAGCAGTCTCTCGTCTCCGGCGACCGCATCGAGCTGCGAGGCTTCGGCGTCTTTACCGTCAAACCGCGCAAGACCGGCATCGGACGCAACCCGCGCACCGGGGCCGAGGTCTCGATCACACCGGGCAAAGCGGTTCGCTTCAAACCGGGCAAAGAACTGCACCTGCTCAGTTAGAGCAAATTACCTGTTGCTGTGGAGCGGGAATGTTCGTGCAGAGCCGTTTTCCTCCGGAGAAAACGGCGTCAATACCCGTGGCTCCCTATACACCGACAGGGAATTTGCTAGGCCGCACTTCACATCAGATGCACCGGGTCGACATCCACCACAACCGAACGCCGCGGTATGCCTGCGTCTTCGGCAAACCGGAGAAGAGCGCGCAGCACCTCGCCGAGCTCCGACCGGCGCTCCGCTTTCAGGATGAAGTGGTAGCGATAGATGCGCTTGAGCCGCGAGATGGGCGCCGCCGCCGGACCGATCACACGCACACGGTCCATGCGCTGTGCTTCGAACCACTGCCCCATGCGTCCCGCCCATCCCATCGCCTCCGCCCCGTCCTCGCTTTGAACGACGACATTCGCGAGCACCGTAAACGGCGGATAGTGCATCCACCGCCGGTACTCCGTCTCCTTCGCGACGAACCCCGGGTAGTCGTGCGTCTGCGCGAAGCGGATCGCGTAGTGCTCCGGATGGTAGGTCTGCACCAGAACGCGTCCTGGCTTCTCGCCCCGGCCTGCCCGCCCCGAGACCTGGGTCAGGAGCTGAAAGACGCGCTCCGCGGCGCGGAAGTCCGGCAGCCCCAAGGCGAAGTCGGCGCCCACCACACCTACCGTCGTCACGCCATGGATGTCGTGACCCTTGGCAATCATCTGGGTTCCGACCAGGAGATTGATCTCGCCCGTGTGCAGCTGTCCGAGCATGCGTTCCATCTCGCCGCGTCCGCGTACGGAGTCCCGATCCATCCGACCGATCCGAGCTCCGGGAAAGATCAGGCGCAGCCGCTCTTCGCCCTGCTGCGAACCCGCGCCGAGGAAGTAAAGGTGCTCGCTGCCGCAGGCCTCGCACGCCGCCGGCACGGGCCGACGAAATCCGCAGTAGTGGCATTCGAGCCGCTGCCCCGGCCGGGCAACAGCGTCGGCGCCCTCGACCGCCCTGTGATACGTCATCGCGATGGCGCAGTTCTCGCACTCGATCCTGGCGCCGCAGCTCCGGCACATCACCACAAAGGAGTAGCCGCGCCGGTTCAGGAGAATGATCGCCTGTTCGCCGCGATCGAGCGTCTCGCCCACCTCTTCGACCAGCCGCCGCGAAAAGATCTCCTCCTTGCCGACCGCCTGGAACTCCGCGCGCATGTCGACCAGATCCACCTCCGGCAGCGGCCGGTCGCGCACCCGGGCGAGCATCTCGATGCGACCGTAGCGGCCGCGCTCGGCGTTCGACCAGCTTTCGATCGAAGGCGTGGCCGACCCCAGCACCACCACAGCCCCGTTCAGCTTGGCGCGCATCACGGCCACGTCGCGGCCGTGATAGCGCGGCGTCTCCTCCTGCTTGTAGCTCCCGTCCTGCTCCTCATCGACGATCACGAGGCCCAGATCTGGCATCGGTGCGAAGACGGCGGAGCGTGTCCCGACGACCACGCGCGCCTCGCCCTTGCGGATGCGATGCCACTGGCCGGCTCGCTCGCCGGGCGTCAGGGCTGAGTGCAGGAGCGCCACCTCCGAGCCGAATGCCCGAAACATCTCACCCGCCATGGCCGGGGTCAGGCCGATCTCCGGCACCAGAAGAAGCGCGCTCTTGCCGGCGCGAAGTGCCCTCTGCATCGCCGCCACATACACCGCCGTCTTTCCGGAACCTGTCACGCCGTACAGCAGATACGTCTGGAAGTTGCCGCGTTCCATCGCCGCGGCGATCGTCGCCAGAGCCTCGGTCTGGGCCTCGTTCAGAACGTGCTGATGCGCGCTCGGCTTGCCTTCCGTAGCCATCCGGCTCACCGCAAAGGGCGACTCCTCCGCTCCGAGCCGCAGGAGACCGCGCCGGACCAGCGTCGCGACGGTCGACCCGGGCACACCCGCCCGACTGAGACGCTCCCGCAGATCGCGCAAACCGAGACGCCCACCCGCCGCCGCCAGCTCCGCCATCGCCGCCAGCTGATTCGCGTTCAGGCGCGGCAGCCGCAGCACCGGAGCTCCCGTCCCCGGCTCATCGCGTTCCCTGTTCTCGGTTCCCTGCTCCCTGTTCTCGGTTCCCTGCCCCCCCTCCACCAGCACCGCCACCTGCTCCAATCGCCGCGCGTCCCGCTCCTCGGCGACCGCCTCCCGAACCAGCCAGCGTCGTCGCACCATCCCGTCGAGCAGGCTCTTTCCTGCCCCGGTCGCCGATCGCAGAGCTCCGGGCTTTGCCGTCTCCCCGCCTTCGAGATAATTCAGCACGGCGTACTCCCGGTCCTGCTCCTCGGCCGGGAGACGGCTGCGTCGCGAAGCCCCTTTCGCCGCGCCCTCATACAGCGCCTTACGTCCCGCATCGGCCATCCGGTATACCCCCTGCCGCCGCACCTCCGCCCCGAGCGGAAGCATCCCCCGCAGCACCTCCCCGAGCGGCGCCAGATAGTACGCGGCAATCCACTTCGCCAGCTCCATCAGCTCCGGCAGGAGCGGCGCCTCTTCGTCCAGCACCGCCTGCACCGGCTTCGCTGTGACGCCCTCCGGCAGCACCTGGTCATGAAGCCGGAGCACAACCCCCGTCAGCCGCTGTCCGCTGAACGGCACCAGCACCCGCGCACCGACGGCCGGCTCCGGTCCAGGCCCCACGGCGTACGTAAACGTGCGGTCGAGCGGCACGGGGAGCGCCACATCGCAGAACAAAGCCATCCTTCTAGCCTAAACGCGCGGCACCGCTCCATCACCCGGACGCAGATGTCAATCCCTCCCCGGCGCACTTGCCAGGTCCGCTCCAATCCGATCTCCTGAGGTAAGACCGCGGGTGCGCTCTCCTGAGCTGGATTTGCAGGTGCGCACGACGCGCGGCATCAACCCAGAGGGGCAAACGTGGCTCGTATCGCTCAAATGACATCTCGCACCCGACCGCAGGCCTTCTCGGAAGCAGACCGCATGGCGGCGGTTCGTGCCCTGGAGCTGCTCGATACCGCCCCTGAAAGCGAGTTCGACGATCTTGTCCGGCTTGCGGCTGACATCTGCTCGGTCCCGATGAGCAGCTTCACCCTTATCGATGAGGACCGCGCCTGGATCAAGGCTTCGCACGGCGTGGAGCTCCGAGAAACTCCCCGCGAACTCTCGATCTGCTCCTGGACCGTGCGACAAAACAGCTTTTTCGAGGTCTCGGACACCAGCAAAGACGCTCGCTTCCGCGCGAATCCTTTTGTGAATGCCGAGCCTGGAATCCGTTTCTACGCCGGTCTGCCGCTCCGTACGCCCGACCAGCTTCCGGTAGGAACCCTCTGTGTCGTCGATATCAAACCGCGGTCGCTGAGCGAGCGTCAGAGATCCGGCCTGGCGACGCTCGCCCGACAGATCGAGACGCTCATCGCTCTGCGCGCCGAGCAACGCCGAAACCGGGAAGCCCTGGCGGAAAACGACCGGCTCTCCCAACGCCTGCGCTACAGCAACGAATCCTTCCGGGCGTTCATGAACAATGGCCCATTCGTCAGCTTTATCAAGGACAAGGATGGACGTCTGCTCTTCTACAACGACAACTTTGCCAGGCACTTCGGAATCTCGGACGAGGAGTGGATCGAGCGCACCGACTTCGATTGCTTCCCCGAGGAGATGGCCGGCACGATCCGCGAAAGAGACCTTCTGGTGATCTCCGGCGGAGCTCCGGTTGAATTCGCCGAAGCGTACGCCGAGCCCAACGGAAAATTGGTCCACTGGCGAACCTTCAAGTTCCCCTTTCTGCACGAGAACGGCGAACAGATGCTCGCCGGCATGTCGATCGACGTCTCCGAAGAGATCGCTCGGGCATCCGAGCTCGAGCGTTTGCTGCACGATAAGGGAGAGCTCGCCAAGGGACTTCGATCGGTTGAGTTTCTGCTGCACACCCTTGCCGAAAGCAGCCCAAACCATATCTCCTTCAAGTCCGGCGAGGGGCGTTACATCTTCTACAACCGCTCGTTTGCCAAACACCGCGGCATCGACCAAAATGCCTGGATCGGAAAGACCGACCACGACCTCTTGCCGAAGAAGCTCGCCGACCGCGGCCGCAAGGAAGAGCTTGCCATCCTGATGGGCAACACCGTGCACGAGAGCGTCGACCAGATCAAGGGTCCAGAGAACCAGCGGCTGACCTATAAGTCGACCCGCCTCTGTATCGAAGATGCGGAAGGGCAGAGGCTGCTCGCCACCGTCGCCATGGATGTGACGGAGGCGTCCGCCCGGGAGCAAGCACTGGCGGCGGCGAATGCGCAGTTGATCGAACTTGCCGCAACCGACGCTCTGACCGGCCTGCCCAACCGTCGCGTCTTTGAGGAACGGCTTTCGAGCGCCTTCTCCGTCGCCCACCGCAACAACCGTCCGCTCACCGTTCTTCTGATGGACATCGACAACTTCAAGAAACGCAACGACACCTATGGCCACGCGGCCGGCGATGAAGCGCTTCGCCTGCTGGGCCAGGTACTGCTCGCAAGCGTCCGGGCGGGCGACATCCCGGCGCGCGTGGGCGGCGAGGAGTTCGCCTTTCTCCTCCCCGAGACCGACTCGGCCGGCGCTTTGATCGTAGCGAACCGCCTGCAAACCCGGCTGCGCAAGGTGGACGCCGGCCCACCTGCGCTTACTGTCTCGATCGGCATCGCTTCCTTGAGCCCCACTACACCGAATTGGGAGCGTCTGCTCGCTCGCGCCGACGATGCCATGTACGCCGCCAAGCGCGCCGGAAAGGACCGCGCCGTCGTTCACCACCAGCACATCTCTCAACTCGCGAATGCCTTGCAGGAGGAGCTTGCCGTACGCGAAGCCGAACCTCCGGCGGTCAGCGCCTGAGGCCACTTCCTTCGGTGTGTAGGGAGGCCCAGATATCGCCCGGGTATCGGATCTTTACTTCGGGCCGAACTTGGGAGCTTGCAGTTTCAGATCCTCCATCACCCTCTGGAGATCCTTCCACGCCTCCCCCTTCTGCCGCGGGTCGCGCAGCAGAAACGCGGGATGGTACGTGACCAAGAGCTTCGCTCCGCGGCATCCATGCCAACGTCCGCGCAACGACCCGAGCGACTGTCGCACCCCCAGGAGGTACATGGCCGCGGTCGCGCCCAGAGCCACGACCACCTCGGGCGCAATCACATCGATCTGCTCCAGCAGGAACTGCGAGCAGGTGTTCGCCTCCGCCGGCTCCGGAACGCGGTTTCCCGGCGGCCGACACTTCACGATATTTGCGATATACACGTCTTCGCGCCCGAGCCCCATCGCCCGGATCATGTTGTTCAACAGCTGCCCGGCCTTGCCGACAAACGGGATACCCGAAGCATCCTCGTCCGCGCCCGGACCCTCACCGACAAACATCAACCGCGCGTTTGGATTGCCATCCCCGAAGACGATCGTGTGGCGACCGGCATAGGCCAGCGGACACCGTGTACAGTCGCCGATGTCTGCTCGTATAGCCTCCAGCGCTGCGATCTTCTCCCGAGCTTCTACCCGCACCTCCGGCACCGGCGCAAGGTCGTCAAACGAGATAAGCTTCGCGATGGGCGGCTCCAGGCCAGGCGATACCGCAGGGGAGAAAGCAGGCGCCTCAGGCTCGCGCAGGGACACGAACGGCCGAATCGCAGGAGCCGAAGCAGTCGCAGGAGCCGAAGCCCGACCCGACTCCGCAACAAGCTCCGACATGATCTCTGAGGCAACCTGAACCTCGGTCGCCGGCAGAGGTTCCAGTTCGCCGCGCCGATAAAAATCATAGACGCCAAGATCACGAAAGTATTCGACATACGCTCGGATTTGGCCGTCGGAAATGGCGCTCATCTCTGCAGGTCCACGCCGATCCTCTCGCGATCCCCAAAGACGCTAGAGATCCAGATCAAGCACCGGCTCCGGCTTCTTTGGGGGCAACACATACTGCACGTGCCCCTGACGGATCTCGTCCTGCGCCACGCGGCACGCCTTCATCGACCGGGACGAACCCAACTGAGGAGCTCCGGACTGCAGCTGGCGAGCCCGTCGTGCTGCACCTTTGACCAGGCTGTACTTATTGACTAGCGCGTCCTCTATTCTCATGATTCCCCCGTACTGGAGCAAAATTACCTGTTGCTATGGAGCGGAAATTTCTGTGCAGAGCCGTTTTCCTCGGGAGAAAACGACGTCGAGACCTGTGGCTCTCTATACACCGACAGGTAATTGCTCTATTACGAATCTACCGCAGAGCGACCGGAGCTCCTAGCCTTCTTTCGCGGCGCCTTCCGCAATTGGGACATCGGGCCTCGCCTCGCCGAAGCTCGTGAGCGATGCCATCAGCCGCGGCGACTCCGTGTCGGTCCTCGCTCCGAGCGCCAAAGCCTCGTCGCCGCCGCATCCGCCGCGCGAACACAGGACGATCGCTCGCAGCTCCGCCACGGCGTGATCAAGCACGTCATTGACCAGAGCGTAACGGTAGTCCCAGATCTGCCGCAGCTCCTTCTGCGCCTGCGAGAGCCGGCGCTCGATCACCGCCTCGGACGTCACATGCTCGGCGACGCTGCGGTTACGCAGCCGCATCTCGAGCACGTCCGGGCTGGGCGGAAGAATGAAGATCGAGACCGCCGCCGGCAGCAGACGCATCACCTGCACCGCACCCTGCACGTCAATGTCGAGCAGAAGATCCTTTCCGCTCGCACGCGCGTGGTCGAGCGCCGATCGCGCCGTTCCGTAGTAGTTGCCGAAGACCTCGGCCCACTCCAGAAACTCGCCCGCCGCGATCATCCGTTCGAACTCCGACCGCGATGTGAAGTGATACTCGCGACCATCCGTCTCCGACCCCCGCGGAACGCGCGTCGTGTAGGAGATCGAAAACTCCAGGCCCTCCACCAGCGTTCGCAGCTGATTGACCAGAGTCGACTTCCCGGAGCCCGACGGCGCCGAGATGATAAACAGAATTCCTGCCATGCCGTCCTTACCCAAACCTGAAAAAGCCAAAAAGTCCAGAAGAACAGGGACCCAGAAACCGCAGCGCAACAGGTGCAGTGTAAACGGGCCTGGCTGTGATCTACTCCAAATTCTGCACCTGCTCGCGCGCCCGCTCGATCTCCGCCTTCCATCGAAGCCCGCGCGCCGTGATGCGCAGACCCGCCTCCCCTGTCGCTCCACCCGTCTTTGCCAGCATCGTATTCACCTCGCGATTCATCTCCTGCAGTAAAAAATCGAGCTGTTTGCCGACCTCTCCACCCTCGTCGAGAGATCTCAGAAATGCATGGACGTGCGTCCGCAGACGAACATTCTCCTCCTCGATGTCGCTGCGGTCGGCAAGAACCGCAGCTTCGGCCAGCAGCCTCTGCTCGCTCACCTCTACGCCTTGCAGAAGCTCCGCGATCCGTGCCCGAAGCCGGTCGAAGTGCCCCTGACGGACAAGTTCCTGCGTGTCGGCGACCTCCTGACACCCAGCAGCGATCCGTCGCATCGTCAGCCGCAGCTCCTCCGCAAGCGCCGCACCTTCGGCCGCACGCACCTCGTCCAGACGATCGAGCAGCCCCGGCACGGCAGACATAACGACCCGCAGGAGCGCCCCTTCTTCGTCCACCTTCGCCGCGCCTTCCGGGCCGCGACCCTGCACCATCACCCCGGGCAGACGCAACATCGCGTTCAGGTCCGGCTCCCCGGCAGTCCCGTGGAGCAGGGAGGCCTCACGAAACGCCCGGACGTAAGCCGCAAGCAGGTCCGTATTCAGACCAACAGACTCACCGCTGGTCTCGCGATCGATGTGGAGCGCGACCTCAATGTGCCCGCGCCGCAACCGGCCCTTGAGGAGCGCTCGTAGCTGCATCTCGAGTTCGGCAGATCCGCCCGGCAGCCGAAAGTGCAGATCGAGAAAGCGGTGGTTCACCGACTTGATCTCGATCGCAAAGCCCAGATTCGAACCCGGATGCGGACCCGGATGCGGATGCGGACCTGGATTCGGACCCGGACCTGGATTCGGACCCACGAGGGCAGACCCGCTCACCTCCGCTCCAGACCGCGCAAAGCCGGTCATTGAGAAGATTGGGCTCACGCAATCCCCTCGACGGCGAAGCCCGCCGTCTCCACCATCCGGCCCATCTCCTCCGCGGTGACGCCCGTAAACTGCAGGTGAAACAGCCGTTGATACGTCCCGGACTGGCGGAGCAACTCCTCGTGCGTTCCGATCTCGGTGATGCGCCCGGCTTCAAGCACGGCGATGCGGCTCGCGCTCCGCACCGTCGACAGCCGGTGCGCAATCACAAACACCGTCCGTCCGCGCATCAGGTTTTTGAGCGCCGCCTGCACATACTGCTCGCTCTCGACGTCCAGCGCCGAGGTCGCCTCATCGAGAATCAAGATCGGCGCGTTCTTCAGGATCGCCCGCGCAATCGCAATGCGCTGCCGCTCGCCGCCGCTCAGACGCGCTCCCCGCTCGCCCACCATTGTGTCGTAGCCGTGCGGCAGGCCGACGACGAAGTCATGCGCCAGGGCCATGCGCGCCGCCTCCTCCACCCGCGCGAGCGACACATTCGGCTGCCCGTACGCGATATTGTTGCGCACTGTGTCGTTGAACAGCACGACCTCCTGCGTCACCTTGCCGATCTGCCGCCGAAGCGAGGCCACCGAGACATCGCGCAGATCGTGCCCGTCGAGCGTAATGCGGCCGTCGGTCGGATCGAAGAAACGCGGAATCAGATTCACCAGCGACGACTTGCCCGCGCCGCTCGGCCCCACCAGAGCGATCACCTCCCCTGGACGTACCCGCAGATTGATGTCGTGGAGCACCTCCTTCACTTCGCCATTGGTCTCCGCGGCGTACCCAAAGCCCACATGCTCAAAGCAGATCTGCTCGGCAAAGCCGCGTAAGACCACCGGCCGCTTCCGCTCGCGGACGTCGTCCTGCTCATCCATGAAACCGAAGATCTCCTCGCTTGCACCGCGCGCCTGCTGAAAGCTGTTGTAGAACAGAGCGAACTTGCGCACCGGGTCGTAGAGCGTAAACACCGCGATCAGGAAAGCGATAAATGATCCGGCCGTCATGGCATGGCTCTTGATGCGGTCGCGCCCGATCAGCAGAAGGAGCGCAATCGCCACCGATCCGAGCGCATCCATCAGCGGCGAACTGATCGCCTGCACGCTCACCGACCGAAGGTTCGCTCGAAACAGCCGCGTCGCGGCGCGGCGGAACCGGTCCGTCTCCCACAGCTCCATCCCAAACGCCTTCACGATCCGGTTGCCCGTGATCGTCTCGTGCAGGATGTTCTGGATCTCCGCCAGCTTGTCCTGCCCCTTGCGCGTGGTCTGCCGAACCCGCTTTCCAATGCGCCGCGCCGATCCGATCACCACCGGCACAAACAGGAGAAGCACCCACGCCAGGTTGCCGCCGTACCAGATCACCACGCCGATCGTGAACAGGAGCGTAAACACCTGCTGCAAAAACTCGCCCAGCACACCGGACATCGCCGTCTGCACCTTTTCGATGTCGTTGATCAGCGTCGACAGGAGCGTTCCCGTGCTGTGCCTTTGAAAGAACGCGACCGACCGCCGCAGCACCGCCTCGTACAGGTCGTTGCGCAGGTCGGTGATCATGCCGAAGCCGGCATAGTTCACCAGATACGTCCCGAGATAGTCGCACACCGACTTCAGAAGCGCCGACATCACCAGCGCATACGCCACCACGGTCCACGCATTGTGGAAGTGCGTCGGAACCAGGAAGTGCAGATCGAGCGGCCGCCGGAGATGCGGAACCGAAAACACCAGGACATTCGCAGTCGGCACATCCGGCGTCAGCACCTTGTCGAAGATCGGCTTGACCAGAAGAATGCGAAACGCCGACATCGCGCCGACGACCGCCATCAGCACCACCGACGCGATCGAGTAAAACAGGTAGGGCCTGCTATAGCGGAGCAGCCGCCAGACGGAGCTCAAGCGAGCCTCGGCCCCGGTGCCCCGGCCATCAGAAAGACATCCGCCATCCCGTCCATTCTATCGCCCGAAGATGCGGAGACTAGAGCAAATTACCTGTTGCTGTGGAGCGGGAATGTTCGTGCAGAGCCGTTTTCGTTGGGAGAAAACGGCGTCGATACCCGTGGCTCCCTGTACGCCGACAGAGAATTTGCTCTACCGCGGCATATCGCGATGCGCCGCCGTCACGCGATAGCCCTCGGCGGCCAGCCGCTTCTTCACCTCTTCGGCCAGAAACACCGACCTGTGCTGCCCGCCGGTGCAGCCAAACGCCACCGTCAGGTAGCTCTTGCCTTCCTTGATGTAGTGCGGCAGCAGGAACGCAAGCATCTCGGTCACCTTCTCCAGAAACTCCTGCGTCTGCGGAAAATCGCGGACAAACTTCGCCACCTTGGGATGACGCCCGGTCAGCTTGCGAAACTCCGGCACAAAGTGCGGATTCGGCAAGAATCGGACGTCAAAGACCAGATCCGCCTCCGCCGGCACGCCATTCTTGAAGCCGAAGCTGACCGACGAGATCGTCAGATTGCGCTCCGGCGCTTCGCGCTCAAACTGAGCGTTGATGTGCGCGCGCAGCTCGTGGACGTTGAACTTCGTCGTGTCGAGCAGAATGTCGGCAACGTTGCGGATCGGGTCGAGCCGCTTGCGCTCCGCCCGGATCGACTTGACGACAGTGTCGGTGCGTCCCAGCGGATGCGGCCGCCGCGTCTCGGAAAATCGCCGGATCAGGGCCTGATCGCTCGCCTCCAGAAACACGACGCGCGTCGGCAGCACCTTGCGCACCTCTTTGAGGATCTCGGGAAATTCCTCGAGCCTCGCGCCCTCGCGCACATCGATCACCAGGGCCGCACGCTCCGTCTTCGCGGACTGCCCGACCAGATCGGCAAACCGCGGAATCAACTCAAGCGGCAGGTTATCGACCGAGTAGTAGCCCAAATCCTCAAACGCCTTCAGCGCCGAAAGCTTGCCCGACCCGGACATCCCGGTCAGGATGACAAGCTCGCCCGTACCGCCGGGGGAGACCTCAGGCGGGGTGAGAGGCTTCCGAGATACTTCTTCAGCGGAGGCGACGGCCTTCAGCTTCGCCTTCTTTTTCGGCGTGGCGACCGCGTCCCCTTGAACCCGCTTCGCTGACATGAGGGCATCCTAGCATCCCGACAAATCAGGCTCGGCATCCCGACAAATCAGGCTCGCGGAACTCTACTCCGCGCCGGCCGGCAGAGGTCCCGGTTCCGTCTCCTCTACCTTCAGGTTGTCCTTTGGATGATGCTTGATCGTGGTCCGCTTCTGGTTCTTCCGGATCGCTTGCTGCTCCACCTTGGCGAACGCATCGTGGAGCGCCGCACCCATCTCCGCCGCCTCACACGTCGCCACCAGCGTGTGTTGCTTGGTCGTCAGCGTCACCTCAGCGATCTGCCGATACTTGTCCTCCGTCAGGATCACGTGCACGCTGCCAAACTGCCCTTCGATCTTCTCCAACTGCGCGACCGAAGCCTCTGTCTGCTGCCTCAGCTTGGGAGTTACGGTGGTCTGCCGACCGGTATATTCCACGTTCATCGCTTGCGCACCTCTTGCTCTGCTGGTCCATACGATGCGGGTAAGCGCACCGAGGTGACAGTCAGCGCACGCGACGCCGGTGCGTGCTCGGGATCTGCATGTCTTCGCGATACTTCGCCACTGTGCGGCGCGTCACCTGGATGCCCTGCCGCTGCAACTCCGCCGCCAGCTGGTCGTCGGTTAGCGGCTTGCTCGAATCCTCATCCTCGATCAGCTTCTTCACTTTGCGCTTCAAGAGCACCAAGGGAAGATCGCCGCCCTCCGGCCCGTTGACGCCCTCGGAGAAGAAGAAGCGCAGCTCAAAGACGCCCTGCGAGGTGTGCACATATTTGTTCGCCACAGCGCGGCTTACCGTCGATGGATGAACACCGATCTCTTCCGCGACGTCCTTGATCATCATCGGCCGCAGAGCCTCCACGCCGTGCTCCAGGAAGTCGACCTGCCGCCGAACGATCACGTCGCACGTGCGGACGATCGTGTTCTTGCGCTGCTCGATATTGCGCAGGAGCTGGATGGCCGACTTGTACCGTTCCTTGACGTACTCCTTGACGTCCTTCTCGGTTCCCGTCTGTCCCAGCATCTTGCGATAGCCCTGGTTCAGCCGCAAACTCGGCATGTCTTCTTCGTTCATTACCACGACATACACATCGTCGCGTTTTACAAAGGCGACATCCGGCTCGATCAGCCGCGTCTGCGTCTGGTTGTAGCGCTGACCCGGCCGCGGGTCAAGCGTCCGAATCAAATCCACCGCCGTCTGCACCTGTTCCGCCGTCCGACCGCACGAGCGCGTCAACTCGCGCATATCTTTTTTCTGCAAAAGTGCGAGGCAGTGCGTCACCACGTGGATTGCCGTCGCGAAGACCTCTTTTTTTCGCTTGCGCTCGCGCTCCGCCGTCCCTCCGCTGTCCGGCCGACGGCGCGGCCGCAAATCCGCTTCCGCCTCCAACGCACCGATCTGGATCAGGAGGCATTCCCGCAGATCGCGCGCGCCCACACCCACCGGATCCAGGTGACTGACCACCTTGCGCGCCTCGGTCACCGCCTCGATCAGCTCGGTATTCTGCTCCTGCGCAATAGGCTGAGCGGCTGCCGCTGCCGCAATCGCAAAGGAACCGTTCTTGCCCCCATCCCATTCCGGCTCGGCTCCCGTACGCATCCCCTGCCCCAGGCGCGTCCGAGCTCCGCGCTCAAACGGGATCGGCTCCGACCGCGCCGGCGATCGCATCTGCCCCAGCGCCAGCACCAGATCCTCGTCCGTCGACATCAGATACCCGTTCTCATCCAGATTGCCGACCACCAGCTCCGCCGCCGCGCGCACCGCGGGCTGGAGCGTCAGCGATCCGAGCTGCCACATCAGGTGGTCGCTCAGCGTCGTCGGTTGCGACAGAAAGTGCTCAAACGACGGCTTGTCGTACTCCTCGAAGTTCGACGCAGTCTTGAAGCCAGGGTCGAGAAAGTCCTGGAAGTAGCTGCCAAAGTCGATCTCATCGAACGGATCTTTCTCGACCCGATCGCTCTCAGCCGCCACATCTTCGGCAGACCGCTCGCGATCGCCCTCCCGACCGGCGATCTCCTCATACGAGATGCCCGTGTCCTCCATCTCCTCCAGCACGGGATTTTCCACCATCTCCGTGTTGATCATCTCCTTCAACTCCAGCTTGTTCAGCGCCAGAACGCTGACCATCTGGACCAGACCCGGCGTCAGGATCTGACGTTGTGCGACACGGAGATTGAGTTTCGGTTGAAGTAGCACGATCGCCCTCTGCAATTCCCTTTCGTCTGGTCCGCGTCAGCCCGTCCGAAAGCCTGCCGGCGCCAGCTTCGGCGCCGCGAGACGAGATCTTCTGTGCCGGCCCATGATGAGCACAGTCTACACTTCGCGGGATCCCGTCCGTCGTCTCAGTCTAGCCGCTCAGCAATCCCTTTAGCCTGTGAAAACACGGAGTTACAACAGAAGTTGTACCGTTCGCGCGACTCCCAAATCCGCTCGGACTCAATCGATCTGGAATCGTTCGCCCAGGTAAATCCTCCGCACCTCGGGGTCCCGGCCAAGCTCGCCGGGCGTCCCTGCACGAAAGATCCGACCCTCATTGATGATGTACGCGCGGTCGGTTACAGCCAGCGTCTCGCGTACATTGTGATCCGTAATCAAGACCCCGATCCCGCTCTTCTTCAGGTCGTAGATGATCGCCTGCAGGTCCAGAATCGCAATGGGATCGATCCCCGAGAACGGCTCGTCCAGAAGAATAAACGCCGGCTCGATCGCCAGGCAGCGCGCGATCTCCGCCCGCCTCCGCTCGCCTCCGCTGAGGGCGTACCCGCGGGTCTTCCGCACGTGCCCCAGATTCAGGTCTTCAATCAAACGCTCGGTGCGGTTGCGCCGACCCTCCCAGCTCAGGCGGTCCTGCGACTCCAGCACCGCCAGAATATTGTCTTCGACCGTCAGCTTGCGAAAGATCGAAGGCTCCTGCGGAAGGTAGCTGATGCCATGGTTCCGCGCCCGCAAGTACATCGGCAGACGGCTGATGTCGTGACCGCCGGCCAGAACGCGCCCTGTATCCGGCCGAAGCAGGCCCACGATGATGTAAAAACTCGTCGTCTTGCCGGCGCCATTCGGTCCCAGGAGACCCACCACCTCGCCTTGGCCGATCTCAAGGCTCACCCCCCGCACCACCTCCCGGCCGCCGTACGCCTTTCCGATCTCCTCCGCCGCTAACGTCTTCATGGTTGCCGTTTCACCCGCGTCTCGGTCCGCACCCGATGTTTCGAGGCGTTGCCGGGAGGCTGCTCCGCCGAGACGACAACGCTATTATCTCCGCCGTGAAATTGCAGAGCGTCGCCCGTCACCGTGCCTCGCACCGGGTCGGACATGCGCGGCGGAGCTCCGGGCCCTCCGGTCATCACAAACATCCCGTCCGCAGCCGTATACACCATCTGCTGCCCGCTCGCTTCGCGGCCTCCCTGCGCGACCTCCACCGCTCCCGTCGCCACCACGCGATCGAGACTTCCGCCCGGAAACACCTCCGCCGACGACGGCCCTTTCGCGGCCGCGGCGGAGTTCGCCGGTCCCGCGGCATCCGCCTTCGCCGCCCGCGGTCGCAGATACGCCACCGCCCGCTGGCTCCGGACCGTCCCACCATCGCCCTCGAGCACGACCCCGCCCCCGAACACCGCCGTCCCGTCCTCGTCCGAGTAGCGAAGATCCCCGCTCTGCACGCGAAGCACGCCGGTCCGCTTGGGATCTCCTCCCCTCTTCGCCGGACCGTTTGTCTTTCCTGCCGAGCCAGCCGCGGAGCCGGCCCCCACGCCGGCGACAGCCCGAGCCTCCCCAGCCAGAACCGTCCGAACGGCGCCACGACCGCCTTGCCCGCCGGCCTTTGATCCCTTATGTCCCTCCCGTCCCTCCTGTCTCTCCTGTCCCTCCTGTCCCGCCTGTCCCTTCTGTCCCTTCTGCCCTTCCTGTCTCTCCTGTCTCTCCTGTCTCTCCTGTCCCTTCTGTCCTTCCGTCCCGCGCGCGATCAGCAATCGACGCTGCCGGTCCAGCACGATCCACGGCGCCTCCACCTGCGATCCGCCCCGCCACATCCGCGCCAGGCCTCTACTTCCCACGGCGACCCCAGCTTCCGCTCCCGTCCGAGCTCCAAAGAACGTCGCAACCGAGCTCGCCCGCTTCAGCTCCGCCCGCGCGGCCAAAACATGCACCGGCTCGGCTCCGGCCGCGCCGCCCGCTTGCCCGTAGATCGCTCGCACCGACCCAAATGCCGCCGCATCCCCCGATCCCTGCTCCAGGACCACGCGCTCCGACCAGATCTCGCTCTCACCCTGCGCGAGATGCGCCCGACCCGCCAGCGTCAGCCGATCGAGGGCGCCGTCATACTCCGCGCGGTCCGCGCCGGCCCGGCTCTCCTTGCGCTCAGCCTCCTTGCCCCCGGTCCCATGTGTCCGGTCCAGCGGACCCCGTGAAACGATCGCAACCTCGCCTTGCTGCACCGCGCTCTTGACCCGATCCGCACTCGCACTCGGCACCCGAGAACTCGCCCCCGCCTTTGCCGGACCTCCCGGCGCCTTCGCCCCCGCCTGCCCCGGAAGATCCCCCGGGGCAAACTCAACCCGCAGCGTCTCTCCCGAACTCGTCTCCTCCGCACCGTCCGCTCGCACCTGATGCAACACCGTGTGCCCCTGCCCCTCCACCCTCTCCACATGCAAGCCCAGCCCGCCAGACCCGGGCCCCCCCCACCCCCCCCCCCCCCCCCCCCCCCCCCCCCCCCCCCCCCCCCCGGCCCCCCCCCCC
>CAXSGC010000032.1:43013-43328 GCA_964236945.1 uncultured Acidobacteriaceae bacterium | reverse complement strand
GACGTCGAATCTGGTGTTGAAGACGGCGCTGGGGGGGACGGCGGCGATGGAGCGCGGGGGATGGGGGGTGGGTGGGGGTGCGGTGGCGCTTGCGGGGCTTTTGCTGTTTCCGATGGGGTACATGGGACGGCGGCGGTTGGGGTGGCTTCTGGTGGTGTTGCCGGCGGTGGGGATGTTGGGTTTGGGGGGGTGTTCGACGATCCGGGTGCCGCGCGATGTGGTGGCTCCGGGGGTGTACCAGGTGCCGGTTACGGCGACGGATGGGGAGGGGAACAGCCGGACGGTGAACTTGACGCTGACGGTGGTGGGTTGAAG
>CAXSGC010000032.1:0-43003 GCA_964236945.1 uncultured Acidobacteriaceae bacterium | reverse complement strand
GGGTGGGGGGGGGGGGTGTTGGGGGGGGGGGGGGGGTGGGGGGGGGGGGGGGGGGGGGGGGGGGGGACCGATGGATCACGCGGGGGCGGAATCCCGTATTCTTGCGGTATGTCTTCTGTTCTGATTCGGGTTGGTACGCGCGGTTCGGCGCTGGCGCTTTGGCAGGCGGGGCATGTTGCGGAGCGGCTTCGCGCTGGTGGGCATGCGGTGGAGATTGTGGTGATTCGGACGACGGGCGACCGGATGCAGACGCGGGGGTTTGTGCCGCCGGCGGACTTCGATGGGGCGTCGCTCGATGCGAAGGGGATCTTCATTAAGGAGATTGAGGACGCTTTGGCGGAGGGGCGGATCGATGTGGCGGTGCATTCGCTGAAGGATCTGCCGACGACGATGGATGCTCGGTATACGTTGGCGGCGATTTTGGAGCGTGGGGATCCGCGGGATGTTTGGGTGTGTGAGCCGTACTGGTCGCTCCATACGTTGCCGATGGGCGGACGGGTGGGGACGACGAGTCCGCGGCGGGGGGCGCAGCTGCTGGCGTTGCGTCCGGATGTGGAGTTGGTGGAGGTCAGGGGCAATATCGACACGCGGCTGCGCAAGCTGGAGGAGGGGGCGTGCGACGCCCTGGTGCTGGCGGCGGCGGGGCTGGATCGGCTGGGGCGGACGGAGCATGTGCATCTGCGATTTGCGCCGGAGGAGATGTGTCCGGCGCCGGGGCAGGGGGCTTTGGCTTTGGAGGTGCGGGCGCTGGGGCGGGCGTTGGATACGGAGCTGGAGGTGGAGGAGATCAGTCCGCTGAATGTGTCTGATCCGTGGGATTCGGCGGGGGGGAAGGCGTTTCCGCCGGGGCGTTTGCGGGACGAGTTTATTTATGCGGCGGTGCGATTGCTGGACGATGCGGCGACGCGGTATGCGGTGACGGCGGAGCGGGCGACGCTGGAGGCGATGGGCGGGGGGTGCATGTTGCCGGTGGGGGTGTTGTGCACGGTGACGGAGGGGCGGGCGGAGATTCAGGCGCAGGTGGTGGCTGCGGATGGGGAGGCGATGGTGACCGCGGCGATGGAGGTTTCGCGGGGGACGGTGGCGGCGGAGGTTTTGGGGCAGAGGCTGGCGACGGTTTTGGTGCAGCGGGGGGCTTTGGAGTTGTTGGTGGATGTGGTTTAAGGTAGGTGCTCTCGATCCAAAGAATTGAAGCCGACCGCGCCACCAAGTTCGTGTACACTGAGCGCAAGCATGAAGGTCTTCCGCACACTCGCGACGCTGCACCTCTTGCCGATGTTCTGTTGTTGTTGCTAGAAACTCCCCCCGCTTTTCCTGTCCTCGTCCTTACAACTTAGCTGCTTAGCTATCCAGATGTTTGCGTCGACTTTATTTGTTTGCGCGAGCGACCTTGTTTTCCAGGAGCTTATTTGTGGCTTTGAAGCCTCGTCTTTCCGTTGATGTTTGGGCTGTTTTGTTTTCGTTTGCGCTGGCTTTAGTGGTTCGGCTGGGGTGGTTGAAGAGTGTGCCTTGGTGAAGGTGGGGCAGGAAGGGCAGAGAAGGCAGAGAAGGGCAGGAAGGCAGGGAATGCAGAGAAGGGCAGGAAAGACGAGAACAGGAGTTAGAGCTTGCTGAAAAACACGAGGCGAAACGCTGTACCTCAGCGGCTAAAGCCGCACGGCATGCATTGCACTTACGGCACGGCTGAAGCCGTGCCCTTAAGCGAAACGGAGTATTTTAACAGTCTTCTATACCAACGGCTTAGTTGAGTTAGAGCTTAGTTGAGTTAGAGCTTTAGTTGAGTTAGAGCTTTAGTTGAGTTAGAGCTTGGTTGAGTTAGAGCTTGGTTGAGTTAGAGCTTGGTTGAGTTAGAGCTTAGGTGAGTTGGAGCTTACAAGGAGTTACTTATGTCTTTTTTTGCCAGTGCTGATTTTGACGCCAGTGCGGCTCGGCGGCTGCCGGCGCGGAGTGGGATTTTGGAGCTTGTGCCGGGGGTTTTGTTGCTGGCCCTGGTTGGGTTTGCGGGGAAGTGGACCGAGCAGACGATCAACCGGTACGGCAAGGCTCACCACCTGGTGTTGCCGAATATTGAGTATGTTTTATGGGCGATTTTGTTTGGTGTGGTGATCGCGAATACGGTGGGTGTGCCGCGGGTGTTTCGGGCGGGGGTGGCGACGTATGAGTTCTGGTTGAAGGCGGGGATTATCCTGCTGGGGGCTCGGTTTGTGTTGGGGGACATCCTGAAGCTGGGCGGGATTTCGTTGGGTCTGGTGTTTGTGGAGTTGGGGCTGGCGTTGACGTTTATGACCTGGCTGGGCCGGCGGTTTGGTCTGGGGCCGAAGCTGACGACGCTGCTGGCGGTGGGGTCGTCGGTGTGCGGGGTTTCGGCGATTATTGCGACGCAGGGGACGATCGACGCGGATGAGCGCGACACGTCGACGGCGATTGCGGCGATTCTGGCGTTGGGGGCGATTTCGTTGTTTGCGTTTCCGCTGATTGGACATGCGCTGGGGATGTCGGACCATGCGTATGGTTTGTGGACGGGGCTGGCGGTGGATAATACGGCGGAGGCGACGGCGGCGGGGGCGCTGTACTCGGATGCGGCGGGCAAGTTTGCGGTGTTGGCGAAGACGTGCCGCAACGCGATGATCGGGTTTGTGGTGTTGGGGTATGCGGTGCAGTGGGCGCGCAAGGGGATGGCGAGTGCGACGGCGGAGCGGCAACTGGAGCACAAGGCGCGGTTTCTGTGGGACAAGTTTCCGAAGTTTGTGCTGGGATTTTTGCTGATTTCGCTGCTAGCGACGATGGGTGGGAGTCACTCGGCGGGTGTGGCGCAGTTTGGGTTTACCAAGGCGCAGCTCGGTGTGCTGGGGAATTTGAGCCGATGGGCGTTTCTGCTGACGTTTGCGGGGGTGGGTTTGCGGACGAATCTGCGGGATCTGGGAAAGCAGGGGGCGCGGCCGTTTGTAGTGAGTGCGCTGGGAGAGATTGCGATTGCGGCGATTACGCTGGGGATGATTCTGGTGGTGGACCGGGTTTACAAGCTGTAAAGGGTGTTCGGGGTGGCTTGGAGGACTCTGGTCGAGAGTGATGGGGTTGTTTTTTTTAGCCAGTTTTCAGTTTTCAGGTTTCAGTTTTCAGTTTCGGTTTTCGGTTGGCGAAGCGGGAGGGCTGCCGGGGAGAGGTAGACTTCTCTTTGGCAGGTTACGAGCGAGATGTTGCGCCTTCGAGTGGATCGGTTGATGTGTCGAGCGTTTGCGGCTGCTCTGCTTTTGTGGGGGGTGGCGGGGTTCGGTCAGAGTGCGGCCGTGATCTCGGGTCATTTTGTGGACACGACGGCGAAGGCGGGGGTTGGGTTTGTGGGGACGGCTTCGCACTCGCCGACGAAGTATTTGTTGGAGACGATGGGATCGGGTGTGGCGGTGCTGGATTACGACAATGACGGTTTGCTGGACCTGTTTTTTGTGAATGGAGCGCCGATCCCGAGCCCGGCGCCGAAGGGGACGGTGCCGCAGAAATCGGGGCCGCGGGACTGGAATCGGATGTATCGGCAGAAGAAGGATGGGACGTTTGAGGATGTGACGGAGCGGGCCGGATTGGGGGGCGTGGGGTATGGGATGGGGGTCGCTGTGGGGGATTACGACAACGACGGATTTGAAGATTTGTATGTGACGGCGTTCGGCGGCAACCGGATGTATCACAACAATGGGAATGGGACGTTTTCGGACGTGACGGAGAGGTCGGGGACGGGCGGGGACAAGGCGCCGGGGATGGGTTGGTCGACTTCGGCGACGTGGGTGGATCTGGACAACGACGGCCGGCTGGATCTGGTGGTGCTGCGGTATGTGGTGTGGGATTGGGAGGATGTGTGGTGCGGGGAGCATCGCGAGGGGTACCGGGCGTACTGCCATCCGGACATCTTTCCGGCGATTGCGCCGCTGGTGTATCACAACAATGGGGACGGGACGTTTACCGAGGTGGCGAAGAAGATTGGGATGGGCGTCCCGGGGAAGGGTTTGGGGATTGCGCTGGCGGATTTCGATCGCGACGGCAGGGTGGATCTTGCGGTGGCGAACGATTCGATGCTGGAGTTTTTGTTTCACAACAAGGGCGACGGGACGTTTGAGGAGACGGGGTTGACGGCGGAGATTGCGGTGGATGGCGATGGCCGGACGTATGCGGGGATGGGGATCGATTTTGGGGACTACGACAATGACGGTTTGCCGGATCTGGTGATTACGAATCTGGCGAATCAGAAGTATGCGTTGTATCGGAACAATGGCGACGGGTCGTTTACGTACGACACGTATGTTTCGGGGTTGGCGAAGATGACGTTGTTGCACTCGGGTTGGGGCATTCATTTTCTGGACTATGACAATGACGGTTTGAAGGATTTGCTGGTGTCGCAGGGGCACGATCTGGACACGGTGGAGCTGAACTATCCGCAGCTGCGCTATAAGGAGCCGATGTTGCTGGCGCGCAACGTGGGCAAGGGGATTTTTGTGGATGTTTCGGCGAGTTCGGGGGCGGTGTTTACGCAGCCGTGGGTGGGGCGGGGGATGGCGATCGGCGACCTGGACAACGATGGTCGGATGGATGCGGTGGTGTCGACGAATGGGGGTGCGGCGCACATTCTGCACAACGAGACGGCGACCGCGAATCACTGGCTGACGTTGCTGCTGGTGGGGCACAGGTCGAATCGCGATGGGATTGGGGCGGAGATCAAGCTGACGACGGCGCACGGGACGCAGTTTGTGACGGTGTCGACGGCGGGGTCGTATCTTTCGGCGAACGACAGGCGGGCGCACTTTGGGATGGGTGTGGACGGGGTGGCGACTGGTGTGGAAATTCGGTGGCCGAGCGGCGTGGTGCAGCACTTGGCGGAGGTTCGGGCGGACCAGATTTTGAGGGTGGAGGAGCCGGTTGGGACGGCGGCGGCCAGCGCGGCGGGGACGGTGAGTGCGGGGGCTCGGGCGGGGAAGTGAGGGCGCCTGGTTTGCGTGGGGTGATGGGCGTTGGGGTGGTGCTGGTGCTGTGTGTGGGGGGCGCGGTTGGGGCTCAGCAGGCGTCGGGGGTGGTCTCGCCGGTGGCCCCGGTGTCGTCGGTGTCGGGGGATGCGGTTCGGGAGGCGCGGGCGATGGTGGAGGCGAATCGTCTCGGGGAGGCGGAGGTGGCGCTGCGGGCGGAGGTTGCGCGCGATCCGGGGTCGTCTGCCGCGATGTATTTGCTGGGGTACGTGCTCGAGCGCGAGAACCGGCCGGGGGATTCGCTGGCGATGTTTACGCGGGCGGCGGCGGTTGCCCCGCCGCGGGCGGAGGATCTGCGTCTGGTGGCGCTGGATTATGTGTTGCTGGACGACTATGCGGACGCGATGCGATGGGCGACGCGGGCGACGGCGATGGATCCGAAGAACGCGGAGGCGTGGTATACGCTGGGGCGGATCGAGATGCATGAGGGGAATTTTGTGCGGGCGGAGCGGAGCTTCCGACGGGTGCTGGAGCTTCGTCCGAAGCACACCAAGGCGTGGGACAATCTGGGGCTGTGCCTGGAGGCGCAGAACCGAGCCGGGGAGGCTTTGGCGGCGTACACGGAGGCGATCGGGGCTGACGCTGAGCTGGGGGTCGGGGCGGGGGCTGCGGGGGCGGGGGCTGCGAGGCATGGGACGGAGCAGCCGTATTTGAACAAGGGGGCGTTGTTGATTGCGCAGAACCGGGCGGGGGAGGCGGTGGGGTTGTTGACGGAGGCGGTGCGGTTGGCGCCGGGGTGCGCGCGATGCCACGAGCAGCTGGCGCGGGCCGATCTGGCGACGGGGGAGGCGGGTGCGGCGCAAGGGGAGATGCAGGAGGCGATCCGGCTCGATCCGAGCAATCCTCGGCTGCACTATCAGCTGGGGCAGATGCTGCGTCATGCGGGTTTGTCGGCGGAGGCGGATCGGGAGTTGAAGCGGAGTGCGGCGATGTATGGATCGCACTCGGCTGAGTTGGGGTCTGGGGCGGGGTCTGGGTCTGGGGCTGGATCTGGATCTGGAGCGGGATCTGGGGCGGGGGTACACAAGTAGTCAAGGGGACGCGGGATGCGGTTCCGATCTGTTTGCGGAACGCCGGGGCGGGATTGAAAGGGGAGTTTCCGGGCGGTTTTCCGGGTTCAGTGCTGGGTGTTTCGGCGGGGCCGAGGGGAATCTGGCTTCAGGGTGGGGGGAGGACGGGGCGCTCCTCCGATGGGAGGAGGTGAGACCGGTTCAAAGGGGTGAGGCGGAGTTGACAAGCTTTTGCTCTGGACCTTAGGATTTGGCGTCGTCCTAAAGCCATTGATAACGTTTCCGAAAATTCCCAAAGGGGCTATTTTCGGGAGCCGCTCTGAAAGCCCGAAGCGCGTCGAGGTGAGAACGCAACCGGGCCGCAACCGCAATTCTTTTTGGAGGGTCTGTGAACACTGCTCTACGCTACAGCCGGCTGATCGCAGTTTTGGTCGCACTTTTCTTTACCGCTTTGCTTGCCCGGGCGCAGACGAACCAGGGCCAGATTGCGGGAAACGTTCTGGATCCGTCGGGGGCGTCGATTGCGAACGCGCAGGTGACGGCGCGCAATGAAGGGACCGGGTCGACGTATACGGCGACCTCGTCCGGATCGGGGAACTACCGGTTTCCGTCGATCGAGCTGGGCCGGTACACGATTACGGCGACGGCGCCTGGGTTTCGGCAGCAGGTGTACACCGGTGTGGAGGTCAGGGTCGGATCGGTGACCAGTCTGGACGCGAATCTGACGGCGGGCGGAGGCAATGAGAGCATTACGGTGGCATCGGATGCGCCGACGGTGGAGAGTCAATCGTCGGACGTCGGTGGGACCGTTACCACGCAGCAGATCGTCGATCTGCCGCTGGCGCTGGGTGGCGTGGGTGCGATGCGATCGCCGGAGGCGTTTGTGTTCTTGATTCCGGGCACGGTGGGGCCGGGTTCGGGCAACAGCAACAACGGTATTTTCCTTTCGCAGATCGGTGGCGGACAGAACTTCGGCAATGAGGTGCTGCTGGATGGAGCTTCGCAGGTGCGGTCTGAAAATGGGTCGTCGTATGACGAAGAGGCTCCGTCGGTGGAGGCGATTTCGGAGTTCAAGGTGACGACATCGACGCCCTCGGCCGAGTTTGGCCGGACCACGGGCGGTATTGAGAACTTTGTGACGAAGAGTGGAACGAATGCGTATCACGGGACGATTTACGACATCTTTCGCAATGAAGCTTTGAACGCGAACACCTGGTTCAACAATGGACAAAAGGCTTATTACCAGGCTCGTGGGCTGCCCGGCGACGCGGCGCGTGAGGCGAGCTTCAATCGACCGAACGACAAGCAGAACGACTACGGAGGCAACCTGGGGGGACCGGTTTGGATTCCGCACGTTTATAACGGCAGGGACAAGACGTTCTTCTTTTTCAGTTGGGAGCAGTACCGTCATACTCTGGGCGGACCGATGACGAGCAGCGTGCCGACCTTGGCGGAGCGGGGCGGCAACTTCTCGGACTTGCTGGGATCGCAGAAGCTGGACAACAACAAGAACCCGATCCTGAACCCGTGCGATGGAACGCCGCTGTACAACGGTCAGATCTTCGACCCGAATACGACGCGGACGGTTGGCGGCGTGCAGTGCCGGACGGCATTTGCGAACAACACCATCCCGGTGGGCCGCATCAATCCGACTGCTCAGAAGCTGTTGGCTTTTTATCCTCAGCCGACGGACCCGAATGCGGTAGGTAACAATTACACGCTCAACAGTGCTTCGCCGCTGACCAACACGACGTACACGATCCGGATCGACGAGTCGGTGGGAACGAAGGACAAGATCTTCGGTTCTTACAGCACGCGTGAGAATACGCGCCTGAATCCGCAGAATGCGCAGCTTCCGGCGCCGGTGACACCGAACCAGCAGACGCAGGACTTCCTGACGCACTTTGGACGCGCGGGATGGGACCATATTTTCAGCCCGACCATTTTGAATCACTTGAATCTTGGGTATAACCGGTCCAACTCGATCAATGGTTCTGTGTACCTTCAGAGCGCGACGAACTATGCTCAGCAGCTGGGTATTCCCGGGCTGGTCACGGGATTTCCGAGGGTTCAGGTCTACAACTATGACGCGGGTCCGGGTGGTGCGACGCAGGGCGACAGCTGGGTGTATCTCAGCCGGAACCAGAACGACGATAACGTCGATAACGGCGTTCGCGTGAATGACGCGGTCAGTATTCAGAGGGGGCGCAACAGCTTCAAGCTGGGTATTGATTACCGGTATCAGCAGTACTCCTCGATCGGCAACGGCCAGACGAACGGGTACTTCAACTTCGACGCCAACCAGACCAAGTCTGCCCGTACCAGCCCGTACCAGGACGGGACGGGTCTCGGCGGTGCGAGCTTTCTGCTGGGCAACTTCGATTCTGGCGGGATTACGCTGCCCAATCACTCGCCACGCTGGATTTCGGAGTACTGGGCGGGATTTTTGCAGGATGACTTCAAGGTATCGAACAGCCTGGTGCTGAACCTGGGAGTTCGGTACGACGTGGATCAGCCGCGCAAGGAGGCGCAGAACTTTACGTCCAACTTCAGCCCGACGGTGATCGACCCGCACTCCGGTCTTCCGGGCGGGCTCCTGTTTGCCACGACCTGCTCGAACTGCAACAAGCGGTGGGCGGACACGTGGTACAAGGACGTTTCTCCGCGGATTGGGTTTGCCTTCTCGCCTGAGTCGCTGAACAACAAGTTTGTGGTTCGCGGTGGATATGCGTTGCTGTACGGGCCGCTGCAGTACAGCGACTTCGGAGGTGCGACGACGACGGGATACAACACACCGGTCAGCCTGAACTCGAACGCATTTGACCCAGCGTTCAACCTCAACAGTGGGCTGTTCCCTGGCGGCGTTCCGTATAACACGGCGCCGAATCTCGACCCCGGTTTTTACGACAACCAGAACGCGAGTGCACCGCGTAATTTCAGCAACTACATCAAGCCTTCGTATGGACGGCCGGCGGAGGTCAACCAATGGAATTTGCAGGTGCAGCAGGAGCTCGTGAAGGATTTGATCATGACGCTCGGTTACATCGGCAACACCGGATCGCACCTTCGGTCCGGGATCGAGAACGTCAACAACACGTCTCCGGCGACCTTTGGACTGGGCGACGAACTGAGCCGCACGTTTCAGTTTGAGGCTGCAGCGAACGGCACGCCGCTGCCGTATTCGAAGTTCCTGGTGAACGCTGCCGGCGCGCCGGTGACGCCGAACTACTTCCAGGCGCTGCGACCGTTTCCGCAGTACGACTTTATTGCGACGGACTGCTGTTTGCAGAACGTTGGGCACTCGTCGTACAACGCCCTGGTGGCATCGGTGGAGCGTCGCTTTTCGCAGGGGCTGAACCTGCAGGCGTCGTACACCTGGTCCAAGCACATCACCAATGCGGATTCTATTTTGCCGGGCATCACCGCCGGTGTGAACCAGGCGCAGAATCCATCGAATCCGAAGAGCACGAAGTCGCTTTCGATTCAGGATATTCCGAATACGTTTGTGATCAGCTACATCTACCAGCTGCCGTTCGGCAAGGGAAAGCAGTTTTTGAACTTCAGCAATCCGGTGTTGCGTGCGGCGGTGAGCGGGTTTGAGCTTGGCGGCGTTCAGCGGTACCAATCGGGACAGCCGACTTCGTTCAGTTGCGCGACGGGAATTCCGGGGTATCAGAATTGCATCAGCTTCACCAGAATCCCAGGGTCGTCGCTGGCCAGTCCGGCGCGCGGCGGGCACCTGAATCCGTTCCGTCGGTTGCAGGCGGGGAATCCGCAGAACTTCTTTTCCGATCCGAACGTGGATAGTGAGTTCAATGGAGCCACGAACACTGGAAACGGCGCTTACTCGGCGAACCAGACCGCACCGGCGTTCTATGACCAGAACAATCCACAGAACCGCATCGGGCGGGCACGTGTAGCCTGCGTGGCTCCTGGGTCGGTGGTGACACCGAACTGCGATAACGGTGGGTTTCTGTTCGGCGACGTCCCGCGCGTGACTGCGGAGATCCGGAACTATCGTTACTTCAACGAGGATTTCAGCTTCCTGAAGAAGACGCCGATTACGGAGGGTGCGGTGCTGACGTTGAAGGTGGAGCTGTTGAATGCCTTCAATCGCCATACCTTTGCGACGCCGAACACGCAGCCGAACGATCCGAACTTTGGCGTTCCGACGAATACGATCAACGGACCGCGCCAGATGCAGCTGACGGCTCGTATTCAGTTCTAAGCAGCGGGGCGGTACTAGTATGGGCAGGAGCGCTTGTAAAGGCTCCTGCTTTTCTTTTTTGGGGGTGGGTTCGGCGTGGCTTTGAGGAATTTCTATTTCGGGTTTGCGCTGGTGATTTGGGGCGCGGGCGTGGTGTGGGGTCAGGCTGGAGCGGGCGGAGGCGCGGGTTTGTTGGGGCGGGTGGAGGGTTTGCGGCTGGAGCATCGGTTGGCGGAGGCGGATGGGATGCTGGGGCCGTATGTGACGGCGCATCCGGAGGATGTACGGGCGCTGGCGATGCTGGCGAGGATCAAGGTGGAGGAGGCGGATGCGGTGGGGGCACGGGCGCTGTTGGCGCGGGCTTTGGAGGTGAGCCCGAACGATCCGGAGGCGAACGATTTGCTGGGCGGGATTTTGCTTTCGGAGGGGCGTTATCCGGAGGCGATGGATCGATTTGAGACGGTGCTGGCGACCGATCTTCGGGACAGGGAGGCGAGGTCGGGGGAGTTGGAGGCGGCGACGCGGCTGGCGTTGCAGGCTAGGTCTGCGGGCAATGCGGAGGGGGCGCTGTTGTGCCTGGTTCATGCGCGGGAGAACCTTCCGGACGATCCGACGCTGTTGCTGGACTTGGGGATCCAGGCCGACCAGATGGGGCGGTATCCGGGGGCGGAGGATGCTTTAGAGGCGGCGCTGAGGCTGAAGCCGGGCGATCCGGCGATCCTGTATGCGATGGCGCGGACGGAGCTGGATTGGGGGCATTTCGCGGAGGCGGAGCGGTGGTTTCGGGCGTATCTGGAGGTGAAGCCGGGGGATGCGACGGCGCATTTTGGATTGGGGCGGGTGTTTCAGAGGCAGCAGAGGGTAGCGGAGGCCAGGGCGGAGTTCGGGCGGTCGATCGAGTTGGCGCCGGAGCAGAGTGAGTCGTACTTCGAGATGGGGCAGATGGCGCTCGATGCGCGGGAGGACGGGGAGGCGAAGGCGATGTTTGGGAAGGCGCTCGGGCGGGCTCCGCGGCATGGCGGGGCGCTGACGGGGATGGGGATTCTGGAGTTTCGGACGGGGGATTTGGCGGGGGCGCGGAGAGATCTGGCGGCGGCGGTCGAGGCTGCTCCGGAGTATCAGACGGCGCATTACTACTATGGCTTAACGCTCGGGAAGATGGGCGAGAAGGCGGCGTCGGCGGAGCAGATGCGGGTGGCGACGGAGCTGGCTCGGAAGGTTCAGGCGAAGCGCGAGTAGGGGAGGCGCGGAGGGGCTACAATTCTCTGTCTGTCTGGAGATCTTGATGATGAGTTTCTATGGTTTGTCGGGTTTTGTCGGTGCGGCTGTTTTGCTTTCGACGGCGGTTGTTCGGGCGCAGGTCACGGTGAGCGGGCCGGCGGCGAATGTGCCGATCACGGTTACGATTCGGAGGCCGGCGGCGCCGATGACGATTCCGAAGACGGTGTTTGGGTCGTTTCTGGAACCGATCGGGCACTCGACGTATGGCGGTTTGTGGGCGGATGTGGTGGAGAACGGATCGTTTGAGAACGGCCTGTGGTCCGCGGGAAATGTGGTGAAGATGGTGACGCAGCGGCCGGAGCTGCGACGGGGGTCGGAGCTTGGTTTGCCGTTGCCGTGGCAGCCGCTCGATGGGACGCAGGGGGCGCGGTACCTGCCGGTGCGGGGGGATGCGGCGAACTCGGAGCAGTCGGTGCTGATTATGTCGCTGCCGGGGAAGGAGGTTGGTGTGCTCGAGCGGGTGTACCTGCCGGTGCATCGCGAGCTGGCGTATAACGGCGCGGTTTGGGTGAAGCATGTGCGCGGGAACGATCAGGTTCTGGTGTCGTTGCGGCGGCACGATCATCCGGAGCAGGTGCTGGCGAAGGCGATGCTGACGGCGGGCGCGGCGACGTGGACGAAGCTGCCGTTTACGCTGACGTTGCAGGCGAATCAGGTTTCGCGGCTGGAGCCGGTGGATCTGGTGATTTCGCTGATGGACGATGCGCGGGCGGAGGTGGATAACGTGTCGCTTTCGCCGGCGGATGCGGTGGAAGGGATGGACCCGGAGATGGTGCGGATGGCGCGGGAGTTGCATTCGCCGGTGGTTCGGTTTGGCGGGAATTTTACATCGGCGTACGACTGGCGCGACGGTGTGGGACCGATGGATAAGCGGGTGTCGAAGCTGAATATCTCGTGGGGGATACCGGAGTACAACACGTTTGGCACGGATGAGTTTTTGCGGTTCTGCCGGCTGATCGACACAGAGCCGCAGGTGGCGTTGAACCTGGGGACGGGAACGCCGGAGCAGGCGGCGGAGTGGGTGGAGTACATCGACACGCATTGGCCGCAGCATAGTGGTTTGCTGTGGGAGCTGGGCAATGAGTTGTGGGGCGACTTTCAGGTGGGGTATCCGAGTCTCGGTCGGGTTTCGGCGGTGACGACGGCGACGAGCGAGGCGGTGCGGAAGGCGGATCCGGCGGCGCGGCTGATTGCTACGGGCGGGGATGAGGATCAGTTTCGGGATTGGAATGCGGCGCAGCTCTCCGCGCCGGGGAACACGTTCAACTATCTTTCGACGCACTTTGTGGTGGGGGACACGGTGGAGCTGCGCAATCCTCCGGCGGACTTTCGGACGATGGCGGCGTTGGCGCTGCCGGTGGGTCTGGAGGTGAAGTTGAAGGAGATGCACGAGCAGATTTTGCAGTCGGCGCACAAGGATGTGAAGACGGCGTTTACGGAGTGGCTGATGATTTCGGACACACGGACGGGGCCGCACTACACGAATATGGGAGGGGCGTTGTTTGCGGCGGGATTCTTGAATATGGTGATGCGCAACTCGGATATCGTTCCGATCTCGGACATGACGGGGATTATTGAGTTTGCGGGGATCTGGCAGAAGCGCGGGCAGGTGTATGGGGCGCCGTCGTACTGGGTGCTGCGGGAGTATGCGAGTGCGGCGCCGACGACGCTGCTCGCGGTGGAGAGTACGTCGCCGACGTACACGGTGGCGAAGGGTATTCGGCGGCTGCCGGAGATCGGTGCGGTGCCGTATCTGGATGTGACGGCGGCGATGTCGGGGGACGGTCGTCACTTGCTTTTATTTTGCGTGAACCGGCATTTGACGGACACGCTGACGGCGGAGTTCAACCTCGTGGGGCTGGGGGTGGCGAAGGGGGGGACGGTGAAGGTGTCGACGCTGCGCGGGGATGGGATTTTGTCGGAGAACGATGAGGAGGACCCGAATGCGGTGGTTCCGGCGCATAGTACGGAGGCGATGGGTGGGCGGTATACACATCGGTTTCCGAATGGGAGTGTGACGGTGCTGGATTTGCCGGTGGGGCGGTGAGGGGGCTTTTTGGGCGGGGGCAGATGCGGGTCGGTCCGGCTCGGGAGGGGAGGAGCGGTTCGCGCGTGGTCGCGCGAATACCCCACCTTTCACGACGGTGAAGCTGTCGCGGAGGATGGGGCACCCGGATTTGTGGTTGGGATGGGGCGGGTTGGGCTGGGGGAGAAGCGGTTCGCGCGTGGTCGCGCGAATACCCCACCCTTCACGACGGTGAGGCTGTCGCGGAGGATGGGGCACCCGGATTTGTGGTTGGGATGGGCTGGGATGGGGCGGGGAGGAGCGGTTCGCGCGTGGTCGCGCGAATACCCCACCTTTCACGACGGTGAAGCTGTCGCGGAGGATGGGGCACCCGGATTTGTGGTTGGGATGGGGCGGGTTGGGCTGGGGGAGAAGCGGTTCGCGCGTGGTCGCGCGAATACCCCACCCTTCACGACGGTGAGGCTGTCGTGGAGGATGGGGCACCCGGATTTGTGGTTGGGATGGGGCGGGGCAGGAGCGGTTCGCGCTTTCCGCGCGAATACCCCACCCTTCACGACGGTGAAGCTGTCGCGGAGGATGGGGCACCCGGAGGTGCCCTTAACAATGCTGGGGTAGGTTAACAATGCTGGGTAGGGTTTACAAAGCTGGGTAGGGTTTACGAAGCTGGGGTAGGGTTTGCGTCGGAGTTCGGCTCTCGGAATCTAATCAGGTGATGTCGACGATTTCTCACGACGCGGCTCCGGGGACGGGCAGCCGCTTTTCTCATGCCTGGCGGGCGCTGCGGCACCGCAACTTTCGGCTGTTTATGACGGGCCAGGGGATCTCTCTGATCGGCTCGTGGATGACGCGTTTGGCGCTTTCGTGGCTGACGTATCGTTTGACGGGATCGCCTCTGATGTTGGGGCTGGTGGGATTTTCGGGGCAGATTGGGGCGGCTATTTTGTCGCCGTTTGCGGGCGTGTGGGTGGATCGTCTGGATCGTCGCAAGCTCCTGGTGGTGACGCAGGCTTTATCGGCGGTGCAGTCGCTGACGCTGGCCGTTTTGACGCTGCGCCACGTGATTACGATCCATGAGATTCTTGCGCTGGCCGCGGTGCAGGGGCTGGTCGATGCGTTCGACATGCCGGGGCGGCAGACTTTTATGATCGAGATGGTGGGGAGCGCGAGGGAGGATCTGGGGAATGCGATTGCGCTGAACTCCTCGATGGTGAACGCGGCTCGGCTGGTGGGACCGGCGGTGGCGGGGCTGGTGATTGCGAAGCTGGGTGAGGGGTTCTGCTTTTTGATCGATGGGGTGTCCTACTTTGCGGTGATTGGGTCGCTCCTGATGATGCGGCTGGTGGGGCGGGTCTCGACGGGGCGGGCGCGCGAGGCGATCGGTGTGCAGATGCGCGAGGGGTGGAATTATGTTTCGACATTTCAGCCGATTCGGACCATACTTTTGCTGTTTGCGGTTTCGAGCATTATGGGGATGCCGTTTGTGACGCTGCTGCCGGTGTTTGCGTCGCGGGTGTTGCATGGGGGCGCGCATACGTTGGCGTACCTGACGACGGCGAGCGGTGTGGGGGCTCTGACGTCGGCGCTGATTCTGGCGATGCGGAGGTCGGTGCTTGGGCTGACGAAGACGCTGTTGTATGCGTCGCTGCTGTTTGGATCGTCGCTGATCGGATTTGGGGCTTCGCACACGTTGTGGATCTCGCTGGTGTGCATTGCGTTGACGGGATTCGGGATGATGCAGGGGCTAGCCGGGTCGAACACGATTATCCAGACGGTGGTGCCGGAGGAGCGGCGCGGCCGGGTGATGGGGTACTACACGCTGGCGTTTGCGGGGATGATGCCGTTTGGGAGTTTGCTGGCGGGGTATCTGGCGCAGCATATTGGAGCTTCGCGCACGGTGATGCTGACGGGAAGCTGCGTTCTTCTGGGTGGGGCGTGGTATGCGACGCAGTTGCCGGAGCTTCGCCGGAAGTTGCGTCCGGTGTATCTGGAGCTGGGGCTGACGCGGCCGGAGCCCGATACGGCGTGAGAGCAGGAACGGCAGGAACGGCGTGAGAGCAGGAAGGGCAGGAAGGGCAGGAAAGGCAGGAAAGGCAGGAAGGGCAGGAAGGGCAGGAAGGGAACGGCTAGAACAGGAGAGCGAGGGCGGTGGGATCAGAAAAGCTGGCATAAAAGGGGAATCATGCGGGCTCTGAGGGCGTCTAAAAGGGTGGGGAGTGAATGCACTCCTTTTTGCACGTTTGCGCCTGCGGGATGGGTGTGTGCCGGTTACCCGGAAGTTGCAGGGTCTTGTTCTCTGAAACCTTGCATACTGTTTGTTAGCGGCTTAGACTCTTCGGGGTTTAGGCGGCGACCGGTCTGGCCTGGCTGAACGCGCTCTCACACGAGGGAAGTGAGTTGAAGATGGCCGGAGAATCGCTGATTCCAGCAACACCAAAGAAGGTTTCCACCATGCAGCAGGGAAGTTTCATGCAGCGCAGCTCGGGGATGTCGGCGACGGTGGTTTCGGACGCCGATTTGCTGGATCAGGGTTTGCTCGATCAGGAGACGAATCCGTGGGAGGCGCAGGCGTCGAGGTTTGACTTTGCGGCGCGCAAGCTGAATCTCGACCAGGGGATCTGGAAGGTGCTTCGGTATCCGACGCGCGAGTTGATTGTGCACATTCCGGTGTCGATGGACGATGGGTCGGTGGAGGTGTTTACGGGGTACCGGGTGCAGCACTCGATGGCGCGCGGGCCGGGGAAGGGGGGCATCCGCTACTCGCCGGAGGTGACGCTGGACGAGGTTCGGGCGTTGGCGGCGTGGATGACGTGGAAGTGCGCAGTGGTGAATATTCCGTTTGGCGGGGCGAAGGGCGGGATTATCTGCGATCCGAAGAAGATGTCGGCGGGGGAGCTGGAGCGGATGACGCGGCGGTATACGGCCGAGATGGTGGAGTTTATCGGTCCGGAGAAGGATGTTCCGGCGCCGGACATGGGCACGGACGAGCAGACGATGGCGTGGATGATGGACACGTTTTCGATGCACATGCGGCAGACGGTGACGTCGGTGGTGACGGGCAAGCCGGTGAATATCGGCGGATCGCGCGGGCGTCGGGAGGCGACGGGGCGGGGGATTTCGGTGGTGTGCGATGCGGCGTTGAAGCACCTGAATCTCCCGGTGGAGGGTTGCCGGGTGATTGTGCAGGGGTTTGGCAACGTTGGGTCGAATGCGGCCAAGCTGCTGGCGGACAAGGGGTATACGGTGACGGGGATCGCCGAGTATGACGGTGGCTTGTATAACGAGGGCGGCATCGACGTTCCGAATTTGCTGAGTCATCGGCAGAGGACGGGATCGATCGTTGGATTTGCCGGGGCTGAGCCGGCGGAGCCGCACGAGTTGCTGACGCGAGAGTGCGAGATTTTGATTCCGGCGGCTACGGAGAATGTGATTACGAGCCGGAACGCGGCTGATCTGCGCTGCCGGATCCTGTGCGAGGGAGCGAACGGGCCGACGACGGTTCGGGCGGATGAGATCTTGGCGGAGAACGGGGTGTTTGTGATTCCGGACATCCTGGCCAACGCGGGGGGCGTGACGGCTTCGTACTTTGAGTGGGTTCAGGACAGGATGGGGTATTTCTGGACGGAGACGGAGGTGAACCAGCGGCTGGAGCGCATTATGGCGGACAGCTTTGAGGACGTGATTGCGTACAGCACATCGCACGAGGTGGACAACCGGATTGCGGCGTATATGCTGGCGATCGACCGGGTGGCGTACACGACCAAGCAGAGGGGCATGTACGCCTGAGGAGAGCGTGCGTCTAGGCGTTTTTCAGGAGCGTACCTAGGACGGGGAGGAGCTTTTTGGCTTCTTTCGAGGCCAGGTCGTTGGTGAGGGTGGTGAAGAAGCTGGGGACGGAGGATAACGTTGCGCCGGCGGCGAGGAGCTGCGAGAATGCGGCCTGCTCGGTTCGTTCGGTGAGGCCGCCGCAGCAATCGACGAGGATGTGGACGGTGTAGCCCTCGCGGATGGCGGTGAGCGCGCCGTGGAGCACGGCGATCTCGGAGATGATGCCGCCGATGGCGAGGACCTTTCGTCCGGTGGCGCCGACGGCCTGGCGGATTTCGGGCTGGTTGAAGGCTCCGGCGAAGTGTCGGGGGAGGCGTGTGAGTTTGCTGAGTTCGCTGACCGGCTTCGGCGATCGGAGACCGGTTGGGATGACGGAGGCGAAGGCGGGGATTTCGAGGACGGATGCCATCTTTGCCGCTGTTTCGGCCGCCAGTTTGACCTTTTTGGGGGGAGAGGTACGGCTGTTGTCCAAGACTCCAGGCTGGATGTCGATGAGGAGGAGCGCGACTTCAGAGGCGGTCAGGGTGGGCGGGTGAACGGGCATGGATGGCTCCTGTATTCATTTCGGGATTGATTTTGGATTGATTCGGGATGGTGGGAGTTGGGAATTGACACCGAAAGATGAGGTTTCGATGCGGTCGGGGCGGAAACGGTTCCTGGAGTTGCGGGCTGAAGTCGACGATTCACTTTGGAGGAAGAGGGGCTGTGTCAGAATGCTAGTAGATGCGGATGGATGCTAGCATCTGAGCCAGAAAGCCTGGCTTGCAGGGTTTCCCGATGGGCGAATGAATCTTCCGAACTCCATCACGCTTTCCCGTATTGCGGCGATTCCGGTGCTGATCTGGATGTTTTCGGCGCACGCGCCGATCCAGGCGCCGGGGCTGCAGGAGGTGGCGTTGGCGGCTTTGTTTATCTTTGCCGCGACGACGGACGGGGTGGACGGATATCTGGCGCGGCGGCGCGGACAGGTGACGACGGTCGGCATTCTGCTCGATCCTTTGGCGGACAAGCTGCTGGTTTCGGCGGCGTTTATCGCTCTGGTGGCGTACACGCCGGCGATCGTTCCGCCGTGGATTGCGATTCTGGTGATTGGGCGGGAGTTTCTGGTGTCGGGGTTGCGGTCGATCGCGGCGGCGGAGGGATTTACGATCGAGGCCTCGGAGATTGGCAAGCTGAAGACGGTTCTTCAGATTGTGGCGGTTTCCGCGGCGATTCTGGCGCATCGATGGATCTACTGGGATCTGTTTGGATTTATCCTCGGCATCCGTCTGATTGCGTATACGGCGCTTTACTGGATGGCGGTTGTGTCGATCGTTTCGGCGGCGGACTATTTTGTTGCGTTCTGGCGCCGGATCGACCATGCGTCGGACGACCGGCGGCGGCAGCCGGCGTTTGTTCTCAGCCGCCGCAAGTCGAAGTCGGGCACGAAGCCGGCGCATGCTGGGCCGAACAATCTTCCTTCGTAGGTTGGGCTCGGGGTTGTAGGGGTTGCCTGACGCGAAATATTATTCTGCGTGTGGCGATCCGTGTGGGAGAATGAGGCCAAAGAGTGCCTCTCGACGGTGACGGGCACCTGGCACGCGGACTTCTGGAGTTTGAACTTCTAAGACGGTGAGCCGAAGGTGCTGAGGGCGAGAGACCGATTCTCCTTTGGCTTTGACGGCCGGTTCTGACGAGCTTTCCCACACTTCTTCCCGGGTCCACGGCCGCGAAGTTTTTGTAACGCGGCAAGTTTCTCCTTCACTATCTGCCACGGAGAACTCCTATGTCGGACACAGCCCTCGCTACTTTTGTTGGAGTCGTTGTTCTTGCGGCGATGTTTGCCTGGCCGCCGTTGCTCACCGTGGTTTGTCCGCCGTGCAACCGGACGTGGCAGAGGTTGCGAGCGCGGCGGATGCGGCGGATCTCTGAGCGGGAGGCTGCCTGAGCAGGTTTGTTGAAAAACAAAGGCGTATCTCAGCGGCTGAAGCCGCGGGGCATCTGCTGCATTAAGGGCACGGCTGAAGCGGTGCCATTAATGCAGCGGGACTTGATCAGAGGTTCCTCCGAGCGAGAGGAGCCAAGAACAACGGCGCTCCGGTAGATATTTTGTTCCAGGCATTGGCTTACTGGCCCAGGATCGGGATGCCGGCGAGCTCTTGGGTGGCGGCGATGCGGGCGGACCACTCGGCGGGTCCGGTCTGGTGGACGCTGGTTCCGCGGGCGTCGACGGCGACGGTGACGGGCATGTCCTCGACGGTGAACTCGTAGATGGCTTCCATGCCGAGATCGGCGAAGGCGAGCAGGCGGGATTGGCGGATGGCTTTCGAGACGAGGTAGGCGGCGCCGCCCACGGCCATGAGGTAGACGGCGCCGGTGTCGCGGATGGCGTCGATGGCGGCGACGCCGCGTTCGGCTTTGCCGATCATGCCGAGCAGTCCGGTTTGTTCGAGCATTTGCCGGGTGAATTTGTCCATGCGGGTGGCGGTGGTGGGGCCGGCGGGACCGACCGCCTCGTCGCGCACGGGGTCGACCGGACCGACGTAGTAGATGAAGCGGCCGTGGAAGCTGACGGGGAGGGGATCGCCGCGGGAGAGCATGTCGGTGAGGCGTTTGTGGGCGGCGTCGCGGCCGGTGAGCAGCTTGCCGGAGAGGAGGACGACCTCGCCGGTCTGCCAGGTGGCGATGTCGTCGCGGGTGACGGTGGAGAGATCGACGCGGCGGGCGTTGTGGACGTTGTAGACCAGATCGGGCCAGGCGCTGCGGTCTGGTGGCGCAAGCGTGACGGGGCCGGAGCCGTCGAGTACGAAGTGGGCGTGCCGGGTGGCGGCGCAGTTGGGGATCATGGCGACGGGGAGATTGGCGGCGTGGGTGGGCCAGTCGAGGATTTTGACATCGAGCACGGTGGTGAGGCCGCCGAGGCCCTGGGCGCCGATGCCGAGGGCGTTGACTTTGTCGTAGAGGTCGATGCGGAGTTTTTCGAGGTCGGTTTGCGCGCCGCGGGCCTTGAGTTCGTGCATGTCGATGGGGTCCATGAGGCTTTGTTTGGCGAGGAGCATGGCTTTTTCGGCGGTGCCGCCGATGCCGATGCCGAGCATGCCTGGGGGGCACCAGCCGGCGCCCATGGTGGGGACGGTTTTGAGGACCCAATCGACGATGGAGTCGGAGGGATTGAGCATGACGAACTTGGATTTGGCTTCGGAGCCTCCGCCCTTGGCGGCGACGGTGATGTCGACGGCCGATCCGTGGACGAGGGCGACCTCGACGACCGAGGGGGTGTTATCGACGGTGTTGCGGCGGGTGAAGGCGGGGTCGGCGAGGATGCTTCCGCGGAGTTTGTTTTCGGGGTTGAGCCAGGCCTGGCGGACGCCGGCGTCGCACATCTGCTGGAGGGTCATGGTTGCGGGAGGGGCGGCCGCGGGGTCGGCGACGACGGGGGTGTCGGCGACGAAGCGAACGTCCATGCCGAGTTTGATGAAGACGGTGACGATGCCGGTGTCCTGGCAGATGGGGCGGTGGCCCTCGTAGCACATGCGGGAGTTGACGAGGATCTGCTCCATGGCGTCGCGGGCGGCGGGGGATTGTTCGCGCTCGTAGGCTTTGGCGAGATTGGCGATGTAGTCGACGGGGTGGTAGTAGCTGATGTATTGGAGCGCGTCGGCGACGCTTTGGACCAGATCGCTTTCGCGGATGGCAACCACTGGCGGACCCTCCGGTTCATTTTAGATCGGGATGGGCTTCAGGGCAGGAGGCAGGGGCCGGCGGGGGGGTATGGAGGGGTAGGACAGGGTTGGGGTACAACTTCTGTGTTACCCGGAGTTACGTTTTCGGGGAAGTCTATTACTTTTTCACGCGGAAGCCGGTATGTTGAGCGAGCGGCGCAAAACCGAACGTCCTTCTGCGGCGTACTTCCAACAGTTGCATACGGCTTAACGCACTTCTAACCGCCTTTTGTTTGAGGTCTTACGTGAGAAAGAATCTAGATTCAATCCTTGCCGGTCCATCCCGGCGAAGCTTTCTGGCCGGCGCCGGTGCGTTGAGCGCGGCTGCCCTGGTGACGGGCTGCAGCGACAGTGGCACTGTCCCTACGCCGACACCGACGCAGCCGGCACCCGGACCGCAGCCGAATGCGGATAACGACATCCTGAACTTTGCCTTGAACCTGGAGTACCTGGAGGCGGAGTTTTACCTGCGGGCTGCGACGGGAACGGGACTCTCGTCGACCGACGCCCTGACCGGCGCGGGAACGGTTACGGGCGGAGGCAAGGTCACCTTCAGCAATACCTTGTATGCCGAGTATGCGGCCGAGATTGCGCAGAACGAGCTGAACCACGTGCGCGCGATCCAGGCGACGATCAAGGCCAATGGTGGAACGCCGGTTGCGCGACCCAACATCGACTTTACCAACGGATTTACGACGTTGGCGGCGGCGGCTGGGATTTCGGGTGGCTTTGACCCATTTTCGGGATCGCTGCCCTTTCTGCTGGGCGCGTTTGTGTTTGAGGATGTGGGTGTGACGGCGTATAGCGGGGCGGCACCGGCGATTACGAACAGCAACATCCTGACGGCGGCTGCCGGCATTATGGCGGTCGAGGCGTACCACGCCGGGGAGATCCGGGCGCTGATTGTGGCGAGCGGAGACGCAACGGCGCTGGCGAACGCGAACAAGATTTCGGTGTTGCGCGGAACGCTTGGCAACGGCAACGAGACGACGCTGAGTTCGATGAGCATTGTCGCGGCGAACGCGACGACGGCGGTTGGATTTTCGCGGACGGCGAGCCAGGTGCTGCATATTGTTTACGGCAGCGCGACGCCCGGCGCCAAGAGCGGCGTCTTCTTTCCCAACGGCCTGAACGGCACCATCACCGTAGCTTCCTAAAAAGGACAGGACTTCCAATGGCAACTCAAGAGACTCAGCAGATCGATCACATCCTTTCTTCGCGCCGCGCCATGCTTGCCATGGGCGGTGTGGCGCTGGCCGGCCTGGCGTTTGCCCCGAAGGCGCAGGCGGCGACAATAAACGACTTCGACATTCTCAACTTTGCTTTGAACCTCGAGTATCTCGAGGCGCAGTTTTACGCGTATGCGGCTTTTGGCGTGCCGATCGGCCAGTATGCGCCTCCGATTCCGGTGGCGGTGAATGGCGGGGCGGCGGGGACGGTGACCGTGAAGAGCAATCCGATGGTTCCGTTCACGAGCACGCTGATCCGGGATTACGCTCGGGAGACGGCTGTGGAAGAGGCCAAGCACGTGGCGTTTCTGCAGGGCGCGCTTGGGAGCCATGCGGTGTCGATGCCGAACCTCGATCTGATGGCGTCGTTCAACACGCTGGCGTCGGCGGCAGGGATTGGGGCGAGCTTCGATCCGTTTGCGAGCGATGCGAACTTTCTGATCGGAGCGTACATCTTTGAGGATGTGGGTGTGACGGCGTACCACGGAGCGGCGGCGTTGATCTCGGACAAGACGGTGGTCCTTCCCGCGGCAGCCGGCATTCTGGCGGTGGAGGCGTACCACGCGGGTCTGATCCGGTCGTCGATTCTGGGGATGGATACGGCGAACGGCAACACGACGCTTCAGGGGTACACGGCGAAGATCTCGGCGCTGCGATCGAAGCTGGCGAACCCGCTGCCGAGCACGACGGTGGACGACATTCCGGTCGGCACGACGACGGTGGCGCTGAACACGGCGGCGACCAACACGGGCGGGACCATCGTGGCGAGCACGGTGGTGGACGCGGACGCGAACAGCATTGCGTTTGCGCGAACGACGACGCAGGTGTTGGCGATCGTGACGGGTGGGCCAGCGCCGGCGACGGGGGCATCGATGGGAGTGTTCTTCCCGGCGGGCCTGAACGGGACGATTAAATAGGACGGATGTTGCGGCAGGCGTGGTACCGGGCGAGCTCTTCTGTTTAGGGAGCTCGCCCGATTCTTTTGTGGGGCGAAGACCGCCGGATTGGGGTGGGGATCGGGCTTGTTGCCAAAACGAGACCGGACATTTGCGGGCATGTCTCACGTTAGAGGCGAATTGCATTTGCAGCGGGAGCAAGTGCGCAACGGCACTTGGGCTTGCACTTATCTGCTATCAAAGAGTAGGGCCTTTATTTCGGGATAGAGCCCGCAATCGAGCCCCCCGCCTTGAGCGTTTGAGACGTAAGTGAGGCAGAATGGGTTTGGAAGAGTAGATGGGACGAATTTCTAAGTTGGGCTGAACAAATTGTAAGTTGAGTTCAAACAATTGCTAAAGAATTTCTGCTGAGACCCGGAATTTGTAGAAAGGGGACTACTCGATGATACGGTGCGTTCGTTTGTGGACCAGTTCCGAGGGTAAGTCGAAGTTTGAAGAAGGCTATGTTGTGTTTGGGCCGCCGACGGGTAAGGAAGCCGCGAAGTCGGAGAAGGTCAAGGTCGGCGAGGCTTATTTTGAGGAGACGCCGCCTGGCGGCAAGCTGGCCTGGCACACTGCGCCGACGCGGCAGATGGTGGTGACTTTGAGTGGAGTTCTTGAGTTTGAAACCCGCGACGGGGAACGTTTCGTTCTAGGTCCAGGGGATGTTTTGCTGGCGGAGGATACGACGGGAAGTGGACATCTCTGGTGGTTGATCAATGCCGATCCGTGGCGCCGGATGTATGTCACTTTGGCTGCGGACGCTGTGCTTGCGTTTCAGGCGGCGGATCCGAAGATCGGGATTGAGGCGAAGTAGATATGTGCTCTCCGCTGAGAGGCTATGAGCTTGTTGAAACAAGTGCGAAAGGCGTACCTCAGCGGCTAAAGCCGCAAGGCGGGCAGAATGTTTACGGCACGGCTGAAGCCGTGCCCTTAATCGAGACGGAGCGCTTCAACTAGGCGAGACGGAGTACTTCACAAGCACCTACGAGACGGAGCGCTTCAACTAAGCGAGACGGAGCGCTTCAACTAAGCGAGACGGAGTACTTCACAAGCACCTACGAGACGGAGTACTTCAACAAGCACCTGTAGGGTCGAGTTTTTGTAAGTGTGTCGATGCATAGAGAGAGGGGACTTCCATGGAACGAACCGCGCAGAGAAGGCCGAGTTGGAATCAGCTTCTTGAGAGTCTGGATGAGCCTTTGTTGCTGCCCTCCGCGCACGATGCGTTGACGGCTCTGATTTTGCAGCAATCGGGGTTCAAGGCGTACCAGATTGGCGGGTATTCCGTGGTTGGGGCGCGATTTGCGTGGCCGGATATTGCGCTTGCGCAGTTTGGCGAGATGAGCAGCAGCGTACGGGATATTATGGCGGCCTCAACCTTGCCTGTGCTGGTGGACTGCGATGACGGCTACGGAGATGCGAAGAATGTAACCAACACGGTGCGGACCTACGATCGGATGGGAGTTTCGGCGATATTTCTGGAGGACCAGAGCGCACCCAAGCGGTGCGGCCACATGGCGGGAAAGAATGTCGTCTCTGCCGAGGTGATGGAGGCGAAGCTGAAGGCGGCTGTGGCGGCTCGGTCGCCGGACCTGTTTGTGATTGCGAGATGCGATGCGCGGGCGCCGCTGGGGCTGGATGAAGCGTTGCGACGGGGCGAGCGGTATCTGAATACCGGGGTGGATGGGCTTTTTATTGAAGCTCCGCAGAACGAGGACGAGCTCAAGAAGATTGCGGATACGTTCAAAGGAAAACATCTGGTCGCGAATATGTTGGAGGGGGGAGGAAAGACGCCTTTGATTCCTCCCGCCCAGTTATATGCGATGGGATTTTCGATGATTTTTTATCCGACCAGTCTTATTTTTCGGGTAGCGCGGGTTTTGCAGGATGCGGCCGCGGACATCAAGAACGGACTTTACACTGCGGAAGAGAAGGGTATGTCGTTCAAGCAGTACACCGACCTGGTGGGATTGCCGGAGTGGACCAAGATTCAGGATGAGTTTTCAACGAGTGACAAGGCACCTGTGGCGAAGTAAGTAAAGGCGACTCCCATGCTTGGGGAGGAGTTACTCATGAGAAGTGGGTGCCACCTATTTATTGCGCTAACTCGGCCGGTTATTTCGAGCTTTGGTTATAGCGAACGATGTGTTGAGAAAGACGGGATGTTACGGCCCTAGGGAACGGAGATTGGAATGGCAGACGCACGACTGAGCTACGACGTTGTGATTGTAGGCGGTGGGTCGGCTGGATGCGTTCTGGCAAGCCGGCTGAGTGAAGATGGGTCGCGAACGGTTCTTTTGTTGGAGGCGGGGCATGGATATCCGCCGGATGGATTTCCGGAGGATTTGACCGATGCGGCGAGCATAGGGATTGAGCCGACGCACACGTGGGGGTATCAGAGCGTTCCGGGAGGTACGGCGCACAGCATAGTGGCGTATGCGGGACGTGTGCTGGGTGGTGGGTCGACGATCAACGGCGGCATTGCACGGCGGGCGCGGCCGAGCGATTTTGCGCGATGGCGGAAGCACGGTCTGTCGGGGTGGACGTACGCGACGGCTCTCGAGGGGTACAAGGCGATCGAGAGTACGACGGCTGGGGAGGATCGATGGCATGGGCGATCGGGTCCGTGGCCGATCCATCAGTCCACGATGGAGGAGCTGACGCCGGCGGTGCGAGCGTTTGTCGAAGCGGGGGCGGCGGCGGGATATCCGCGGGTGGACGACTTCAACGGCGAGCATCGGGGTGGAGTTGGGTCGGAGATGAAGAATGTCGTGGATGGAAAGCGGGTGAACACGGCGATTATTTTTCTTTCAGAGGAGGTCCGAGCGCGACCGAATCTGGTGATTCGACCGGACACGCAGGTGGATCGGGTGGGATTTGAGGGGCGGCGGGCGGCCCGCGTGCATTTGGTCGGGGGCGAGGTGATTGAGGCGGGGGAGGTTGTTTTGTCCGCGGGGGTGTATGGAAGTCCGGCGATTCTTTTGCGGTCGGGGGTGGGTCCGGAGCGGCATTTGCGGGAGCTCGGCATTGATGTGGTGGCCGATCTGCCTGTGGGAGAACGTCTTCAGGAGCAGCCGATGTACAGCCTGGGATACACGCTGAAGCCGTCGACGGGCGCGGTTCCGCCGGGTGGGAGCGGAGTTCTGTGGATCCAGTCGAGCGAGGCGGCTGCGGCGGGGGAGGGGGATCTGGATCTTCAGCTTTCGGCTTCGGTGCAGCCGGACCTGAACGATCGGGGAGAAAAGATGCGTGTGCTGCGCATCTGGGCTGCTCTGGTTCTGCCGCGCTCCACGGGCACGGTTCGGCTGAAGAGTCGCAACCCTGAGGTGACGCCGAGGATTGAGTACAACCTGTTAGGGGACGCGTCGGACCGACGGCGGTTGATGGAGTTGATGAAGTTGACGCGGCGGCTGGCGAGGACGGAGCCTCTGGCGGGCGCGATCGATGAGGAGGTTTTGCCGGGGCGGGGCGTGGAGACCGACGACCAGCTGGAGGCGGCGCTGGACGCGGGTTTGATGACGTTTTATCACGGGACGGCGACGGCTCCGATGGGAGCTGAGGGCGACCTGGGCGCGGTGGTGGACGAGGCTGGGCGAGTGCGGCAGGTGGAGGGTTTGCGGGTGGTGGATGCTTCGATTCTTCCGGAGGCGGTGTCTTGCCCGATCAACCTGACGGTGCTGATCGTTGCCGAACGGATTGCGGCGGAGTTTGATGCGGGGTCGCGGAGCTCGGCCCTAACGAGGAGATGTTGAGGCAGACGGGAAACGAGGAGAGAGATGGCGAGCGTGGCAGAGGTTCTTGTTGAGACGTTGGCGATGTCGGGGGTTCGGCGGATCTATGGGCTTCCGGGAGATTCTCTGAACGGGGTTACGGATTCGCTGCGAAAGCACAAGGAGATGGAGTGGGTGCATGTGCGCAACGAGGAGGCGGCGGCGTTTGCGGCGGGGGCGGAGGCGCACCTGACGAATCGGCTGGCGGTGTGCGGAGCGAGCTGCGGTCCGGGCAATCTGCATTTCATCAATGGACTTTTCGATTGTCATCGCAGCCGGGTTCCGGTGCTGGCGATTGCGTCGCAGATTCCCAGCACGGAGATAGGCACGACCTACTTTCAGGAGACGCATCCGGAGCAGTTGTTTAAGGATTGCAGTCACTACTGCGGCGTGGTGTCGGAGCCGGAGCAGATGCCGCGGATTCTGGCGATCGCGATGCGGACGGCGATTGCGCAGAGGGGCGTTGCGGTGGTGGTGTTGCCGGGAAACGTTGCGACCAAGACGTGTCCGGCGAAGGCTGTGGGACTTGGATTTGTGAGCAACGACTCGGGTGTGACGCCACCGGCGCACGATCTGGCAGCGGCGGCGGCCCTTTTGAACGATGCGAAGAAGGTGACGATTCTGGCGGGGGCGGGATGTGAGGGCGCTCACGCGGAGTTGCTGAAGATTGCGGAGCAGATGCAGGCTCCGATCGTGCATGCGCTTCGGGGCAAGGAGTTTGTCGAATACGACAATCCGTTCGATGTGGGGATGACGGGTTTGCTGGGGTTTCACTCGGGATATCGCGCGATGGAGCACTGCGATGCGCTCCTGGCGCTGGGGACGGATTTTCCGTATCCGCAGTTTTACCCGGAGAAGGCGAAGAAGGTGCAGGTCGACCTTCGAGGGGAGCAGATTGGGCGGCGAACGGCGGTGGATGTCGGCTTGATCGGGAGTGTGAAGGAGACGGTGAATGCGTTGCTGCCGCTGCTGAGCGGGAAGCGATCGAGCAGTCATTTGAAGGACTCGGTGGATCACTACCGGACGACGCGCAAGGATCTGGACGAGCTGGCGGTGGGCAAGCCGGGAACGACGCCTTTGCATCCGGAGTACGTGACGCGGGTGCTGGACGAGGTTGCCGCGAAGGACGCTGTTTTTACGGTGGATGTGGGGACGCCGACGATCTGGGCGGCGCGGTATCTGCATTTCAACGGAAGTCGGAGGTTGTTGGGATCGTGGTCGCATGGATCGATGGCGTGTGCCTTGCCGCAGGCCATTGGAGCGCAGGCGGCGTTTCCGGGGAGGCAGGTGATTTCGATGTCGGGCGACGGCGGCCTCGCGATGTTGATGGGAGAGCTGCTGACGACGGTGCAGAACAAGCTGCCGGTAAAGATTGTGGTGTTCAACAACCATGCGCTCGCGTTTGTGGAGGTGGAGATGATGTCGGCGGGGATTCTGCCGTTCGGCACGGACCTGAAGAATCCGGAGTTCAGCAGGGTAGCCGAGGCGTGTGGGTTATTGGGGATTCGGGTGGAGAAGCCGGAGGAGTTGAAGCCGGCGCTCGAGAAGGCTTTGGCTTACGATGGGCCGGCTCTGGTGGAGGTATTGGTGCATCGGCAGGAGCTTTCGGTGCCGCCGACGATTACGGGCGAGCAGGTGTTGGGTTTCAGTCTTTATTTGACGCGATGTGTTTTGAACGGCCGAGGCGATGCTGTGATCGACCTGGCAAAGACGAACCTGCTGGACCGGATATTTCCGAGCTGACGCGATCGGCCTGGATGGGTAGAGATTACGATTTAAGAAAATACAAGGAGAAGTATTTATGTCTGAAACGACGCAGTCGACCATTACACGGGAGCAGTTTATTGCAAACCTGAACGAGGATCTTTCGCGTGAGTACCAAGCCATTATTGCTTACGTGAACTATTCGCAGGTACTTACGGGCGCGGCTTACATGAACATCGCGGAAGAGCTGGAGGTGCACTCCAAGGAGGAGCTGAAACATGCTCTCAAGATTGCAAATGCGGTCGATTATCTTGGCGGCATGCCGTCGGTGATGCCCAAGCTGGTGAAGACTTCCTCGAAGGCGGAGGACATGCTTCGCTTCGATCTGGACAACGAGACCGAAACGATCCGGCAGTACCGCCGGCGGGTAAGACAGTCCGAGGATTTGAACGAGTTGGCGATCGGCGAGACGATTCGAGAGATTCTTCTGGAAGAGCAGGACCACTTGATTGCGCTGGCAACGGCACTTGGGATCGATCCGCCGAATCCCGGCATTGCGGATTGACTCGGGAGAAGGGCGGTGTTGTCGCGAGAAGGAGTTGCAGACGGACATGCCTCGGGACGAGATGGGCATGAGAGGGGGACCAAGGTGAAGATTGGATTGTTTGTTCCGTGTTATATCGATTCGTTTTATCCGGAGGTGGCCATAGCGACGATGCAGTTGCTGGAGGGGCTTGGCCACGAGGTGGTGTATCCGAAGGAGCAGACCTGCTGCGGTCAGCCGATGGCGAACGCCGGCGATCAGGCGGCGGCGGCGGGGACGGAACGGCATTTTGTGGAGTGTTTCAAGGACTTCGATACGGTGGTGGGGCCTTCGGGGAGTTGCGTGCATCACGTACGGTTTCACCTGGATGCGTGTGAGCAGACGGAGGAGGCGGTGCATGTACGGAAGTCTGTCCGGGAGCTGGTGGAATTTTTGCACGATGACTTGAAGCAGCCGGAGCTGCCGAAGGTGTCGTTTACGCACAAGGTGGGTTTGCACAACAGCTGCACGGCGGTGCGTGGGCTGGGACATGCGCGGCCGTCGGAGCGGGTGAACGACCGGGATTGGTCGAAGCCGAAGGACCTGCTGAAGGATGTGCAGGGGATGGAACTGGTGGAGGCCGATCGGGTGGATGAGTGTTGCGGTTTCGGCGGCAGCTTCTGCGTGACGGACGAGGCGGTGTCGGCGAAGATGGGGCAGGACCGGGTGGGCGATTTCTGCCGCAAGGGGGCGGAGTATATTACGTCCGCGGATACGAGTTGCCTTCTGCACATGGAGGGCGTGATTGGACGCGAGAAGCTGCCGATGAAGGTGGTGCATATCGCTCAGATTTTGAATGGAGGACCGTTCCGATGAATCTTTTTCACGTACTGACGGACAGGCCGGTCGATCCGGAATCGGCGGCGGCGGCGTTTATTGCCGAGGGCAAACACGAGGAGACGCATGACCGCCTGGTGTGGGGGATGCGGCTGCATCGGGATGAGGCGGCGCGCAAGCTGCCCGGGTGGGAGGAGCTGCGGGATGTGGCATCGGCGATCAAGGAGCACACGCTGACGCACCTTGCCGACTACCTGGAGCAGTTTGAGGCGAGTGCGATCGCGCATGGGGTACATGTGCATTGGGCTCGGGATGCGGCCGAGCACAACGAGATTGCCGGACGGATCTTTGCCGAGCACAAGGTGAAGACGGTGATCAAGAGCAAGTCGATGCTGCAGGAGGAGTGCGGCATGACGGAGTATATGGAGGCTCGGGGGATCGCGGTGCGGGAGTCCGATCTAGGCGAGCGGATTCAGCAGCTTTCGCACGAGCGGCCGAGCCATATTGTGGTTCCGGCGATTCACCAGTTGCGGACGGATATTGCGGATCTGTTTGCGAAGGAGCTTGGAACGGACAAGAGCAACTCGGACCCGAAGTATCTGAGCGAGGCGATGCGGGAGGATGCTCGACCTGTGTTCTTGAAGGCGGACGCGGGGATGACGGGGGCGAACTTTGCGATTGCCGAGACGGGCGGCATTGTGGTGTGCACCAACGAGGGCAATGCGGATATGGGAGCGACGGTACCGCATTTGCAGGTGTGCAGCATTGGGATTGAGAAGCTGATTCCGAGGGCGTCGGACCTGGGTGTGATGCTGCGACTGCTTTCGCGGAACGCGCTTGGACCACCGATGACGCAGTACACGACGCACCTGCATGGGCCGCGTCCGGGGACGGAGTTGCACTTTATTCTGGTGGACAACAAGCGAAGCGAGCGTCTGGCGTCGGCGGAGTTCTGGCACGTGTTGAAGTGCATTCGATGCGGTGCGTGCATGAATACGTGTCCGGTGTATCGGCGGAGCGGCGGGCTGGCGTATCAGGCGACGTACTCGGGGCCGATCGGCGTGATTCTGGACCCGGGGTTCGATCACCGCAAGTATCGGGAGCTGCCGTTTCACTCGACGTTGTGCGGGAGTTGCTCGGAGGTATGTCCGGTGCGGATCGACATTTCGGATCAGATTTACAAGTGGCGACGGGTGATCTCGGCGGAGGATTTGTTGCCGGTGGCGAAGGCTGCGGGCATGGCGGTTCTGGGGAAGGTGCTGGAGCATGGGAGCACATTTCACGCCGCGGAGGCGGCCGGGATCGCGGCGGTGGAACACCTGCCGAAGCCGGTGCTCGATAACCCGTTGAACCCGTGGACGAAGCACCGCGAGATGCCATCGCCGCCGAAGGAGACGTTTCACGCGTGGTACGAGAAGAACCACAAGGAGGACGCATGAGCACAGTGGCGAAGGAGGCAGACGCGCGGAGCAGCATCCTTGCGGCGGTTCGGCGGGCTCACCCGGCAGCACCGGTGGCGTTGCCGGCGGTTCTGCAAGGAGAGAGGTTGAAGAGTTCAGGAGGGCTGGGGTATCAGGGAAGTCTGGATGCGCTCGAGAAGGTGGACGGGGAGCCGGCGGGTGGACAGCCGCTGGAGGCGTTTTTTGCGCAGCAACTGAAGGCGATGGGCGGGAGTTCGGAGAGGCTAGGGTCGAAGGGGGAGGCTCAGGCGAAGGTGAAGGAGATGTTTCCTGAGGCGAAGGTGGTGTGTTCCGTTGTCCCGGAGGTGAAGGGCAACCGCACGATCGATGGGAGGACGGGGTCGACCAGCGTGGCCGATGTGGAGGTTTTTGTGGTCGAGAGCTCGCTGGGAGTTGCGGAGGCGGGGGCGGTGTGGTTTGCCGATCAGGACCTGGTGGTGCCTTCGACGGGGGTTTTGACGCAGCATCTGGTGGTTTTGCTCGAGAGCTCGAAGATTGTGCCGACGCTGCACGAGGCTTATGACGGTCGTGTGGACTTTGCCGCTCATCCTTACAGTGTGTTTATGGCGGGACCTTCGGCGACGGGGGATATTGAAGGCGTGATTATCCACGGGGCGCAGGGCGCGCGGAGCCTTTGCGTTTTGCTTTATGACTGAAGGTGGTGGGGTGTGCTTTCGGAGCTGGTTGAAGAGCAAGAGCGAAAGGCGAAAGCCGTACCTCAGCGGCTAAAGCCGCAGGGCTAACAAAGCGTTAAGGGCACGGCTGAAGCCGTGCCCTTAACGCGAAACGGTCTACTGCGTTTACGGCACGGCTGAAAGCGTGCCCTTAGGCAAGACGGGCAGCTCCAGCTAAGCGAAACGGGCGGCTCCAGCAGCGAAACGCAGCTCCAGCTGGACTTTGGCTGAACTACGGCGGAGCGAGACTGTGCTCTAGCCGAGATGCGGCGCGCCTTTTCCGAAGGTTCCTGGGGGTGAGAGGGAGCGGCGTACCGGGGGTGGGGTGAGGTCTCGGGGGCCTCCGGCGAAGATGGATTTGCTTTGTGAGATGAGGTAGTCCGCGGTGCGGGCGGCGAGGGCCTGGATGGTGAGGCCGGGGTTGGCGGAGCCCTGGGTGGGCATGACGGAGCCGTCCATGATGAAGAGGTTGTCGATGTCCCAGGTGCGTCCGAACTTGTCGCAGACGCCGGTGTCGGGGGTGGCGCTCATGCGTGCGGCGCCGACGAGGTGGGCGAAGCGGGACTCCTGAACGACGTCGGTGGCGCCGGCGGCCCGCATGATTTCCATGACTTTATTTTGACCGAACTCGATCATTTTTTTGTCGTTGTCTTTGAGGGAGAAGGTGATTTTGGCGACGGGGAGGCCGAAGCGATCTTTTTCGTCGGGGCCGGTAGCGAGTTCGACGCGGTTGTCTTCCCAGGGGAGGATTTCGCCGAGCAGGCCGAGGGCGGACCAGTGGTTGTAGTCCATCATCATGCGGCGGAGGCCCCATCCCCAGAGTCCTTTGGAGGCCATGGCCTGTTTGGCGAAGGCGATGGGGAGCGGGCCGACGGTCTGGACGGCGAAGCCACGGACGAAGTCGCGTTTCGGATCGGTCTCGTAGAATTCTTCGGTGAGTGCGTGAGCGGGTGGCGCCTTGTACATGCGGACGAGGTCGTCGAAGCGTCCGAGGATGACGTTGCCGGCCTGGACCATGAGGTATTTGCCCAGGGTTCCGGAGGAGTTGGCGAGGCCGTTTTCGTGGCCGGGGCAGGCGGAGTTGAGAAGGAGGCGGGGGGTTTCGATGGCGTATCCGGAGACGATGACCGAGCGGGCTCGCTGGAAGTGTTCGCGGCCATCGCGGTCGAAGTAGAAGACGCCGTCGGTGCGTCCGGCGGAGTCGACGGACACACGGCTGACCATGGAGAGGTCGCGGATTTCGGCGCCGTTTTTGAGGGCGTCGGGGACGTGGGTGACGAGGGTGGAGGCTTTGGCTCCGACCTTGCAGCCCTGGATGCAGAAGCCGCGGTAGATGCAGTGCGGACGGTCGCCGTGGGAGGCGGAGAGGATGGCGACGGGGCCCCCGGCGGAGACGGGGATGCCGAGTTTGGTGCAGCCTTTGATGAGGGTGTCGCCGACGCCGCCCATGGGATGCGGGGCGTAGGGGTATCCGTGCGGCTTGCCCCAGGGGTAGTAGGCGGGGCCGGCGACGGGCATTTCCTGTTCGAGGAGTTCGTAGTAGGGTTCGATGTCGTCGTAGGTGATGGGCCAGTCGGCGCCGAGGCCGTCGCGGGTGTAGACCTCGAAGTCGGACGGGTGGAAGCGTGGGGCGAAGGAGGCCCAGTGGACGGAGCCTCCGCCGACGCCGCGGCCGCTATTGTTTTCGCCGAAGGCGACGGGGTGATCGCCGCCGGTGATGCGGAGATCGTTCCAGTAGAGCTGGTGGGATCCGGCCTCGTCGGAGACCCAGTCGCGCTCCGTATCCCAGAAGGGGCCGGCCTCGAAGCCGACGACGTTGAAGCCGGCGCGGGCGAGGCGCTGGAGGAGGACGCCGCCGGCGGAACCGACGCCGACGACCGCGAAGTCGATGAGGTCGTCGTCTTGAAAGCGTCGCTGGGGGATCTTGATTTTTTGGAGCGGGCCCAGGGAGTGTTCGGGGGTGCTGGGTGGACCGAAGGCGCCGAGGAGGGGCTTATCTGGACCGAAGAGACTCAATGGGATCCTCCCTGACCGGGGGTGGTCTGGTGCTTCTGGCCGGTGCCGTGCATTTCGTCGTGGCCGGAGAGGGTGTCGTCGGGGGGCGTCCAACTGTAGCGTTGTTCTTCGACCTCCCAGGGCTCGGCCTCACCTTCTTCGAGGCGCATGTAGCCTCGGGGGTAGGCGGGGCCGCCGAAGCCGACCTCGTCCCAGGCCCAGGGGTGGGCGTAGTAGACGGCGGCGCAGTCGCCGACGAGGATGCTCCAGAAGCGTTCGACGTTCATTTGTTTCCAGAGGTCGAGGGCGGCGGAGGGTTTGCCTTTGTGGATCGACTTGAGGATCGCTTCCTGCTCGGGGACGCCGAGGGTATGGAAGGATTGTGCGTGGAGCTCGGTGGCCATGGCTTCGAAGGCACGGGCGGCGAGGCGGTAGGCCTCCCGGTCGGGGGGCATGTCTTCGAAGCGATAGCCGCTGATGCGGTTGATGGCGAGGCGGTGATCGATGCCGGGGAGGATGGGGATCTGGCGGGCCGGGGTGCGGTCTTCCTGGGGGAGGATGCGATCGACGACGGCGAGCATGGTGAGGGCTTCTTCGGGGGTGAAGAAGCTGATGGGCTTGGGTGGGCTGAGGCGATCGAGCACGACGGCGCGGGTGGTGGTGTCCCAGTAGGCTTTCTGGCTGAGGGTGCTGAAGCCTGGGTAGTAGCCGGGTTGATCGCGCGGGGCGAGATCGTTGCCGGAGGTTGGGTCGGTGGGGAGATTTCCCTGGGCACACATGTTTTTTATTAGCGCTCCCGGCGCATGAGGTAGGCCAGCATGCCCAGCATGCCGCAGGCGGCGAAGAGCATGGGGGCGAAGATGGGCGGACCGTAGAGGATGTTGTAGAGCGGTTTGGATCTTCCGCCAGGCCGGCGGAGGATGCCGCGGATGTGGTAGGCGGTGCCGGCCACGCCGTCGAGCATGGCGAGCGCGGAGGCGACGGGGAGAAGGGTGTTGGCGACGCGCTTGCTGGCTACGGCGCCGAGGGCCGAGCCGGCGAGAAGGGGGGTGATGAGGATGGGCGACCACTGTACGCGGTACTTGAAGTTGTCTTTGTAGTGGGAGTACCAGGCTTCGGCGCCGGAGCAGACGGTGCCGACGGCGGTGACGACGGCGAGGTGTTTCTGAAACTGGCCGTTGCGGATGTCTTCGCGGAAGCCGGTTTTGTGGGGCGGGGTGAGGTGGTTGGAGTTGTGGTCTTGCTGGTCTTGCTGGTCTTGGTTGTGGTCCTTATGGTCCTTGTAGTCTTCTTCGCGTTGGAGGTAGGAGGCGAGGACGCCGAGGTAGGCGCTGGTGCCGAACAAGAGGGGGGCGAAGACGGGCGGTCCCATGACGAGGTTGACGATGGGCATACGCCAGCCGCCGGGTTTCCGAGCGATGCCGCGGACGTGAAAGCAGAAGCCGATGGCGCCGTCGGCGAGGGTGATCCAGCTGGTCCAGCGGAGGAAGGTCTGGGCGGAGCGACGGCTGAAGAAGCCGGCGACGCCCGCGGCGGAGAGGACGCCCGAGAGGAGGACGGGCGTGTACATGACGGGGTTGGAGTAGCTGCCGCGGTAGTGCTCGTAGGCGACCTCGGCACCGCTGACGACGGTGGCGCCGAAGACGAGCAGGGACATGGAGCGCTGAAAGGTCCCCTGTTGGATGTAGTCGAGGGCTAGGGCTGCGGGATCTTTGAGCGGCCTGGGAAGAAGGGCGACGGCGGCGTTGGGGGAGGTGTCGGGAAGGTTCATCCGGAGCTCCGTTGGAGATCGACGAGGCTGCTAATGCTCCGTGGGATGATGGCGCGCTCTTCGGCGACGGGAGTGGAGCTTTCGAGATCGCCTTGATCCCAGGCGATGGCGCGCACCCAGGATCCGCCGGCGTTGGCGATGAGGATGGGAAGGGCGGCGAAGAAGCGTTGTTTTCCGTCGAGCAGAGCGTCGTGGATGTGGATGTCTTCGAGGAGGAGCTTGTGGTGGGAGAGGAGTTCGAGGTGCGCGTCGGATTCGGCGTGATAGTCCGGGTAGCCGCCGACGGACATGACATCGATGCCGAAGCCTTTGATCTGGCGTTCGACGAGGTAGCGGGCGCCGTCGCCGGACATGTAGGGCCACTCGGTGAGGAAGGTTTTGGAGTTGGTGCGGATGTCGCCCCAGCCGGTTTTGAGGAGGAGGAAGATGCCTGGGGTGATGGAGGCTTCGTGCTTCCGGAGGTCGGAGGCGTCGATGGGGTGTTTGGGCTCGATGGGACGGAGGTCGAGGGCGACGCATGGACCGAAGAAGTGCGAGAGTGGAAGCTCGCTGATGGTGGGCAGTTTCGGGTGGTAGTGGAAGGGTGCATCGACGTGGGTTCCGGAGTGCGTCATGATTTCGACGCGCTCGACGGTTGCGCCCTGGACGGCGGCCAGCTGGTGGTAGCGGACGGAGTTGGAGACCTGTTCGGGGAACTGCGGGCTGTCGTTGAAGAGCGGCTGACTGAGGTCATAGATCATGGCGGAATCGCTCGGCGTCGGAGTGTTTGAAGTCGATGCCCAGACCTGGACGCGACAGGTCGGGGTACATTGCTCCGTGGACCGGAGCTCGGAATCCGTCGAACAACATCTGTTCGATCCGGACGTGGTCGTGGAAGTATTCGATGTGCCGCAAGGGCTCGACGGCACAGGCGAGATGGAGGTGGGCGGAGGGTCCGCAGTGGGCGGAGAGCGGGATGGGGTGGGCCGAAGCGAGGGCGGCGACGGCGAGGAAGCCGGTGACGCCGCCGCAGCGGGTGGCGTCGGCCTGGAGGACGTCGACGGCCTTGGCGTCGAGCATGGAGCGGAGGTCGAAGCTGCGCCAGCCGTACTCGCCGGCGGCGATGTCCATGCCGGCGGGCCCCTGGTCGCGAAGGAGGTGGAGGCCCGAGAGGTCGTCGGAGCTGACGGGCTCTTCGAACCAGGAGACGCCGAACTCGGAATGGAAGCTGTGGGCGAAGCTGAGGGCCTGCTTTTCGGTGTAGGCGCCGTTGGCATCGACGAACAGCTCGGTCTGGTCGCCGATGGCTTTGCGGGCGGTGCGGACGCGGTGAGGATCTTCTTCGGGGTGGGTGCCGACTTTGATTTTGACGCGGGGGATGCCGTCCTGGACCCAGCCTTGGAGTTGCTGGGTGAGCTGGGCGTCGGTGTAGGTGGTGAATCCGCCGGAGCCGTAGACGGGTGCGGCGTCGCGCGCCTGGCCGAGGAGATGGACGAGAGGCTGGCCGAGGAGTTTGGCCTGGAGGTCCCAGAGCGCCATATCGATGGCGGAGAGGGCGGTGGCAGCGATGCCGGAGGTGCCGTAGTTGCGTCCGAGCTCGCGTATTTTTTCAAAGATGGCGGGTATGGTGAACGGGGACTTGCCATCGACGGCGTGTTGGAGCAGGTCGCGCGCGAGAGGCGCGGTGACGGCGTGGGAGTAGGTGTATCCGAGGCCGTGTTTGCCGCCGGCTTCGAGTTCGACGAGGATCAGGGTTGTTTTATCCCAGCTGAAGGTGCCGTCGGCCTCGGGGGCGTCGGTGGGGATGGTGTAGGCCGTGGCGCGGCAGTTGGAGATCTGAAGGCTGTCGTTCATCTGTCGGGTCGTCGCGAGCTAGCGTGGTTTGTCTGAGAGTGGGAGGCGGAGAGACCGGACCGGCCCGTACGGCCCGACGCTGCGGGGCTGATGGCGGGGGCCGATCTCTCGGTTTATGACGCGGTCGTGGATCTGGCGTCAGACGATTTGGCGAACGGTATCGCTGGCGGCGGTGAGGGCGATTTTGACGCTGTTGGGTTCGCCGCGGAGGAGGGCTTCGGAGAATTTGACGGCCTGGACCGCGGTGATTTTGGGGGGCATCATGGCTGTGAGCGGATCGACGACGGCCTCGATGAGGACGGGGCCGGGCATGGCGAGGGCCTGATCGAGCAGATCGCCGGCCTTGGTGGGATCGTCGATGCGGACACCGTCGGCGCCGACCGCCCTGGCGAGGGCGACGAAGTCAATGGGGAACAGCTCGCACTGGTATTCGGGATTTCCCTCAAAGACCATCTGCTCCCACTTGATCTGTCCGAGGGTGTTGTTTTTGATGATGACGATTTTGATGGGAAGTTTGTAGGCGACTGCGGTGATGATTTCGCCCATGAGCATGGTGAAGCCGCCGTCGCCGACGACGCCGATGACCTGTCGATCGGGGAAGGCGACCTGGGCGGCGATGGCGTACGGGAGGCCGCAGGCCATGGTGGCGAGGTTGCCGGAGCACGAGTGCATCTGGCCTTTTTTGGCCGGCATGTAGCGCGCCCAGACGGTGGTGTTGGTGCCGGAGTCGGAGACGATGATGGCGTCTTCGCGGGTACGTTTGCCGAGCTCCCAGCCGACGACCTGCGGCTTCATGGGTGTGGCGTGATTGGTGCCTTCTTTTTCGATTCCCGCGCGCCACTCCTTCATATCGCTTTGGGCGGTTTCGAGGAACTTCCGGTCGTTGTTTTTCTGGAGCAGGGGAAGAAGGAGCTGAAGGGACTTTCTGGAGTCGCCTACAAGGCCCACATCGGCGGGGTAGCGGAGGCCGATGCGTTGCGCGTTGGAGTCGATCTGGACGCACTTGGCGTCGCCCGGTTTGGGGAGAAATTCGATATACGGGTAGGAGCTGCCGACGATGATGAGGGTGTCGCACTTTTCCATCACGTCCTGCGAGGGTTTGGTTCCGAGGAGGCCGATGCCGCCTGTGGTGTAGGGCGAGTCGTCGGGGACGGAGGCCTTGCCGAGGACGGGCTTGACGATGGGCGCGCCGAGGAGTTCGGCGAGTTCGAGGAGTTCGTCGGTGGCGTGCAAGGCTCCCTGGCCGGCGAGGATGACGACGCGTTTGCCGTTGTTGATGAGATCGGACGCGAGCTTGAGTTCGTTGGCCTGCGGGAGATTTCCGCTGATGGCGGGTTCGGTGGAGGTGTGATGGGCGACGTTGCGGTCGGAGCGGCCTTTGCCGGCGTCCTGCAACTGGACGTCGATGGGGATGGTGATGTGGGCGACACCGCGCTTCATGATGGCGGAGCGGATGGCGAGATCCACGGTAGGCGCCATGTGCGGTCCACTCATGACGCGGTTGTTGTAACAGGAGACGTCCATGAAGAGCTTGTCGAGTTCGACGTCCTGCTGGGAGAAGCTGTGCGTGAGATCGGTGTACTGCATGCCGGTGATGGCGAGCACGGGCTGCTGATCCATTTTGGCGTCGTAGAGGCCGTTGAGGAGGTGGATTCCGCCGGGGCCGGAGGTGGCGAGGCACACACCCAGACGACCGGTGAATTTGGCATAGGCGCATGCCATAAAGGCGGCTGATTCTTCGTGGCGGACATGGATAAAGCGGATTTTGTCCTGTTTGACTCGAAGGGCTTCCATGACGCCGTTGATGCCATCTCCCGGGATGCCGAAGATGGTATCGACTCCCCACGCTATAAGGTGCTCGACCAGAACATCGGATGCGTTCACGTACTCCTCCTGGAGTCCACTTTTTTGTATTTACAGAGCCGTCGCCACGAAGTGGTTCGGTGCAAGGGTAGATGCGGCTACGCGGTCTCGCGGTTCCTCTTAATTTTGAGTTTCACGTCGCTTTGACAGAGGGAGCGGCGGGTGGGCGGTGGATGGGATTTCGGAGGGCGGGGAGGCGTCGCCAGCGCAGCAGAAGGACGATGCCGGTGGCGATGAGGGCGGAGCAGAGGCCGATCCAAAGGCCGCGGGCGCCGAGCTTGCGGTGGAAGCAGAGATAGATGCCGAGGGGAAGGCCGAAGATCCAGTAGGAGCAGAGGTGGGTGAGGAGACCGGAGAGGGTGTCGCCGGCTCCGCGGAGGGCTCCGATGACGGTGATCTGGACGCCGTCGAAGAACTGGAAGAGGGCGGCGATGAAGAGGAGGGGGACGCCGGCGGCGATGACGAGGGGGTCTCGGGTGAAGAGGCGGAGGAGGAGGGCGGGGAAGAGGAGAAAGGCGGCGGAGCTGAAGAGCATGAAGCCGGCGGAGAGCGCGATGGCGGTCCAGCCGGCGGCGCGGGCGGCGGGGAGATTCTGTCGGCCGACCTCCTGTCCGACGCGGACGCCGGCGGCGGCGGAGATGCCGAGCGGGATCATAAAGGTGAAGGAGATGAGGTTGAGGGCGAGCTCGTGTCCGGCGAGCGGGATGGGGCCGAGGGTGGAGATGAGAAAGGTAACGACGGCGAAGATGGCGATTTCGACGAGGATGGTGGCTCCGGCGGGGGCGCCGAGGCTGAGGAGCTGCCGGACGCGGGCGAAGCCGGGGCGGAGGCGGGTGTGGAGCAGGCCGTAGCTGTGCCGGCGGTCGACCGAGAGGATGGCGGCGATGAGGAAGAGGGCCTGGTAGAGGCGGGCGAGGGAGGTGGCGAGGCCGGAGCCGACGATGCCGAGCGGGGCCCAGGCGAGGTGGAGGCGATGCGTGGGGCCGAGGGGGAGGGTCCAATGGTGGCCGTAGATGAGCAGCCAGTTGAAGAGGAGGTTCACGAGGTTGGCGGAGACGAGCGTGGCGGCGATGAAGCGGACGTGGTTGAAGGCCTGGAGGTAGCGGCGGAGGGCGAAGTAGAGGAGGAGGGGGACGGTGCCGAGGTTGAGGGCGTGGAGGGTCTGCATGGCGCCGAGGCGGACGGTGGGGTCAGCGGGGAGGTGGGCGAGGCCGAGGGGGGCGAGGGCGAAGATGGCGGTGAGCGCGAGGGCGAGCGTGGCGGCGAGGACGAGGCCGTGAGAGAGCCAGAGGTTGGCCTCGTCGATTTTGCCGGCGCCGTGGGCCTGGGAGAGGACGGTGTCGAGGCCGAGGAGCATGCCGGCGATGCCGAAGGCGAGGGTGTTGTAGAAGACCTGGGCGAGGGCGACCGACGAGATGGCGACGGCGGCGTTGGGCAGGTGGCCGACCATGATGGTGTCGACGATGCCCATGCTCATCCAACCGACTTCGGCGGCGACGAGGGGGAGGGCCAGGGCGAGCATGGGGCGGAGTTGGGGGTGCATTTGGGGGTGGGCGATTCTACGGGTTCCGGTCTTTTCCCGGTCTTACGATGTAGAAGCAGCTAGTGATGTAGAAGCAGCTAGTGGTATAGAGCAGCTAGGAGATTTTACATCTTACCTGTTGTAGACTGGATGTGATGTCTGAGGGGCGGAAACGGCAAGGAAAGATCGGCAAGGTTGTCGATGAGGTTGCGGTGGTTCGGTGCGCTGTGGGGCATGGCATCCTGCGTGAGGAGGTTTGGAAGAACGGAGAGGGCGAGGTTGTCCGCTACAATCTGGCGTTTATCAATCATGAGATGTTTGCCGGGGACAACGGGCGGGTGCTTGGGTACGATACGGCGCATGGAGAGGCGCATCGGCACTTCGGTGGAAAGGTTGAGGCGATGGGGCGCATCAGCTATGACGTTGTGCTTGAGCGTTTTCTAGCCGAGGTCAGCGAGTTGAGGATGGCAGAGGGGATATGAAGACGAAGGTACACACGGATGGATTCGAGGGTTGGGCGAGACGTGCGAGGGGGCGAGCGACGGCGATGAGCGCTGGGGAGCCGATTGCGGGATCGAAGGGGATCACGTTTGAGAGTGCGTCCGAGATGGTGCGGGTGTTGACGCCGGCCCGTCTGAGTTTATTTGAGACGGTGAAGAAGGAGAGGGTCTCGATCAAGGATCTGGCCTCGACCTTGGGACGGGATGTCAGTGCGGTCCGCCGGGATGTCGTGGCGCTGGAAAGGTTTGGCATTGTTTCTTCGCAGCAGGTGACCAATCCTGGGCATGGGCGGGTACGGATGGTTTGGGCGCCGAGGCGTGTTCTGATTTCGGCTGAGTTGTAAGGGGTACTGAATATCAGGGGTGTTGGAGGTGGAGGGCTTGGGCGAGGGTGTCGGTGTATTTGAGGCCGGCGCCGGTGTTGAAGAGGACGACTTTGTCGGTGGGTTGGAGGTCGCCGGAGCTGAGGAGTTGTTGGTAGGCGGCGGTGGCGGCGGCGCCTTCGGGGGAGAGGAAGAGGCCCTCGTTTTGGGCGAAGTCGCGGAGGCTCTGGAGGATTTGGGCGTCGGGGACGGCGATGGCTTGGCCGCCGGATTGCCGGACGATTTCGAGGATGAGGGTGTCGCCGTAGGGTTTGGGGACGCGGAGGCCGGCGGCGAAGGTTTGGGCGTGTTCGAAGAACTGGCTGGAGGGTTGGTGGTGGCTGAAGGCCTGGGCGATGGGGGCGCAGCCGGTGGATTGGAGGGCGAACATGCGGGGGCGTTTGGGGAGCTGGCCGTCGGTGCGTTTTTCGATCCATACGAGGGCTTCCATCTCGTCAAACGCTTTCCACATGCCGATGAGGCCGACGCCTCCGCCGGTGGGGTAGAAGACGGCGTCGGGGTAGGTCCACCCGAGCTGCTCGACGAGTTCATAGCCCATGGTTTTTTTGCCTTCGACGCGGAAGGGTTCTTTGAGGGTGGAGATGTCGGACCAGAGTTCGGAGGCGGGGGTGTTGCTTTCGCGCTGGTGGCGGATGTGGTCGGCGACGAGGCGGGCGCAGTCGGAGATGAGGCCGTCGACGAGGTGGAGGTCGGCGCCGTAGAGGACGGCTTCGAGGTGGTTGGCGAGGGGGACGTCGGAGGGCATGAAGAGGTGGGCGTGGATGCCGGCGGCGGCGGCGTAGGCGGCGAGGGCACCGGCGGCGTTGCCGGCGGAGGGGACGGCGAGGTGTTGGAGGCCGAAGTGGCGGGCCATGGTGACGGCGAGCGCGAGGCCGCGGGCTTTGAAGGTCCCGGTGGGGTTGGCGCCTTCTTCCTTGATGAGGAGGCCGGGGTAGCGGCGCGACT
>CAXSGC010000031.1:0-45626 GCA_964236945.1 uncultured Acidobacteriaceae bacterium | reverse complement strand
AGGCCCGGCACATAATAGCCTGGGGCAAGGCCCCAGGTGAGGAGCGATGAATCCTGAAAAGGGCTGAAGGCCCGATACAAAGGGTTGGGCTATACCGATAGGAGAAAGGCACTAATTATGGACGAAGATACAGTCGGTTGCTGTAAGACCGGACGGTATTCTCTAAATAATGACAACGCTCCTTGATGTCGGATGCACTTAGATCGTCGACCGGAATCTCTGGATAGGTTCGGAGCATGTCTCCAAGGACAGCACCAACGACAGAGGCGTACTTCTGTTGGTAAATACCTTTCGAGCTGAAGGCCCGGCACATAATAGCCTGGGGCAAGGCCCCAGGTGAGGAGCGATGAATCCTGAAAAGGGCTGAAGGCCCGATACAAAGGTTGGGCTATACCGATAGGAGAAAGGCACTAATTACGGGCGAAGATACATAGCCACAAAAACCACGCCGAAAATAAAGCCAAAGAAGATGTAGTTGTTTCTTGCTGTAGTGCGCCATTGGTGCCGTACTCTTTCCCACCAGGTTGCTTCCGGTCGGTCAGAGGACGGCACCAGTGGTTGGAGCAATTGATTGCTAGGCCCAAGCGAGTCATGCCAATCGGCAGTGTTGCGTATAGCGCGGCTTTCAACAAGCTTCCCAGAAAATCCATAGAACGATCTTCGCATCACTATGCGCCGCACCGCCTACTTCAACCCACCTCCAACCTCACCCCGAATCGCCTCCCGCCGCCGCCGCCACTCCCCCGGAATCCCCTCCATCCCCACCCGCATCGCGACCACCCCACCCACCATCGCGCACGTCGTATCCCGATCCCCCAGCCCACTCACCGTCCGCCACATCGCCTCTTCAAAATCCCCCATCCACCGCCCCGCACACCACATCGCAAACGCAACCGTGTCCGCCGCCGTCCCCCGCGATCCGTTCCCCAACACCGCCGCAGCCTCGGCCACCTCCACCCCGTCCCCCATCCGCAACACCACCTCCATCCCGCGCCGCACCTCGCTCTCCGGCACCCACTCCCGGACCTCCTCCAGAAACCGGCCCGCACCCGGCGCCGTAGCCCCCCGCGATCGCCAAGCCACCGCCGTCCCCACCGCCCCCGCGATCGCCCCCGCACTCGCCTCAGGGTGCGCGTGCGTCGCCGCCGCCGACCGCCTCGCCTCCTCCACCACCCGCGGGAGATCGTCCGCAAAATAAGCCCCCAAGGGCGCAACCCGCATCGCCGACCCGTTCCCCATCGATCCCATCCCCCCAAACAACGCCCGCGCCTCCTCCTCCCAGAACGCCCCGCCCCGCTCCCCCGCCCGCCGCAAAAGACCATCCATCGCCGGCCCGTACCCGCGCGCCGGATCGTACCTCCGCGCAAAATCCTCCAGGAGCCGCGCCTCCGAGATCGCCCCAAAAACCCGCAACACCTCCACCACCGAGATCGCCATCATCGTATCGTCGGTCCATCGCCACACCCCCGGCGGCAACTCCCTCCGTCTCACCCGAGCCTCCGCCCCCCGCCCAAAAAAACACTCCCCAAACCCATCCCCACAACTCAAACCCTCAAGCGATACCATCGCCCGCGCCAAGCGATCGGACCCACCCGCCAAATCATCAAGACCGGAAACATCCACTCCAAGCGACATAAGCCGAAGAATAAGTCATGGAGCCCTCATCTCGCGGATGGCACCGCTTCAGCCCTGCCATAAACAACCGCGCAGTCCTCTAAACTCGTCTCGCTTACGGGCACGGCTTTAAAGCCGTGCCATAAACAGCCGCGCACCAGCGCCTTCCGCTCTGCTTAAGGGCACGGCTTCAGCCGTGCCGTAACTGGCTCACGACATAGGCGGCTTCAGCCGCTGAGGTACGGCTTTCTTCCGTTCTTGTTTTTCAACAAGCTTCTAAACTCGTCTCGCTTAAGGGCACGGCTTTAGCCGTGCCGTAAACAGCCGCGCACCAGCGCGTACCGCTCTGCCGAAGGCTGTCCCCAAGCCAAACCTGCCACAAACCCCCATCGCTCCGCGCCCCATCCTCTGTCAACCCCCAAACCCCTCCAAACCCAAGTCCCCAAAGAACTTACCCGTGGCGCACCAACTCCCCCAAACCTCTAAACTGGAATAGAGGCAAACCTCAAAGACGAGCGGGCAGGAAACCATCGACGTTGGCGCCCACAAACACCCGTGAGTCCTCGCTCTGCCTCTACACACAGGTTCAAATTGGCCACAAGCGTTCATAAACTGGCTGTAAGTTGTTGATTCTGGCTATTTTGGACGCAAAGGTATTATTTTTCAATGACTTACAGACACCGACCTATCGCAACCGTAACATAATAAACCACTTACGCCAAGGCAACCCCCCAGGGGGGTGGGGGGGGGCCCCCCTTACGGCGCCACCATCACATTATCCTCGCGATGATCGTCCGGCACCACATGCTCCGGGTCGATCACCACCTTCGCCACCGCCTTGTCCCCCACCCACACCGTCTCGCCCTTCGACTCCCACGTCTCCACCGGCAGCCGAAACCGCGCCGTCGTCCCATCCCGGTACGTCACCTCCACCGTCGCCGGCAACACCAACTGCCCCTTGTTCACAATCGTCACCGAGCTCCCATCGATCTTCAGCACCCCCAGATCGAACCTCCAGTTGTTCATGTACCAACCGCGCCAGAACCACCCGAGATCCTCGCCGCCCTCGCTCTCCATCGTCCGGAAAAAGTCCGAAGGCGACGGATGCTTGAACGCCCAGTCGCGAATATACTTCCGAAACGCCCAGTCGAACCGCTCCGGCCCAAGGATCTGCTCGCGCAACAGCACCATCCCATACGCTCCCTTGAAGTAGCTCACCGGATGCCCCATCTGCCACGTATACGCATCCGCCGGAACCAGGATGTTCGGCGCCTTCGGATCGTCCAGCACCTTCAGGATCGTGTCCGCCGGCTCGCCGCCCGCCGAGTACTCCGAATCCCGCTTCGGACCATACACACCACCCCCAAACTCAGCCGACTCCGCAATGTCGATAAACGTGTTGAAGCCCTCATCCATAAACGCGTTCCGCCGCTCGTTCGACCCCACAATCATCGGAAACCAGTCGTGCCCAATCTCGTGCGCCGTAATCCAGAACAACTGCTTGCCCTTGTCCTCGATCCCGTCAAACACAATCCCCGGATACTCCATGCCCGTCGAAAACCCAGCCACGTTGATCGCCGCCGGATACGGATACGCGAACCACTGCCGCGAAAACCGCTCCACCGTGTCCTTCACATACTCCGTCGATCGCCCCCACGCCGCCTCCCCCGCGCTCTCCGGCGGATACACACTCTCCGCCAGCGCCACCTTCCCGCCTGGCAGGTTGATCCGCGCCGCATCCCACACAAACACCTTGCTCGCACTCCACGCCACATCCCGCGTCTGGTCCATATGAAACCGCCACGTCCGCGTCGCCGCAGCCCCGCCCTTCACAGACGCCCGATTTGTAGGGTCGTTCACCTCCGCCACCGTCCGAATCATCACCGTCTTGTCGCTCGCCCGCGCCTCAGCCAACCGCCCCAGCTCCGTCTTCGTCAACACCTCGTCCGCATTCACCAACTCGCCCGAACCCGCCACGATCATCTCGCTCGGCACCGTCACCGCGTAGTCGAAGTGCCCATAATCCAGATAAAATTCGTTCCCGAGATACGGCAACGTGTCCCACCCGCGCATATCGTCATACACGCACATCCGCGGATACCACTGCGCCGTATCGTAGATCTCCCCCTGCTTCGACATCCCCCACGAGTTCCGACCGCCCCAAACCCCCGGAATCGCATAGTGATACCGCATCCGCAGCTTCACCTGCCCACCCTTCGCCGAGAGCGGCGTCGCCAGCCGGATCTGCATCCGCGTGTCGTAGATCGAGTACGTCGCCGGCGCGCGCACACCGTCCCGCTCCACCTCCACCGTCTCCAGCACAAACCCTTCCGTCGTCCGGTCGTTCGGGTTCTCCTCCGTGTCCGGCGTCGGCCGCCCACGCCGCGGCCTCACCCCATTCACCACCCGTGCCCGCGCATCCTTGCGATAAATATTCTGGTCCATCTGCACCCACAAACTCACGAGCGCCCCAGGACTGTTGTTCGTGTACGTAATCACCTCCTCCACCCGCAACACCTTCAGCTTCGCGTCCAGCTCCGCCTTTAGCTCGTAGTCCGACTCGTTCTGCCAGTACTCCGGCCCCGGAGCCCCCGAGCTCGACCGGTACACACTCGCATTGTTCGGCAGCGTCAAAGGTGCAAACGTAACCCGCGGATCATACGCCCCCTGGCCCAACCCACGCCCAGGAACCCCCAGACACAAACACACCAGCAGCGCCAAACGCCAAACACGCATCAGCAGATTCTCCTAAAGGCTTTCCAAGAGCATACCCCCGACCTGCCTGAAAAGCTGACCACTCACGACTGTCAACTGAACAGAAAACCGCTCACTCGATCGGATTCCGACCCCGTTTATAACAATGCTGACTCACCAGCCGCACCCCCCCAGCGCTCGCGCCCGAGTGAAACTCCACCACCCACTCGTCATCGTTCAGCCGCTTCCAAACCTCCGCCCCCGACCGCGACAGACCCCAACCCGCATACGTGTGCAGGCTCCACTCCATCGTCTCCCCATCCCACCCATCCGACGTCAAATACCCCTTCGTCCCCTCCGTGCTCGCCGAAATCGTCAACCATCGCCCCCCCTTCCGATCCCACCCGACATACTCGTCCTCCAAATAATTCGTCGGTGCATCGCTCCACGCCGGCTCCTCCCTCCGAATCCCCACCCAGCGCCCATCCAGCGGCTGCGTCACCCGCACAATCAAAGGCACCTGAACCACCCCATGCGGCGTCTCGTACATGTCCCGACACCCCCAGTCCCCCACCAGAAACCGCATCTTCGCCCACTCCGGCCGCCGCGGCTTCGACCTCTCACACCCGCCGAGCCCCAAAAGAACCAGAACGATCCCCAACCCCCATCCGGCAGACCTCATCCCGACCTCCGCCGGGTCATCCAACTTGCTCCAGCTTTCTTTCGCATAGCAAAAATCATACCTTCGAAATTTGGTCGCCCCTCTCTCCCTCGACAAGCGATTTCTGCATCTCTTCTCAACATGGGACATATCGCCCAAGGAGAGATCTCATCATGACCGACTATCGCGTAGCCGCCGGCGAAGCCAAAGAAGACCAGGTAACCGCCGCCATCGAAAAATACACCGCACAGGTGCCATCCAGCGCCTTTCTCGCACTCGCCCTGTCCTCGATGGTGGTTTCCATCTCCTTCAAAGTCGCCGGCAAGAGCGACCACGCCCTCTTTGTCGGACAGTGGGCCGCACCGTTCCTCATCCTCGGCATCTACAACAAAATGGTCAAGCAGCACGGCTCCGACGCCGGCAGCAAAGAATCAGCCACCGCCTACTAACGCCAGCTTTCACTCGGAGGCAAACAGGCATCGGGTCGCTCGATGTATGTTTGCCTCCGACGTCTATGGATGTATCCCCCCTGGATATCCAGGATCCTTAAACGCTTGTTCGCGGCTTAGAACACCTTCACTGACCAGCTGCTGACTGTACGCAGCCGTCAAAGAAACCGAAATACGTCACCCTCGCCCGTAAATCGGCAAGAGACTTGGGCGCCTGAACCTGAGTCAGATCGTGAGCAGATCCTGATGGCGACTGTGCTGCCAGGGCTCGGAAACTTCGCAGAAACTCCTCCTCGTAGTTTTGTCTCCAGAGTTGCATCTCCCCTTGCGAAAAAGGTCCTCAAGTCTGCTAACTTGCGTGTGTCTCTTCGCACGTATTACATCCTTTCTTTCGGCTGACAGGTCCGGGTCATCGAGCGACATTTGCGCCTTGTGTTCCACCTCGTGAATAGGTCCGCCCGGCCCATTCGCACTGTTACCACGGCTATCAGACCGCCGCAGGAAGGTCTCAGTCTCCGCGATGGCCCTTACAGCATCTCCCAAGGTCTTCCGCTCGAACTCCGCTTCACTATCCTCCCTCCTCCCCCCTGCACTCAAAGCCACTTGCTGAGGTTCATTGAGAACCGGTGACTTCGCTGCAGTAGGTGTTGTCATGTTCATCGCAGGACGTGAGTTCTTCCCCAAGCGCGTCACTGTATTCTGATCGGATCTTGCAGCTTCTTTGAGCGACCTCTCAGGATTAGTCACCGTTATTATTGGCGCGATCACAGGTACGCGCTTGCCGTCTAAGAAACCGCAGAGAGCGTACGTCACGCTTCCGATGAGGAGGAAGCCGACACAAATACCAACATCGCGCGGCGTAGAACTTCCAACTTGATCTTCGGTGATCAGAGCCCAACCCAGAAAAAGCCAAGCACCTGCCACCATGAAGCATGTTTCTGCAATCGAAGTTGCGTTGTGGTCCGCGAAAAAGATGCCAAAGCAGATCAGCGTGCCAAAGATCGTGCTCCACACGTCCAATCGCCTTAGCCAAGCAGTCGGCATCCTCTGATTCTATCGAGCCGAGCGCGTTTCGCCCGCACCATCACCACAACACCCCCCGCACCGGCTTCTCCGCCTCCGGCAACTCCGTCTCCCCCAGCATCTGCCGCAAATTGATCTCGATCGTCCGCGCGATCGCCGTCATCGGCACATCGTAGACCGTGTTGTCGAACGGATCCTCGAGATCCCTCCCAATCTTGTCCAGCGCCAAAAACATAAATCCCACCAGCGTCGACCCCAGCGGCGTAAACCACCCCAGGCTTTCCACCATCCCCACCGGCAGCAGCAAGCAGTAAATCTGCACAAACAGCCTCGGAAAATAGTCGTACTGCTTCGGCATCGGCGTATTCTTGATCCGCTCCGTCCCGCCCTGCGCATCCGCCAGATCGTCCAGGTTGCGGTCCAACGCCTGCCACTCCATGCTATCGACCCAACCGCGATCCTTCGCCACCCGCAGCATCCGGCCCATGCTCGTCTGCAACGCCAAAGGTATGTTCACGGCGCCGCGAAGCTCCATCACCTCCGCAGCCGGCAACAGCCGCGCAAGCTCCTCCCACGGCTCCAACCCCCGAAGCTGAAGCCGCAACGCCTGCACATACGCAATCTGGTGATACACAAGATTGCGCTGCACCACCGCCAACTCCCGCTCATCGCTCGCCCCGGGCTCCGGATGCATCGTCGAACACACCTGCCGCGCCAGACTCCGGCTGTTGTTCACAATCTGCCCCCACAAACCGCGCGCCTCCCACCACCTCCCATACGCCGAATTGTTCCGAAATCCAACAACAATGCCGATCGCCGAACCATACAGCGCCAGCGGTATGTTGCGCGATCCCACCCACTCCCAATGCAGGACGTTGTACCCAAGCACAATCAGGAGGTCCCAACCCACCAGCGCCAGCAACGGCCAACCCACGTACTCCAACATCCGCCACAGCTGCGGCGCCTTCGGAACGATCATCTCAGGCTGCGCCCTCGTCCGCGACAATCTCCGCCAGCGTCCGCTCGCTCACCGGCAGAAACACCCGCGTTCCATCCTCCGCAATCCCCACCTCGCCCGTCCCAATCTCATACACCCACCCCGAAATCGCCAACTCCCCGCGCGCCACTGCCCCCGCAACCGAAGGATGCGTTCGCAAATGCGCCATCTGCAAAAGCACGTTCTCTTCCGTCAATCGCCGCAGCAAAGCGCTCGGCCGCGCATCCGGCTCCACCGTCGACCGAGCCACGCTCAAAGCCGCCGCCGCATTCTTCAGCCAGCTCTGCACCGTCGGCATCCCCGCCTGCGTCTCCGGAGCCAGCAAAGCCTTCATCGCCCCGCAATCCGAGTGCCCACACACCACCACATGCCGCACCTTCAACGCACTCACCGCATACTCAATCACCGCGCTCACACCCCCCAGCATCTCCCCATACGCCGGAACCATGTTGCCGATATTGCGCGTCACAAACACCTCCCCTGGCCCCGAACTCGTGATCGACTCCACATCCACCCGCGAGTCCGCACATGAAATCACCAGGGTATGCGGTCGCTGCGCCGTCCGCGCCACCCGCCCATACTCCTCGGCACGCTCCGCATGCACCTCCGCTTGAAACCGCCGCACACCCACCTTCAACCGATCCAGAACATCATCTCGCATGGTCTCTAGTGTAAGTGGCGGCCGTCAAAACAGAAAACTGGCCAGAAAGAGGGAACTGACGACTGAGAACTGGCCGGAAAGAGGGTTGTCAGAACTGAAAACTGAAAACTGACAACTGACGACTGACGACTGACCAGAAAGAGGTTTGTCAGAACTGACAACTGACCACTGAAAACTGGCCAGAAAGAGGTTGGGCAGAAAAGATCCCCAAAGCCGTCAACTCCCCACACCGTCCAAACCCCACCAAACAAAGCACATCCACCTGGCGCACAATCTGTGCACCTGAAGTTGCCATAAGTTCTTGATTCTGCATACTGTACACGCAAACCACTTGTTATCAATGGTTTGGCGATAAGATAGTCGTTGATTCTAAACATTGATTACCCTACATACCAGGGTGGGGGGATGGGAGGGCGGACCTCCATTTGATCCCGCACCCCAGGCTCGACCTTTGATTCGTATCCGGTCGCCTGCCTGCAATCACGTCGTCCATCGCCCGCCGGAGATCCACTCCAGTCACCGGCAAATCTTCACCCGCAATCCCCCGTCGAGGTCGGCTCGAATCCATCTGCCCCCGATACGCCAGCTTCATCTCCCCGTCAAACAGGAAAAAGTCCGGCGTACACGCCGCTTCGTAACTCAACGCAACCTCCTGCATCTCGTCCAGCAGATAAGGGAAGTTCCAACCGCACCGCTCCGCTTGCGCCCGCATCCCGTCCGGACCGTCTTCGGGATACTGCGCAAGGTCGTTCGACTGGATCGCCGCGATCGCGATCCGGCCTCGGTAGTCCCGTCCCATGCGCCCCAGCTCCTCCTCCACATGCTTCACATACGGACAATGCACACAGACAAACATCACCAGCAACCCATGCCTGCCCGTGCGCGAAGCTCCTCCACCAGGCATCCGGTTCGTCTGGTCGGAGGACTCCTCATCCCAGCTCAAGGCAAACACGTCATCCCGTCCAAGCGCCCGCCCGCTAAGCACATCCACGAGCTCAAACGCGGGAGCCTCCGTTCCCAGCTGCACCATGTTCGACTGCGTCCTCGCCATCCTCACCTCTCGCATGGTCTGATGCGCTGCAAGCAACAAACCGCAAATCTCCCGATTTGGTCACTCCACCTTTGCTGTTCTCAAGAATTCTCCCGACTTGGGCTCTATACTCCACTTAGCCGCGGAAAAGACCACCGCAGCCCGTTCGCCATCCGTGATGCAGAGCTCCCCCTCAGCCTCCTCCCTCTCCGGGCAATCGACCCGATCCTCCTACATCCCCGGCCTCGACGGGATACGAGCCGTCGCCTTCGCCCTCGTCTTCTTCGCTCACGCCACGCCAGGACGCGTCAGCACGTACATCCCAGCTACGCTCGGCGTTACCATTTTCTTCTTCCTCAGTGGATACCTCATCACCACGCTTCTTCGCGCCGAAATCCTCCGCTCCGGAACGATCTCGCTGCGCGACTTCTACATCCGGCGAACTCTGCGCATCTTCATTCCGCTCTATATCGCCTTCTCCATCGCAGCGATTCTGTCCCGCTTTGTCCTCCATGTGGATCCAGGAAACCGCCTCGGCGTCCTGGCAATGCTGTTCTACTTCTACAACTACGCCATCGCACTCCACTGGGCCGCGGTCGTCCCCATGGGACTCACCGTAATCTGGTCCCTAGCCGTCGAAGAGCACTTCTACCTCCTGTTTCCGCTTGGCTATCTCGCACTCGTCCGCGGAGGTTGCTCTCCCTCCCGCCAGGCGCGCATCCTCGCCTTCTGCTGCTTGGGCGCCCTCCTCTGGCGCGCTGCGATCCTCGTGTTCTTTCAACCGCATATGTGGACGTACGTCGCCACTGACTCCCGTTTTGACTCCATCCTTTGGGGTTCGATCCTCGCTATCCGAAACAACCCACGCTTCGCCGACCCTCCTCTCCTCTCTGCGCGCCGGCGATTTCCCGCGTTTCTCTTCGGCATCGCCCTGATCGTCCTAACCCTTCTCGTCCGACCTCCTCTCTTCCGAGAAACCCTCCGCTACACGCTTCAGGCACTCAGCCTCTACCTCATCTTCTCGTTCATCCTCACCGAGATCTCGCACCCCACAGTCCGTTGGCTCGAGTGGCGTGCTGTCCGCTATATCGGCTGGATCTCCTATTCTCTTTACCTCGTTCACGTATTTATTTTGGCGGCCCTCCGCATCTATGTCCCAGATCGGCTCTGGCTCACCAGTTCGCTTGGCCTGGCGATCGCCATCCTCTACGGAACCGTCCTCCGCTACACCGTGGAACTCCCCCTGCAAACCCTCCGCGCCCGCTTCCGCCACGTCCCCGAATCCGACCCAACAGCCGCCGATGCGCACGGCCTGATCTCCTAAAGTTGATCCCCGATAAGCACTCCCCGGAAACACGGACAAACCTCTAAGCTGAGCCTGTCCCGATGTCCACCAGCATCCACCCTCGCCCTGCCCGCCGACTCCCCGAAGCCGGTCGCCAACACGGCGTCCAACGCCCGTCCGGACCGAACGGCCGGCCCCTCTGCCGATGGTGTCAGCTCGAGATCCTCGCTGCACGCCGTCGCACCTTCTGCTCGGACTTCTGCGTCCACCAATGGAAGCTCCGCTCCGACCCTGGATATCTACGGCAGCAGGTCTTCGACCGCGACCGCGGCCGATGCGCTCTCTGCAGAGCCGACACCGTGGCGATCTTCGCCGCCCTCAAGCGAGCTCGCGGCGCCAACCGCCAGGCCGGCCTAAGCTTCTACGGATTACGAACCATCACCAGCCGCCAGTCTCTGTGGGACGCCGACCACATTCTGCCCGTAGCCGAAGGCGGAGGCGAGTGCGACCTGTCCAACCTCCAAACGCTCTGCATACCCTGCCACCGGAGAGTTACCGCTCAGCTGCAGCACCGCCTTCGACTCCCTACACAATTGCGTAGCAAGAAAGTATTCCTACCAGGAACTGTATAAGGTCTCGCGCAAGACCTGATCAGGAGAAGCCTTTTCAATTGGATGGCGCTGCATACCTTTGGTATTGCACGTGCTTACAGAAAGCTAAACTTCAGCATGGAGACTCTCTTGTCCCTTCTCAGATCTGCACTTGCGGTACTCGACAGCCCTTTCCAGCGATTTCGACTTCGGCGGTGGATAACCTGCTTTCCTCTCCTCTTCACTTTGTTTGCTGTCTCTGCCAACGTGCTGGCGCAAGATGCCGGGCAGATCTCAGGCACGGTGACGGATCCAACGGGTGCCGTTCTCCCGTCGAGCGTCGTCAATGTCCGTAACCTTGAAACAAACGCTACCCGCAGCACCACGTCCACTTCCCAAGGCGCCTACACCTTCAACGGGCTGCCTCCCGCGGTCTACGAGGTGTCGATTCCCGCCTCCGCCGGCTTTGGCGAATTCCGATCCCGCGTTCAGGTGACCGTTGGTGGAAAGCAAACTGTCGACATCTCCCTGTCAGCTACCGCTACCTCCTCGGTTCAGGTCACCGCAGAATCGGGAATCCAGGTAAACTCGCAAACCCAGGAGCTCTCCCAGGTCATAACTGAGGCCCAGGTCTCGCAGCTCCCCTCACTCACCCGCAATCCCTACGACTTCGTAGCTTTATCCGGAAATATCTCCTCCGGAGATCAGACCTCCGCTGGCAATAGCGAAAATGGCACCACGCGCGGCGTCGGCTTCAGCATCAACGGCCAACGCTCCTCCGGTACCGAGATTCTGCTTGACGGGGTCGAAAACGTCTCCGTCTTCGGCGATGTAGTTGGCATCCGCGTACCTATCGACGCGGTTCATGAATTTCGCGTCATTACGACCAACTACGAACCGCAGTACGGCCGAGCCTCGGGTGGCATAGTCTCGGTCGCCACGAAATCGGGCTCCAACGCCCTTCACGGCAATCTTTGGGAATTTAACCGACTCGCCGCCTACACCTCCAATACCGTCACTAACGCGCAGACCGGCACACCCAAGGGCGGATACACCCGCAATCAGTTCGGCTTCGACGTCGGCGGCCCTGCCATCAAGGACAAGCTCTTCTTCTTCGGATCGACTGAATGGACGCGAGTTCGCTCCGGCGCCAATCAGGTTGCCAGCGTCGTTACACCCCAGTTCCTCGCGCTCGCAGCACCGAACATCCGCAACTTCTTCAGCGCCTACGCCGGATCCCAGAACTTCACCTTTCAATCCGTCACAACGGCAGGCCAGATTAACTCTAAGGCTCCCACTGGATCCACATACTTCACCGTTCCCGACAGCACACCTGTCTTCGGCCGTGTCGCCTTCAACGTCCCTGCAGACGCCGGTGGCGGTCTCCCCCAGAACACCTATAACGTCGTCGCGCGCGCTGACTACAACCTCTCGCAGAACACGCAGGCCTTCTTCCGCTACGTCGATTATCACGAGATTGATACAAATGGAGGAAATTTCTACTCGCCTTACGCACAGTACAACGTGGGCAACTCGATCAAAAACTCTGCCTACCTCCTCAACGTCACCCACGAATTTAACCCCGCAATCACCTCGATCACCAAGACGAGCTTCAGCCGCCTCATCACCGCGAACAGCTACAACACAGCGCTGCAGAATGTGCCGACCCTGATCGTTTCGGTCAACGCTACCAACCCCGTCGACGGAACTCCCATCAATTTGCCCGGTTTTTACAATCAAAATCCAGCGAATGGTGGCCTGCCGTACGGTGGCCCCCAGAACACCATCCAGGTCAATCAGGATGTGGCTATCGTCAAGGGTCGTCACGGCATGCAGTTCGGTGGGCAAATCCTCTACATTCAGTCGAACAACGCTTACGGCGCCTACGCCCAGGCAAACGAACAGCTCGGCAACAATAAAACCGTCGGTCTTCAAAATCTTCAAACCGGCAATCTCTTCCAGTTCCAGGCCGCAGTCAATCCTAACGGAGCTCTGCCCTGCGTACGTAACCCGTATACCGGCGCTCTTACTCAGACGGCCGCCTGCTCCATTACGCTCCCGGCCACATCACCGCAATTCGCTCGCTCCAACCGCTTCCATGATTGGGCCGTCTATGGCCAGGACGCATGGAAAGCCACAAATAGACTCACCCTCAACTATGGCGTTCGTTACGAGTATTACGGCGTCCAGCACAACAACAACCCGAACCTCGAGTCCAACTTTTTCTACGGCTCCGGCTCAAGCCTGCCGCAGCAGATTCGCAGCGGCCAGGTCGCCACGGGTGTCTCCTCGAACCCCATCGGGGGGGGCCTCTGGAAGCCGCAATATGGCACCGTCTCACCCCGCGTCGGCTTCGCTTACGACTTCTTTGGCAACGGTAAGAGTTCCATTCGCGGCGGCTACGGCATCTCCTACGAGCGAAACTTTGGCAACGTCACCTTCAATGTCATCCAGAACCCGCCCAACTACGCGGTCGTCATTATCAACAACACCTCGGTCACCAACTCAAACGCCGGTCCACTCGCCGGAGCCAGCGGCAGCGTCCCCCTTCCCCCAACCAGTCTTCGTCAGGTCGATCAGAATATTCGAGCCGCCCAAACCCAGTTCTGGGACGCCGCGATCGAACAGCAACTCGGCCCCGGCACCGTCGTGTCGCTTCAGTACAGCGCTGCCCGCGGCGCTCACCTCTACGACATCAAGAACTACAACGGTCTCGGTAGCGGCAACGTGCTCTTAGGTGACCCGGTGACCAACCCGAATGCAGCGATCGGAACCACTCCCAAGCGAGCACTAACCCGCCTAAATCCCCAGTACTCGAACATGAACAACCGCGGCTCGAACGGTGACTCCAACTACAACGCCGTCAATGTTCAGTTCCAGAGTTCCAACCTACGTCGCACCGGCATCTCGGTCGTCGCAAACTATACCTTCTCGCACGAACTCGATGACCTTTCCACTACCTTCTCCGAGACCAACAATGCCTTCTCGCTCGGATATACCGACCCCTTCAATCCGCGGCTCGATTACGGCAGCGGCGACCTCGACATTCGCCACCGCTTTGTACTGGCTCCGATCTACCGCACACCTTCCATCTCGAAGAGTAAACTCCTGAACGAGGCGCTCGGTGGCTGGCAGATCGCCGGTATTTACACGGTCCGGACGGGAGCTCCGTTCACGTACTTCGACTCCACGAACAACGCAACAGGCTACAACTACGCACGCTACGTCCCATTGGATGGGACGGTGCCGCACCATACCTTCAAGAAGATTCCTTCCGGAGAGAATGGCGGTGGAGCAAACGTGTATACCCTTGGCCAGCTTCCGGCAGCATACTCTTTCGGCAACCCCGCTCTTCTCGGCATCTCCGACTGGGGCCCTTTCCCTTCAACCATGACCGCTCGCAACGCCTTCCGCGGTCCGGGCGCGTGGAACGTGGACGCGGCGGTCAGCAAGATCTTTCCAATTCATGAGCGCGTCAACCTGGAACTCCGTGCCGAAGGCTTCGACGTCTTCAACCACCACAACCTCTACATACAGGGGTCAAACAACGATGTCGCCGCAAATGGCGGAGCCATCACCGCCCAGAAAGGCGGTATCAACGGCACTACCGACGAACGCCGCTTTGGCCAGTTCGCCGCCAAGATCAACTTCTAACGCCTGGCTGTACTTACTCACGACGGGATCCTTACTCGGTCCCGTCTTCTATTTTCTTAGATCAAGGTATTTTTTCGCAGCAAGCCGGCAGGGCGAGCACCAGTATCTTTAGGACCTGACAGCAAGTAAACTAAACACGGATGACTATGAGCAGCACACCCAAACCGAAACGTCTGACTGGAATCTTTCTCACGGTAGCCCTTATTGTGGCCACGGTGGTCTGGCTCGCCATCACTGGCGTTCGCGATAATAAAAGCTACTACGTCACGATCTCGGAGCTGCAAGCGATGGGCAACAAGGCCTACACGCGCCACCTCCGCGTCGCCGGCAACGTCCAGCCCGGATCAATCAGCCGCGTAGGAACGAACGCGCAATTCACTCTGCTCGAACAGGGCAAGGCGCTCCGGGTCAATTATCAGGGAACCGAGCCGCCGCCCGACACCTTCAAGGACGATGCTCAGGCGCTCGCCGTCGGTACCTTCGGTCACGACGGTGTCTTTCATGCCACGCAGGTACAGGCTAAATGCGCTTCTAAGTACGCTCCCGCTCCCAACGCGGCGCCCCAGACCAAGCCGGCGAACTCGGCCACCGTCCTCCTTGCTCCTGTAAGGTAACGGCATGGCGGCCCTGACCTCCTCTCAAGCTGAGTCGCATGATAAGGCAAGCGCGCCTACGCCGGGAACGCACGCGATCGTGCTCAGCTCCGTTTCGAAGTTCTTCGGCAGCTTTGCCGCGCTGCGCAACGTTTCGGCCGTCTTCCGTGCGGGCAGTTCGACTGTGTTGCTTGGACCGAATGGTGCTGGAAAATCGACGCTCCTGCGCTTAATCGCAGGGCTGTCCCAACCAAGCCGCGGGTCCCTCACAGTCTTCGGAGCCGAGCCTTCCGCATCTCGGGGTCGCATCAGCTACATGAGCCATGCTTCCATGCTTTATGACGAGCTTTCCGCCATCGAAAACCTCCGCTACTTCGCTGCTCTACACCGTGGTCCCGCCGATTGTGCCTGCACGGGCAGCCCCGAGATGGCTCTCCGCGCCGTGGGTCTGGACCCGCACCTTGCGCGCCCCGTCGGCCAGTACTCGCAAGGGATGCGGCAGCGCACCTCCCTTGCACGCGCCCTCGCGACGGACCCAGACATCCTCCTTCTGGACGAGCCATTTTCAAATCTTGACACCACCTCGGTCGCTCAACTAGTCGATCTGTTAGTAGACTTTCGCACGTGGCCATCCGCAAGTGGAGTAAGAGGCCGGACCATTCTTCTCACCACACATCAAGCTCACCTGGCCCGGCCTTTGGCCGATCAGGTCCTTACTTTAGCCGGCGGTACCATCACCGCGTCCAGCTTGCTCGGGGCCGCTGTGTGAGAGCCATCGGCGCAGAGAAGACCAACCCCGTCCGCAACCTTGACCCACTCGGAATCGGATACGATTTGTGTACGGACGAGGTGGACCGGCAGCATCTCTTCGCGGTGCATGTCTCCATCGACGCCGGACAGCGTGGCTTGAAGATCCTGCTTGCACCTGTCCATTGCCTCAGGGACTACATGAGCCAGGCTTGCTCACCTGATGATTCGCGATCCGGCTTCGTGCGCTATCTCCGCGCTGTGCTCCTCCATGTCAAAAAGGATCTGCAGATCGAGTGGCGCTCGCGCGAGGCTATCAACGGTGCGCTCTTCTTTGCGTTGCTGGTCATTGCCGTATTTGCCCTGGCGTTCGATCCCACATCCAACCCCACCATGGCGCGCGAGATCTCGGGCGGTATCGCCTGGATAGGACTCCTGTTCGCGTCTATCACCGCGCTCAACCAGTCCTGGATGCGCGAACAGCGGAATCACGTGCTTGACGCCCACCGTCTCAGCCCTGCCCCAGCGTCTGCGCTCTTTCTTGGCAAGGCGCTCTCAAACCTGCTGTTTGTCACTGCGGTCGAGCTCGTCATGGCTCCCGTGTTCGTGATCTTCTACAACCTGCATGTGCTCGGCAATGTCTGGCTCTTGCTTCTGATTGCTCCCCTGGCCACGTGGGCCTTGGTTGTCAACGGAACCTTCTTCGCCGCGCTCGGACTTCGCGCCCGGTCCCGAGAGATCCTCTTGCCGCTGCTTCTGCTCCCAATCGCTCTGCCGGCGCTGCTTGCGATGGTCCAGGCCACAACGGGGGTTCTGACCGGCAATCTCGATAATCTGGAAATCGGAACCTGGATTCGTATGCTCGCCGGCTACGACATCATATTCACCGCGGTTTGCCTGCTTCTCTACGAGACTGTTCTCGACGCCGGGTAGCTTATCGAGCGTAGGAAACAGGGAACGGAGTAAACTCAAATCATGGAAGCGAGCCCGCAGTACGGCACCCAGCGCACCCGCAATATGTTCGCCGGTCTCTGGCTTTTGGTCACTCTGGCCGTCCTGGCTGAGGGGTTCCGGCAAGCGATTTTTCTGGTTCCCACTGAGGCGACGATGGGCAACGTCCAACGTATCTTCTACTGGCACGCTACGTCCGCGACACTCGGCTGCATCTTTCCTTTCTTAAATCTCGCGGGCTCACTCGCCTACTTGCACTACCAGCGTGCCCGAAACCCGCTCGGCGCCCTTGCGGCAGACGCGTTTGCACTCGCCTCAGCGGAGATCAGCGTTCTTTTCGTCTCCGTTGGACTCCTGACAGGAATGCTGTGGGCCCGGCCTGTCTGGGGTATCTGGTGGACCTGGGACATCCGCCTCACCACCTTCTTCCTTCTCTGGCTGCTCTACGTGAGCTATCTTCTGCTGCGACGGTTTTCTCCCAGCGACCAGACGAGGACCCTGGCCGCTGTGCTATCCATCTTCGCGGCAGTGGATGTTCCAATTACGTACATGTCGATCTACTGGTGGCGAACCCAGCACCCCGCCCCCGTTTTCGCAGACGGCCGGCTCGACCACAGCTTCTACCCCGCCGTCTACTGGAACCTGGCAGGCTGGACAATGTGGGGGGCCTTCTTACTCATACTCCGTTTTGCGCTGGAGCGCCGCCGCCAGACCGCCGAGCAGAATGCCGCACTTCAGGCCATCGAGGCCTCGTTCGAGATCCCCCAATGACGCTCCACTCCCTGTTCGATCTCAGCACAATAGAACATCGGCATCTGCTCCTCGCCTATGCCGCGGTTGCCCTCATTCAGGGCACGTACGCCGCTCGTCTCGTTCGCAACTGGCTGCAATCCAAACCATAGAGAACCGCTCCTACCCTTCCATTGTTCTCATTGTGGACGTCCCACGAGGCCACGCCAGCGATGCGATGATTGTTATCGCAAGGATCCCGCCGATGACAGCAAGAGAAGCAAGCGGACCCAGCTCCAACCAAGGCGCTGCCAGCATCTTCACGGCCGCAAACGCCAGCACGGCGGCGAGACCGTACTGGAGATAACTCAGCCGCTCCAGAAGATGGGTCAGCACAAAGAAGAGCGATCGAAGCCCCATAACGGCCATCACGTTTGAGCTGTAAGCGATAAACGGCCGCTTGGTGATCGACAGGACGGCAGGAATGGAGTCCAGGGCAAAGACCAGGTCAGTAAGCCCGATGGCGATCAACGCAAGAAAAAGCATTGTAGGAACGGTTCGAAGCCCACCGGAATTCGTCTTCGTGGAAGGGCCCGCCTCCTGCACAAAGAAGCTCTCGTGACTGTTGCTGATCGGCGTTATGCGGCGCACAACTCCGATCCAGAACGGTTGCCGCCGTGCATGGCTTGCTCCGGACGGAAGCAGAAGTCGAACCGCGGCGATCAGCAGAATCAACCCAAAGACGTACGTGATCCACTCAAATCGATGCAGGAGTTCCACACCCGCGAAGATAAAGCCCGCGCGCATGAGCACCGCCAGTAGAATGCCCCAGAAAAGCACTCTGCGCTGGTTCAGCGGGGGAACGTGAAAACTCTCGAAAAGGAGCAGAAAAACAAAAAGATTGTCGATCGACAGCGACTCTTCGATAGCGTAGCCGGCGAGGTATTCGGTGGCGCTTTGGTGCGACATTCCGAGATAGATCGCAACTCCGAAGCCGAGCGCTCCAGCTACCCACAGAGCCGTCGCGAAGTAGGATCGTGCCGTCGTCTGCTTCCGCAGAAGCAGGTATTCGGCGAGCAAAAGAAGTGCGAGAAGGACGTGAAAACCTATCCAGAAGCTCGCTGGAGCAGAACCTAGCATCTCTCATAGGATGCGCCAGGTGTCGATCCCGGCCCCAATCTGCCCGCAAACAGGCGCAATCAGCCGCGCTGGTTGATGAGCCGGATCATCTCAAGGAAGAGATCGCCGCTGATGGTGAGTGAACGCGGACTCACCTTGTCCAGAGTGTCGAGCTCCGTATGATGAAAGCCGCCCTCCGGATGCTCGCGCGTCGGTGGCCCGTAGTCAAGGTCGATGATGTCGAGCACCGGAACGCCGCGCTGTTTGAAGGGAATGTGGTCATCCTCTACAGCGGTCGTGTATTTGAAAACAGAGTCGCTGTGCCCTGTACGCTTTGCGGCAATCAGGAGCATGTCTTCCAGCCACGGCGTGGAGTTCTGGTCGCGATCGATATTCAGATCCTTATCCCCGATCATGTCCGCTACAAGAAATGCCTTGATCTTCGAGATCGTGCCGTCAGTCGACCACTTTGCCGCCAGATGGCGCGTCCCGTAAAGCGAATCCGAACCGGTCCAGGACCGTATCGCTTCCTCACCGTCGTCGAAGACGAGCCAGACGGAATAGCCCTCAGGCGGATGCGCGCGCAGATAGCTTCCAATCTGGATCAGCAGAGCCGTGGTAGCGGCCCCGTCGTTAGCACCGAAAAAATTGAGCTCACGTAAGGGGTAGTTCGTCTCATAATGCGTCGCAAGAACGATCACACCTTCGCGCTTGCCGGGGTACCGCACAATGATGTTGTGCATCGAAAGAAGTCCAGCAGGCGTCGAGGCCGAGAAACTGTCTACTTCAAAATTCCCCTTGGCAGCCTCGGCCTTGAAATGATCGGCGATAAAAGCTTCCGCCCTGGCGTGTCCCTCGGAACCGATCCATCGCTTGGGCGCGACGGCGAGGTACTGCTCGGTCAGCTTGTACGCTGCCTGACCGTTAAAATGGGCCGCTGCAGTGGGTTCAGCAAGAAGGCGAGAGGGCCTGAGTGCCAGGATCAGAAGTAAAAAGAGCAGCGCCGCCTTGGAACCCTGGGGATGGTGGCTCATGCGGCTTTGGGCCCTCGTTTCGCCCGTGCGGTCGGATGCACGAGAAAGGCGAGCCCAACTCCGACCAGGTACAGAACGAGCATTGGGCTTGCAAACAGGCACATCCCCACAGGGTCAGGAGTAGGGCAGATGATCGCAGCAATCAGGAAGATTGCAAGAATGGCATACCGGATATGCCGCAGGAGAAACTTACCATCCACGATGCCGAAGAGCGCCAGAAAGAAGATCAGGATCGGCATCTCAAAGGTGACGCCGAGGCCAAGGATCACAGCCATGAAGAATCCCGTGTAGTCGTCGATGGTAAGAATGGGATGGAACTTCTTGCCGAAGCCAAGCACAAGAATCTTGATGGCGCCTTCAATCACGTAGCGATATCCGAACCACGCTCCGGCCAGAAAAAGCCCGATCGTCGCAAACATAAACGGCCAGACGTAGTTCTTCTCGTGCTTATACAGCCCCGGCGAGATAAACAGCCAAATCTGATACAGAATGAAAGGGGATGCCAGAATGGCGCCGCCAACCAGCGCCGTCTTGAGGTACAAATTCAGACCGTCCGTTGGATGAGTAAAGTTAAGCGGAATGCCGAGCCGGTCCAGTGGCGCCTGGACGATGCCGTAGAGGCGCTCCCGAAAGGCCCACGCGATCGCGAAGCCGACCAACAGATATCCAAGCGCGTGGAGGATGCGCGTCCGGAGCTCCCCCAGGTGCTCCATCAGACTCATACCCGGCAACTCGGCGCGATCAGCCACCGCGGCACGCACGTTGTCGATCACGTCAGACATGGTGGGCCGCCTTGTCCGCGAGCAATGCGTCGGAGCCACCGGAGATCGATGGAACGCTGTGACCGCGGATCGTGAGCTCTGCGTCTTCAAGAACACCTGGATCAGCAGTTTGCGGAAATGATTCGAAGACGGAAGCAACACTGGCGTTTCCGTTAGCAGACGAGGGATCCGCGCCGAGGGCCAAGGGCGCGGAACGCGCCATGGGAAGGCCGGTTGCCGGGGGCATCAGATGCAGATCGCCTGAAGTCGCGATCGGTACGGGCTGGAGCTCGGCTGGCGGCTCAACGTACGTCCGGCGTGCAGGCGGCATGTGCGGATGCTCTTCCACCACCTCTCCTGAACTCACGCCAGCGGATGCAGACTCCGGAAAAAGATTGGAAGAGACCTGGGCTGCGTCAACTGCGCCTGACTGAGCAGCGGGTGCAGAAACAGCGGCGCTCGAAACTGGAGCAGCCGTCTCAATCGCCGCAATCTTCTTCGTCTTCTCTGCCTGATCGGCGATGCGCAGCTCTTCTTCCATCTGTGACCGAAATTCGTTTGAAGCCCGGCGGAATTCGCCCATCAGTTTGCCCAGTTGCCGCGCGAGTTCAGGAAGCCGCTTCGGGCCGAAGAGGATCAGGGCGAGAATAAAGATGAAGGCGCTGTCCTGAAAACTCGGCATATATAAACTCTATGATACGGCTTCGAGAGAGAGTCAAACAATGGTCATCTGATCTCGTGCGGGGCGCGGACCTCCATGTATCTTCACCACAAGATGTGTACGCGACTTCCACGCACTCGATCGTTTCGCGCCCGCACGTGCCAAAACAACTCGGCCGGAGTCCATCAAGTCAGTCATGGAGAGCAGCCTAAACCGGAGAGGGCGATACTCGCACTGCGAACATGGGAATGACGCGATCCAAGTGGTTCAAGGCTCTCCTGGTCACCGTCGGGCTCTTCTCCGGGCCCGCAGGGTGCGATAACTTCTTCACAGACCCGACCAGCGGGTCAGGGACGGGCGGCACTGGCATTGGTGCAGGTTCAGGTGGAAACTTCGTATACACCGCAAATGCTGCGACGGGCACAATCAGCGGCTTTGCCGTGGGTACAGGGTCCCTCGCCACCATCCCCAATACCCCCTTCAGCCTTGGTTACATACCTCAGTCGCTCGCGCTATCCCCAGGCAACAGCTTCCTTTACGTTGCGGGCGCGACGGGCCTCTTCGGCACATTGAACGCCTACCCAGTTGCCTCCAATGGCTCGCTCAGCGTGCCAACCTCCGGAGCCAATGTGGCAAATCTCAATGTCTTCAACCTGACCGTCTCGCCCGACGGCAACTGGCTCGTCGGGATCGACGGGCAGACCACCGCCTTGGATGTGTGGAAGATCAACCGGGCAACGGGTGCTCTGTCCGCTTTGCAGCAGGCAGCTTTTAGCCTCGCCGCAACGCCGCCCTTTCCGCGCCAGGCGTTGCGTTTCTCGCCAAACGGTACCCTTATCTTTGCCGCTCTGGGAACAGGCGGGGACGTTGTGTTCACCTTCAACACGGCGAGCGGCCTGGCACTGGTAAGCCAGACACTGGCTGTCGGCCCCCAGACCAGCGATAACGGCCTCGCAGTCGACAGCGCCGGAAGCACACTCTACGTGGCTCGCAGCGGATCTGGAGGCGGTCTCGCAACGTACATCATCGGGGCTGCAGGCAGACTGACGCCCATCTCTGGATCCCCATTTCCGTCCGGAAATGGTGCTTATGCGGTCGCTCTCGAAAGCACGGGCAGGTATGTTTACGTCGCTAACCGAACCGACGGGACCATCTCTGGATACGCCATTGGAAGCGGCACGCTGACCGCTCTCCCCGGGTCTCCGTACGCCAGCGGAACGACAGTAAGCTCGCTGATCTTTGATCGAACAGGAAAGTATCTCTTCGCGGGAGCCCTTGGCGGCTCACCGGATCTCACCATGTACGGCTTCGACACGACGGTAGGCGGGAAGCTCGACAGCCTGGTTAAAACTCAGGCTGGAACCGATCCCGCCGGTGTCGTGCAGCTGGCGACCACCTACTAGATTGCACCTGGCGTCCGGCTTGGTAGTTCCAGCCTGTGCACAAGCACCTTGCGCGGGCCGCAGCCGCGAACAATTTACTGAACCTGGATCCACCTCCTGGATCGTAAAATAGACGTATGGGGCCAGAAGATGCGTCGAGGGGTATGTCAGATGGGTGCAGTCTTACACTCGGTGCCTGTACTTCGGTGCATGTCAAAACGCGGTTGATGCTCCTCAACTCCGCCGGGCTTCTTTCCGTGATACTCGGATTTGCCCTTGTCATAGGCGGGTGTTCGCGGGTAAAGCCGTCCTTCACCAAGCAGTACGTCTATGTCACCGCAAAGCAGACGTTTCTTCGCGATCGCGTGGCAGCCGTCTCAAATCGAACAGGCTCCGTCGAGAACGGAGACAAGCTGCAGGTCCTCGAGCGCGGAAGACGATTTATACGTGTCACAACTACGAAAGGCGAACAGGGCTGGGTCGACGAGAAAGCCGTTGTTCCACAAGATGTCTACAACACCTTCGAAACCCTGAAACAGGAGCATGCAAACGACGCCTCGATTGCCTCGGCCGTGGTGCGGGACGAAGTCTACCTCCATGTGCGGCCAGGGCGGGATACCGAGAAGTTGTTCCGGCTTGCGGAGGGGGACAAGCTCAAACTTCTGAAACGCGCGACCCTTGAGAAAGCTCTGCCTCCGGGCCAGCGTCCCCTCAGGCCGGTCGTAAAGGCCACGTCCACACCGGCGTCTTCTACTTCCACGACGTCCTCTCCAAAAGAAAAGAGAACACAATCTGGGCAGCAAACCTCAGCTGTCCAGGTCAGCCCGCAAGACCTTCCTGCACCTCCAACCATGGAAGATTGGTGGCTGGTGCGAGACGCCCAAGGCAGAACCGGGTGGCTGCTCAGTCGCATGATGGACGTGGACGCGCCGGATTCCCTGACCCGCTACGCTGAAGGGCAAAGAATCGTCGGAGCGTACCTCCTCAACAAAATCAACGATCCGGAGGCGCCCATGGAAGACAAGGATGTTCCGGAATATGTCACGGTGCTTAGTCCGTACAAGGCCGGACTTCCGTATGACTTCGATCAGGTGCGCGTCTTCATCTGGAATGCCAGGAAGCACCGTTACGAGACCGGCTTCCGCCAAAAGAACATCGAGGGGTACCTCCCGGTCGCCGTCAAAATGGCACCCGACCCGTACGGAAAGGGCCCGGCCGCAACCTCGCTTGCACCAACGTTTGTCGTGCGAGTGCTTCCTGCGGATGTCCCGGCGGTGACACCGGATCCGGTGACTGGCGCCGTGGTTCCACCCCGAACCATCGAGAAGACCTACCGCCTTGAAGGGAACACGGTTCGGCGACTCCTTCCGCCTGGCGCCAACCCACCCGAAGAGGCGCATCCCGAACCAATAGACGAGACTAAGAAGAAGGGCAGAAAGCGCCGCTGAACATCTCGGCCGGTCAGCGGTCAGCGGTCAGCGGTAGAACGACGCGATCGCCGCTACAACAGACTCCTGCTCGTCCGGCCGCAGCTCCGGAAAAATGGGCAGAGCGAGCACCTCGGCCGCCGCTTGCTCACTGACCGGAAAGTCGCCCTGCTTGTAGCCGAGATGCGATAGGCTCTCCTGCAAATGCAAGGGCAGCGGATAGTAGACCTCACTTCCAATCCGATGTGCGCTCAGGTGCTCGCGCAAGGCATCCCGACGGTCTGCGCGGATCACATACTGATGAAACACATGTCCCGCACGGTTGTCCCTGAAAGGGAGCACGACCTTGCCGCTGCCTGGAACAAGCGCCGAGCTGCCCGAGGCATCGACCAGGCCCGCTTCCTCAAAAAGCCGATCGTAGAGGTTGGCGATCTCTCCCCGTCTCAGGTTCCATCCAGGCAAGTAACGCAGCTTTATCTCGAGAATTGCCGCTTGCAGCGTATCCAGACGAGAGTTTCCGCCGATCTCCTCATGAAAGTATCGCTTTCGCATGCCGTGAGCGCGCAGCATCCGTATGCGTTCCCCTATCTCGGCGGACATCGTCGTCACCAATCCGCCGTCCCCAAAGGCGCTCAAATTCTTCGTGGGATAGAACGAAAAGGCCGCCGCCTGTCCAAGTGCTCCTGCAGGTACGCCGCTCCAGGTCGCCCCAAATGCCTGCGCCGCATCTTCTACTAACACGATCCCATATTTCGTCTTGAGAGAATCAAATCCGTCGAAATCTGCACATTGGCCGTAAAGATGGACCGGCATCACCGCACGGATACGCCGTCCGCACGAGGCTTTCAGGAGATCTTCGACTCGCTCCGGTGACAGATTGAAGGTAAGCGGGTCGATATCCGCCAGCAAGGGCCGCGCCCCCGACCGCAGGATAGAGCTGACAGTCGCGAAGAAGCTGAAAGGGGTCGTGATCACCCAGTCTCCAGGCCCAATCCTTGCCCCGGCCAGAGCGAGCCAGAGGGCATCGGTACCACTGGCACAACCGATCCCGATCGGCGCTCCACAAGCCGCGGCTGCAGCACGCTCAAATCGGTCGACTTCAGGGCCCAGAACGAATTGCTGCGCATCACACACCGATGCGATCGCCGCCATCAACTCCTCACGCAAAGGAGCGAACTGCCGACGGAGATCAAGCATCTGAACACCTTGCGAGTCCAAATCTGCCACAAACCCATGGTATACGGCTCGCTGCAAGCCCATCCTGAGCTGCTGAATCGAGCACGGACGAGTGTCAGGCGCGACCAAGTTGAAAATGTTTGCTGATCCTGTATCGTGAACTTAGCAAGTATGCACATTAAGTAGAGTCGGGCTGTCTTCGCTGGCAGATCTTCCGCCTCTAAGATGAGCCTATAAAGAGGAGATCGGCCTTATGGAAGCGAAGCCGGCGCAGAACATTCAGGACACGTTTCTAAATACCGTCCGTAAAGACAAGAGCCCAATCACGATCTACTTGGTGAGCGGCGTCAAACTGACGGGCAAGATCCGTTCCTTCGATAAATACTCTGTGTTGCTTGAGAACAACAGCCAGGAGCAGTTGATCTTCAAACACGCGATCTCGACTGTTGTCAGCGGCCGCGCTTCCACCCACGGTGAAGGTAGACCGGAGGGCAAATCAGAGGGCAGACCGGATCTTCGGCCCGACGGTCGTACCGACGGCCGTCCGGTCGCTATCGTCGCTGCTCAGGGTAACGAGATCGGCCACTGACATTGCACTCGCGGGCAAAGAAAAGCCCTTCTTTCACCGCTGCAACTCCGGTCGGAGCGGCAGTAAATTCGCGTCGTGAACGCACCGAGCTCGCAATCCTTGTGCTCGTCGAGTTCACCGGCGAGCGTCGACGTTCCAGTCAAGCTGCAAAAATGGCAAAGAGTGCCGCCGCGCTTGATGCCGAGTCGCGCTCGGAGCCGCGAGAAGGGAATTTCACAGCCGAGCCATCTCTGATAGCAGAGAAGACCCACGATCACCTCGCAAACGGAGCTGACGAATTTGCCGAACTGGCAACCAGCGCGGGAGCCGAGGTCGTCCTCATCCTTCATCAAAAACGAGCCAGGCCCGATCCCGCAACTCTCGTTGGCGTCGGCAAGCTTACAGAGATTGAGGCAGCTCTCGAGTCCAGCGGAGCCAAGCTGGTCCTCTTCGATCACGACCTCAGCCCGTCACAGCTGCGCAATCTCGAAGAGCGCCTCCCCGGCCGCATCATCGACCGGACGCAGCTTATCCTGGATATCTTTGCTCGCCACGCTCGTACGCGCGAAGGGCAACTTCAGGTTGAGCTCGCGCAACTCGAGTACCAGCTGCCCCGCCTTGCCGGACGCGGCCACGCAATGAGTCAGCTCGGCGGGGGCATCGGCACACGCGGCCCAGGAGAGACTCAGCTCGAAACGGATCGACGAAAGATCAATCTGCGCATCGATCACGTTAAGGAAGAGCTTGATTCAGTACGCCGGATACGAAAGCAGCAGCGGCAGCGCCGTGAGGGAATCCCCGTCCCCGTGATAGCTCTGGTCGGCTACACCAACGCCGGAAAAAGCACGCTTTTCAACGCGTTGACCGGTGCCGGTGTGCTTGAGTCTGCTCGAATGTTTGCTACCCTCGACACAAAGTTGCGCCAGCTCCGTCTGCCCTCGCGGCGTAAGGTTCTGCTCTCAGACACAGTCGGTTTTATCCGAAATCTCCCCCACACTCTGATCACAAGCTTTCGCGCCACATTGGAAGAGGTCGAGCGCGCGGAACTCCTGCTCCACGTGCAGGATGCTTCCAGTCCGTCTATCGATGATCAACGAATTCAGGTCAACAAGGTCCTGGCAGAACTCGAGATCGCCAACAAGCCGGTGATCAACGTGCTAAATAAGATCGACCTCATTCCTGGAGACCCTCACAAACAGCTTCCGGCAGATACGGTCGCGGTCTCCGGTCGTGAAAAGCTCGGGCTCGACGCTCTGCTGCTGGCCATCGACGACGCCTTGACCGAAGATCCCCTGATCGAGGCCGATTTCAGGTTCCCTCAATCTGAGGGTCGCATCATGGCTAACCTCGAGGCGGGGGCGGTCATCGAAGACAAACGTTTTGAAGGCAATCTCGCCTACGTCCATGTCATCGGTCCTGTCTCGCTCCTGAGTCGTTATCGCAGGTTCCAGCAAAGAGATGGCACGGAGTTGCATGCCTGAAAACACAATCCGGAAACCGGACTCGGATGCGCTCGAAAGCCCGCCGTGTTTGACACTGCCAGGGCCGCTTTGCTAGAACTTAGGTATACCTCATTCGAGGCAGGCAGGTCGCTTACGCCGCCTGCTGGCTCAAGCTTGTAGCTGAGCTGGTTTCTCTACCGCGGCGAGGGCCGCATCCCGAATCAATGGACCTTATTCTCCACCAACTCGGTGAACTTGTGCTCGGCTCCGTGCCGACGATTATCTTGTTTGTCCTCATGGTGGTCGCCTACGGGCTTCTCGTGGAGCGTCCCCTTGACCGGATTCTTGCCGAGCGGCGTGCCCGCACCATCGGCGCCATGGAGCAGGCGAGACGCGCAATTGCAGCTGCGGAAGCTGAGACCTCCGTCTTTGAAGACAAGCTTCGCAGCGCCCGGGCCGAGATCTTCGCGGCCCGAGAGGCTCGCATCAAACGCTGGAACGAGGAACGCGAGGTCGCTCTCAATCAGGTACGGCAAAGCTCGTCCGAGCGCATCAAAGAAGCACGGACAAGCATTGAAGCCAGTGCCGCCGCGGCCCGAACACAGATCGAAGCTGTCAGCGCCGATCTAAGTGCGCAGATCCTCAACGCAGTTCTCCCGGCGGGCCTCTCGTCCAGAGAGGCTGCCCAGTGAAGACTCATCGCCGAAGACGTGGGACGTTCGTCTGCCTTCTTGTGTTCTGCTTTTCCGTTGCGTCCCCGAATCTTCACGGCCAACCCGCAAATGCAACGCCCGCGGCGAGTGAGGCCGGCCAGCACAGCACGCCGGAGTCGCAATCGCCTGAAAAAGCCAGGGAAGTGCAAGACGAAAGCGAGGCCTACAAGCACTCGGCTATCGTTCGCTCGCTCGGTGCAAAGCTCGGTTTGAGCCCGGATGCTGCAGCTACCACCTTTGAACTCGTCAACTTCGCCATTCTGGCCGGTCTGATCGGCTGGTTCCTCATCAGAACGCTTCCCAAGACCTTTCGCAATCGAAGTCGAGTCATTCAAAAGGATCTCGTGGAAGCAAAGTCCGCTACCGACGAGGCCAACGCGAGACTGAGTAGCGTGGAAGACCGGCTCGGCAAGCTCGATGAACAAATTGCCTCCATGAGAAGGCAGGCCGAGATCGACGCTGTCGGTGAGGAGAGGCGAATCAAAGCCTCCGTTGAGGATGAAAAGTCCAGAATCCTCAAAGCGGCTGAGGCTGAAATCGGCGCAGCTACTGCACAGGCCCGGCGCGAGATTCAGAAGTATGCCGCCGATCTTGTCATCGATCAGGCGGCCAAGAAGCTGGTAGTCACCGCGGAGACAGACCGCCTCCTCGTGCAGAGCTTTGCCCGGCGACTTGCAGGCGACGAGCCCAAGGGAGGCCAGAATTAAATGGCCGAGTTCACTCATCGATACGCCAGGGCATTCGCGGCTGTCGCTTCAGCTCAGAAGTTGAGCGTTCCCGAAGCGCAAAAGCAGATGCGCGACTTCGCCGGGACGCTCAGGGAGAGTCGGCAGCTTCGCGAGGTGCTGTCCGATCCCTCCATCCCACGCGATCAGAAGCTAAAGGTGCTCGATGCCATCAGCAGCCGTATCGGCATCGCGAAAACGGTTCGGAACTTCTTGGCCGTCATCATCGACCATGGGCGCATCGCAAATCTAGACGAAATCCTGGCGGAGTACGATGCATTAGCAGATGAAACTGCCGGAGTTTCTGAGGCCGAGATCACCAGCGCGCATCCTCTCGAGGCACAGGAACGTGCGACGCTCGAGGCTGAGGTTGCACGGCTCGCCGGCGGGAGTATACGGACACGCTACATTGAAGACGCCTCGCTTCTGGGCGGTGCCGTCGTTAAAATTGGTTCAACTGTCTACGATGGTAGTCTCCGGGCGCAGCTGGCCGCGCTCAAAGAGCATATGATCGCGGCGACCCTGGCGTAAGGGCCTGCCCCGGTCCCATCGGGGCAGGGCGGCGGCGTTGAGACCACAAAGCACTTTTTGGAAGGTGACGGAAAATAGATGGCACAGATGAAGGCGGATGAGATCACCGAACTGCTTCGCCAGCAGATTGAAAACTACGAGCAGCGGGTTCAGGTCGATGAGGTTGGCACGGTGATCTCGCTGGGCGACGGCATCGCACGCGTCCGCGGGCTCGATAAGGTTATGGCGGGCGAACTCATCGAGTTCCCGCACGGCGTTGCCGGGCTCGCCATGAATCTCGATGAAGACCAGGTTGGCGCGGTTCTGCTCGGCGACTATACCGAAATTCGCGAGGGCAATCAGGTCAAGCGGACCGACAAGATCATGTCGGTTCCCGTGGGCGACGCTATGATCGGCCGCGTAGTCAACGCGCTTGGCCAGCCGATCGACGACAAGGGCCCGATCAACACCTCTGAAAGCCTGCCTGTCGAACGCCTCGCTCCCGGCGTCATCGACCGCCAAAGCGTCCGGGAACCGATGGCAACCGGCATCAAGGCGATCGATACCATGATCCCGATCGGTCGGGGGCAGCGCGAGCTGATCATCGGTGATCGACAGACCGGCAAGACCGCGATCCTGCTCGATACCATCATCAACTCGGCCAAAAACAACCTTATCTGCATCTACTGCGCCATCGGCCAGAAGCGATCCTCCGTCGCCCAGGTGGTGCAGACGCTTGAGTCCTTCGGCGCCATGGCTTATACGGTTGTCGTTGCCGCTACTGCATCCGAGCCCGCTCCCATGCAGTACCTCGCGCCCTTCGCAGCCACGGCAATCGGCGAATTCTTCCGCGACAGCGGCCGGCACGCTCTTGTAATCTATGACGATCTCTCGAAGCACGCCGCCTCGTATCGCGAGATCTCGCTTCTGCTTCGCCGGCCCCCCGGCCGTGAAGCCTATCCAGGCGACGTGTTCTATCTTCACTCCCGTCTTCTCGAGCGCTCCGCAAAACTGTCCGACAAGCTCGGCGGCGGCTCGCTCACCGCGCTTCCCGTCATCGAAACGCAGGCTGGCGACGTCTCTGCCTACATCCCAACAAACGTCATCTCCATCACGGACGGGCAGATCTTCCTGGAAACGGACCTCTTCAACTCGGGCGTTCGCCCCGCTGTCAACGTCGGTCTCTCGGTCTCGCGCGTCGGCTTTGCCGCAGCCATCAAAGCCACCAAGCAGGTGGGCTCCACGCTCAAGCTCGACCTCGCGCAGTATCGTGAACTCGCCGCCTTCTCGCAGTTCGGCTCCGATCTCGACAAGGTCACCCAGCAGCAGCTCAACCGCGGACAGCGTCTGACCGAGTTGCTCAAACAACCGCAGTTCCAGCCGCTCTCGGTCGAGAAGCAGGTCGCGATCCTCTTCGCCGGCACCAACGGTCTGCTTGACGACGTCGAGGTCGCCGATCTCCGCGCATTCGAAGACGGCTTCTACCCTTATCTCGAAGCCCAAACCACCGTTCTCAACGACATCGCCACGAAGAAGTCGCTCGACGACCCTCTCAAAAAGAGCCTCACCGACGCGATCAAAGCGTACAAGGCAGATTTTCTCGCGAGCCACAAGCGGTCAAACGACGGCGGTGGGGCCGAACCGAAGGCCGGCTCTGCCGGAGCCCCCGACCGCAACACCTCCAATGCCGCACAGCCCGTAACAGCCTGACCCTATGGCGAACGTACTCGATCTCCGGCGTCGCATCCGCAGTGTCAAGAACACGCGGCAGATTACCAAGGCCATGCAGATGGTCTCGGCCGCCAAACTGCGCCGTGCGCAGGAAGCGGCTGTGCAGGCCCGACCGTACGCGCAGATGTTGACCAACGTCCTCGATTCGCTGGTTCGCCGGACGGATCTCTACAACGAAACTACGGGCGACATCCTCCACCCACTCCTCGTACAGCGCGAAGAGAAGAACGTTCTGGTCATCGTCGTCGCCGGAGACAAAGGCTTCGCCGGCGCCTTCAACTCAAACATAACCAAAGCTGCGCAGACCTTTGTCGACGCCAGTCGACGCGCCGGCAAAAACGTCGACATCGAGCCGATCGGACGCAAGGCACGCGACCTGTACCGGAAACGCTATCCGGAGGCGAACTACGAGCGTACCGAAGAGCGTTACGACAACGACCTGTCTACCCACTACGAAACGATCCGCCACCGTGCGGCCCCGATTGAGATTACCGGCGGGGACCATACTGGCCTGCTCGCTAAGCTCGACTTCGCCGAGGTCACCAAAGTGGGCGACTCTGTCGTCGCTCGCTACGAACGAGCTGAAATCGACGCGGTTTACCTCGTCTACAACGAATTCAAATCCGTCATCGCTCAGCGGGTCATCGTCGAAAAGCTGCTGCCGATCAAAAAGCTGGGATCTCGCGAGGTGGCTAGCTCCGAAGAGATGACCGACGACCAGAGAGAGGCAGCCGTTCGTGCTTCTGAAGCTGCCGGCGTCCGTGTCCACACCGACGAAGCTGAGACGGCCGAGATGGACGCTGAAGCCCGGAAGTTCGGAACGTCCGAGGTCGACTACATCTTCGATCAGCCACCCGAGCGCCTCTTTCGACATCTGCTCCCCCGGTACATCGCAACTCAAATCTTTCACGCTCTGCTCGAAAGCGTCGCCGCCGAACACGCCGCCCGCATGACGGCAATGGACGCCGCCACCTCCAACGCCGGCGACATGATCGATGCCCTCTCGCTCACCATGAATCGCGTCCGCCAGGCCGCCATCACCAAAGAAATTATCGAAATCGTCAGTGGCGCCGCGGCGCTCTGAACCACTTGAAAGAGATCATGGCAGAAAACATCGGAAAAGTTATCTCCATCAGCGGCCCAGCCGTTGACGTCCAGTTTGAAGAGGCAAAGATGCCTCCTATCTTCCAGGCGCTTCGCATCGTCAGCGAAGGCTTCGACGTCCCCCATCCCCTCGATGTCGTCGTCGAGGTCCAGCAGCACCTCGGCGAAGGCCGCGTCCGCTGCATCGCCATGGTCGCGACAGAAGGCATGGTCCGCGGGATGAAGGCCATCGATACCGGCGCCGGCATCACCGTTCCCGTCGGACGCGCGACGCTTGGTCGCGTGATGAACGTACTCGGACAGCCGGTCGACCAACTCGGGCCCATCGACGCCAAGGTTCATCTCCCCATCCATCGTCAAGCCCCCGCCTTCGACGAACAATCCACCTCTGAAGAGATGTTCGAGACCGGCATCAAGGTAGTCGACCTGATCCTTCCGTTCTTGAAGGGCGGAAAGATCGGCTTGTTCGGCGGTGCCGGCGTCGGAAAAACGGTCGTCATTCAGGAACTCATCAACAACGTCGCCTCCAAGCACGGCGGCTTCTCCGTCTTCGCCGGTGTCGGCGAACGCACCCGCGAGGGCAACGACCTCTGGGTCGAGTTCCAGGAGTCCGGCGTCATCGACCTCAAGGACCTCCCCAAGAGCAAGGCCACCCTCATCTACGGCCAGATGACCGAGCCGCCAGGAGCCCGACTCCGCGTCGCCCTCACCGGCCTCACCGTAGCCGAGTACTTTCGCGACGAAGAAGGCGCCGATACTCTGCTCTTTATCGACAACATCTTCCGCTTCACCCAGGCCGGCTCCGAAGTCTCAACTCTCCTCGGCCGTATGCCCTCCGCCGTCGGCTATCAGCCGAACCTCGCGACCGAAATGGGCGAGTTGCAGGAGCGGATCACCTCCACGAAGAAGGGCTCCGTAACCTCTGTGCAAGCGGTGTACGTGCCGGCGGACGACTTCACCGACCCGGCACCGGCCACCACCTTCGCCCACCTCGACGCCACCATGTTGCTCTCCCGTCCACTCTCCGAGCTCGGCATCTATCCGGCCGTCGATCCGCTCACGTCCACCTCTCGCATCCTCTCCGCCCGCATCGTCGGGCAGGAGCACTACGACGTGGCCCAGGGCGTAAAGAAAATCCTTCAGCGCTACAAGGATCTTCAGGACATCATCGCTATCCTTGGCATCGACGAGCTCTCCGAAGAGGACAAAATCACCGTAGCTCGCGCCCGCAAAGTCCAGCGCTTCCTCTCACAGCCCTTCCATGTCGCCGAAATCTTCACCGGCATCCCCGGCGCTTATGTCAAGGTCGAAGACACGGTTCGCTCCTTCAAAGAGATCATCGAAGGCAAGCACGACGACATCCCCGAACAAGCCTTCTATCTCAAAGGCGGTATTGAAGATGTTCTCGCCGCGGGCGAAAAGATGAAACAAATGGCATAGAGCAGATCTCTATCCAGCTCACAGAAACAGGAGATCCGCTCTTACTCAATGGCAGATAGCTCACAAACCGGTCAACTCGCCGTTCGCCTTGTTACCCCCAGTCGCGTCCTCGTCGACACCACGGCGGATGCCGTCGAACTCCCCTCCGCCTCCGGCTATCTTGAAGCGCTCTACGGTCACGCCCCCCTGCTGGCCGAACTCGGTGCGGGCGAAGTTCGCTTGCATGGGGGTGATTCCGCCGACAAGAAATTCTTTGTCGCCTGGGGTTTCGTCGAAGTCCTCCCTGAGCGCGTCACGATCCTCGCTGAAGAGGCCCTTCCCCCAAACGAAATCGACCGCGCCGAAGCCGAACAGGAGTTTCACGCGGGCGAAGAGATGTGGAAGCGTGCGGGCGACGACAGCCACGTCTACCACGAAGCCAACGCTCTAACCCGGAAGGCCGAAGAAAAAATAGCCTCCTCGGAAGGAAAGAGCACCTAGAGGAAATTACCTGTTGTTATGGAGCGCGAATGTTCGTGCAGAGCCGTTTTCTTTGGGAGAAAACGGCGTCGATACCTGTGGCTCCCTATACACCGACAGGTAATTTGCTCTAAACGCTTCATCGCCCGCCGCTGCGCTACAGAGTCGCCTTCGCTCGTCCCCGTTCTTTGCGAGGCCCCTTTGCCACAGGTTCCTCGATCCTCGCGACATGCTCGACGAGTTGCTTCGTCTCTGCCTGCTGCCGCAACGCATGCCTGACGACGCGCAGCATCTCCTCCTCCGGTGCGGGTTTGCCCGTCCAAATTTCGAACTGCCGAGCCCCTTGCTGCACAAACATCTCAATGCCCGGAATCACCGCGATTCCTTGTGCCCGGGCCGACCGGAGCAGGGGCGTCTCCATCGGGAGATAAACCAGATCGAACACCAACGTTGTTCTTAGGTCGTTCTCCTCCAGCAGCGACTCCGACTCGTGGCCCGACATTCCCACCGGGGTTGCATTGATGATGACGTCGAACTGACTCTTTGCTAGCGCTTCCCGTTTCTGTACCTTCGCTCCGGCCTGCTTCGCCAGTCTCTGAGCCGTCTCCGGATTCCGGTTCAGAATCAGCACCTCCGCACCTTTCTCCTTCAGCCCGAACACAGCCGCCCGCGCCGCTCCGCCCGCGCCCAGCACCAGTATCTTTGAGCCACGCAACGTCATTCGCTTCTGGAGCGGACCGACCACCCCGGCCACATCCGTGTTGAAGCCGTAGAGCTTCCCATCGGCCGCGCGCAGCACGGTGTTACACGCACCGATCTTTGCCGACAATGGATCCGTTCGTTCCAGATAGGGCAAAATGGTCTGCTTCAACGGCATGGTGACGCTCAATCCTTGAAGTGGAATCTCTCGTAGGACGGTCAGCAGGTCCTCCATCTTCTCTGTCTGCAGCGCTAGATACACCGCATTCATCGTCTCTCGGCGAAACGCTGCATTCATCATCGCGGGCGAAAGTGAGCTCCCGATCGGATCGCCCGCCACGCCGTACACCTTCGTCGCCGCATCCACTTCGGCGATACGATAGACATCGAGCAGCGTAGGAGCCGCTATCTGCCCAGGCCCCGTCTCCTCTCCTTGACTCGCCGCTGCGAACGTAAATAAGCTTCCAGCCCGGACTCCGAGCACGCGCGAGATGATCCCCATCTCACCCATGCAAATTCCAATCACATTCCCCGAATCGCTCATCTGCTCCAAAAAACGCATCAGCGTGACGTTATCCGCCAGCACCCGAGCCGTCGGTACAATCTTCGCAAAATCCGGTTTGAATCGCAGCATGCGCTGGTAAATAGCGTCAAGATCCCGTGTCTGCTCGAAGTCGTGGTGGCTCACAATCAGAGCCACGCCCGTGCCTTGGAGCCGAGCCAGATCTTCCCTTTTCAGCGCTTCCGCAGATTCGAGTTCGAGATCCACAATGGCAAATCCAGCTTCCCCCGCCTTTATCAACACGTCCATCTCGGTCGAGAGAGCTCCGCCGAAGTGACCGCCAAACTCCTGCCTTCGACAGGTCGCGATCGCCGTTACGCTGGGATTCGTCGAAAGGAATTCCCCCAAAGCCGGAAGCTCAGCCTGCGGTTTATCCAGATAATCCAGTCGAAACTCGAGAAAAGGCGTCTCGCGCACAACAACACTCGCCTTTTCGATCATCTCCGCGGCCGACATCCCTGTGATGGCAACGCAGACCTTTCCAAGGCGCGAACGAAGCAATTGAGGAGCTAAAGTGGGCACATGCCCTCCGTTTTTACGTCCGGCCATATGCGCGTCCCCGCCCAAGATGTCGGTGAGCATCTGCCTGCTCTGCAGTGTCGGCAGATCGCCTCAATCCCGTTCCGTCGTAGCCTCTTAGGATGCTGATCGCGAATCTATGGCTGGCGTTAAGACTTTGGCCGATTGGAAACGTCGCACATTCCTGTGACAATCTCAAAAGAAGCTCTCATTCGCAGCGCGAAGGCCCGGACAGACTCGCGCGGAGGACACACGTACATGCATTCGCCACTGATCCAGGCTGACTGGCCCGCGCATCCCTGGTTGGTACATGGGTTCGGCACACGGTTTGGCAGCCTCGCAAACCACGACGCGCCCAATCAGGGGAATGCTCTTGTCCCGTCCCCTCTCTATAACGAAGATCAGCTCGAAAACTCATGCTCCGCCATGACACACCGCTGGTCGCTCATCACCCTCAAGCAGACTCATTCGTCGGTCGTACACTCGCTCGCTTCACGGCATGTCGGGCACATCGGCTCTGAAGGAAGAACGTACGGAGAGGGCGACGGCCTCATCACAGATCAGCCCGGCATCTTACTTGGCATTCAGACTGCCGACTGCGTTCCTGTGCTGATAGCCGATGTTCGCACTCGCGTGGTCGGTGCCTTCCACGCCGGCTGGCGAGGCACGGTAGCAGGAATCGTCGGTCGCGGTGTTCTGCGGATGTCTGCCGACTTCGGCTCCGATCCCGACAACCTCATCGCTGCCATCGGTCCCTCCATCGGTCCTTGCTGTTATGCCGTCGGAAATGAAGTCCGCACCGCCTTCACCGAGTGTTTGGCGGACGGACACACCCTCTTCCACGAAGTCGAGGAAGACTCGGCGAATCCGCGTCTGGACCTCTGGGAAGCCAATCGACGACAACTCCTCGCCGCCGGCCTTCCGCCGGAGCAGATCTCCGTTGTAGCCCAATGTACGGCCTGCAGCTACGAGCCCGATGGGCAGAGACGATTCTTCTCCTACCGTTCCGAAGCAGGCATGACTGGACGCATGATGAGCGTCATCGGAATCAGAGAAAAGTAACTGATCTCAGGGAGTGTGTTCGCCTACATCGGTGGAGGATGGTGAGGGTCGACGGCCTCCGAGACTCCGGATTCGCCTCCTCCCTGGCCGCGCCCTGAACCGGAGCGCGCCTCGATTGCAGCCGCGTTCACCTGATCGCGAAGCTCCTTCGACGGCTTGAAAAAAGGGACACGCTTTGCCGGTACATCGACCTTGCTTCCAGTCTTCGGATTGCGCCCCGTGCGGGCATTGCGCTGACGTGTCCGAAAGCTGCCGAAGCCGCGGATCTCGATCTTGTCTCCTGATTTCAAGGCGCCGATCACAGACTCGAAGAGCGTGTCTACGATCACCTCGCCGTCGCGGCGAGTCAGATCCCCCAGGTTCGTCACCCTTTCGACCAGGTCAGCCTTCGTCATCAGAGGTCCCCTCTCGTGTTCGATCCTTCTGATCGAGCCAAACGACCGCGCATCGCCGGCGTCCTCGCTCCATTGTAGATGTGCCGAACAAACAAGTGGGGGCGCTGCCGGCGTGGCTTCTACTTCCACATGAAGTAGAAGCCCGGTGCACGATCGAGAAGCTGACCCGGATTGGGGAAGAGATCGTCCGTGTCGGAGGTCAGCGCGGAGATCAGTCCCTTCTTCTGGTGTGCCGGTCGAAGAATGCTGGGTTCCCCGGAGATGCCCACGTCTTTCGCCGTATCCATCAGGGCTACACGGAAGCCTCCGATCTTATCGATCAGGCCAAGCGGGAGCGACTGCTCGCCGGTCCATACCTGACCGGTCGCCAGCGGCCGGATACGGTCGTCCGTGGTGTGGCGTCCCGAGGCAACGTCGTGGACGAACTGACCGTACATATTGTCGACCAGCGACTGGAAGTAGGCCTGTTCCTTGGGAGTCAGGTCGCGGCTCGGATCTCCCGCGTCCTTGAGTTCACCGGCGTGGATCACAACGCTCTTCAGCTTGGCCCAATGGAGGAGGTCGCCGTAGTTGGTCCACTCCATAATCACGCCGATCGAGCCCACAACCGAAGCGTCGTTGGCGTAGATGCGATCGCATGCGCTGGCGATGTAGTACGCTCCCGAAGCTCCGACCGACTCGACAGACGCGACAATCTTCTTGTTGTGCTCCTTTCGGACGCGGAGGACCTCGTGGTAGATCTCCTGCGAGGCCGCAGCTCCTCCGCCTGGCGAGTTGATATGGAGGATGATCGCCTTGACGCTGGAGTCGTCACCGAACCGGCGTATGTCGTTGTCCACCTTGTCGGCGTCGAGGATAACGCCGGAGATGTCGATCACGCCGATCTGGCTGGTGCTGAACGCGGTGCCTGAAGATCCATTCATCGACCGTGCGGCGATCCAGGCGAAGAGACTGACGATCAGGCCGATGCCGCCGATCGTTCCGCCGATCCAACCGCCATAAAACCACGGCGATCGGCGCTTCGGAGGCGGCAGGCGAGCAGCGTAGCCGATCGGCGGAGCGTAGCCATAGGTTGGCGTCTGGAACGGAGGTGCGGTGTACGGTGGAGCGGCTTGCGGCGGTGGTGGCGAGACAAAGTCTTCCGGCATGTTCGAGAGTGTAGCAGGCACACTTCCGCCTCGCGACCACCTCTTCTGTGTGAGCAATGCAGAGGGAATGACCTAAAAAGAAAGACGGAAAGGGGAAAATCTACGGCATCATGGAGAAATAGTTTCCATTCGCCGTAGCCGAGCGTCCAATGGTTACAGTATGATCAACCGCGGATTCGGTCCCCGGCCGAACCAGAGATCCGGTTTGGGAGAAAAGTTACCGTCACGATGGCACATCCGAAGATCAGCATCGTTATCCCGGCGTACAACGAGAGCTCTCGCATTGAGACCACGCTCGGGCGTGTCATGGCGTGTGTGCACGAGCGAGGCTGGGATGCCGAGGTCCTGGTCGTCGATGACGGCTCGACCGACGACACGACAGAGATCGTCGAGCGATGGATGGACGAGCATCCTCGGCTCCATCTGGTGGAGAACGCCGGCAATCGTGGCAAGGGCTACTCCGTGCGCAACGGTCTCCTCCAGGCTGCCGGCGATATCGTCATGTTTACCGATGCGGACCTTTCTGCGCCGATGGAAGAGGCGGAGCTGCTGTTTGAGGCTTTGGACAACGGTGCCGACGTTGCGATCGGTTCGCGATGGCTCGACCGAACGCGACAGACGATTCACCAGCCGATGTATCGACAGGTGTTTGGCCGATGCTTCAACTGGATTACGCGAACGGTGATGAGTCTACCGTTTGCGGACACGCAGTGCGGCTTCAAGGCCTTTCGCAGGCCCGCGGCGCAGGTGATCTTTCGGCTGCAAACCATCGAACGCTGGGGCTTTGATCCCGAAATTCTGTTTATTGCACGCAAGCTGAAGTACACCGTCAGCGAGGTTCCCGTGACCTGGGGCCATGACGAGCGCAGCCGCATGAGCTACTTGAAAGACGGCATGAAGATGCTGGAGGAGATGGCTGTGATTCGAGCTAACTCGCTTGCGGGACGGTACGACCAGGCCATCGCCGCGATCAAGGATACGAGCTCGATGGTGACGCCGCAGGTGGAGCACGGCGCCGACACCACCGGCAGGGTTGCCGCGGTGCCGAGTGGGGCTGCGAGCGCGGCGACCGTCAAGGCGAGCCACTAGGCGGTTCCTCTACCTGAGCTGCATCGAGAGTCTGGCCTGTGCTGCGATCTACCTTTATCCTGCTCTCCCAGAACCGGCAACTACGCCACTTCTCCGAGCGATCGTCCGTCGGGCAGAGGATGTCGCGGCGCTTCGTTGCGGGCCTGACGGTGGACGACGCTCTCCGGGCGTGCGAGGAGGTGAACCGCGAGGGGATGTCGGCGAGCCTCGACTCGCTGGGCGAGAGCGTGACCGAGCAGTCTCAGGCGCTCCGGAGCGCGGAGGTCTACTACGAGTTGCTGGAGCAGATCCGGCGTCGCGGTCTTCAGGCGCATGTGAGCCTGAAGCTGACGCAGATGGGGCTCGACGTCGATCCGGCGATGGCGGAGCGACTGGTGTGCGAGATCGTTCGGCGCGCGGCTGCGGCCGACTCCTTTGTGCGGATCGACATGGAGGGTTCGGCGTACACGGAGACGACGATCCGGATGACGGAGCGGATCCACGGCGAGGTTGGACTTCGTGGCCGTGTCGGGACGGTGCTGCAGGCGTATCTCTTCCGAACCAAGCTGGATACGGAGCGTCTGCTCGGGCAGGGCATTCGGATCCGGCTGTGCAAGGGCGCGTACAAGGAGCCGTCGGAGATTGCGTTCCCGCGCAAAGAGGATGTGGATGCGAACTATCTCCGTCTGATGGAGCGCATGGTGCTGTCGGAGGAGCCGCATGTGTTTTGCGGGATTGCCACGCACGATGAGCGGATCGTCGATCGGATGCGCGCACTCGCCGCCGAGAAGGGGATTGCGAAGAGTGCGTTTGAGTTTCAGATGTTGTATGGAATTCGGCGCGACCTGCAACGGAAGCTGGTAGGCGAGGGTTTCGGGGTTCGCGTGTACATTCCGTTCGGAACGGAGTGGTATCCCTACTTCATGCGGCGGTTGGCGGAGCGGCCCGCGAATGTGTTGTTTCTGGCGAAGAACTTTTTCCGAGCTTAGGTTTCAACACCGACACGAAAGACGAGAACAACGAAAGTCCTATACCGATGCGAGAACAGTTCTAGCGGGTGCCGAGGGACGCTGCCTGGGTGGGTGCGGGCTCGGCCAGGAGATCTTCGACGAGGGCGGTGACGTCGGTGACGAGGGCCCGGTGGGCGGTGGGGTTGGCCGGTCCGGCGAAGCCTGCGTGGACCTCGCGGACGCGGCCGTCGCGACCGAGAAAGAAGGAGGTTGGCCAGGCGTTGAGGTGTTCGGCCGCGGGGAGTTTCTGGTTGAGCTGATCGGGCTGGCCGGCGAGCAGGACGGTGTAGGTGATGCCGTAGCGGGCGATAAAGGCGCGGAGGCGGGTGGGGTCTTTGAGCTGGTCGGCCTCTTCAAAGCTGAGGTCGACGACCTCGAGGCCGCGGCTGTGGAACTGTTTGTAGAGCGATTCGAGGAAGGGGGCCTCGTCGTGGCAGTTGGGGCACCAGGAGCCGCCGATGGCGACGATGACGACCTTGCCCTTGAAGCGGGGGTCGCTCTGGGTGACGAGGGTGCCGGCGAGGTCGGGGGCGGAGAAGCGAAAGGGTTCGCCGGGGTTTTTAATGGTGGTTTGATCGGTGGACCGGGTGGGTTGGGGGAGGTTCTGGGCGCGGGCGGCGGCGGGGCGGCGAGCGACAAGGTCGTGCTGGCGGGACTTTTCGGGCTCGGCGGCGATGAGGTTGGAGACGAGGAGGGTGTTGTCCGGGCCGGGGGTGAGGCTGTAGAGGGCGGGGCCGGCGGCGGACAGATGGCCGACGCGGTACTCGTGTCCGTTCCACGAGCCGAAGAGCGATCCGGTGTCGCCGTCGATGCGCTGGATGACGGCCTGGACGGAGCCATCGGAGGCGGAGGGTTGGACGCCGAGCTGCCAGGCGGATTCGCCTTTGGAGGACTGGACCTGGATCTCCCATTGGCCGGTGATGGGCGGGGCGGGGATGGGGGCGGCGGTGGAAAGGGGCGCGGTCCGGGAGGTCGGCGAGTGGTGGAGGGTGACGGGGTAGCGGGTTGTGGCGGTGCCGAAGGAGCCGGTCATGTTGCCGTCAGGGTTGGCGGCGGGGCTGAGGTTGAGGTCGAGGGTGCGGGCGAAGTAGTTGAAGTCGAGCACGAGGTGGTTGCCGGAGAGCGAGACGCTGGAGGCGGGGGAGAGTTCGGAGCCGTTGACGAGGGCTCCGGAGAGGGTGGCGCCGGCGCCGGAGAGGCGGAGGTGGAGGGGTACCTGTTCTCCGCGGACGGTGGCGGAGCCGTCGTAGTCGCCGCCAAGCAGCTGCTGGGCAGGGAGAAGCGCGGAGGGGAGCACGAGGGCGGCGAGAAGAAGCATGCGAGGAGGCATGTGGGGTCCTTTGGGGGGAAGGTTCGGGTATCAGAGGTTTGGAGGAGAGGATGGTTCGCGCGCTTTGGGGCGTGTGGGGAGGAGACTTACGCGCGGGCGATGGAGCCGATGGAGCAGACCGGAGGTGTCTGCCGCGAGTGCGGGCAGGGACAACAACGCCGGTGAGCGCTCAACATCATGGGGATGAGGTTAATGGAGGCGGAGACGGGCGTCAAGGCCGGACGTCGCTAGCGGGAAAGGTCGGAGCCGCGGCCGGGCGCCGCGGTGGGTGGGAGGAGAGGCTCGACGGAGAGGAGATTGCGGAGGGTGGAGGTCTCGCCGGGAGAGAGCTGGCCGCGGGCGCTTTGGGCGTCGAGGGCGCTTTGACGCTGCTGTGGGGGGAGGCTGCGGAGGTCGCGGAAGGTGCGGGCGACAGCCTGCCGGCGATCGGGCGGAAGGCTGCTGAGATCGGACATGGCGGAACGGACCTGCTGGCGCTGTTGGGGGGAAAGGCGCTCCATGGCTTCGGTGCGGTCTAGGACGCGCTGGCGCTGATCGGGGCGCATCTGGTTGAGCTGAAGGAGGCGATCGCGCATGCGCTGCTGGGTTTGGGGGGCGAGATCGCGGAATCCGGGCTCGGCTTCAAGGGCGCGCTGCTGGTCGGTGGGGGGGAGGAACTGGTGGCGGTCGAGCCACTGGGAGAGGTGTTCCTGATTGCGGTCCGGGTTGCGGTCTTGATTGCGGTCCGGGTTGCCGCGAGGGTTTACCTGGGTGAAGTTCTGCGGCAGCTGCTGGATGGGGTAGGGGCTGAAGTTCTGGTTGGGCCTTTGGGGGTTTTGCGGCGCGGTTTGCGGGTCGGCGTAGGGATTCGCGAAGTTGGACGGCGGCGGGTACGATGGTCGGGAGGTCTGGTTGGGCGCGGGGTTGGGGCGGTTGGCCTGGGACGGTGGGCTGGACCTCCGATCGCGGCCGGCGTTGGGGTCGCGGCCGGCATTGGGGTCGCCGTTGCGTTGGCCGTTGCGGCTGCGATCGTCGTTGCCGCGGCCCCTGCCGTCATGGTTCTGGGCGAGGCCGACGGAAGCGAGGCCGCAGAGGCACGCGAGAAGCAGAAGGCACACGAGGATGCCGGAGCGGGTGCGATCTCGGGTTCTCCGGTGTGCGGTCTGTGCGGTCTGGACGGTCATGGGGCAATCGGGCAGTGTGTGTGGGTTGATAGTGGCTACGCTAGCGGAAAGCTGGCTTTGAGACAACCTCCTTGCGGGAAGCGGCGGACGGGAGCATGGGTTGCGGCGCCGTTTGAGCGATCGGGCACAGGTTTTAGCTGATCGGGGTGTCGGAGTTCTGGTCGGCGCCGCCGTTGTTGTCGTCGAGCAGCTGGTCCATCTCCTGGACGGCCTGGTCGTTGCGATCGAGGATCTGGAGGTCCTGGACGGTGGCGGAGGTTTGCGCGTGGTGGGGCGAGAGGACGCCGGAGAGGCTCGCCGCGGTTCCGCCGCCGACAAGGAGAGCGAGCGCGAGAGCGCCGGCGAGGGCGGGCCGGAAGTGCGCTCCGGTGTTGAGCTGGAGGCGGGTCTGGAGATGTTCCCACCACGTCGCCGGGGGAGCGGCGATCTCTTCGCGGAGGCGCACGGCGAGCTTCTGGTTGAAGTAGGCCGAAGGTTCGGGGGCAGTCCAGGAGTCGAGCAGGGAAGAGACTCCCTGGAGAGAACGGAGCTCCTCCTGGCAGACTGTGCAGGACTGCAGGTGAGCATCGCCGGCCGAGGCCGGATCGAGCAGGAGGTCCGGAAGACGGGATTGGCGTTTGCAGGTCATAGTTTCCTCGATCTTGTATCCGACGTTGTGATGGTCGCTAGAGATAGACTTTGAGCGTTTCGCGCAGCGTCTGGTAGGCGCGAAAGAGCAGGGACTTGGTGGCCGATTCGCTGAGTTTAAGGATGTCGCCGATCTGTTTGTAGTCCATGCCCTCGTATTTGTGCATAAGGACGGCCATGCGTTGGCGTTCGGGAAGGGCGAGGACGTGTTCGCGGATGGAGTCCATGCGCTCCTGGCGAAGGAGGCGGGCTTCGGCGGAGGGGGTCGCGTCGGCGAGGTCGGGGGTGGAGCCGGTTTCGTGGTCAGGCTCGTCGAGGTAGATGGTGGAGGCGGACCGTTCGCGGTGGTGGTCGCGGGCGTGATTGACGCCGAGGTTGGTCGCGATCCGGTAGAGCCAGGTGCTGAAGCGGGCTTCGGCGCGGTAGGTTTCGCGTGACCGATAGACCCGGAGAAAGACCTCCTGCGCCAGTTCTTCGGCGACGGCCTGGTTGTGGACCATGCGAAACATGAAGTGGATGATGGGCTTGCGGTATTTGGCGAGCAGGTAGTCGAAACAGGCCATGTCGCCGGCGCGCAGGCGCATCATGATGGCGGCGTCGTCAAGCTTGGCGAACTCGGCTCCGGCGGGCGCCTCGATCGGCGCGGAGGTGCGCGACCGCGGCTTTCCAGGGTCGTCGAGGGGAGCAAACGTAGACGGTTGAATCGCCAGAGTTGCCATACTTTTGCTAACCCGGCTCCCGACTTCGGGTTGCGCTTCCGAGCCGGTGTCGCGGAAAGTTTTTCCGGTGTCAAGAATATTTTCACCGGTTTGCGCAGGCTCGGGATGGGAAAAGTCGGGATGCACGGCTCGGGCCTTGATTGTAAACGGGAGCGCACGGACCTGGCTTGGACTCCTGCATGCGAGGTCAGGCGCGTCACGGAGCGTTTTTCCAGGCGCCCGGCGCCAAGGTCATGCGCCCGGGCGCCGGGGTGGTATTCTAAGCCGGGGTCTAAGCCTGCGCCGCCGCCGTTTGCCGGGGCGAGCCCATGTTGGGCGCATAACTCAGCGGTAGAGTGCCACCTTCACACGGTGGAAGTCGTAGGTTCGAATCCTGCTGTGCCCACCACTCAGTCGCACGGCCATCGGGCAAGCGCGACCTCTGGCTCCCAGCCCGTGAGATCCGGGAGATCCGGGAGATCCGCCCGGTCCGCCCGATCCGCCCTCTACTGCAACGCCGCCGTCATCATGTCGTTGAACCGGGTAAAGAACCCTTCATAGTCGCTGCTCTGCACGGCAAACCGCAGCGGCTTCACGCGTTCCACGTTGATCTCCGACGGCGTCGGATTCTGGCCGAGAATCTCCATGACCTCGGTGAGAAATGCGTCCAGCGGCATCGCATTGGGGTCGTTTGCCTGCCACGCTCCGCCCAACTCCGTCTGCACATACGGCGGGATCAGCTCAATCACCTCGACCTCCGTATCCTTGAGCTGGTAGCGCAGAGATTCGCTATACGAGTGCATCGCCGCCTTGGTCGCGTTGTACGTGGGAAACATCGCCAAGGGCACAAACGCGAGCCCCGAGGTCACATTCATCACCGTCGCCCCTGCCTGCTGCTTGAGCGACGGGAGCAGCGCCGACGTCAGGCGGATGGGCCCGAGCAGATTTGTGGCGACGATGGCCTCTGCGGTCGCCGTGCCGACGGCCTCCGATCGCAGATCCTCCGCTCGCATGATCCCCGCGTTGTTGATGAGGACGTTCAGGCGAGGGAACTCGGTCGCCGCCGCTGTCCTGAACTTCTCGATGCTGGCGGCGTCCGCCACATCCAGCGTCACCGACCGCATGCCGGGGTGAGCCGCCGTCGCGGCGTCCAGAACATCCTTGCGTCGGCCCGCGATAATCACGTCATTGCCCAAAGCCTGCAGCCGTTCCGCCAACCCCAGACCAATGCCGGAGCCGCCGCCTGTCACTAAAATTGTGTTCCCTGACCTCTTCATCTGCATTCTCCCTGTCTCGCCGACACAGCCCGGGTCGCGAGTCTGAAAGTCATGCTAGCGGCGGCGGTCTCTCTTGGGAAGTAGGCACCGAAATGTTCTATACTTACCCGAAGGAGAGTGTCAGCCCCCCCCCTATGT
>CAXSGC010000030.1:46326-47313 GCA_964236945.1 uncultured Acidobacteriaceae bacterium | reverse complement strand
ATCTTCGGCACCGTCGCCACCTCCCTCCTCGCGCTCCTCATGGCCGTCCCCCTCGCCATCGGCGTCGCCATCTTCCTCACCGAACTCTGCCCCCGCCCTCTCCGCGCTCCCATCTCCTTCCTCACCGAGCTCCTCGCCGCCATCCCCTCCGTCGTCTACGGCCTCTGGGCCGTCTTCGTCCTCGTCCCCCTCATGCGCGACCAGATCGGCCCCTCGCTCCTCCGCGTCTTCGGCTGGACCCACCTCTTCGAAGGCGCCAACTTCGGCGTCGGCCTCCTCACCGCTTCCATCATCCTCGCCATCATGATCCTCCCCATCATCTCGTCGCTCACCCGCGACATCCTGCGCGCCGTCCCCGACTCCCAGCGCGAAGCCGTCCTCGCCCTCGGCGCCACCCGATGGGAGATGATCCGCACCGGCGTCCTTCGCAACGCGCGCATCGGCATCGTCGGCGCCGTTATGCTCGGCCTCGGCCGCGCCCTCGGAGAAACCATGGCCGTCACCATGGTCATCGGCAATCACCCCGAGATCCCCCACTCCCTCTTCGCCCCCGGATACACCCTCGCCTCCGTCATCGCCAACGAGTTCTCCGAAGCCACCGGCGACCTCTACCTCTCCGCCCTCATCGAGATCGGCCTCGCCCTCTTCCTCGTCACCGTCGTCGTCAACGCTATCGCCCGCCTTATGGTCTGGGCCGTCACCCGCGGCACCCCCGCCCGAGCCGTCTGATGAACCAAAGACCCAATTCGGCGCCAGGCCCCGTCATCCTGAGCGAAGCGCAGCGAAGTCGAAGGACCCGCGGTCTTGCCGCCTCGACCTTAACCCGCACGCAGAACATGAATCGACCATGAGCACAGCCTCCCTCACCACCTCCACCCTCCCCCAACGACCGCCCATCCGCGGCTCCCGCGGCAACTCCTCCCGCCGCTCCCTCACCGACCTCTTCGTCACCGCGCTCGCCGTCCTCGCCACCCTCCTCGTCCTCAC
>CAXSGC010000030.1:10716-46316 GCA_964236945.1 uncultured Acidobacteriaceae bacterium | reverse complement strand
ACCCGGAGGGGAGCGCGTCACGTCCGCGGTCGGTGACGCGCTCCCCTCCGGGTCGCGGCTACACAATTCCGAGACCTGCCTCATGACCGACCGCCGCAGCCTCGCCCCGCTCGCCGCCATCCTCTTCTATCTCGTCTATAAGGGCGCCTCCTCGCTCAATCTGGCCTTCTTCACCAACATCCCCGCCCCCGTCGGAGAACAGGGCGGAGGCATGGCCAACTCCATCGTCGGCTCCGGCGTCATCCTCCTTCTCGCCTCGCTCATGGGCGTCCCCATCGGCATCGCCGCCGGCCTCTACCTCGCCGAGTTCGGCCGAGGAACCCGCCTCGCCGACGCCGTCCGCTTCACCGCCGACGTCCTCAACGGCGTCCCCTCCATCGTTATGGGCATCTCCGTCTACGCCCTCGTCGTCATCCGCCAGCACCACTTCTCCGCCCTCGCGGGTGGCATCGCCCTCGCCATCATGATGGTTCCCACCATCACCCGAACCACAGAAGAGATGCTCCTTCTCGTCCCTATGAGCGTCCGCGAAGCCGCCCTCGGCCTCGGCGTCCCCCGCTGGCGAACCGCCCTCTCCATCTCCCTCCGCTCCGCCTCCCCCGGCATCATCACCGGCTGCATGCTCGCCTTCGCCCGCGTCGCCGGAGAAACCGCCCCGCTCCTCTTCACCGCCTTCGGCAACGCCTTCTGGTCCTGGCACCGCAACGAGCCGCTCCACAACCTCCCCCGCCAGGTCCTCGACCAGCCCATCGCCGCCCTCCCCCTCCAGATCTTCACCTACGCCGTCTCCCCCTACGACGAGTGGCACCGCCTCGCCTGGGCCGGCTCCCTTGTCCTCATCGTCCTCATCATGGTCTCGGTCACCCTCGTCCGCATCTTTGCCTCCCGCGGCGCACTCAAAGGAAGAAGCTAGACATGGGCGTCGGCATCGCCGTAGAAAACCTCAACGCCTGGTACGGCACCAATCACACCCTCCAGGACATCAACCTCCAGATCCCCGCCAACCACGCCACCGCCCTCATCGGACCCTCCGGCTGCGGCAAATCCACCTTTGTCCGCTGCCTCAACCGCATGCACGAGACCATCCCCGGCGCCCGCGCCACCGGCATCGTCCGCATGGGCGACCTCGACATCTACAACCAGGCCTCCCCCGTCGAGATCCGCCGCCGCGTCGGCATGGTCTTCCAGCGCCCCAACCCCTTCCCCACCATGTCCATCTACGACAACGTCGTCTCCGGCCTCAAACTCAACGGCTTCCGCAACCGCCAGATCCTCGACGAAACCGTGGAACGCTCGCTCAAGTCCGCCGCCCTCTGGGACGAAGTCAAAGACGACCTCCGCAAGAAATCCGGAGCCTCCCTCTCCGGCGGTCAGCAGCAGCGCATGTGCATCGCCCGAGCCATCGCCGTCGACCCCGAAGTCCTCCTCATGGACGAGCCCGCCAGCGCCCTCGACCCCGTCTCCACCTCCAAAATCGAAGACCTCATCTTTCAGCTCAAATCCCAATACACCATCGTCATCGTCACCCACAACATGCAACAAGCCGCCCGCGTCGCCGAAAATACCGGCTTCTTCCTCAACGGCAAAATGATCGAATTCGACTCCACCCATAAAATCTTCACCAACCCCACCGACAAGCGCACCGAAGACTACATCACCGGCCGCTTCGGATAAACCTAAGCGCTCTTCTGTCCTTCTGTCCTTCTGTCCTTCCTGTCCTTCCTGTCCCCTCCGAGCACCTCCACCCACCGAAAGAGGCTCCCCATGGCCACCCGCATCAAGTTCCACCAAAGCCTCGACGACCTCAAGGAGCGCCTCCTCGTCATGGCCGGCATGGCCGAGCAAGCCATCCAGCGCTCCATCGAGGCCTACACCACGCGCGACCTCAACCTCTGCGAACTCGTCTTCCGCTCCGAGCCCCCCATCAACCGCCTCGAACGCGAAATCGATCAACTCGCCCTGGACCTCTTGGCGATGGAACAGCCCATGGCCATCGACCTCCGCTTCATCCTCTCCGTCATCCGCATCAACGCCGACCTCGAACGCGTCGGCGACCAGGCCGTCAATATCGCCGTCCGCGTCAAGGAGATGGGCGCCTTTGAAAACGTCGACCTCCCCGTCGACATCCCCCGCCTCGCCTCCCTCGCCGCCGCCATGGTCCGCAAATCCCTCCAGGCCTTCATCGAAGCCGACGCCGATCTCGCCCAATCCGTCCTCGAACTCGACGATCAGGTCGACTCGATGAACGACAACGCCTTCTACGCCCTCTCCAACCTCATCAAAGATCGCCCCGACCTCACCCCCCAGTCCCTCAACGCCCTCATCATCGCCCGCAACCTCGAGCGCGTCGGCGACCACGCCACCAACATCGCCGAAGACGTCATCTTCTGGGTCCGAGGAGCCGACGTCCGCCACAACAGCAGCCAAAACGCCCAACCCATCCTGTAAATCGACATCGTTTGCCCTTGCCCTCGCCTTTGTTTTTCCAACAAGCTCCTAAAAAAGCCTCGCCACCATCACAAACGGACGGCACTCCTCGCTCTCGCACTTTGTTCCTCGCACAGCAACCGTCGCTCCGAGCCGGATCGCCTCATCCACCCCGTCCACGACGTGCTCATCCAAAAAAATGACCCTTGAACCATCGGCTCGGTCGAAAACCAGCATCGCGGGAAACTTCAAACGCTGACCGTTCGATAGCAGGAGAGGTTCGGCTTCCGAGAAGTCCCCTCTTTTCACCACCTTCACGTTTGCTGAGACATCGACCATAGACGTTGCCGAAGTCACGTCACTCCTGCTCAACGACGATGTGCGTAAACGCTCCGTTCCGGTCAAAGCTCCCTCGCTGCCGGAGATCACGGGCCACTTCGCTCCCGAGCTGTCAGCCCCGACCACCTTCGAAAACCCACCGTTCTGCCACAGGAACAGAGAAATCACTTCGGCGCTCTCTGCATGAGGATCACCCTCTCGCACAGGCACAAGGATCTGAGCGGATCCAGTCGCGGGGTCGGTTGTGACCTGGGTGATACCCTCCGCGGTCGATGTAAAGCCGCCGGTGGCCTTCCAGGGAAAGGGTCTGCCCCGATCGTCGAATGAAAGCACGGTCAGCTCGCCGCCTTCGACACCTCCCATCTCCGGCGCCTTGAAGATCAGGAGAGAAGGTTTCGCTCCCTTCTGAAGGTTTGCCGACCACACCTCACACTTCAGCGCATTGCTCGCGGGTACGATCGTTTGCCAAACCGCGCCCGAGGATTGAAGGCCGTCCAGGTGGAGCCCCTCCACCGTATAGGTCAACCGCGTGCTTCCCCACGGAACCTCGTGAACAGCCTCTTCGCAATCCATAACTTTGGTCTGCTTCAGGGGCGTCTTCAGGCGTTCCGCCACTTGCGGCGCCACACTGCGCTGCGCTTGGCTAACCGTGGATATCGTAAAAATGAGCCCAGCGATCAATAGCTTCGTCATGGCATCGCTCCCCGCAAAAATGGAACCGGGCGTAGCTTCCCCCGCCTACCAGCTCTTCCACGGAGCCTTGTCCCTCGACCAGAGATCCTCCAGGTGCTGTTTATCCCGAAGCGTGTCCATCGCCTGCCAGAAGCCATGATGAAAAAACGCATGCACCTCGCCCCGGCCCACCAGCTTCTCGATCGGCTCCCGCTCCCACATCTCGCCATCCTCGGTCACGGCCGCGATCGCGTCCGGCTGCAGCACGAAAAAGCCGCCGTTGATCCATCCGCCTTCGTCCGACGGCTTCTCCTGAAACGAGTAGATCTGCGTGTCCTTCAGGCCAAGCGCCCCAAAGCGCGCCACCGGCTGCACACTGGTCAGCGTCACCAGCTTGTTGTGCCGCCTGTGAAACGCAATCGACGCCGTGATATCGACATCCGCGACCCCGTCTCCATACGTCATGCAGAACGGCTCGCCGGGCGTCAGATACTTCGCAACCCGCCGCAGCCGCCCGCCCGTCCCCGAGTTGTCGCCCGTATCCACCAGCGTCACCCGCCACGGCTCGGCCACCGAATCCAGCACCTCCATCTTGTTGTCGCGCATGTCGAACGTCACGTCCGACATGTGCAGGAAGTAGTTGGCGAAGTACTCCTTGATGACGTACCCCTTATATCCGCAGCAAATAATGAAGTCGTTGATGCCATGCTGCGAGTAGATCTTCAGGATGTGCCATAAGATAGGCCGCCCGCCGATCTCGACCATTGGCTTGGGTCGCAGCGAGGTCTCTTCCGAAATGCGGGTGCCGAGGCCGCCGGCAAGGATGACAGCTTTCATTCGGGGTCCTGTTCTTGCGCTCTTCCATGCGAGATGGGTGCCAGGCCCTGGATCTTTCCCACAGCACAGGTTCACCGGCTCTCAGTATCGCATCGCAGAGGCGTCCGCGAACCATCCGGTTTGGTATCCTGAGTCCACCTATGACCGAAAAGGCAGAGCAGCTTCGGCAACAAATCCTTGAGCTTTCCACACAGTTCTACAAGGAGGCCTTCCCCCCGAAGGACTTCGTTCCCGGAAGCTCGGCCGTGCCCGTCTCAGGCAAAGTCATCGACGGAGCCGACATCGCCGCCGTCGTCGATTCGGCCCTCGACGCCTGGTTCACCACAGGTCGATGGGCCAAGGAATTCGAGAAAAAGCTTGCGCGCTTCGTCGGCGTGCGGTCGGCGTCCCTGGTCAACTCAGGGTCGAGCGCAAACCTCGTAGCCCTCAGCGCTCTCACCTCGCCCAAACTCGGCGATCGACAGCTCAAGCCGGGCGACGAAGTCATCACCGTCGCCGCCGGCTTCCCCACCACCGTCAATCCCATCTTCCAGAACCGCCTCGTTCCCGTGTTCGTCGATGTCATCCTCCCCACCTACGAGATCGATGTCACCAAACTTGAAGCGGCCCGCAGCGAAAAGACCAAAGCTGTCATGATCGCGCACACCCTCGGCAACGTCTTCAATCTCGACGCGATCACCGCCTTCTGCAAGAAGTACAACCTCTGGCTGGTCGAAGACTGCTGCGACGCCCTCGGATCCACCTACAAGGGCCAGAAAGTCGGCACCTTCGGCGACATCGCCACCGTCAGCTTCTACCCCGCGCACCACATCACCATGGGCGAGGGCGGAGCCGTGCTCACCGATAAACCCGCGCTGCAGGTCCTGATCGACAGCTTCCGCGACTGGGGACGTGACTGCTGGTGCGAGCCCGGCGTCGACAACACCTGCGGCAAACGCTTCGACTGGCAGCTCGGAATCCTGCCCTGCGGGTACGACCACAAATACACCTACTCGCACGTCGGCTACAACCTCAAAGCCACCGACATGCAAGCCGCCCTCGGCGTCAGCCAGATCGCGAAGCTGCCCTTCTTCATCGAACGCCGCAAAGAAAACTTCGCCTATCTCAAGCAGGCCCTCCAACCCCTCAGCGATTGGCTGCAACTCCCCGTCGCCGGCGAAAACGCAGACCCCAGCTGGTTCGGCTTCCCCATCGGCATCAAGGATGGCGCCCCATTTACGCGCGACCAGATGACCCGGCACCTGGACTCAAAAAAGATCGGAACCCGCCTCATCTTCGCCGGCAATCTCCTGCGACAGCCGGCCTACGAGGGATGGGAGCACCGCGTCGTCGGCGACCTGACCAACACCGACTACGTCATGAATTCCGTCTTCTGGGTCGGCGTCTACCCAGGCCTCACACCGCCCATGCTCGACTACATCGCAGAAACCATGACCGAGTTCGCCAAGGTAGCCCAAACCGGTCTGGTCACGGTCTAGCGGCAGCTCGCCGGCGCTCGGCCACGCCTAGCTCGGCCTGTATCCGTGCCAGGCCGCCGTGCGCCGCAGACCTTCCGCAAGAGAGATAGTCTGCGTCAGCCCAAGCTCGTCCCGTGCCCGCGCCGTCGACGGCACATACGAATTCATCGCCGCACCCGGCCTCGGCGTGCCATCGATCTGAACCGCCAAACCAGGTCGAAGCGTGCTCGCCGTCAGGTAGGCCGCCTCGGCGATCGTGTGCGCATCCTCCGATCCAACGTTGTACGCACGGTTCGGCGCGCCGCGCACCAGCATCGTCCATAGCCAGATCGCCAGGTCAGCCATATACATCCAGGAACGTAACGGTGTTCCGTCGCCGCGAATGTGAATCGCCCGGTTGCCCATCGCGCTGCCGAGAAAGTTGCCGATCGCAAAGTGAGCGTCGAGCGAAAGATGCGGGCCAACAAAAGCAAACGGTCGAGCCACAACGGCCTCGAGCGGCGTGTCATGGGCGTACGCGACCGATAGTTGCTCGCTCATACGCTTCGCCTCGTCATACGCCGAAGAAAGCAGCAGCGGATCGGGGCCGGCCACGCTCGTCTCAGAGATGTGAGTCTCAATCGACGACGATCTGCCGTACACAGCACCGGTCGAAACATAAAGCAGGCGACGTGCGCCGGTGGTCAGGGCGAACCGGAGGGTATGGCGTGTGCCCTCGAGGATCGATTCAGCCAACTCGTATGCGGGTCGGTTCGCCTGCTGGCCGCCGGAGTCGGTGGCCGCGTGCACGATATGGGTGAAGGCGTCGGAAGTGTGGTCGGGCGGAAAAGGAAAGGTCCGAATGTCGCCTTCGAGCAAAGTGACGGCAGGGTCGGCGGTGATGTGCGGCGATCGGGAGCGGAAGGCTGCGGCGTTGCGAGTAAGAGCCGTGACCCGGATGCCCAGCGACAGCTCACGATTGGCGTACAGAAGCGACTCGATCATCCAGTGGCCGAAAAAACCAGTTCCGCCCGTGAGGAACAGACGCGCCCCGCGCAGCTCCGGCCAAAGGTCGCGCGTGTGGTCGAAAACATGGGCGAGATCTTCGATCGAAAGTGGCTTGGTGGCCGGCATCGATTCTGAGTGAGCCACCCCTGATCCTACTCGGCGAGCTGCTGCGGTTCGGAGCCGAACTCCGGTCCAAAGTAAAACCGCTCCACAACCATGCAGAAGATGTGCTCCAGCGCGAGATGCGACTCCTGGATGTTCATCGTGGTTTGGGACGGAATGATGACATTGATGTCGGCAAGCTCCGCCATCGCTCCGCCGTTGTTGCCCGTGTAGGCCACGGTGTGGATGCCCATCGCCCGCGACAGCTTCAGGGCCTTCACGCAGTTCTTCGAGTTGCCCGAAGTGGAGATGGCCAGAAGGACGTCGCCTTCAATGCCCAACGCCTCGACCTGCCGCTCAAAGACGTTGTCGTAGCTGTAGTCGTTGCCGATGGCCGTCAGGATCGACGTGTCCGTCGTGAGCGCGACCGCTCGCAAAGCAGGCCGATCGACGGTGAGGCGGGAGACGAACTCCGCGACCAGGTGTTGTGCGTCCGCGGCCGATCCCCCGTTGCCGCAGACCATGAGTTTGCGTCCCGCCTTCATCGCTTTTGCCGTGATCTCCCCAGCCTGGACCACCGCGTCATGAATCTGGTCGTCCGCGAGGACCTTCTGAAGCGTTTGGAGCGATTGCGTAAGTTGGCTACGAACTAGATCTTTCATCGGCGTTTCGGACTCCGGATTTTCGTGTTTCTTTTAACAATTTCAACGTTTAGGGCTAAAGTTTCTCAGAATGATGCCGATGAAGAGGTTGAAAGCTCAGAGGAGGTATTGATAATTTTGCCGGGAGGCGAAACAAGCTCTGCTTTCGGAAAGCCAAAGCCGTTTTCGAAGTTCACGCGCTCAAGTTCGACCGCGTACGGGCGCTTCTGCACCTGAGTATAGATGGCTCCGACATACTCGCCCATAATGCCCAGAAAGACGAGTTGCAGGGACGCAATAAAGAACACACCGATGATGAGAGGAGCGAGGCCAAACTCAAAAGTGGACCAGAAGACAAGCTTCAGGACGAGGTAGACGAAGGCGATCAGAAAGGCGATACCGGCGCCGATAAAGCCCGCAAACGTAGCCAGCCGGAGCGGCACCTTGGAGTGGTTGATAATGCCCAGCATGCCGATGTCATACAAGGTGTACCAGTTATTCTTCGTGATACCGAACTTGCGCGATGGCTGATCGTAAAGCAGCTTGACCGTCGGTAGACCGATCTCGGCGATCATGCCGCGAAAGTAGGGGTACGGATCGTCGAAGGAGCGCACAAGGTCCACGACCTTGCGGTCATAGAGTCCGAAGCCGGTGTAGTTCTGGATCGTCTCGATCGAGGAGAGGCGCTCTGCAGTGCGGTAATACTGCTTGCGCGCCCAGAACATCAGGGAGTTTTCTTCCGACGTGCGCTTGATGCCGAGAACGCAGTAGGCTCCCTGTTCCCACGCGTGGATGAGATCCGCAATCATCGGCGGGGGATCCTGGAGGTCGGCCACGATCCCAATCACGGCGTCCCCTTTCGCTTGAAACAGGGCGTGGATGGGAGATCGGATGTGACCGAAGTTGCGAGCGTTAACGATCACCTTGACGTTGGGATCCTCGGCGGCAATGTGTTTAAGAATAGCCACCGTGTTATCGCGCGAACTGTTGTCGATAAAAATGTGCTCGTAGGTGTACTTGCCGATCTCGCGCATCACTTCGCGAACCTGCGTGTAAAGGTTCAGGACGTTGTCTTGTTCGTTGTAGCAGGGGGTGACGATAGAGATAGTTTTCACGAGACCTCATCTACAGGAACAGAGATGGACGTTGTTGCGTCGAGGGACGGAGAGGTTGGACGAGGTGTGCCGGCCGCGTTCGGGTCTACGCGGAAAGTCACCTTTTTGTGGCCAATAAAGCTGTACACCACACCGACGACAAGGAGGATAAAGTTTGCAAGGTAAGGTGGAAGATCGGCTGCCTGAGGCAAGCGAGGTGCGAGCACAGGAAAATGTTGGGCAAGCAAGTGCAGCATTCCATTCAGTGGAAGGAGATTGCGCCGCTCCAAAAACGAAAGCAGCCGCACAAGCACCGGAAGGAGCAGCAAGCTGGGAAGAAATCCGCTCCAGTAGACCGCCATGGCTTTAACCCACTCGCGGAGATAGTTGCCTTTGGTCTTGAAGACAAAAAGTTTGTAGCCCAGAAAAGCCACAGTAATATTGATGAAATTCGAAAGTGCGGCGGCAAAGATATACGAGGCAGGCACCCTATGCCGATGAAGCAGGTAATTGATAATCGCAAACACGGTATAGCCGAACACCGTGTTGAAGCCGCCTACAACGAGGTAGCGAAGCAGTTGTCCGGGAGGAATGTGCTCAGCCAGTTTGCGGAGAAAGCCCATCCGCTGTGGTGCGATCTCCATGGGGAGAGCGGGATCGAGCGGTTCGACTTCCGTGGGCTCCAGGCTCTTGCTTTCACCGCCCGCCGTCGCCTTGGGAGTATGTTTCCGAATGCGGAAGATCTTCCATCCATCCACCAGAAAACGGCGCACCACGAAGAGATTGAACATGATCCGGCGAGATCGCCAGAGTTCCTGTGCCATAAGGTGCAAGCCGCCCGGCGTTCCCAGGCAGCGGAGCAGCACGTCCGCGGTCAGATTCGCAAGCAGGTGATCCATGGTGCGGGACAAGGTCGCAGCACCGGCCTTGTCTCCGCGAGCGCGAAGCACGACCAGAAAATCTTCGTGCATGGTCCGGCCCCGCCTCTGCCATTCGGCGATGTTGGCAACCTGGGTCAGGCTGGCGGCGTGAACGCGGTATTTCACCAAAGGTTCCGGCACACACGCCACAAAGTCGTAACTAAGCGCGACCCGGCCCCAGTTTCCGGTGTCGCACAGCAGACCGTGCCGCGCTCCATCGTAACCGCCAAAGCTTCGCACATCCTTTGTACGCACAAGGACGCTTGCCAGCCGCGGTCCGCGATGCCCGTCGAAGACCTGTCGCAGCATGGTAGCGGGCGTCTCCCGCGCCGGCCCCGCGTCCGTAATCCAGAGTGTCTCTCCCGCGTCGTCGATCAGGGTGCAAGGAGACCAGGAAAGCCCGATCGTTTGCCCATCTTCGCCCCGAAAAGGACGAGCAAGACGCTCGATCGCCTCGGGCTCAAGCACATCGTCGTCCGAGAGAAGCAGAAAGAAGTCTCCCCCTGCAGCATCCAGGCAGGCATTGAAATTTCCCACCATGCCGCGATCCGCGGTCTGGATCAGCGCACGGATGCGCAAGTCGGTCAGCGACCTCAGGTAAGAGTTCGTGCCATCGGTGGAGTTGTTGTCCGAAATGACGATCTCCAGCGCACTGTAGGTCTGGGCAAGTGCGCTTTGAACGGCAAGCTTCAGATATTCCAACCGGTTGTAGGTGGGAATTCCAATGGTGACGGTGGTTTGCGAGTGCATCAGAACTCGTTCCCTTTCCACCCCTTGCGCGGAGCGGCAAGAGCAGGGTACAAAGGCGGTCGAGAAAGCTTGTCTGCGGGGCGGCGGCTCGTCTTGATCATTCGGCGGAAGGACTTGGAGAGTTCAGCGTGTAGTGCGGTGTGGTAATCCACGTCCAGGCTCTTAGTATCTCAGGTTTGGGTGCTCGGGCGCATCCAAAACCCGAGGTTTGCGTGCCTCTGTACAGTTCCGCTCTCGGATCTCTCCGGCGTATCGGAAGCTCTGCCGATGCCCGCGGCATCGCCCCCATCTTTCCGCTTGTACACGGTATAGGAGACGTTGAGGTCGTAAGACGCAAAGGTTCGTAGGGCCTCGTAATTTGTCAGAACGAAGTCCGTGAGAACACGCGCCTCAGAACGGTCGATCGGAGCGCCATTGCGCCGCGGCAGCGTCTCCAGGATGATCCAGGGTGTCTTGCGTCGGCGAAGTTCGTCGACCACCGCCTGCTGCACCTCAGGGTAGGCCGTCGACGCCGTGTCGAAGTACCACAGCTTCTCCGCCGGCAACGTTTTTTCCGCAAGGTACAACGACAGGTTGGCGCAATTGTCGTGTGTGGACTGGCACGAGCCCTGCTCGGAGGCAACGTAGAACTCCTCGCCTGGCCGCCGAACGGAATCAAGATAGTCGAGCAGGCTCGCTTCCAGCGGGTACACCCAAACACCTTGCCGGGTGAGCGGGACGTGCTGCCGCAGACTGCCCCAATACGTGCGCGCACGTTGGAGGTTGAACTGTCCGAATGGGCCGAGGGTCAACCAGCTGATCATCAGCATAACGGTCAGCCAGTGCCAGTCGGCGATACCCATCCACGATTGCCTCGGCGCTACCGGCCCGACACGCACATCCGGGAACGCAAAGTCAGAAACTAGCAGAAGCGACAGCAGCGCGGCCGGGTAGGCATGCTCCTGGTCGAAGCGAAACAGGGAATACGAAATAAACAGATAAAGCAGAACATGAGCGACCACGGTGCTGTCGGCCTGGCGACGGAGAAGCTTTGCCCCGATCTTAAGCAGCGATCCACTCGCCGCGAGAAGCACCAGCCAGAACAGGATAATGTTCGGATTATTCCAGAGAGGAAGGCCCCGGCTGGCTGCCCAGCGCGGGATGTACAGGCGCATGTCGGCGATCTCAGGACCGGCAATGCCAAGCGCGGTAAAGATGCCGAGCAGAACGACGCACATAACGACCGCGGCAAGAAGACAGCCCAAAGCACCACGCGCTGCCCGCCGGTTGCCGAAAAAGAACGCCAACATCCCCGCTACGGCAATCGCGGTCGGAAGGTACACACCGAAGTTCAGCCGGGTAAAGATCGCCAGTCCGATCAGCAGGCCGACGGCCGCCTGTGCCAACGCCGGAGACCGCCGGCTCGAAGCAGTCTCCCCAAAAGCCGAGGGAAGAAGCAGCAATGCAACATAAAGGAGCATCTGCGCCGGCAGCGAGTAGAAGCTGTACGTGGACAGAACCGCCGTGCTAAAGACCAGCAAACCGAGCACACCGAGGTAGAAACGCGGGCGGCTCCCCGGTATCTGCCGCCCGGCGACGTAAACAGCGATCGCCAGAAACCCAAGGCTGCAGAGAAGATAAAAGCAATTCGCGGCCGTTGCCGGGGGAAGCGATCGCAACGGATATTCGCCCAGAGCCGACGTGTAGTGACCCACCGGGCCGTAAAGCGCTTCAAAGTCCGCATGCGGCCGTTCGCCCCGCAGAACGCGTTGCGTGCTGATGACCTGGATAGGAAAATCGAGAAAGCTGGATCGCGGCGGCATGCCGAACAGAATGCCCACACACGCGCCCACGAGCAGGGTGACGGCAGCGGCATGGCGTCGTATTCGCCGGGACAAGATCTCAGAGGTTTTAAGCGTCATGTTACATAAGTAACTCTACCCTACGCGCTCACCGCCCCGAAGCGTTCGGCTCAGGTATCGCCGCGCCCGCGCTCATCTCATCCGACAAAATCACACCATCCCGCAACGTAATCCGCCGGTGCGCTAAGTCCGCCAGCGTCGTGTCGTGGGTAACAAGCACCAGCGTCGTGCCCTCCTTCCGGTTCAGGTCCAGCAGAAGGTCGAGAACGGCCCGGCCATTCGCCGTGTCAAGGTTGCCGGTCGGCTCGTCGGCGAGCACGATCGGCGGCCTGAGGATAAACGCCCGGGCCAGCGCGACCCGCTGCTGCTCGCCGCCTGAGAGCTGGACGGGGTAGTGGTCGGTGCGGTCGGCAAGCCCGACCGAAGTGAGCAACTCCCGCGCTCGGTCCACACCCGTGCTGCGGCCGCCGCCAACGCCCGAACTTCGTCCGCCGTTGCGCGCAATCGACTTCGGATCCTCGTTCAGCTCATACGGCAACAACACATTCTCAAGCGCCGTCAGCGTCGGAATCAGCTGATACGACTGAAACACAAAGCCCACCGTACGCCCGCGCACCTGGGCAAGCTTGTCTTCCGGCAGATACGAGATCGCCGTGCCGTTCAGGTGCACGTCCCCCGAGGTAGGCGTGTCCAGGCCGGCGAGAAGCCCCAGAAGCGTCGATTTGCCCGACCCCGACGATCCCATGATCGCCGCAAACTGGCCGCGCGGAACGGAAAACGTGATCCCACGAAGAATGTCGACCGTGCGCGTCCCGGTCGGCAGACTCTTGCGGAGATCGCGGACCTCGATCATCGGGCTCGGCGCGGCAACGCCCACGGGCGTAGGTTGCAGCTCGGTTACGACGGTGTTCACTGGGCTCCTGTAAGAACCGGTACAGCAGGTCCATGTTCGTTCGAAATGTTCGTCATGGCGTTGGCCGGTCTGCAGTCGAGCTTGCCGGCTTTGATAACTTTAAAACCATGCGGGTTGGGTCTCTTGGTTTGATTCTAGCGGTTGCTGTGTTTGGGTTTCGCGGATGCAGGTCGGACCGGACGCCGGCAAAGGTCGCCACGATGGATGAGCGAGGGGCGGCGGCTGGTGTTCCGGCCCAGACACGGGCAGCCGTCGTCGCGGGCGATCCCGACCCAGCCGCCTCCGATGCTCCATCCGTGGATCTCACAAGTGAGCCCGGCAGCGATCGCCGTCCCGTGCTGGTGTGCTTCGGCGACAGCCTCACCGCCGGCTTCGGAACCGACCCCGGGCAGAGCTATCCGGACGACCTCCAGCGCGATCTCGATGCGGCAGGATACAAGTACCGCGTCGTCAACGCGGGCGTCAGCGGAAACACCACCAAGGATGGCGTCGGCCGGATCGACCGTGTCCTCGCCATGCATCCGGCCGTGGTCGTGGTCGAGTTCGGCGGCAACGACGGCCTGCGCGGTCTGCCGATCGCCGATTCGCGCGCCAACCTCGACGAAATCGTCCGCCGCCTCAAGGCCGCCGGAACACAGGTGGCGCTCGCCGGCATCACCCTTCCGCCCGACTATGGCCCGGACTACATCCGGCAGTTCAACGAGACCTACACCGTCGTCGCAAAGAAGTACAAGGTGCCGCTCCTTCCGTTTCTGCTCCAGGGGGTCTACGGCGTCAACGGCATGATGCAACCCGACCGGACACACGCGACCGCGCAGGGCAACGCCGTGGTCGCGCAGAGCGTCATGCGACTCCTCGCGCCGATGCTGAAGAAGTAGGTCCGCCGCATCTCCCCTGACCTGCGCTCCTGTTAGCCCAAATTACCTGTCGGTGTATAGCGAGCCACAGGTATCGACGCTGTTTTCGCTCAAGGAAAACGGCTCTGCACAGACATTCCCGCTCCACAGCAACAGATAATTTGCTTTAGCCCAAGACCACCGTCGGCTGCATCAGCGTTCCGGCAATCCGGCGCGCAATGCAGAGCAGGTCCGCGGGCCCGGTAAAGACCTTCACCAGCGGCGCCCCGGAGAACTCAGGCAGGTTCGACGGCATGCCGTTGCGAAGCTGCCCGGCGATCCGCTCGTCCACCGTCACCGACGGCATGTGCGGCAGCAGCGTGCGCGGGTGCGGAAGCAGCGCGAGCAGAGCAGCGGCAGATTCGGCAGCCTGACCCGAGGCCGCAACCTTCAGCTGCTCGGCCGTGATCGCGTCGTCGAGCGTGAACGGCCCGGCAGCGGTGCGGCGCAGACTGGCAAGATGCGCCCCAGGGCCCGCCATCGCTCCAAGATCGTGCGCGACCGATCGGACGTACCCTCCGGCCGAAACCCGGATCGCAAATCCGACGATCGCTCCTCCGTCCGGTGTAGGCTCCATCGTCGCGAGGTCCAGGCTGTGCACCGTGATGCGCGCCGGCTTCACCGGCACCGGAGCCCCGGCGCGGGCCAGCTTGTGCGCCGGGACGCCGTTGATCTTCTTGGCCGAAAAGATCGGCGGCGTCTGCATCTGGTCGCCAAGAAAGCCCCGCGCAAGCTCCCGAAGCTCCTCCAGCGACCGGCCCAGCGGCCGCGCGCTCTCAGCCGGCGCACCATCCGCGTCGTACGTGTCCGTCGCAAAACCGAACCGGATCGTGCCCGTGTACGTCTTCTCGGACGTCGAAAAAAACTGCGCCAGACGAGTGTACTTGCCCAGCAGAAGCGGAAGAACACCCGTCGCCATCGGGTCAAGCGTCCCCAGATGCCCCACCGAACTCTCCCCCGTAGCGCGGCGAACCAGCGCGACGACGTCATGCGATGTGAGACCGGCGGGTTTGTCGAGGACCAAGAGACCGTTCATGGGTTTGTAACTGTTCCTGCTGCTAAGAGTACAGGGATGGACGTTGACAGCGTCGGAACTTTGCCGGCAAGTAAATGCAAAGCATTGCACACTCGCACTCCGCGCCGCTTCTATCCTCCCTGTTATCAACAGCGTGATTTGGCGATCTACTTGCAGTACTCGGAGTGTTCCGGGTTACCGCTCAAAGAAGCTGGGTGTCGCTAGAGTCGCTAGAGTAGTCATACCCTCTCCTCAGAATTCGGTTCCGTGGCAAACAGGGCCCCCTCAAAAAATCTGAAACAGGAGAACTTCCATGAAACTTCTGCACATTGCTGCGGCAGTGTCGTTCGGACTTGCGGCCCCGTGCGCCATCCACGCGGCATCGCTTTGCCCTGCGTTAGGTTACGCAACCGCCGGTTGCGACCTTACCATCACCGTTACCGACAGCGGCACGATCGTCGCGCCGGGTCCAAGCTTTACCCTCGCCGGAGGAACCTATGACGGCTCCGATGACACCCTTATCGGCATCACCAACAACTCGAGCAGCGCTTTAAGCAGCATCTACCTGAGTTCAACCACCGACATCTTCGGCTTCGACGGCGACGGCATCACCCCTTACGGTGCTCCAGGCAACACCACCGACCACACCGGCTACGGTGGCCCAAACTCTTTCTTTACCAACATCAATGCCTTCGGAACTGCCGGTACCGTCAACTTCCTCACACCGCTTGCGGCCAATGGAGGAAACACCTACTTCGCCCTCGAAGAGGCCCTCATACCGTCGCAGGTCATCGTCGGTCCAACCAACCCCTCCGCCGTCCCTGAGCCCAGCACCCTGGTTCTTCTCGGGACCGGTCTCGCCGGTTTCGCCGGTGCCGTCCGCCGTCGCTTCGTCCGATAAAACTAACCTTCACGCACAGAAAAATCTCCGCCGGCAAGCAAGGCTCTCCCAACATCGAGAGCCCTGCTCCCCTGCGTTGAAGGCGCCTAAAACCCCGGCGTACGATTCCGCACCAGCGACAAAAATTCATTCCTGGTCTGCACCTGCGTCTTGAATACCCCGAGCATCGCCGAGGTCGTCGTGACGGACGACTGCTTCTCAACCCCGCGCATCATCATGCACAGGTGCTGCGCTTCAAGGATCACCCCCACGCCCTGCGGTGCGATCGCGTCCACCAGAGCGTCCGCGATCTCGCCGGTCAGCCGCTCCTGCACCTGCAGACGGCGCGCAAAGACGTCCACCAGGCGCGCGACCTTCGATAGCCCGACCACCTTGCCCTGCGGGATATAAGCGATATGCGCCTTTCCGAAGAAAGGCAGCAGATGGTGCTCGCAGAGCGAGAAAAACTCGATGTCCTTGACGATCACCATCTCGTCATACGTCACGTCGAAGAGCGCGTTGTGCAGGACCTCCGCAACCGTCTGCCCGTAGCCGCGCGTCAGAAATTGCATCGATTTCTCGACGCGGTCCGGCGTTCGGAGCAGGCCGTTGCGGCCCGGGTCTTCCCCGATCCGACGCAGAAGCTCGCGGTAAAGATCCTGTGTCGACGCATCCGCGAGATCCGGCTCCGGCCGCGCGAAACTGGAGGTGGGATCCAGGCGCGTGTCGTGCGCAACGCCGGCGTTCGGTTCGCGCCCGTCGACAGGAACAACAGGGTCGCCAACATGGGTGACGCAGTCGATCTCGACCGCCGGACTGTCGTTCCGGTCCGCGTCGGTGCTTTCAGGGAGGACCACAGCTGCGGCAAACTCCGGAATGGCAGGATCGGTGGCGTGGGTGATGCACTCGATGTTGAGGTTTGCCATGGTGCCTCTCTCTAGGTGCGGCGAAGCTGCGAGTTATAAGAAGTTCGAATTTCCCCTTAATTCTTCTTCGATTACTTTATTGACTCAACTCGACCTACTACCTTCAAGTTACTTTTACTTAGTTACGAGTTATCGCCCGCCGAGTAAGTGAATGAGTTCCGCGGCGTCTCGTCGATGTGCACTTCAGTAAGTCGAGCATGGCTGTACTGCCGAAAGATCCGGTGGACAGCGAGCGTCAGGTTCTCCGTCGTCGGAACAATATCCTCGAAGGCGGGGAGCATGTTAAGGTTCTGGTGATCGAAGGCGCGGAGAAGGTGCTCTTCGGCGAACCTGTCCAGATCAGCGAGATTCGTCACCATGCCGGTCGCCGGATCGATCGGCCCGGAGACCGTGATCGTGATCGCATAGTTGTGCCCATGCCCGTACGGGTTGTTGCACTTGCCAAAGGTCGCCCGGTTCGCTGCAGCGTCGATCCGGCTCGTATGCAGACGGTGCGAAGCCGAGATGTGGTACCGCCGCGAAAGGTGCGCCACGGGAGTCATGCCTCTTCCCCCATGTAGTCCGCAAAAAGGTCCGGCATCTCAGACACCCGCACGCGATACAGGCTGGCGCCGGCAGGCAGCTTGCCCTCGATCCGCTGCCAGATCGAGACTGCAATGTTTTCCGACGTCGGCTGCCGCGTGGCAAAATCCGCGACTTCAAGGTTGAGGTGCCGGTGGTCGTACACCTCCACCACCTCGCGGTCGAGGATGTCGCGCAGCTGCTTCAGGTCAACCACAAAGCCGGTGACCGGGTCGATCTCCCCCCGCACCGTGACCTCAAACGTATAGTTGTGGCCGTGCCCGTTGCGGTTGGCGCACTTGCCGAACACCCTCCGGTTCTCCTCCTCCGACCACGCCGGGTTGGAGTAGAAGTGCGCGGCAGAAAACTCGGCTTTGCGGGTAAGGAGAATCATCGGGGCAGGTCCAAGTTTAGATGAGCGCCAGTCGCAGGCGATGCGCGCTGAGCCTAAGCGCCTTTCGGGCCGTCTAAGCCCGCCTGTTGTACGTCCGGCCCTTCCACATCACGCTCCGGCTGAACCGGCTCCGCAGCAGCAGATAAATAAACAGTGGGACCCCAAAGATCGAAAGGACGGTGTCCCCGGCAGGGAAGTGGGCTCGGCCGACGCGCCCGTAAAAACGCCACACGGACCTCAGCCACAAAAGCCCGATCGCCCCGCGCTGCCACCCGACCATCCCCGGCCAGTCGAGCGCGATCGCCGGCAGACCGAAGATCAGCAGCAGATCGAGCACGCGCCAGGCGGCGAGCGCAACCGGCGAAGGCATCAGCAGCGCCAGATTCTTCGTCCAGCCCTCGATCATCTCCCCCGTGTTCGCGTACATGCGCGTCGCGAGCGCGTCCGGCGCATATCGCAGCCGGATATTCCGCTCGCCGCCCCGCTTGATGTTGCGCGCGATCGCCACATCTTCAAGCACCGACGGTCCGACGGCGCGGTGGCCCCCAACCGAAAAATATGCGTCCGTCTCGACCAGGAGAAACTGGCCGTTCGCCGCGGCCACCCGCCGATTCGGGTCGTTCACCTGCGCGGGCGGGTACACCGACGCCAGCTCGGAAAACACCAGCGGCATCACAGCGCGCTGCGCCAGGCCCACCGTGATCTGCCGCGGCGAGTAGGAAAGCAGCGTCGCGTGGTGCTTCTCGGCTTCGCGAATCGAGCGCGAAAGCGATCCGCGCTCGTGAAGCGTGTCGGCGTCGGTAAACAGCAGCCACCGGGGATTCGTCGAATCCTCAGACTGGGCCGCAAACTGCGCCCCCGCCCAGCAGGCGTTGTTCTTGCCCGTAAACGCGGGATGCGGCGAAGCGAGGTCCAGCGCAGGAGCGTCGAGCACCGTAACCGTCGGCGCATCGAGGCTCCCTCGATGCAGCCCAGCCGCCGCGAGAGCGATCTCGCGGGTGCGGTCGGTCGAGCCATCATCGACAACAATCATCTGCCACTCACGGCCAAGCGCAAACCCAGGTTCGCTCTGCGCGAGCAGGGAATCGAGACACGCTTCTAGATTGCGCTCCTCGTTCCGCGCCGGTAGGATCACCGCGAGCTGCGGTCGGCGGCGCGCCTCTGGATCATCGGCAACGCTCGGTCCAGCTTTCGGCGGTGCCTGAAGCGGTCGCGCCCCGGCAACAGGCTCCTCCGAAAACAGCCCCAACACGGGCGTGCGCACGCGCTCTCGGCCGGCGGGATCGGAAGGTTCTGGCACAGCTTCGTATTATAAGAAACGGAGGTGCTCTCTGTGCGACGGAGGACGTTAGTGCGGGCAAGTCTGGCAGTGTCGCTTGCGCTCGCGGCAACAGGGTGCGACCGGGGCAGCCACCCGGAACGTCTGGGCAAGGTCGCTCCCGTCTTCACCCTCTCGGACGGCGTGCAAACCCTCGATCTCTCGAAGCTGCGCGGCCGCGTGGTGGTCTTGAATCTGTGGGCCACGTGGTGCCCGCCCTGCGTCCAGGAACTGCCCAGCCTGCTCGAGCTCCAACAGAAAATGCCGCAACTCGCCGTCGTCGGCGTCAGCACAGACCAGGACGACGGCGTGTACCGGCGCTTCCTGGCGCAGCATCACGTCACGCTGACAACCGTGCGCGACGAGGATCAGCGCATCAACGCACTCTACGGAACCGTGCAACTCCCGGAGACATATATCATCGATCGAACGGGCGTCCTCAGGCGCAAATTTATCGGCCCGCAGGTTTGGACCAGCCCCGAGGTGATGCACTATCTCGCAAGCCTCTAGGAACTTGTCAGAAAATACTCCGTCTCGCTCAAGGGCAGGGCTTCAGCCGTGCCGTAAGTGCAATCCATGCAGTCCGGCTTCAGCCGCTGAGGTACGGATTTCGCCTTCCAAATCTTGTTTTAAACAAGCCTCTAGCTGCGCTCGCGCCCCGACAAACCCCGCTGCTTCCAAGCCCCCGCTGCTATAGTCTGAGGCTATGACACAGCTGGATGTCTTGTATCGCTTTGCGGGCTCGCCCGGCGAAAACGTCGCTCTGGCCATCGCCAAGCTGCGCGATGTATACGGAATCCGCCGACTGGACGTGCGCGAGCGCGAGCAGACCGTGCGTGTGGAGTACGACGCCAGCCGCCTGACCGAGCCGGTCGTCCGCAACATGCTGCGCCGTACCGGCCTCGAAGTGGTCGAGCAGGTGGAGCTGTCCAAGGCGCCGGAGATCGGCGAGAAGGGGCCTGAGGCGGTGGCGAAACCAGGCTGACCGGTCCCGGGTCGCGCCCGTTCTCACATCACCAGGCCGGACCGAGGCGGGTCGACCGCGCCGCGAAACGTCGTCGTCTCAGGATTGCCGAGAAAGAGAAACGCGGCAAGCGCTGCCCCGGCAAGCAAAAGAAGAAACAGGACAATTAGGGTGGCTTGCCAACGCCGACGGCGATCGCTGGCCGGGTTCGAAGCGTCCGAGTCAGCGTCCCTGTCTACGTCGGAGACGCGGGATCTCTCAGCGTCGAGGCGGGGAAGCTCTCCCGTCGCCTCCGGAGCGGGATCGCTCAGCCGCAACGAGGTGATTCGCGACCGCCTGGAAGGCTTCGCGGCGGCCACAAATCGCGGCTCCCGTACTGGAACCTGCGGCTTGGCTGAGGCCGGCGGCGACAAAGTTGAGGTCGGCAAAGCAGCCGGCGGCGACACCGATCTGGCCGCCGAAGGTTCGCTAGGAGCGTCTTCGTTAGGCGCGTTGACCGAATCGGCAATCCGAGCAGCCGCGAGATCAACCGTGTGAGCGGGCCTAACCTCCCCCGCATTGCCCCGCTCGCCCGCAAGCGCCGGTGGATCCGACGCAGTCGCACCAGCGCCCGCCACACCGGAAAACAACCCATCTTCTGCCGCCGGCCCGTTGCCTTCTGTCGCCAACCCGTCCCTGACGTCCTCCGGAGTCCGTTGCATCTCCGGAGCCTCCTGCGTCTCCAATGCCTTTTCAGCTTCAGGAGTCTCAGCCGCGTCCGAGCCCTGAAGATCTTCAGCCGCCGCATACCGGAGGACCACAGCACGCGGCGTCGCCGTTGCTCCCGTCTGGGCTCCGCCTGATTCGGCCGGCGCAAAAGGGGCGATCGTTGGAGGCAGCGGCTCGGCCCCCGCCGGCGCGAGATCCGCTTTCTCTCCGGTCTCAAACGGCGACGGCTCCGTTCCAAGCGGGATCACAGAAAATGCCGCCGCCGTCGTATATCGGGGTTTGTCGGCCGGGTGGCGAGGCACGGGAGCCGGCATCTCCACCGCCCGATTGCCCCCCACCTCCGGCTGCACCCGCGGTATGCTCTCGATGCGTGGCTCCATCCGGTTCAGGCGGGAGTCGATCGACTCCAGCTGCAGCCGAAGTTCAAGATTGGTGAGCTCAAGCCGCGTCAAAAGCTGCGCCAGGTCGCCCAAAGGTGCACCGCCACCGGGCCCGTCCGGTCCCCAGCCCGTCGACCCATCCGCCGACCGGGCAGAGCTGTCCCGTAACAGATGTGCGAGCTCTTCATCGTCCGCCTGTTCCTGCGCAATCTGCTCCGGAGACCTCCGCTCCTCAAGGTCCCGGCTCGCGTCGCTTCGGACCTCCGCGGACGCCTCATAACCGAGCCCGCCCTGTCCTGATCCACCCTGTCCTGATCCGCCTTGTCCTGTTCCGCCCTGTCCTGGCTCCTCCAACTCCGATCCGATCTGCTCTGTTCCGCCCAGCTCCGATCTGCTCTCTTCCGCGCCGTCTACCGCCTCTCCCCCGTCCGCGGCGGCTGGCCCGACGGCCGCGCGCAGCTCCGCCGAACTCCATCCCTCCAGGCTGATCAAAAAGCTGATCAGGACATCCACCGTCTCATGCAACGTCGGATTGGCCGTAAGATCGGGCGCCGCTGCACCGCCAACCACATGGAGAAGGCTGTCCAGCGCCTGATGCAGCGACAGCCGGTTGGCCGCCGCGTTCCCCCCACGCGGCGAGCTCTGCTGACGCGCTCGGATCAGCGCGGCAAGCGCCGCCTGGAGCGCCTCATCCCGAGCCAGCCGCCGCGGAAACGCCGCAAGGTCTTCCGTCGTCCCAAAGGAGACGTGAAACGCCCCAAGCGTCTCCTCGAGACTTCTGTGTGAGAGGCCCAAGGCGTTGGAGGTCTGCTTTACAGCAAAAAGAGGCATCGTCGCACCATGTCCCGCGCGAGCTGAACATAGCGGATTGTACGCGAGCCCAGGCCTGCTCTCACCGAGATTTTCCCACGTGAGGAAATCGAAAGTTTGCACCCGAGGGGAGCCATCGCTAAAATCGGCCCACGGACAGCAAGTCGACGTCGGCGCAAGCCGAACCAAGCCAGGTGGGAGGAGATCTCAAACGTGCGCGTAGGTCTGATGACGAGGGAGTATCCGCCCGAGGTGTACGGCGGTGCCGGCGTGCACGTCGAGTACCTGAGCCGGGAGCTGGCAAAACGCATCGAGGTCGAGGTGCACTGCTGGGGCCGGCAGACCCTCGACCAGGGCAACCTCCACGTCCGCGGAGAGGAGCCGCCCCCCGAGATCACCGCCGGCGCCACCGCAAAGTGGAAGACCGCGGTCGACGCCTTCGCCCTCAACCTCCAGCAGATGAAGTCCATCGGCGCCATCGACGTCGTCCACACCCACACCTGGTACGTCTCGATGGCGGGATTTCTCGCCAAAAAACTCTACGGCGTGCCCTTCGTCCTCACCACCCACTCGCTCGAACCCCTGCGCGCCTGGAAGTCCGAGCAGCTGGGGTCCGGCTACAGCATGAGCTCGTGGATGGAACGGACCGCCATCCTCGACGCCGACGCCATCGTCGCCGTCTCCCAAGGCACCAAAGCCGACATCCTCCGAGCGTACCCGGACGTCGACCCCGCCCGCGTCCACGTCATCTACAACGGCATCGACCTCGACGAGTACCAGCAGACAACCGCGACCGGCGCGCTCACAAAATACGGCGTCGACCCCAACGTCCCGTACGTCCTGTTCGTCGGTCGCATCACCCGGCAAAAGGGCGTCACGCACCTCGTCGACGCCATCCCCATGCTGCCCAAAGGGACCCAGGTCGTCCTCTGCGCCGGCGCTCCCGACACCCCCGAGATCGCCGCCGAAATGCGCGAAAAAGTCGATCGGGCCCGCGCCGCCGGAGGCAACGTCGTCTGGATCGAAAAGATGGTCACCAAACCCGAGGCCATCGAGCTCTACTCCCACGCCCAGGTCTTCTGCTGCCCGTCCGTCTACGAGCCCTTCGGCATCATCAACCTCGAAGCCATGGCCTGCCGCGCCCCGGTTGTCGCAAGCGCAACCGGCGGCATCCTCGAGGTCGTCCTCGACGGTGAAACCGGCTACCTCGTCCCCTTCGAGGCCGATCCGGTGACCACATTTCCCGCCCACCCCGAGCAGTTTGCCCGCGATCTCGCCGCCCGCGTCACCGATCTCATGGCCAACCCCGAGATCTGCAAAAAATTCGGAGCCGCCGGACGCGCCCGGGTCGAAGAAAAATTCTCCTGGAGCGCCATCGCCGAACAGACGATCGCCTTGTACGAACATCTGCTCGCCACCCGCAAGTAAGCCGAGGCTCGCCGATCAAAGAAGAAAAGACCGTGTTGCCATCCCCGCACAGTACGCCGCGCGCCGGAGTTATAGGAGCCTGTTGAAATACTCCGTCTCGCTTAAAAGGAGACGGCTTCAGCCCTGCCGTAAACGATTTGTTTGCCGTGCAGCTTCAGCCGCTGAGATACGGCTTTCGCCTTCCCCTCTTGTCTTTACAAGCTCCTAGGAACGCTTTTCAAGAATCTCGATCGCTTTCTCGTGGCGTCCCAGAATCTGGTAAAACTGCCGCAGATCCGCCTCGATCCGGTCGATGCGCGCGCTAAGCTGCTCCCCGAGCCGGTCGATGTGTCCGCTCAGTTGGTGGACTTCCGCCCGCGTCCAGAGAACGCCTCCAAAGGTGGCGCAGAGAAGGATGTAGAACTGTACGTTGCTCACGGGCGAGTCTCCTCTGAAGTCGGTCACCTCTGTGCTCCAAGTGTAACGCCGGGAAGACGACAGACACTTCCCAATTCTCCGGAGCGGTCTAGACTAAGAAACAAATTCCCTACAGGCAGCGCCAACACTAACGCGGGTTTTTCTCCAAGGAAAAGGCTCCAACGAAAACGGCTCCAGGCAAACCCTTCGCCCTCACAGCAACAAGGAATTCCCTAGCGAACCTTGCCCTTGCCGTTCCCATTCCCCGCAGCCGGTTCCGGCGGCCGCGGCTTCCCGTCCCGAAACACCACCATCGACCGTCCACCCACAATCACGCTCTCATTGACCTCCGACTCCTCAAACGGATCCTCAATGTTCTGCGTGTCGATCATGTGGATCCACGGCGTCTTATTCGGCGGCTCCGGCAGCTTGAACTCCACACCTTCCGCGGACGCATTGATCAACAGCAGAAAGCTGTCGTCGATGACCGACCTTCCGTCCTCGTCCGTAACCTCCAGCGTCTTTCCGTTCAGCAAAAGACCAAGCGATCGGTTCCACTCCTGGTTCCAGCTTTCCCCCGAAATCTCTTCTCCATTCGCGCTGTACCAGGCCACGTCCCGAACCACCGAGTCGTGAATGGTTCGGTCCTGAAAAAACTTGCGCCGGTGAAGGTTCGGATGCGCCAGACGAAGCTGAATCAGGCGCGCCGTAAACTCCATCAAACGCTGCCGCGGAGCGTCCAAATTCCAGTCGTACCAGGTCAGCTCATTATCCTGGCAGTAACAGTTGTTGTTGCCCATCTGCGATCGCGCAAACTCATCGCCGCCGCTCAGCATCGGAACGCCCTGCGACAGAATCAGCGTCGCCAGAAAGTTGCGCATCTGCCGCTCGCGCAACTCGTTGATCGCCGCGTCCTCGGTCGGCCCTTCCACACCCATGTTCCAGCTGTCGTTGTCGTTCGCTCCGTCCGTGTTGTTGTCGCCGTTCGCCTCGTTGTGCTTCTTGTTGTAGGAAACAAGATCGCACATCGTAAATCCGTCGTGCGCCGTGACAAAGTTGATCGACGCATACGGCTTCCGGCCGTCGTACTGATACAGATCCGACGACCCCGTCAGCCGGTACGCAAAGTCCGACAGCATCCCTCCGTCGCCCTTCCAGAAGCGCCGCACCGTGTCGCGATACTTGCCGTTCCACTCCGCCCACAACACCGGAAAATTGCCGACCTGATACCCTCCGTCGCCCACATCCCACGGCTCGGCAATCAGCTTCACATCCTCCAACGTCGGGTCCTGATGAATCGTATCGAAGAACGATGACAGCTTCGAAACCTCGTGCAACTCGCGCGCCAGCGTCGATGCCAGGTCGAACCGGAAGCCATCCACATGCATCTCCGTCACCCAGTACCGCAACGAATCCATAATCAGCTTCAACACCTGCGGATTCCGCACGTTCAGCGTATTTCCGGTACCCGTATAGTCCATGTAATGGCGCGGGTCGCCGTCCACCTGCCGGTAGTACGTCGTGTTGTCGATCCCCTTCATCGAAAGAATCGGTCCCTTCTCGTTGCCCTCGCACGTGTGGTTGTACACCACATCCAGAATCACCTCGATCCCGGCCTTGTGCAGAGCCTTCACCATCTCCTTGAACTCATTCACCTGGCAGCCATGGTCGCCGCAAGAGGAGTACCGCGCCATCGGCGCAAAGTACGACAACGTGTTATATCCCCAGTAATCGTGCAGCTTCCGGTCCGCCAGATGGCCTTCATCGATAAAATGATGCACTGGCAGAAGTTCCACCGCCGTCACGCCCAGCTGCTTCAGATAGGCAACCGAAGCCTCCGAAGCCAGCCCGGCGTACGTCCCGCGCAGGTGCTCAGGCACCGCCGTGTTGCGCTTCGAAAATCCGCGCACGTGCATCTCATAAATCACCGAATCGGCCAGCGGCGTCTTCGGCGGACAGTCGCCCTCCCAGTCGAAACGCGAGTGAATCACGATCGACTTCGGAACCCCGGCCGCCGAGTCCTGATCGTCCCGCTCCAGATCGTTGCCGCTCTTGACGTTGTACGGAAAGATCGGCGCCTTCCAATCCACATCCCCCGAGATCGCCTTCGCATACGGGTCGATCAGCAGCTTCGCCGGGTTGAAACGCAACCCCTGCTCCGGCGCCCACGGTCCGTCCACTCGAAATCCATACCTCTGCCCCGGCTTGATGTGCCGAATCAGCCCGTGCCACACAAACGCCGTGCGCTCGCGCAACGCGACGCAGTCCGTCTCCTTCCCCGCCTCGTCGAAAAAACACACCGAAACGGCCGTGGCGCACTCCGAGTAGAGAGCGAAATTGGTTCCTTTGGAGCTCGGCGTGGCGCCAAGCGGATGCGGTGTTCCGGGCAGCAGGGTGCGATCCATCTGTCTCACTTTTCTTGATTTGTCTTTATTAGCGGAAGATCGCCGGGGCCTACGCTATGGATGCACCAAGCAGGCAATTCCGCTGCCTCGATTGTACTTGGCCCAAGCAGCCGTCGCCCCATCTGCGTACGGCCGGAACGCACCGCAGTGCAAACTCAAGTCTTCCTTTTCCGCCGGACCGAGGTCGAAATCGTTACCCGAGCGCCTCATACCTCGCAATCTGCTCGGTCGTAAACTGCTGCATGTCCGCCCCAGCCTCCGCCGCCTTGTACCACGCCACCAGCCATTCGATCGCCGTCTCCAGACGCAAACGCGGCCTCCACCCCAGCTCCGATCTCGCCTTGCTCGCGTCCAGCTTCAGATACCCCGCCTCATGCACGCCCGGGTCAGGATCGAGCACCGACGTCGCTCCCTCGCCCCACAAACCCGTCATCTTCTCCACAATCCAACCCACCGTCTGCGTGTCGTCGTCCCCCGGCCCGAAGTTGTACGCCGTCGCAAACTTCGCATCGCCCGTCAACAGATGCTCCGCCAGCAACAGATACCCGTGCAAAGGCTCGAGCACATGCTGCCACGGCCGAATCGCCCCCGGCCGCCGGATGCGCGCCGGCTCCCCCGCGACAAAGCCCCGCACCAGATCCGGAATCAGACGATCCGTCGACCAGTCGCCGCCCCCAATCACGTTGCCCGCACGCGCCGTCGCGATCGCCGTCCCGCCCGCCGCCCGGAGCTTGTCGGGAGAAAAGTACGACGTCCGAAACGCCGCCGACACAATCTCCGCGCACGCCTTCGACGCCGAGTACGGGTCATACCCGCCCATCGGATCGGTCTCGCGATACCCCCACACCCACTCCTTGTTCTCATAGCACTTGTCCGTCGTCACCGAGACCACAGCCCGCACCGACGGCGTTCGCCTGACCGCGTCCAGCACCCGCGCCGTCCCCAGCACATTCGTCTCAAACGTCCCGATCGGGTCCGCGTACGAAAGCCGCACCAGCGGCTGAGCCGCCATATGAAACACCACCTCCGGCGCAAAGTCCTCGATCGCCCCGTTCAAAGCACCGGCATCTCGAATGTCGCCCCGCACATCCTCGAGCACATCTCCCACCCGAGCCTCCGTAAAAAGGTTCGGTGTGGTAGCCGGGTCGAGCGAGTAGCCCCGCACCTCGGCCCCAAGCTTGCGCAGCCAGAGAGCCATCCAACCGCCCTTGAAGCCGGTGTGGCCAGTGAGAAAAACACGCTTGTTCTGCCAGAGAGAGATAGTTTCAGCGGACATAGAATCAAGCATAGTAGATCGGGGAAACAGACCGCTCGCCCTCGCCCCGCACCCGAGATACTAAAAGGGCCAGCCGCACCTCCGGAGGCCTGTTCATACACAAGAGCCAGCCGCACCTCCTGGAGCCTGTAGCTACTGGAAGGCCAGCCCCACCACCTGGAAGCCTGCTGATACTGAAAGGGCCAGCCGCACCTCCTGGGAGCCTGCTGATACTAAAGGTCCAGCCGCACCACCTGGGAGCCCGTTGAAATACTCGTTTCGCTTAAGGGCACGGCTTCAGCCGTGCCGTAGAAGCCCCCCCTCTGCATGCGGCTTTAGCCGCTGAGGTACCGCTGTTTCCAAAATGCTCCCGGAGACGTTCTCCCATGCCCATATCTCCCCGTCTTTCCGGCCGAAGGCCCGACGTAAGAACATCCAGGTCAGCTGGCCAATCCGGACCCTGGCGCAACATCCCCGCAACTCTCCTACAATAGAAAGAAGAGGAGGGTGTGCCTCGAACAAACAACAGAAGTATGCCCCACCGGTTTCGACCCATATCAAAGATAGATCTGGAGAACCGAAGCTTCTCCAAGCGGGAGAGATCACACCGCGATCCAGATCTAACTCGCCTGGATCTAAGACTTTGCACGAAATCACAGGGGGGTGGGGAGGGTACCTGACCGAACGCACCGGAAGGGAAGTGGTGAGCGCGCTGGGGCTCGAACCCAGGACCAACGCCTTAAAAGGGCGATGCTCTACCAACTGAGCTACACGCTCTCAACACTGACCTTAAAGTTAGCACACGCAAACCCACTGGACCTTCGCCCAACCTCACCCCCAAAACCCCTCCCGGAGAGAGTACAACTCGGTATCCCGTGACACTTAAGTAGCATCTCCAGCCGTTGACTTGCCCAACCCCCCGACGTAGCCTCAGCCATAAGACAACACCTCCGTCTAAACCGTGGTCATCCCGAGTAACTCGGGCGCGCGGCCACCAACGGAGACACGGCACAGAAACACACCCGGCGGCGATGAGCACACAGAACACCGATACCCACAGGGCCCAGGAATCGTCGGTGGTCGAAACCCCCGACGACGTCGCGGTCCTCTATACCTGGGCCAACCTCCATGGCGCCAAGTACCGCGACTTCTCCGCCTCCCGACGCGAATACCGCGCCCAGCTCCGCCATCGCAACGCCGAGCAGGTCCGCGAGTTCGAGCTCCAGGCTCAGGCCGAGGCCGAAGCCGCCGCCAACGCCGCCGAACAGGCAGCCGCAGCCGCCACCGCCCGCCACCGCGATACCCTTCGCCAAAGCCCCAACCAAAACCCAGACGACAGCCCCGACCAGAGCCAGTCCCGCGAACGCGCCCTCCGCGAGGCCGACCACGCCGCCCGCGTCGCCGCCGCCGAACGCATCGAAGCCGCCCGTCGAGCCGAAGCCGCCGCCCTCGCCCAGGTCGCCGCCCGACGCGAAGAGCGCGAGATCGCCGAAGCCGCCGCCTCCGCCCGCCGACAGGCCGAGCGCTACACCGAGTCCCGCATCGCCGACTCCCTCCTCCGACAACAGCATCTCGCCGGCTCCGAAGCCGACGATCCCCATCTCCCCGGCCAGATCTCCGATCCCTACACCCCCCATCCACCCCCGCCCCAACCCCACTCCGGCACACGCCCCATCCGCTCCACCCCCAACCAACCCCACAAACACCCCACAACCCACCCCCCACCCCAACCCGCTCCCACCCCGCCGACCAGCCCAGCTCCCGCCCCCCCCCACCTCCGAGCATGCCCGCCTCCAACACCCAGCCCGTCCCCTCCCGTCGCCCCGTCGGCTTCTCGCCCGACGAAGCCTCCGGCGTGCGCGAGATCTACCGCCCCGATCCGCCCACGCGCCCCGCGCCCCAGCAACCATCGGGCAGCCGCCCCGCTCCACACCGCCCAGAGATCCGCCCAGAGATCCGTCCCGACGCACGCCCCGCCCCACACCGCCCCACACCGTCGGCTCCAGACGCCCCCACCCCCCAAAAGCCCCGCCGCCGCAGCCAGGACGCGAACCGCTACGACTCCACGCCCGAAGCCCTGCTCGGCCGCCGCCGCGAAGACTCCGTCGCCTTCCGCCCGGCCCCTCCACAACCCCGGCCCGACCCAGTCCCCAACTCCGGCCCCGCCTGGCTCTCCGCCGCCGCCGCCGATCCCGACCTCGCCCCAAATCCCTACCCAAGCCCAAGCCCAAACCCACACCCAAACCCAGACCCGAACCCAGACACCCACCGCCCTCCACCAGCCTCCGTCGCCGACACCCTCCAGCACTCCCGCGAGCGCGTCGCCTCGCGCTGGTTCGCCCTCAAAGGCGTCTTCGAACACCCCGGCGCCGAGGCTCCCGAACCCGCGCCGTTACGGCAAAAAGAGACACGTACCCCCGTCGTCGCCGTCTTCTCGCTCGCCGGCGGCGTCGGCAAAACGTCGCTCGTCGCCACCCTCGGCCGCGCCCTCTCCTCCCTCGGCGAAAAAGTCCTCCTCACCGACACCACCTCCCACGGCCTCCTCCCGTTCTACTTCGGCGCCAGCGAACTCCGCCACGGAACCGTCCGCACCTTCTCTCCTCCAACCGGAAGCACCGACGCCCCCATCTCCCTCGTCAGCTACGACGTCGACACCTGCGACGCCGCCGCCCGCGACGCCCTCGCCGAAGACATCAACCGCAACAGCCGCGGCATCCAGCGCGTTCTCCTCGATCTCAACGTCGGCTCCGGCTGGATCGCCCACGCGCTCGCTCGCTCCAGCCCCACCGTCCTCGTCCCCGTCGCCCCGGACATGAACTCCGTCATCAGCCTCCAGACCGTAGAGCGCCTCTTCGGCGAAATCCTCGACGCGGACGGCCGCCCCCTCAAAGTCTTCTATCTCCTCAACCAGTTCGACAGCTCTCTCCCGCTCCATCTCGACGTTCGCGAAGTCCTCCGCCGCCAGCTCGGCGACCACCTCCTTCCCTTTGTCATCCGCCGCGCCCCCGCCGTCAGCGAAGCCCTCGCCGAGGGCATGACCGTCGTCGACTACAGCCCCGAGTCCCCCGTCGCCGAAGACTACGCCACCGCGGCCGGATGGCTCCGCACCGTCGCCGCCCCCGCCACCGCCGGCTTCCGCAACGCCCGCTGGAGCGAGCGATGATCCGCTATCTCTGGCAGGCCTTTGAAACCAGCGAAGCCATCCCGTTCAAAATCCTGCGCTTCTTCATGCTCTTCGGCGGCATCGCGTTCCTTCTCTTCGCCGGCATCCTCGAACTCACCTGGCCGCAGCAGATCATCCTCGGCCTCCTCATCGTCTTCGTCGGCATCTGGATGGACCGCAGCTCGTCCTCCTACCTCCTCACCCTCACGCTCATGCTGGCGTCCATGTTCTCCACCTTCCGCTACGGCTACTGGAGACTCTCCACCACCGTCCACTTCTTCCTCGATCCCGGCTCCAAGTGGAACGTCGTCGACGCCTTCTTCATCTGGATGCTCGTCGGCGCCGAAGCCTACGCCTTCACCATCCTCTTTCTCGGCTACCTCCAAACCATCTGGCCGCTTCGCCGCACCCCCGTCCCCCTGCCCGACGACCCCGAAGTCTGGCCCTCCGTCGACCTCCTCATCCCCACCTACAACGAGCCCCTCTCCGTCGTCCGCTACACCGCGCTCGCCGCCATGAACATCGACTGGCCCGCCGACAAACTTAACGTCTACATCCTCGACGACGGCCGGCGCGACGAGTTCCGCAACTTCGCCGAAGAGGCCGGCATCGGCTACATGACGCGCGACGACAACAAGCACGCCAAGGCCGGAAACATCAATCGCGCCCTCAAACGCCTCGATTCCCCCTTCGTCTGCATCTTCGACTGCGATCACGTCCCCACCCGCTCCTTCATGCAGGTCACCATCGGCTGGTTTCTGCGCGACCAGAAACTCGGCATGCTCCAAACGCCCCACCACTTCTACTCGCCCGATCCCTTCGAGCGAAACCTCGACCAGTTCCGCAAAATCCCCAATGAAAACGAGCTCTTCTACGGCGTCGTCCAGGATGGCAACGACTTCTGGAATGCCACCTTCTTCTGCGGCTCCTGCGCCGTCCTCCGCCGATCCGCGCTCGACGAGATCGGCGGCATCGCCGTCGAAACCGTCACCGAAGACGCCCACACCTCGCTCCGCATGCAGATCAACGGCTGGAACACGGCCTACATCAACATTCCACAGGCCGCCGGCCTCGCCACCGAACGCCTCTCCGGCCACGTAAAACAGCGCATCCGATGGGCCCGCGGCATGATCCAGATCCTCCGCGTCGACAACCCGCTCACCGCCCGCGGTCTCTCGGCGGCACAGCGCCTCTGCTACTTCAACGCCATGTCGCACTTCCTCTACGCCCTCCCTCGCCTCATCTTTCTCACCTCCCCGCTCATCTATCTCGTCCTCGGACAAACCAACATCCCCGGCTACTGGGCCGCCATCCTCGCCTACGCCTTCCCCCACCTCGTCCTCTCCGCCATCACCAACTCGCGCATCCAGGGCCAGCACCGCCACTCCTTCTGGAACGAGGTCTATGAGACCGTCCTCGCGCCCTACATCTTCCTCCCCACCATGCTCGCGCTCATCAACCCGAAGCTGGGCAGCTTCGACGTCACCGCCAAGGGCGGCGTGGTGAACAAGGGATTCTTTGATGGCCGCATCGCCCAGCCGTTCCTCTTTCTCCTCGGCCTCAACACCTTCGGCGCCCTCATGGCGGTGCCGCGCCTCTTCCTTATCCCCCTGCCTCTGCTCAGCAGCCTCTACGACGGCGAGCGCTACGGCACCGTCATCGTCAACCTGGTCTGGGTCTGCTTCAACATCATCATCCTGGGAGCCGCCACCGCCGTCGCCTGGGAAAGCCAGCAGCGACGCCAAACCGTCCGCATCCCCATGGCCGTTCCCGCCAGCGCCCTCCTCCCCGACGGCACGCTCATCGACGGCACCACCATCGACATGTCCAGCGGCGGCGCCATGATCACCATGGAGCGCGACTTCCCCGTCACTCCCGGCGACGTCATCCAGCTCGTCTTCGGCGTGCTCGACGGCGACGCAGCCCTCCCCGCCACCGTCATCAGCCTTCACAACAACATCCTTCGCGCCCAGTTCGACGCTCTCACCCTCCAGGAAGAAGAAGCCCTCACCATGGTGCTCTACTCCCGCGCCGACACCTGGCTCGGCTGGGGAGAAGCCCGCGAGCCCGATCGCCCCCTGCTCAGCCTCCTTCGCATCTTCAAGCTCTCCATGCGAGGCCTGAACATGACCGGCCAACGGCTCTTCCAGACAATTACAAAGTCCCGCCCCCGCGTCCCCAAAACCATCAAGACCATCCAGACCAGCCCAAAAGTCCGCCTGGCCACCAGCGTCGTCCCCCTCCTCCTTCTCGCCCTCTTCGGCAGCACCTCCGCCCGCTCCGGACGTCTGCCTCAAGCCACGCCCTCACCCCAAACCCTCGCTCCCTCCCCTCCGCCCTCTACCGCCTCCGACCCCTCCCCAACGTCCCTCCGCCCAACCCGATCTCGCACCTCCGCTCTCCCCAACGTCGCTCCGCAACCCCACACCAACCTCCCCGGAACCTTCAACACCACCTTCTCCCTCGCCGACTTCGGCATCACCGACGCCATCGTCCTCCACGGCGTCGACGCCTTCCAGTCCGTCTACTTCTCCGTCCCGCAGACGGAAGTCGTCAAATCCGCCAACATGAAGCTCCGCTATCACTTCTCCCCGGGGCTCCTCCCCTCCCTCAGCCACCTCAAAATCAGCCTCAACGGAACCCTGGTCGCTACCCTCCCCGTCACATCGCCTCCCTCAAGCTCCCGGCCCGAAACCACGCCCGACCGGACCCGAGACTCCGCCGCCCCCGGCTCCGTCGTCGTCGCCCGCAACGAAAGCGGCACCCTGCTCGAAGCCGGCTTCGCTCTCCCCGCCGACCTGCTCGTTCACAACAATCAACTCACCTTTGAGTTCGTCGGCCACTACACCGTCCAGTGCGAAGACCCCACCAGCTCCACCCTCTGGAGCCACGTCGACAGCACCTCCACCATCGATCTCGCCGGCTCGCTCCTCCCCCTCCAGAACGACCTCAAACTCCTCCCTCTGCCCTTCTACGACGCCGCCGTCAACCTCCACCCCGTCGTCCCCATCGTCTTTCTCACCCAGCCCTCCCCCAAGGCGCTCCGGGCCGCCGGCATCGTCGCGTCCTGGTTCGGCCTCCTTCCCAACGACCTCCGACCCTTCCGCTTCCCAGTCACCTTCGGCACCATCCCCCCTGGAAACGCGATCGTCCTCAGCGAAAACTCCTCCGATCTCCCCAACTCCTTCAATCTCGCAGGAAACTCCGGCGCCAGTATCGCGATGCGCTCCAACCCCAACGACCCTTACGCCAAAATCCTCGTCCTCTCCGGCGACAACCCCGACGATCTCGTCACCGCCGCCATGGCCCTCACCCTCCAGCGCGACCTCTTTCAGGGCGACCAGGTCCGCATCCCCAGCCTCAAGCCGCCCCGCCCCCGCGACCCCGACGACGCTCCCCGCTGGCTCTCCACCGATAAAATCACCCGCCTCGGCGACATCGCCCAGACCGGCGATCTCCAGACCGACGGCTCCACCCCCGTACGCGTCTACATGCGCCTCCCCCCCGACCTCTACTACGGCGCCCAGCAGAACCTCAGCTTCCACATGGGCTACCGCTACAACGGAATCCCCCTCGCGACCGACAGCTCCGTCCAGGTCTACATGAACGACGGATACGTCAGCTCCACACCCCTCCCGCACACCGACCGAGCCTCCGCCCAGCTCGAAACCATCGTCCCCATCCCCGTCGTCAACATGCGCCCCTTCTCGAACTCCATGATGATGTCCTTCATCTTCATGCTCACGAAAAAGGGCCACTGTCAGGACGCCGCGCCCTGGAACATGCAAGGCACCATCCTCAAAGACTCCTTCCTCGACCTCCGGGACATCCCGCACTGGGCCGTCCTCCCCAACCTCGAACTCTTCGCCAACGCCGGCTACCCCTTCACCCGCCGGGCCGACCTCGCCGACACCGGCGTCGTCCTCCCCGACATCCCCACCGCCGACGAGATCGAAATGTACCTCACCCTCATGGGACACTTCGGCGCTCAGACCGGATACCCCGTCCTCAACGTCACCCCCACCAACGCCGACGGCATGCGCTCCGACGGACGCAAGGACTACATCGTCCTCGGCACCGTCGACGACCAGCCCGCCCTCGGCCGCCTCGCCCAGGCACTCCCCGTCGTCGTCGACGGCTCCGGCCTCCACATCCAGGACACCCAAGGCTTCTTCGCCTCGCTCCAGCATGCCTGGTGGCGCGTCCGCTCCTCCGATCACATCCAGTCCGGACAGCTCGAAACCGCCGGCGGCCTCCCCGACGCGCTCATCGAAGGCATCGAGTGGCCCAGCGGCGCCAAACGCTCCGTCGTCGTCATCGCCGTTCGCGACCACGCCACCATCCCCGCCTTTCTCACCGCCTTCCTCAAAGGTGCCCAAAGCTCCGACGTCTCGCAATCGGTCTCCGTGCTCCACGGCGGACGCTTCGTCTCCTACCGCATCGGCAACGACGTCTACCGCGTCGGCTCCCTGTCGCTGTGGCTCCACTTCAACCTCCTCTTCTCCCAGTTCCCGTGGCTGGTCGTGGTCGGCGTCCTCGTCTTCTGCTTCTTCATGGCCAGCATCCTCCGGTCCATGCTCCGCCGCAACGCCCGAGCTCGCCTCCAGGGAACGGCCTGACGCCATGCGATCCCGCCCCTCACGCCCTTCCCGGACCGGCTCCGTAGCCGCCCTCCCCGCCACTAAGCTCCCCGCCGCTAAGATCCTCGCCGCTAAGATCCTGGCCGCTAAGATCGTGGGAGCCATCCTCCTGCTCGCCTCCTCCACCATCGGCTGCCGCGCCCAAACCCCCACCCAAATCCCCACCCAGACCGCCTGGCCCCTCTGGGAGACCTACGCCCAGCACTCGATCGACGACCAGGGCCGCGTCATCGACCACTCCGCCGGCGACCGCACCACCAGCGAGGGCCAGGCCTACGCCCTCTTCTTCGCCCTCGTCGCCAACGATCGCCCTCGCTTCGACCGCATCCTCCACTGGACCGAGACCAACCTCGCCGCGGGCGACCTCTCCCAATACCTCCCCGCCTGGAGCTGGGGCCGAGCCCCCGACGGCCAATGGAAGACCCTCGACCCCAACCCCGCCTCCGACGCCGACCTCTGGATCGGCTACACCCTCCTCGAA
>CAXSGC010000030.1:2126-10695 GCA_964236945.1 uncultured Acidobacteriaceae bacterium | reverse complement strand
CGGCCTCGGCGCCACCCTCCTCCCCGGCCCGCACGGCTTCCACCCCGGCCCCGGCCTCTGGCTGCTCAACCCCAGCTACCTCCCACCACCCCTCCTCCTCCGCCTCGCATCCGCGGCTCCCACCGGCCCCTGGAGGTCCGTCCTCAGCTCCCTCGGCCCCCTTCTCCGCTCTGGCTCCGGCTTCGCCATGGACTGGGTCTCCGCCGGAGACGCCGGCATCCGCCCCGCCCCGGCCCCGGGAAACTCCTCCCCCGGCGCCGCCGCCCTCGGCAGCTACGACGCCATCCGCGTCTACCTCTGGCTCGGCCTCTCCGACCCCAAAACTCCCGGCCTCCACGCCCTGCTTGCCAGCACCTCCGGCATGAGCTCCTACCTGCGCCAAGCCGCCTCTCCGCCTGAGGCCGTCGACGACCGGGGCCAAATCAAAAACCCCACCGCCCCCATCGGCTTCTCGGCCGCCGTCATCCCCTACCTCCAGGCCCTCGGCCTCCACGCGCCCGCACGCTCGCTCGAACTCCGCCTCGCCTCCAGCAAAGATCCCGCTACCGGCCTGTACGGCACACGCGCCGCCTACTACGATCAAAACCTCGCCCTCTTCTCCACCGGCTTCACCGAAGGCCGCTTCCGCTTCGACAGCGCGGGCAAACTCCTCCTGAAAGGTCACTAGAACGTCATGAAAGGTAACTGAAACGTCATCGCAACCATGCAACTTCTGCGCTCGAGCAGATCTCCTGCAGGTGTATACCGAAACGACAGGTTTCATGGCCGTTTTCCCCAATGAAAACGGCACTCCCATACTGTATCCGGCTCACAGGAACAGGAGATCTGCTCTAAACCGCAAGATACTAAGGTACAAACGCAGGCAAAAGCGGTAAGCTTCCCGGAGAGAAGAGGGTTAGGGCAGCTGATCCCCCAAAAGCCGGCGCTCGGTCCCGCCTCTATGAAGATCCTCCCCCCAATCCGATCCCAGCCTCACCTCCAGGCCCGATCCCAGGCGCCGCAGCGCCCCCGCGCCTCAGAGCCCCGCGCCTCAGAGTCCCGCCCCCGCACCGGCCTCTTCGCCGCCGCCGTCTTCGCCCTCGCACTTCCATTCTGCTCCCCCATCCCCCGCGTCGCTCACGCCCAGGCCCCCCCAACCTCCCGCCAACCCGCGCTCCAGGCCCTCCTCGAAAAAGCCCGCAGCCTCGAAGCCCGCGGACGCACCGACATCGCCTCCCAAACCTGGCAGCAGGTCCTCCTCGCCGACCCCAACAACCCCGAAGCCCTCGGCGGCCTCGCTCGCGCCGCCAAACTCTCGGGCAACTACGCCGTCTCGAACTCCTACCTCGAACGCCTCCGCGCCGTAAACCCCAAAGACCCCGCCATCCAGCGCATCGAAAACCTCTCGGCCCAGCAGGACCAGACCGCCGCCCTCCAGCAGGCCGGCAAATACGCCCAGGCCGGACAGTACGCCCAGGCCATGGCAATCTACCGCAAGACCTTCGGCAACAATCCGCCCCCCGGCGAACCCGCCCTTGCCTTCTACGAGACCGAAGCCGCCACCGACACCGGCCGCCCGCACGCCCTCGAAGGCCTCCGCGCCCTCGTCGCCCGATACCCCGCCGACCCCCGCTACGCCATCACCCTCGGCCGCATCCTCACCTACAATCCCAAAACCCGCGCCGAAGGCCGCCGCCTCCTCGATCGCCACCCCGACAACCCCCAGGCCGTCGCCGCCCTCCGCCAGTCCCTCCTCTGGGACTCCAGCAACCCCGCCGCCGCCCCCGACCTCCGCGCCTACCTCGCCCGGCACGCCGACCCCGACCTCGCCGAAGCCCTCCGCAAACTGCCCGCCGCCACCCGTGCGCCGCTCCCCGGCGACAGCCCCGAAACCCTCGCCAACCGCGCCCGCGGCGTCGAAACCGAACAAGCCTACCGCTCGCTCAACGCCAAAGACCTCTCCGCGGCCGAGCAGCGCTTCCAGGCCATCCTCAGCTCCGACCCCGAAAACGCCCGCGCCCTCGCCGGCCTCGGCTACATCCGCATGCAGCAATCTAACTTCGGCGCCGCGCTCAGCTTTCTCGACCAGGCCAAACAAAACGGCGCCCGCGACCCCGGCCTCGACACCGCCATCAACACCTCGCGCTTCTGGTTCACCATGGGCCAGGGCTCGGACGCCCTCGCCGCCAACGACCTTCCCACCGCTGAGCAGCAGTTCCGCGCCGCGCTCAACCTCCGACCCAACAGCCCCGAAGCCCTCGAAGGCCTCGGCGGAACCCTGCTCAAAGCCCAGCAGTTCGGCCCCGCCGTCGCCGTCTACGAGCGCTTCACCCGAGCCAAACCCAACTCGGCCGCCGCCTGGCGAGGCCTCCTCCTCGCCCACGCCGGCGCCGGCAACCCCCAGCAGGCTCTCCTCACCGACCGCCGCATCCCCACCTCCGTCCGCACCCAGCTCATGCGCGACCCCGACTACCTCCGCACCCTCGCCTCCGCCTACTCCGCCACCGGCCGCGACGCCGACGCCCAGCGCACCCTGCGCACCGCCCTCGACCTCCCCTTTCCCGCCGGCGCCAACGGCCTGAAGGTCGAAACCGAGCTCCAGTACGCCGGCCTCCTCCAGCAGGCCAACCACCTCGACCAGGCCGCCGGCCTCTACCGCCAGGTGCTCGCCTCCGACCCCTCCAACCCCGCCGCCTGGGAAGGCCTCATCCGCGTCGAACACGCCGCCCACCAGGACCCCCTCGCCGTCCAAACCCTCGCCAGCATGCCGCCCTCCATGTACGAAAACTCCATGCGCGACCCCGGCTTCCAGGTCACCGTCGCCGCCATCTACCAGGGCGTCAACCGCCTCGACACCGCCCAGGAGATCCTCGAGCACTCCGTCGCCGAAACCGCCAGCCAAAACCGCAAACCCTCGGTCGCCCTCGAACTCCAGCTCGCCGGCATCTACCTCGCCCGCAACAACAGGGAGCGCGCCTTCCCCATCTACCGCCAGATCCTCTCCGAAGATCCCAACCGCACCGACGCCTGGAAGGGCCTTCTCTCCACCCTCCACACCTCCGGCCGCGACGGCGAAGCCCTCAGCCAGGCGCAGCAGATCCCGCCCGACCTCCGCCGGCAGCTCGAAGACGACGTCGAATACCTCCAGACCATGGGCGCGGTCTACAACGGCCTCGGCCAACCCGCGCAGGCCATGGCCTTCCTCCACCGCGTCCAGCAGCACTACGAGCTCCAGCACAGCGCCCCCCCAGCCGACATCGACATCCAGGACGCCTGGCTGCTCTTCAACAGCGGCAACGACACCGGCCTCTACCGCGAACTCATGCGGCTCGGCAGCCGCGCCGACCTCTCCGACGAGCAGCGCCGCACCGTCCAGACCATCTGGACCAACTGGGCCGTTCGCCGCTCCAACCAGGCCGCCGCCGCCGGCGACCTCAAACGCTCGCTCGACATCCTCAACGCCGCCGCCAAAGCCTTCCCCGAAAACCCCGGCGTCCTCCGCGCCCTCGCCTCCGGCTACGCCCGCGCCGGCATCCCCAAACAGGCCGTCCTCATCTTCAAGTCGCAGGACATGACCGCCGCATCGTCCTCCGACTACAAATCCGCCGTCGGCGCAGCGCTCGCCGCCAACGACCTGAAGTCCGCCGAAACCTGGCTGCGCTACGGCCTCGACGCCTACCCCAAAGACGCCGCCATGCTCACCCTCGGCGCCCGCTTCGAGCAGGCGCGCGGCAACCAGGGTCGCGCCGCCGACTACTTCCGAGCCTCGCTCGCCGCGCTCCCACCCACCGACCCCGGAGCCGAACTCGCCAGCGAACTCGGCCGCCCCGCCCCCGCCGTCCGCCTTCCCAGCGCCACCCAGTCCCAGGATCTCGCCACCCTCCTCAGCACCGGCGATATCCAGCAGACCGCCGCCCAGACCTCCGCCCAGACCAACTCCCAGCCCGCCCGCCCCTATCTGCCCACCTACGGCAATCTCAGTGGCGAAGCTCCCGTCCAGTTCAGCCCCAACCCCGCCTCCTCCACACGCGACGTCGTTCCGTCGTACATGAGCAACCCCGCCGGCGGCCGCGCCACCACCGCATCACCCCCCAACCGCCCCTCCACCCTTAAGGACTACGTCCCCGAAGCCTCCGCCCCGTCCCCCACCTACACCTCCGCCCCCCCGCGCTCCGCAAACAACCTCACCTACCCCCCATCTCAAATCACCGGCACGACAACTGCCGGCACCCAACCCAAATCCGCCGCCGAAATCTACGGCCCGTACGTCCCTTACCCCCCCTCCACCGAAAACGTCGGCTTCGCCCCCTCGCCCGTCCCCATCCAACTCGGCGACAACTCGCCCCGCATCGACCCGCAAGGCCGCGAGATCACCGACGTCCTCCCCACCGCCCGCTACGTTCCCAACGCACCCGGCCGCCAAAGCTCCGGCGCGAGCCGCTCCGGCGTCAGCCAACCTCCGCCCGACACCTACAACACCACCAACACCCAATACAAGGGCACCCCCAACAGCAATACCTACGGTCAGCAGTACCCCCAACCCCAGACCCAAGCCCAAACCCAACCCCAGACTCAACCTGACGTCCAACGTCCAGGCAGTGGCTCCTCGTCCCGCGCCCCGCGCCACCGTTCCGCCTCCAGCCTGCCCAGACCCGCACCCTCTTCGACCATCTCTACCCCCGCCCCCCCCCCCCTCACCTACCCCGCCGTCGCTCCGCCCTTGACCTCGGAAGCCTACCCGCCCCTCCGCCCCGTCGCCAACTCGGCCGAATCCACGCCCCCCACCGACGCCGATCTCGCCGCCAAAAACGTCCCTCCCCTCCGCGGTCCCTTCGACCCCAGCGCCGGCGTGGTCCCCGGCACCCGCCTCTCCCCACGCGAACAGACCGAGCTCGAACTCGCCTCGCTCGAAGCCTCCTACAGCGGCTGGATCGGCGGCGCCGGCAGCGCCCGCTACCGCAGCGGCACCTCCGGCTTTGATCGCCTCATCGACATCGAAGCTCCCATCGAAGCCTCCGCCGTGCTCGGCAAAAAAGTGCGCCTCACCGTCGTCCCCCGGCCCGTCTTCCTCTCCTCCGGCGTCGTCGACACCGTCGCCGCCCAAACTGCCGCCCAGAACGCCGCGGCCAACGCCGCTCCGCCGCCCGTCCTCGGCACCCTCCCCGCCAACGCCGTCGTCACGCCCGCCCAACAGTTCAGCTCCGGCATCGGCGGTGAACTCCAACTCACCACCGCCAACCTCGGCTTCGCCCTCGGCTACACCCCCTACGAATTCCTCGTCTCCAACATCACCGGCCGCTTTCAGTGGCGTCCCGCCGGCAGCCACCTCCTCCTCTTCGGCGACCGCGACTCCGTCCGAGACACCCAGCTCTCCTACGCCGGCCTCCACGACCCCGGATCCATCACCCCCGTCTTCTCGGGCTCCATCTGGGGCGGCGTCATCTCCACCACCGGCGGTGCCCGCCTCGACTTCGGCAACGAACGCGCCGGCCTCTACCTCTCCGGCGACGGGGGCGCCCTCACCGGCTATCACGTCCTCCAGAACCAGAAATACGAAGGCAGCCTCGGCGCCTACTTCCGCGTCAAACGCTGGCCCGGCTACGGAACCCTCAACGTCGGCGCCAGCCTCTTCGGACAGCACTACACCGCCAACGAGCGCGGCCTCAGCTACGGTCAGGGCGGCTATTTCAGCCCGGACGTCTACTTCCTCGCCTCCCTCCCCGTTACCTTCAACGGCCTCTACAAAAAAGACCTCCACTACACCATCAACGCCAACCTCGGCGTCCAGACCTTCCAGGAAGCCGCCGCCGTCTTCTACCCGCTCGACCTCGCCCGGCAGGCCTTCTCCAACCCAACCTACCCCGTCAACAGCAACACCGGCCTCAACTACGCCGTCAACTCCGAAGCCTCCTACCGCATCGCCGACCGCTGGTACGTCGGCGGCTTCGTCTCCGCCAACAACTCCAACAACTACAACACCGCAAACGGCGGCTTCTTCCTCCGCTACCTCTTCAAACAACAGGTCTCGACCGAGGATCACCCGACCGGCCTCTTCCCCGTCACCGGCTTCCGCCCACTTCGCGTCCCATGAGCCTCCCTCCTCCCCGAACTCCATCTCCCCTCTGATCTCCTTATCGGCAGAAACTCCGTCCTCTTCATACCACCTTTGTGTCATTACCTTTGCCCCGACCGCCCCCGACCGGGACCCGAAACTCCTTGCCCCGCCGCCCCGACCCGCGTATAACTCGTGCAAATGCCCGCGATCTGGAAAGAAACAACCTCGCTCACAGATCTCCGGACAGCCCCCACAAGTCCCACATCCAGACCCCCTGAATCAAGTCCCACATCCAGACCCGCTGGATCGATGATCCTCTTGCCTCTTCTGCCGCGTCTCCGCTCCCGCCTTCCCCCGCGCCTCCTCGCCGCCCTCGCATCCGCGCTTCTGCTCGCCCCCACCCCTGCCCGCGCCGTCAAACCCGACACCGTCCCCGACTGGGTTCGCGCCGCCGCCGCCCAAACCGTCCCACACTACCCCGACGAAACCGACGCCGTCGTCCTCCTCGAGGACACCACCTACACCGTCTCGCCGGACGGCCACGCCGTCGAGCACGGCCGCCGCGTCGTCCGGATCCTCCGCCCCCAGGGCCGCGACGAGGCCACCCCGGTCGTCCGCTTCGACAACGACACCAAACTCCTCCTCTTTCACGTCTGGAGCATCGGCCCCGACGGCCACGAGTACGCCGTCAAAGACTCCGAAATCGGCGAATTCGGCTACCCCGGCCAGGGCAATCTCTTTGAAGACGAGCGCTTCAAAGTCGCCCGCGCCCCCGGCCGCGACCCCGGCGGCATCGTCGCCTTCGAGTACGAGCAGCGCGCCCGCCCTTACCTCACCGAAAAAACCTGGTTCTTTCAAAGCGACCTGCCCCGCCTCCGCGAAACCTTCACGCTCGAACTCCCGCCCGGCTTCAACTTCGAAACCGTCTGGGCGCACTTCGCCGGCAGCAAACCCGTCGACCTCGAACACGGCCGCTGGCGCTGGTCCATGCAAGATACCCCCGGCATCAACCTCGCCCACATCCCCCTCCGCCCCTCCGAGCTCGCCCTCGCCGGCCGCATGACGGTCCACTACGCCGGCCCCGGCCTCCCGCTCAGCACCGAAGGCACATGGAAGGGCATCGGCCAGTGGTATGCCACCCTCTCCCGCGACCGCCTCAACCCACCGCCCGAGGTCGCCGCCAAGGCCCAGGCCCTCGCCTCCGGCAAACCCGACTTCTACGACAAAACCGAAGCCATCGCCGAGTTCGTCCAGAAACAGATCCGCTACTTCGTCATCGAGGTCGGCATCGGCGGCTACCAGCCCCACTTCGCCGCCGATATCTTCCGCAACCGCTACGGCGACTGCAAGGATAAAGCCACCCTGCTCTCCTCCATGCTCTCCGCCGTCGGCGTCCACTCCGCCCTCATGATGGTCGATCACCGCCGCGGCGTCGTCGTCCCCGACGCACCCTCCATCGTCGGCGACCACATGATCGCCGCCATCGAGATCCCCAAAGGCTACACCTCGCCCAAACTCCGCAGCGTCGTCACCCTCGCGGACGGCCGCCGCTATCTCATCTTCGACCCCACCTGGGACAAAACCCCCTTCGGCCAGCTCGAACACGATCTCCAGGGCGGCTACGGCATCCTCATGGAAGGCGACCGCAGCCAGGTCGTCCCACTCCCCGTCCTCGCGCCCGAACTCAACACCATCCGCCGCTCCGCCACCTTCGATCTCAGCCCCGACGGCAGCCTCAAAGGCGCCTACACCGAAAAACGCTTCGGCGACCTCTCCGAACATCGCCGCTCGCTCGCCACCGACGGCGATCAGAAAGAACAAACCGAGTTCCTCGACAACATCCTCCGCCAGGACTTCCAGACCTTCTCCGTCACCGACGTCAAAACCGAAAACGCCGCCAGCTTCAACCGGGACCTCACCACCACCTTCTCGCTCACCGCCGACCACTTCGCCAAATCCATGGGCCCCCTGCTCATGCTCCGCCCCCGCGTCCTCGGCACCGAAGGCCTCACCGCCGACCGCAAGCCCCGCCACGTTCCCATCGACCTCCGCGAAACCATGCAGAGCACCGACATCTACAGCATCCATCTCCCTCCTGGCTACACCGTCGATGAGATCCCCGATCCCGTCAAGCTCGACCTCGGCTTCGCCAGCTACGAAAGCCGGAGCAAGCTCGACGGCAACACCCTCCTCTACACCCGCACCTACACCGTCCGCGAGGTCAGCCTCCCCGCCGACCGATACCCCGACGTCCAGAAGCTCGCCGCCGTCATCGCCGCCGACGAAGACAATCACGCCGTCCTCAAAAAGAACTGAACCCCGAGCACGATGACGCCTCCTCCAGCCACCTCGCAACCTGTCATCCTGAGCGGAGCCAGGGGCACCGTCGAAGGACCCGCGGTTTCTCCTTGCCATCGTTTGTCCCCCACTCACTCACCCACCACCCATCGCCGCCCGCACATTCAGGATCTCCCATGAAACGCCTCGCCACCCTGCCCCACCTCGATCGCGTCCACCATGGTTAACCGAACCTCA
>CAXSGC010000030.1:0-2116 GCA_964236945.1 uncultured Acidobacteriaceae bacterium | reverse complement strand
CAAGGGCGCCCACCCCGGGCGCACCGCCTACCACCACCTCCTCTGCCTCGCCCTCTTCGCCGCCACCGCCGCCCACGCCGACCAGTGGACCCAACCCAGCCCCGAAGAGCTCTCCATGACCTCCCAGCCCGAGGTCCCCGGCGCCCCCGCCGTCTACCTCTTCCGCGAAGAGACCACCGAAGACAAGCTCCACATGCACAGCTTCTACGTCCGCCTCAAGGTCCTCTCCGACCGCGGCAAGGACTTCGCCAACGTCGAGCTCCCGTACGCTCGCGGCAACGCCGGCCTCACGATCGCAGAGATCTCCGGCCGCACCATCCACCCCGACGGCGCCATCGTTCCCTTCACCGGCAAACCCTACGACAAGCTCATCGAGCGCGGCCACGGCAGCGGCGTCAAGGCCATGGCCAAGGTCTTCAGCCTGCCCGACGTCGAGGTCGGCTCCATCCTCGAGTACCGCTACAAATATCGCTACGACGACAATTACTTCATCGCGCCCGAGTGGTACATCCAGTCCGACCTCTTCACCCGCCGCGCCCACTATCTCTGGAAGCCCACCACCCAGACCCTCGTCTCGAGCGACGATCGCGGCCAGCTCACCAGCACCATCGCCTGGACACCTATCCTCCCCCCCGGCGTCAACGTCGTCCAAACCTCTGCTCCACGCAACAGCTTCGACAACGCTGCCACCACGCTCGACCTCCAGATCAAGGACGTCCCGCCCGCCCCCGACGAAGAGTTCATGCCGCCCATCCGCAGCTTCTCCTATCGCGTCCTCTTCTACTACGCCCCCTACCGGACCAAGGAGGAGTTCTGGAAGAACGAAGGCAAATTCTGGGCCAAACGACGCGACAAATTCATCGGCCCCGGCCCCGTCGTCTCCGCAGCCGCGGCGCAACTCACCTCCCCCGCCGACGCCCCCGCCGTCCGCCTCCGCAAGCTCTACGACGCCGTCCAGGGCCTCGAAAATACCGACCTCACCCGCGAACACTCCACCTCCGAAGACAAGTCGCAAGGCCTCGGCGAAGTCCGCACCACCGATGACATCTGGACTCGCAAACGCGGCTCCGGCGACCAGCTCGCCCAGCTCTTCGTCGCCATGGCCCGCGCCGCCGGCTTCAAGGCCTACCTCATGGCCGTCGCCGACCGCAGCCGAAGCATCTTCTATCCCGCCTTCCTCAGCCTCCGCCAGCTCGACGACGACATCGCCATCGTCAACGTCGACGGCAAAGAAGCCTTCTTCGACCCCGGCACCCGCTTCTGCCCCTACGGCCACCTCGCCTGGCGCCACACCATGGCCGGCGGCCTCCGCCAGACCGACGGCGCCACCGCCCTCGGCGGCACACCCCCCGAGCTCTACACCGCCTCCCGCATCCAGCGCGTCGCCAACCTCAAAATGGATGAGCACGGCACCGTCTCCGGAACCGTCAAAATGACCTACATCGGCGCCCCCGCCATCCTCTGGCGCCAGCGCTCCGTCACCGGCGACACCGCCAGCCTCCACCGCGAACTCCAGACCAGCCTCGAAAACCTCCTCCCTCACGGCATGGAAGTCAAAGTCAACTCCATCGGCAAACTCGACGACTTCGAGCAGCCCCTCGATGTCCTCTTCGACGTCAAAGGCGAGCCCGGCTCCGCCACCGGAAAACGCCTGCTCCTCCCCGGCGACCTCTTTGAAGCCAACGCCAAACCCCTCTTTCCCCACGAAAAACGCCAGATCCCCGTCTACTTCGAATATCAACACCTCACCCAGGACGCCATCCGCATCACCTTCCCCGCCAGCCTCGCCGTCGAGTCCGCTCCCCTCAGCACCAAATTCGAACTCCGCAAACAGATCGCCTACAGCCTCACCACCGAAACCACCCCCACCAGCCTCACCGCCCGCCGCAACTTCGCCATCGGCGAGGTCATCTTCCCCGCGGACGAGTACCCACAACTCCGCACCTTCTACACCGACATGCTCACCAAAGACACCGAAAGCTTTGTCCTCAAATCCGGCGCAGCCCCCACCGCGCAGAAAGCCGCCGCCACCCCACCCGCCGAGTAGCGAGCCGGTTAAGATACTCGTTTCGCTTAAGGAACCTCTGATTAGGCCCCGCTCTGTTAAGGGCACGGC
>CAXSGC010000029.1:0-52400 GCA_964236945.1 uncultured Acidobacteriaceae bacterium | reverse complement strand
CCTACCGACAGCGCAACTCTTATTGCAAGATACTTGCGGGACAGCACACTAGCGCCGCCCGCAAAGCCCTCACGCCCGCAGCCGCCGCAGCAACTCCGCCTCCGCCACCCAGAGATCCTCCTCCGTATCCACCCCCACCGTATCCCTCTCCACCGCCTCCACATACACGCTGAACCCATTCTCCAGGAACCGCAACTGCTCCAGCCGCTCCGTCATCTCGAGCCCACTCGGCGGCAGCGCCCAGAACCGCCGCAAAGCCTCTCGCCGATACGCATACAAGCCCAAATGCTTCCAGTACGTCGCCCCTGCACCGTCGCGATCGAACGGAATCGCCGCCCTCGAGAAATACAACGCCCGCCCATCCGCCGCCGTCACCACCTTCACGGCATTCGGATTCCCCACGGCCGCCTCCGAGCACCGCACCTTCAGCGTCGCCACCTCCACACCCTCGCGCCGAAACGGCCGCAGCAACGCCGCCACATGCTCCGGACGAAGGAGCGGCTCATCCCCCTGAACATTCACATAGATCTCCGCTTCCATCTCCCGAGCCACCGCCTCCACCCGGTCCGTCCCGCTCTGCAGATCCGCGCTCGTCAGCATAGCCGGCCAACCGTTTGCTCCGCACATCTCCATCACCTCCTCGCTGTCCGTCGCCACCACCACCCTGTCGAGCTCCGGGCACCGCCGCGCCGCCTCCACCACCCACGCCAGCATCGGCCGCCCCGCCATCATCCTCATCACCTTGCGAGGCAAACGCGTCGATGCGATTCGCGCCGGAATCACGCCCAAAACCCTCAACCGCCCTTTCTCCACCCCACCCGCCTCACGTATGATGGACATCGGAAGTCTTGTCTCTCCTTTTTTCCGCTTGGCAGAGCGCTTCCAGCTTCGGCAGAGCGTCAGCCACCGAACGCAAACCAAGAAACACCCCAGGCGGTGTAGCTCAGATGGTTAGAGCGACGGACTCATAACCCGTAGGTCGACAGTTCGATTCTGTCCACCGCCACCACTTCGGCAGCCTTTTCCTTCAATGACCCCTAGCCGCCAGACCGATCCCCCCACACGGCCGCGCGCATGCCCTCTTATACCCCAAAGATCCTTCAGCATCTCGTACGCACCCCAAAAGTGGCACGTTCCATCACTCCCCCCGGCCCAGGGAGGGGAGTATCATTCAGTCCACATGGGACGTCTAACCTCTGTCCACGTCGCGATCGGTCCGGAGCCGTGCCACCTCGCAACCTCCGCCCACCCCGCCCCGTGCCTCCAAGGGAGCCCTTCTTAGCCATGCCGAAGCTCGTAAAGATCTCTCTGCTCGCCCTCTCCGTTACCCTTGTCCTCACCATCTTCCTCGGGGTCAACTCGCGCGGCGTCAGCGCCGCCACCGTCCAGGAAGGCGACGGAGCCTACCGGCAGATCAACGTCTACAGCGAGGTGCTCCGGCACATCCAGACCGACTACGTCGAAGAACCCAATATCCACCGCGTCACCGACGGCGCCCTCCGCGGTCTCCTCGAGTCTCTTGACGCCGACTCCAGCTATCTCACCCCCGCGGACTACAAAATCTACAAAGCCGGCCAGAAGGGAAGCGCCCAGGTCGGCCTCAACGTCTCCAAGCGCTACGGCTACGCCACCGTCGTCTCCGTCATCCCCGGCAGCCCGGCCGACAAGGCAAACCTGAACGACGGCGACATCATCGAAGCCGTCGGCCAGCAGGACACCCGCGACCTCTCCCTCGCCATGATCCAGATGCTCCTTCGCGGTCAGCCCGGCACCCAACTCACCCTCTCCGTCGTCCGCCCCCGCCGCGCCGAGCCGGAAAAAGTCGTCATGACTCGGTCCATGCAGGCCCTCCCGCCTGTCGCCGAAACCATGTACGAGAACTCCACCATCCTCTATCTCAAGCCCGGCATCCTCGACCGCGACCACGTCAACCAGATCGAAGCCAAACTCCGCGCCATGCCCCGCGCCGGCAATAAAAAAGTTCTCCTCGACCTCCGCGACGTGGCGGCCGGCGACATGGCTGAAGCCACCCGCCTCGCCAACTTCCTCCTAAAAGACGGCACCATTGCCACCCTTGAGGGTCAAAAAGTCCAAAAGCAGGTCTTCACCGCCGACGCCTCGAAGGCCATCCAGACCTCCGCCCCGGTCGTCGTCCTCGTCAACCGCGGAACCGCCGGGCCCGCCGAACTCGTCGCCGCCGCGCTCGCCGACAACCACCGCGCCGATCTTGTCGGCGAAAAGACCTTCGGCGAAGGCGCCCAGCAGAAGACCTTCGAACTCCCCGACGGCGCCGCTCTCATCCTCTCCGTCGCAAAATACGAGTCGCCTTCCGGCAAGCGCCTCCAGGACGACGGAGTCACCCCCGGCATCCTCGTCGCCGGCAAGAACACCCCGGACGACGCCGCTTCCGAAGACGAAGACACCCCCTCCGCCACCGACAAGCCCGCATCCACCACCGCCAAGTCCGGGGTCACTGTCGACGAGCAGCTCTCCAAAGCCCTTGAAGTCCTGAAGAGCAAAGCGGCCTAGCCCCGATATGCTTCTCCGTAATCCAGACATGCTCTTCGGCAATCCCGACATGCTCCCGATCTTCTCCAAAACTCTGCGAGGTCCCCTCCGCGCCGCCCTCCGGGCGCGTCCCACCTCCGCTCAGGTCCGGTGCGTTGCAGACCTTATTTGATCCTCAGACGCGGCCCTCCGGCCCCGCCTCACCCGACCCAGATCCGAAGCTGCCCTGGTGGCGCGCCCGCATCCTCCGCGTCCGCATCACCCAGCCCCGTCGCACCCGCCGCCAGATCGCCGCGCGCGTCACCTTCTATACGCTCCTCGGCATGTCCGCGCTCTTCGGCGCTCTCGCCGGCCTCACCGCCGTCTACTCCATCGACGTCCCGCAGATGGAAGACCTCGCGCACTACCGCCCCAACACCACTACCGACCTCTACGACGTCCACGGCAAAATCTTCGGCTCCTTCGCCCTCGAACGCCGCATCGCCGTCCCCTACACCGAGTTCCCACCCGTCCTCCGAGAAGCCATCTTCTCCATCGAAGACAAGAGCTTCGAGAGCAACTGGGGCGTCAACCTCGTACGCGCCGTCGGTGCCGCCTGGCGCGACCTCCACTCCAGCGGCCGCGCTCAAGGCGCCTCCACCCTCACCATGCAGCTGGCCCGCAACCTTTTCCTCTCCTCCGAAAAAACCTACGGCCGCAAGTTCCAGGAGATCTTCCTCTCCATGCAGATCGAGCGCCGCTTCACCAAGCAGCAGATCTTTCAGCTCTACGCCAATCAGATCTACCTCGGCCACGGCACCTACGGCTTCGAAGCCGGCTCCGAGTTCTTCTTCTCCAAACACGTCCGCGACCTCACCCTCCCCGAGGCCGCCCTCCTCGCCGCCCTCCCCAAAGGCCCCGAGTCCTACTCGCCCCTGAAATACCCCGACCGCGCCCTCCGCCGCCGCAACCTCGTCCTCAACGAAATGCGCGCCGACGGCAAGATCACCGCCAGCCAGGCCGAAGCCGCCAAAGCCACCCCGCTCGGCCTCAACATCGAAAAACCCGCCAACAGCATCGCCCCCTACTTCGTCGAAGAGGTCCGCCGCCAGCTCGAAAAACAGTACGGCGTCGAAGAAGTTCATGGCGCCGGCCTCCGCGTCTACACCACCCTCGACCTCGGCCTCCAGACCGTCGCCAACAAGTCCGTCCTCGACGGCGTCGCCACCTACGAGCGCCGCCACGGATGGAAGGGCCATCTCCAGAACATCCTCGCCTCCGGCAGCCCCACCGACCTCACCACCTACCGCCACCCCGATTGGTCCCAGCGCCTCGAAACCGGCGCTTACCTCCACGGCCTCGTCGTCTCCGCGGGGCGCCAGCAGATCGCCGTCAAGCTCGGACCCCGCACCGTCACCCTCACCCCCGCCGACTGGGTCTGGACGCAAATCGCCTCCGGCGACACCCTCGCCAAACCCGGGGACATCGTCTACGTCCGCATCGAAAGCCCAACCTCCGCCCCCGACCTCCACGCCTCCCTCCAGCAGGACTCCGGCGCCCAGGCCTCCCTCATGGCCGTCGACAACTCCAACGGCGAAGTCCTCGCCATGGTCGGCGGCCGCGACTTCGCCCTCTCCCAGTTCAACCGCGCCACCCAGGCCCTGCGCCAGGTCGGCTCCTCATTCAAACCCTACGTGTACACCACCGCCATCGAAGCGGGGGCCAAACCCACCGACATCGTCCTCGACACACCCACCAGCTTCCCCACCCCCAGCGGATGGTACTCCCCGCACAACTACGAAGCCGGCTACAAAGGCCGCATGACCCTGCTCAGCGCCTTCGCCGAATCCCGCAACATTCCCGCCCTCCGCCTCGCCAACCAGTACGGCATCCGCAAGGTCATCGAAACCGCCCACCGCTTCGGCATCACCTCGAACATCCCCGCCTTCCTCCCCATCGCCCTCGGCTCCGCCGACATCTCCCTCGTTGAGCAGGTCGGCGCCTACACCGTCTTCCCCAACGACGGCATCCGCATCGAGCCGCACTACATCCGCAAGGTCACCCAGGCCGACGGCCTTGCCCTCCCCGAACGCACCCCCAAGGTCACCGAGGTCATCTCCCTCGAGACCGCCCGCACCATGATGCAGCTCCTCCAGGCCGTCGTCCACTACGGCACAGCCGCCGCCGCCTCGCAGCTTAATCACCCCTTCGGCGGCAAAACCGGCACTACCAATAACTACACAGACGCCTGGTTCATCGGCTTCTCGCCCTCCGTCACCTGCGGCACCTGGATCGGCTTCGACGACCGCCAAACCCTCGGCGAAAAAGAAACCGGAGCCAAAGCCGCCCTCCCCATGTGGATGGACTTCATGCGTGCCGCCATCGCCGGCAAGGACAAAGAAGCCTTCACCACCGCCGGTGCTCCGAAGAAAGTCCTCGACATCGCCGCCGCCCCTACGGACTCCGCCCCACCCAACGAATCTCCAGCCGCCAACCCCGACGACACCGACCCCGACGCGCAACCTCCTACCAAGCGCCAGCAGCCCACCGATACAGACCCCTTCCCAGCCGGAGCCTCCCCTGTCGCTCCTACACGACCACCGTCGGCCGAACCTCAACGCCCGCCATCGGCTGTCCAGCCCGCCCCGACCGCACCGCCCGGCACAAACTGAACACCCGCTCTGCCGCCCGCACATCCCGCCCGATCTGCTCTCGCAGCGCCTCCGGGCTCTCCCACCGCATCTCCGCCCGCAGCCGCCGCAAAAACGTCACCGCCACCGGCGTCCTCTCATCGAGCGCCACCGGCTCAAACCGCAGCAAATGCGACTCGACCGTAAACGAGTCCGCCCCAAACGTCGGCCGATTCCCCACATTCGTCACCGCGTCAAACGTCCTCTGTTCCACCCCAGAGCCGATCGTAACCTCCGTCACATACACCCCGTTCGCAGGCAGCAGCTCCCCATACGCCGCCAGATTGATCGTCGGCACCGCATACCTCGTCCCATACCCGCGTCCCGGCGCCGGCGTACTCCGGACCGCAAACGACCGCCCCAGCAAGTGCCGTGCCGTCCGCAGATCGCCCTCCCGCACCGCCTCCCGAATCCGGCTCGACGAGATGACCTCTCCCCGCGCGTTCTTCGGCGAATAGCTCCACAGCCGAAATCCCAGCTCCGGCCCCATCTGCTCCAGCGTCTCCACCCCGCCCTCCGCCTGGTACCCAAACCGGAAGTTCTCCCCCTCGTGCAGCTCCACCACCCCCAGCCGCGCCCGCAAGACATCCTCGGCAAACGCCCGCGCACTCATACGCGAAAGCTCCGCCGTAAACGGCAGCACCAGCGTCGCATCCACTCCCGTCAACCCCAGCAACCGCAGCTTCTCCTCCACCGGCGTCAGGAGCGGCTGACTCATCTCCGGCCGCAGGATCCGCGCCGGATGCGGATCAAACGTAACCGCCAGCGACCCCACTCCGAGCTCCCGCGCTCGCGCAGTCACCTGTTCAATCACCCACTGATGGCCACGATGCACACCATCGAAGTTCCCAATGGTCGCCACCACGGGCCCATAGCCCGCCCGAATCTCACCCAGTCCGCGATACACATCCATCGTCATGCGATCAGGAACTCAACCTTCAGACCGTCATACGCCAGCCGGATATCCGGCGGCAGCATCCGCTCGGTCGCGTCATGGTCCAGATCATGGCTGATATGCGTGAAAAACGCCCGCTTCGGCTTCAGCTGCTCTACAATCCGGATCGAGTTCTCCAGATGCGAGTGGCTCGGATGCGGCTCCCGCCGCAAAGCGTCCAGAATCAACACATCCAGATCCTCCAGCAGCGGCAGGCTCTGCTCCGGCAAGCCGCTCAGGTCCGTCAAATAGGCCGCCGCGCCAAACCTGTACCCCGTAATCTCCTCCCGTCCATGCGTCACCGGCACCCGCCGAAAACATGCCCCAAATAGCTCCACCCCGGCCCCCGGCGCCGAGCCAATTCTATGAATCTCCACCCGCGCACTCGTCGGATACCGGTCGACCTTCCGAAACGTGTACTCAAAGATTCGCTCGATCGACGCGGACGTCGGCTCATCCGCATAGATCGGCAGATTGCCCCGCACCGCAAAGCTGAGCGGCCGTAGATCATCGAACCCCAGCACATGGTCCGCATGCCCATGCGTATACAGCACCGCATCGACCCGTCGTATCCCCTCGCGCAAAGCCTGCGCATGAAAATCCGGCCCGGTGTCGATCACAACCGTGTGCTCAGCCCACTCCACCCGCACCGAGGGCCGCGTCCGCCGGTTGCGCGGATCCTCCGACGTACACACCCTGCACCCGCATCCCAGCGTCGGCACCCCCATCGAGGTCCCGCTCCCGAGAAACGTAAGCGTCGCCTCCATCGTCAGCGAACGATGCTCGGCCCACCGAATCCCGCACCGCCTCCGGCTCCCGGCCGACCCGCACCCGGCGCCTGCCCCACGCCCTTAGCCGCAGCCGACCGCGACAGAGCCTGCGTAATCTCCAGAAACGCCATCCGCAGCTCGAACAAGGCTGTATCCAGCAACCGCTGCTCCTCTGCCGAAAGATTCCCCTTCGACTTATCCGCCAGCACCCCCAGCATGTCTACGCTCTGCCGCGCACCCAGGATGTCCACGCGCGGCTGCTCTCCCTCCGGCGTCGCTCCCCCCATCTGCACGATCGCCGTCATATAAATGCTCTGCACCAGCTGCTCAAAGTTCATCGGCGGCGGATGATTCCCCCCAGGATTCGTCGCCCGAAGCGCCGTGTCCAGACGATCCGCCGTCTGCTCATACGCCATCCGAGACTGCGCCGTCTGCTCCGCCGTTGGAGCCGGCAATGCATCCTCGTACTCGTCCACAACCTCGGTCGGAGCCGCCGCCTTCAACGGCGCAACCTCCGCAGGTCGTGGCGCCGTAGTAACCGCTTCAGCCTCAACCACCGCGCGCGGAGCCTCTCGCTCCGGCGACGGATCCGCATCCGGCCGAGGTTGTCCGTCCAACGTAAACTTTCGGCGATCCGTAACGACAAACGGCTTACTGCCTTCGGGCATGATGCCTCTCTTCCAAAACCTGATCTCTCCCTCTAGGATGCCTCGTCCCCGCCGCGCGATTCCGCACCCATCCGCACCGGCAGCGCCATCGGCCAGGCTACCCCGCCCGCATACTCCATCGCCTGCCCCGCCTCCAGCGCCTCACGCCGCACATACCCCAACCCCACCCGCATCCCCGCCCCAACTCCCGGCAGTTCGGGAATATCCGCAACACTCGTCAACTCGCCCACTGCCTTTCCATCCGCAAGCAGCCCGCGCTCCGCTCCAACCGCCCCGCCCTCCAGCCGAAACCCTCCAAACCCCCGGTGCACCGCCCCGCGCGACCGAATCCGCTCCACAATCTCCTGCCCCAGATAACACCCCTTACTGAAATGGAGCGCGCGCGTCTGCCCCGTCTCCTGCGGCAACTCCCGATCCCGAATATCCACCCCATACCGCGGCCGACCCTCCATCAACCGCATCCACTCCAAACTCTCCGGCCCACACAGCACGGCACCCGCCGCCCCAAGCCTAGCCCGCAACTCTTCTGCCCCAGCCTCGTCCTCCGTCCAAACCTCAAACCGCGGCACCAGCGGACTCCCCACCTGCACCACAGAAACCTGCATCGCCCCCCACATCCTCACGTCCGCCCGGCACTCCCACCCCACCCCCGCCACCACCGCAATGCCCATCTCGCCCAGCATCGCCACCACCCCCGGCCCCGCCGCCATCACCCCGTGCCGCTGCTCCGACACATCCCGGAGCTCCACATCATCCATGATGATGAAGCGATCCAGCATCTCCATCAGCCGCCCGACCTGCCCACGATCCGTCCGCAACAAGATCCGCTCCGGCTCGGCAAACGCATACGCGTCACCCTGGATCCGCCCCTGCGCGCTCAGGAAAAAGTTGTAGCAACCTTCGCTCGGCCCAAGCGTCCCAATCGAGTTCGTCACCATCCCGTTCAGCCAGCGCACCCGGTCCGCCCCGCGCACCTCGATCCACCCCGCCTCATCGAGCGCACACACTCCCACCGCCCCCAACAACGTCCGGAGCTCCCGCCCAGACCTCTCCTCGGTCACAGCACCCGCAAAAACATCCGCAATCAAAGTGTCTTCACGCATAGCGTCAGGGCAGGGAAGAGCCGGGGAGAACAGAGCCCCGGCCAACTCTCGGTACACTCGATTATAGCGACCGCAACGGAGGCATTCCCTGAACCGCAACCGGCCAAGAACCGCCGCGCACCCTCGCCCCAGACGTCCCACCCGCCCGCGCACCCTCCTCCTCGCCTCCGCCCTCCTCACCTCTGCCCTAACCCTCGCCGCAGAAACGCAGGCTCCCGCAACACCGCCCGCCGCCCCCCAAAAAGACACCAACCTCACCAAAGATCAAGCCAAGCAACTCCTCCGGTCCGTCGACGAAATCCTCCGCTTCGTCTCCGCCGACACCGGCCTCCCCATCCAGCACGCCGTCAAACGCCGCCTCATCTCCCGCGACCAGGTCAACCGAATCCTCCAGGAGAAATTCAGCGAAGACGAAAGCGCCCGCCGCCTGGAGCGCTCCGAACTCGTCCTCAAAAAAATGGGCCTCCTCGACCGCGACTTCCATCTCCGCCCCTTTCTCCTCTCCCTCCTCACCGAGCAGATCGCCGGCTTCTACGACAACAAAACCAAAACCGTCAACCTCCTCAGCTGGATCTCCGCCGAAGAACAGAAACCCGTTCTCGCCCACGAACTCACCCACGCCCTCCAGGACCAGCGCGTCGACCTCCAGAAGTGGGGCGACGTCCCCCTCTCCGACATCTCCCACACCGCCGCCGACGACAACCGCCACATCCAGCTCGACGAGCAGGACACCGCCCGCACCGCCGTCGTCGAAGGCCAGGCCATGATCACCTTCCTCGACTTCAGCCTCCGCTCCTCCGGCAAAACCGTCGCCGACCTCCCCGCCTTCTCCACCCACCTCGACGATCTCTCCGCCTCCAGCTCCAGCGCCTCCAGTTCCCCCGTCCTCGCCCGCGCACCTCTCCTCCTTCAGCAATCCCTCCTCTTTCCCTACAACGAAGGCCTCGCCTTCGAGCAGGCCGTCCTCATCAAAAGCGGCAAGGTCGCCGCCTTCTCCGGCGTCCTCGCCCACCCGCCCACCACTTCCTCCGAGATCCTCCACCCATCCGCCTACCTCGCCCACACACCCCCGCCCGTCCTCCCGCTCCCCGACGTCCATCCCCTCCTCGACCCCGAGTACGCCCCCTACGACATCGGCGCCATCGGCGAACTCGACACCCGCATCCTCACCGAACTCTTCGGCGGCCGCGAAATGTCCGCCGCCCTCACCGGGAGTTGGAACGGCGGCCTCTACTACGCCGCCCAGCGCCGGTCGGCCACAGCCGCCGAAAAACTTACCCCCGGCTCCCTCGTCTTCTTCTATCTCTCCCGCTGGAAAAACGCCGACTCCGCCCGCTCCTTCCTGAAGCTCTACGCCGCCGAACTCCCCCGCCGCTACACCTCGCTCTCCCACCGCCAATCCGACGAGAACGACGACCAGCAGACCTACACCACCCCCGAAGGCGACCTCCTCCTCGCCCGCACCCGAGACCTCGTCTTCGTCAGCGAAGGCTTTCCCCTCCCACTCGCCCAAAAGCTCCGCGAAACCGTCATGGCCGTCCAGATCAGCGGGCCCCTCCTCAACGCGACGACCCCAGCCCACGAGCCCTCACTTAGCCTCGCCCGCACCCTCCAGGACCTCCTCCCGCTCCAAACCGCCAGACGATATACTCTCGCTCGGGACGCCTTGCGTAAGGAAGCTCTGATTGAGCCTGGCTCTGTTAAGGGCACGGCCTCAGCCGTGCCGTAAGTGCCTCAAATTGATGGCGGCTTTCGCCGCTGAGGTACGCTTGGCCGGGAGAGCCACTTATTCAGACAATCCCTGGAACCCTTCGCACCACCCTAAACAGCACCAGAAAGGCACCAGCCCCTTGCAGAAAGCAGAAATCGGCGTCATCGGCGGCTCCGGACTCTACACCATGCCCGGCCTCACCGACATCCACGAAGAAACCATCACCACCCCCTTCGGCAATCCCTCCGACCCCTTCATCCTCGGCACCCTTGACGGCCGCCCCATCGCCTTCCTCGCCCGCCACGGCCGCGGCCACCGCCTCCTCCCCTCCGATCTCAACTTCCGCGCCAACATCTACGCCATGAAGCTCCTCGGCTGCACCTCCATCCTCTCCGTCTCCGCCGTCGGCTCGCTCAAGGAAGAGCACAAACCCACCGACTTCGTCATCCCCGACCAGTTCATCGACCGCACCTTCAGCCGCACCGCCACCTTCTTCGGCGACGGCATCGTGGGCCACGTCCCCTTCGGCGACCCCATCTGCCCCCTCGTCGCCCAAACCGTCGCCCAGGCCTGTCAGGAGGTCGGCGTCGTCGGCAAACTCGGCGGAACCTACGTCTGCATCGAAGGCCCCCAGTTCTCCACCCGCGCCGAATCCAACCTCTACCGGTCTTGGAACGCGGACGTTATCGGTATGACGAACTTGCAGGAAGCCAAACTAGCCCGCGAAGCCGAAATCTCCTACGCAACCCTGGCCATGGTCACCGACTACGACTGCTGGCGCGAAGGCCACGACGACGTCACCGTCGACGAAGTCATCGCCGTCATGCACCAAAACTCCGCCAACGCCCAGGAAGTCGTCCGCTCTGCCGTCCGCCTCCTCCCCCAAGACCTCAGCGCCAGCCCCGCCCAACACGCCGCCAAACACGCCATCATCACCGACCGAGCAGCCATCCCCGAAGCCACCAAAGCCAAACTCCAGCTCCTCGTCGGCAAGTACCTGTAAACCGTCCCGCGATCCGCTGATCTAACCACGATTACTTCCGACAATGCGATTTGTCAGGAGTAATCGTCAAACCAGCGATAGATCCTCCTCGGGGTCATTGCGGAGCTTGCAGCCTCGCTCCGTGCGCGGCGACGGCGCGGCATTGCTGCGCTTCGCGGTAGAAATTGTCGAGTGCGGGTCGAGGTTTCTAGCTAATCCAATCAGTTCTGCCTTCACCTGAGCGACATCTGCATCCGCCAGCAGCGAACTGAAATAGAGTCATGCGACCAAGTGAGGCGTGCTTTGGATCGCGTCTGCTGTCAAGTGGGTAAGTGCGAGCTTCTGCGCTCCTTTGTCATCAGTGAGCATCGCCTGCTGTGTCTTACCAGCAAACACCAGTATCGACAATTCCCCGACACTTAGTTTCTTACGATTCCGGAGTACATCGATCTGTTGCAGATCTTCAAGCTCAATCGGATAAGCTGCGATTGAGCCATCGGCAAGCTTACTCCTCAATCGCCTTTGCAGCTCTAGCCTCTCGGGCCAGTCTCGACTCCGCTTGTGCAAGCACTCGTAGATCACGAAATTCGTGCAACAGACTCTGCTGCCCGGGCTGTGACGTAAAGCAACGGAGATGCCAGAAGATTCCACAGCGAGCAGGTGTCGCCAACATTCAGAAGCCGAAACTGCGAGACGTCGCTCATTCCGAATGCACCCTACGACCAAAGAGAGAGGCGAGCTCGCCCAGCTCGAAATCATTGACCAGCATCATCTCGGCAGCGCGTCCAGCAGATATGATCCCCATAGAAAGCCCCTGAAAACACAGATCAACATAGAACGTGGACAGACCACGCTCCAGCAACTCTCGCTTCCTTTCGAGGCTCCTACCCGCTAGGCCACTGAACTCAGGATCGACCTTCTGATCGATAGGAACTCGGCTTCTGCGCAGAAGAGTCGCCGTTTCGTCGTCAATTCGACCCGCCTCTTTTAGGGCGATCGCGAGAGCCCAGGTACTAACTTTGAGACGACCTGCCCAACGAACAGCCTCCTCGCCGCTCCAGTCAGTCACTGGTATGCCATCAATCACCGACGGCGGAAGAATATAGCGCGAGGCAAAGGTGTTGGCTCTGACTTCGACCTTATGGTCACGTGTGGATTCGCTTGCAAAGGACACCACGACATCCTGATCGCGGTCGAGAATTCCGTGTCCGGCTTCGTGGCAAGCGGTGAAGCGCTGCCGATAGATGTCCTCGTGATAGTTCACGAGGACGCAAATACCCGCCGACGGATGACGGATCGTAAGACCCGAAATGTTCGAATTCGCCAGTCGTCGCCGGAACACATGGAACCCCAGCTTGCGGAAGTCTGCATACACATCATTTGGCACAACATTCGAGGCATAGTTGAAATGCGCGCGAAGAGCCTCGGCAGCATCCTCTCCCTGTTTTTTGTAGAAAGAGCCGCGCAGGATGAACTCGAATGATTCGGTTCGCCGCTCGAGTTCATGCTCAAGCTGATGCTCGCATTCACAAAGAAAGATGAATTCAAGAATGTTGCGCCGATCTTCTTTCGAGAACTCGCCACCATGCATGCGATAGAGAGAGTCTGTCTGCTCGAATGCGGCAAGCCGCTCGTTCGAGATGAAGAAGTGGTAGTCACAAGCGAAAAAATCTGCGAGCACGAGAATATCGTCGCCAGTGGGTTGCGTTGAAGCAGCTTCGAACCCCTCGAGCGCGCCTATGGCGAGACCTGTCGACTCGGAAACCTCAGCCACAGAGAGCTGCAACTGCATCCGGCAACGGAGCAGTTTAGTCGCGAACTGATTAAGGTCGAGGGGCAAGCGTCAATAGTAACCGGCTATGGAATCAATGATGAACAGCGACTCCCGATAAACGCTTCTAACGCACTCGAATGGTCTTAGCTAAAGCGTGTCAACCCCCACCGCCGCCTATCTGCCTCCGCAACAACCACTTAGCCCTGGCGCATTCACCCCCGCCCAACCCGTACACTGGAAAGGTATCCACCAGCGGCCACTCCCGCCCGGAGCCCGCGACCCCGCAACCAGCGCGAAGTCATTCATTCCAGAGATTTGTAACCAAGTTCTCTCGAATCAATATTTTGCAGCCATACCCCACCGCAACTCGCTGCGACCAAACAAGTTACCTACAAAATACCCCCCAGGGGGAGGGGGTGGGTGGGTGGGCACCCCCGGCCTCCACCCACAGCCACCGATCCCCAGTCTCCAGTTCCAGCCCAGCAGCATCGGCAAACTCGTCCAACCCGCATAATGAAAGGAAACAGCGCACCACCCAACACCGGAGATCCCAGCCCACCATGTCCATCCTCGTAGTCGGCTCCGTAGCCTTCGACACCCTCACCACCCCCTCCGGCCACAAAGACAAAATCCTCGGCGGAGCCGCCACCTACTTCTCCCTCGCCGCCAGCTTCTTCACCCCAGTCCGCGTCGTCGGCGTCGTCGGCACAGACTTCACCGCCGACCATGAAGCCGTCCTCACCTCCAAATCCATCGACACCTCCGGCATCGAGCACGCCCCCGGCCTCTCCTTCCACTGGACAGGATCCTACGCCGGCGACATGAGCTCCGCCACCACCCTCGGCACCGACCTCAACGTCTTCGCCACCTTCGCCCCCAAAATCCCCCCCACATACCTCGACTCCGACGACCTCTTCCTCGCCAACATCGACCCCGTCCTCCAACTTCAAGTCCGCCAAGCCCTCCCCAACGCCCGCCTCGTCGCCGGCGACACCATGAACTTCTGGATCAACGACCACCGCGCCAACCTCGGCAAAGTCCTCCGCGAACTCGACATCCTCCTCATCAACGACGGCGAAGCCCGCCTGCTCTCCGGCGAAACCAACCTCTCGAAAGCCGCCGCCGCCGTCATGGCCCAAGGCCCCAAATCCCTCGTTATCAAACACGGCGAGTACGGCGCCACCGCATTCTTCAGCAACCGCTCCTTCTCCGAACACACCAGCTCCAACCAAACCCCACCCTTCCGAGCCCCCGCCCTCCCCCTCCCCGAAGTCGTCGATCCCACGGGTGCCGGAGACTCCTTCGCCGGCGGCTTCTTCGGCTACCTCGCCTCCCAACCCAACCTCACCCCCGCCGTCTTCCGCCGAGCCATGTTCTACGGCGGGGTCATGGGCTCCTTCGCCGTCGAGCAGTTCGGCACCGACCGCCTCCAAACCCTCACCCGCGCCGAAATCGAAGCCCGCTTCCATCTCTTCGAGAGGATCTCCCACCTTGATCCCCCCGACGCATAACCCCCAACCGCACATCCCACGCGCTCATAATCCAGCCCTCGCACTCCTTCCCGCCGCGGCAAAATCCCGCCGCCGCCGCCCCGCCCGAGGCACCCTCCTCACCCCCAGCCGCCTCAATCTCGTCGGCCCACCCACCCCCGCCACCCGTCAAGACCTCTTCCCCGTAGCCCTAGCCGCCGCCGTCCTCGCCTTCCTCGCCCTCGTCGTCTGCTTCTCCCGCGGCTACCTCCTCCTCTACGGCGACGCCGTCGCCCACCTCGGCATCGCCCGCCGCATCCTCGACTCGCGCAACCCCGGCCTCGCCCAGCTCGGCGGCGTCTGGCTCCCCCTCCCGCACCTCCTCATGCTCCCCTTTATCTCCCACATGGACTGGTGGCAGAACGGCCTCGCCGGGGCCTGGCCCTCGCTCATCTGCTACATCCTCGGCGTCCTCGGCTTCTTCGCCCTCTCCCGCCGCCTCCTCTCCCCCGGATGGGCCCTCGTCGCGACCTCCTTCTACGCCCTCAACCCCAACCTCCTCTACCTCTCCACCACCGCCATGACCGAGCCGCTCTTCCTCGCCGAGCTCCTCTGGATCACCCTCCTCACCGCCGAGTGCGTCGCCTCGATCCGCGCCGCCCATCCCGCCATCCAGACCACCGCCCGAACCGCCGCCCAGACCGCCATCCAGACCGCAGGCGTCCGCCGCCGCCTCGTCCTGGTCGCCCTCGTTACCGTCGCCGCCGTCTACACCCGCTACGACGGCTGGATCCTCGGCGCCGCCGCCTGGGCTCTCCTCACCTTCCACCTCTCCCGCCACCGCGCCCTCTGGCGCACCGTCGCCCCGGCCTACGCCCTCACCACCCTCCTCACCGTCGCCGCTCCCCTCGGCTGGCTCGCCTACAACCAGCACTTCTTCCACGACCCCCTCGACTTTCTCCGCGGACCCTACTCCCCCGCAGCCATCGAACGCCGCACCTCACCCCCCAGCGCCGGTCGCTACCACGGCTGGCACAACCCCCTCTACGCCCTCCTCTACTACACCCGCACCGCCCAGGTCGACGCCGCGGCCTGGGAGCTCGGCTTCCCCCTCATGCTCGCCGCCCTCACCGGCCTGGCCCTCACCCTCCGCCCAAACCGCACATCGCTCCCGAACCCAAACCGCACCGCGCCCGCAAGCCCGCCCCGCACCGCCTCCATCACCCCAGACCGCACCATCCTCCTCCTCTGGCTCCCGCTCCCCTTCTACCTCTATTCCATCTCCTTCGGCTCGGTCCCCATCTTCATCCCGCAGCTCTACCCCCACGCCTTCTACAACGCCCGCTACGGCATGGAACTCCTCCCCGCCCTAGCCCTCTTCAGCGTCCTCGCGCTCCAGTACGTCAGCACCCGCCTAGCGCAGAGCCGCCCCCTCGCCGCCCGCCTCCTGCGCCCCCTCAGCTTCCTCGCCATCGCCCTTAACACCGTCGCGATGATGTACTTCACCCCCCTCGTCCTAAAAGAAGGCATGGTCAACTCCACCACCCGCATCGCCTTCGAGTCCGCCCTAGCCCGCGAACTCCGGAGCTTCCCCCCCGGCGCCCCCATCATGATGTACACCTCCGACCACATCGGAGCCGTCCAGCAAGCCGGCATCCCTCTCCGCCAAATCCTCTCCGACGGAGACTACGACTCCTGGCGCCGCGCCCTCGCCGACCCCGCCCACCAGGCCGCCTACATCATCGCCATAGCCGGAGACCCCACCTCCCAAGCCATAGCCGCCCACCCCAACCACCTCACCGAACTAACCGTCCTCTGCACCACAAACCAACCCTGCGCCCGCATCTACCACTCCGACGTCTCAACCCAGCGCTAACCTAGCCTGCACAATTTTTTCCGATTACTGTTGTCAATTGGATCAACCCGAATATGCTGGCTCCATGTCAACCACGGCGCAAAACGTCCCTCCACCAAGCCCTCTACTGTCAGAGTCGAGCTCGTCAGAATCTGTCGGTGTAGAAACAGTCATGAGTGACCTAAAAGATGGAATCATAACCATCCCTGACTATCAGCGTGATGGAGATCAATGGGATGCGACCAGTAAATCCCTTCTTGTCGAATCAATTATCAATAACCTCACGATCCCTGCTTTGTTCTTCGAGGCTAAGTTGGGCGGAGATGGCGTCGAACGCTCTGAGGTCGTCGATGGGCAACAACGCCTCACGACTCTACAAGCATTCTACGAAGGCGACTTTGGGTTAGTCAGCAGCGATGACGCACCATACCTTTCACCCAACAGCATTCATTATGCTGGCAAGTCTTACAAGGATCTTCCCAGAGCCTATCAGCAGGCCTTCAAGCGTTACCGTTTGACGATTATTCGTTTGAGAGATTTGCGTGACATGCGTCTTGAGGTGTTTCGCCGCATCAACCAGGGCGGCACGCCGCTTAGCGGGCAGGACATTCGCCTTGCTTACTTCGGTGAAAACTCTCCGTCAGTGGCTTTTATTCGCCTCGTTGGCATCCATGACGAGAGAGCGATGGCGAGTTCTCGCTTCATGAAAAGCGCTGCCGAGAAATATGGTCTTACATTCCCGTGGACAGACAGGATGGCACTCGATACGTGGAGGGATTGGTGGGAAGAGAAGGAACTCGCGCGCGGTCAAACCCCTTCCGAAATGTTTCTTTGGACACTAGTCGGAATTCAAGCTGACGCGATCACGACTATTTTGCAGAACAAAGGAGCCGTCGAAAGCATTGGTTCCCGTTACTCCGGAATAATCGCTGAAGTGCTAGACACCTACTGCGCACAGCTCCGGTACCAAGACACGCACCCAGACGAGCCTGCGCTGCTATTCGTCCTAAACGAGATCAAGGACGGAGTATTCCCAACCTTTCAGGCTTCCGTCGACTACTTCTTGCGCGTTGCTGGTGTGTCGATATCGTTAGGCAAACACCGTCTTATCGCATCAGTGATAAGCGCTTTGTATAGGGTCGGGTCCAATCCCAAAGAGCTACCGCCAGAAAAGTCCGAAAAACTAGTAGCCTTTTTGAGGGCACCGAGGGATGTCGCCAAGGCTCTAGGCGTCATATATCCGACCAGCAAAGGACGCTGGATAGGAGACAAGGGTTACAGGGAGCAGTTCAAAGCCGCTTATGAAGTGGTATCTAAAATCGTCACAGAATGATTGGAGACCTTCCGGCCGATCTGCTTCCTGTTTCGTTCAATGAGCGAGTGTTCCCGCCAAGTTGGCGAGATCGCGCGATAGCTAAGCAGATGCGTCACAACGGCGGTGTAGTCTGTCCTCTTTGCGCCACCTTCTTTGCGAGAAGATCCGAGCTGCGGCAGCTCGAAGCAGATCACATCGTCCCCTTCAGTAAGGGAGGCAAGACAACTTGGCAAAACTTACAATTGCTTTGCCGTCCCTGTAATCGAAAGAAGAGTGACCGTAATCTGGGCGACTGTTCACTTTTCTAAAGTAAATAGCATTCAGTCTCGTTATCAACTCCGATCAGCTGAGCGCGTTCTTCTACCAGTGCAACGTAAACTCACCCAGACATGCTCCCTTTCACCAAGGCCCACGCCAACGGCAACGACTTCCTCCTCCTAGAAGAAGCCGACGCCCAAGGCAACCACGCCGCGCTCGCCCGCACGCTCTGCGCCCGCTCCACCGGCATCGGCGCCGACGGCATCGAATTCCTCAATCGACAGCACCCCTCCGGCCAACTCTCCCTCCGCCTCTTCAACGCCGACGGCTCCGAAGCCGAACTCTCCGGCAACGGAACCCGCTGCGTCGCCGCCTGGCTCGCCCACAGCGAAGGCCGCACTGAAGTCACCCTCGGCACCCACGGCGGCCCGCGCACCTGCCGCATCCTCTCCCACACCGGCCCCGTCTACCAGATCCAAACCTCCATGGGCATCCCCCGCGTCACCCCCCTCGCCGTCCATCTCCCCAACCTCCCGCCGATCCCAGGAGCCCTCGTCGACGTCGGCAACCCCCACTTCGTCCTCTTCGTCGACCCCAGCTCCACAGACTTCGCCGCCCACGGCCTCTCCTGGCAAGAGCTCGGCGCCCTCCTCACCAACCACCCCGCCTTCCCGCACGGCGCCAACATCGAATTCGTCCGCATCGACTCCCCCTCCCAAATCTCCTTCCGCATCTTCGAGCGCGGCTGCGGACCCACCACCTCCTCCGGCACCGGAACCTGCGCCGCCGCCACCGCCGCCATCGCCCTCCACAACACCAGCCGCAACCTCCAGGTCCTCTCCGAAGGCGGCCCGCAACACATCCTCTGGCCCAGCCCCGATGCCCCCCTCCAACTCACCGGACCCGCCGAACTCCTCTGCCAAGGCACAGCCTTCCTCCAACTCGAAACCCCCACCTCATGAACTCTCCGATCCAGACTCAAACAACCCAGCCCTACCCCCGCCTCAAACCCCCCGCCCTCAAACCCGGCGCTAACCTCGCCATCCTCTCCCCCGCCAGCGCCGCCAAACCCGAGCTCGTCACCGCCGGCCGCGAACACCTCCGCTCCCTCGGCTACCGCACCACCCTAGCCGCTCACGCGCTCGATCGCGGCCCCCTCTACTTCGCCGGAACCCTCGCCCATCGCGTCGAAGACCTTCACGCCGCCTTCGCCGACCCCACCATCGACGCCATCCTCTGCACCCGCGGCGGCTGGGGCTCCGCCGAACTCCTCCCCCACCTCGACAGGAGCCTCATCCGCGCCAACCCCAAGCCCTTCATCGGCTACAGCGACCACACCTCGCTCCACACCTGGCTCCAAAACGAGACCGGCCTCGTCACCTTCTACGGCCCCATGGTCGCCGCCGACTTCTCCCGCACCGGCGGCTTCGACCCCCACAGCTGGTTCCACAGCCTCCATCAAACCACCCCCTGGTCCCTCACCTCAGCCGCTGGCCTCCGCACCCTCCGCCCCGGCGCCACCACCCAGACCGCCCAAGGCACCCTCCGCGGCGGCTGCCTCTCCCTCCTCACCGAATCTCTCGGCACCCCCTTCGCCCCACGCCCGAGTCCGGAGCACCCCACCATCCTCTTCCTCGAAGACATCGCCACCAAGCCCTATCAGTGGGACCGCATGCTCCACCACCTCATCGCCGACGACCAACTCGCCGGGGTCGCCGCCATCGTCCTCGGCGACATGCGCCAATGCGTCCCCCCCGAAGAAGGACCCCCCCCCCCACCCGCCCACCCCCCCGCCCCCCCCGCCCTCCCCCCCCCCCCCCCCCCCCCCGAAGAAGACCCCCTCCTCGAAGCCGCCATCCTCCATGCTCTCCGCGACTTCCCCGGCCCCCTCGCCATCGGCCTCCGCTCCGGCCACGTCTCCGAACCGAACATTACCCTGCCCCTCGGCGTGGAGGTCCAAATCGACCTCTCCAGCCCCGCGCACCCCCAAATGCACTTCCTCGAAGCCGCCGTCACCATCTAGCCTCAAAAGCAGCGATGACCCCCACCACCCTCGAACACCCCCAGAAACACATCCACCTCATCGGCATCTGCGGCACCGCCATGGCCTCGCTCGCCGGCATGCTCCAGGGCCAGGGCCACCGCATCACCGGCTCCGACGCCGGCAGCTACCCGCCCATGAGCGACCTCCTCGCCGGGCTCAATATCCCCATCCTCGAGCCCTTCGCCGAACAAAACCTCGCCCCCCGCCCAGACCTCGTCGTCATCGGCAACGCCATCTCCCGCGGCAACCCCGAGCTCGAGTACCTCCTCGACCACCGCATCCCCTTCACCTCCATGGCCAGCCTCATCCACGACGAGTTCCTCCTCAACCGCGATCGCCTCGTCGTCGCCGGAACTCACGGCAAAACCACCACCACCAGCATGCTCGCGTGGATCTACGAGGTCGCCTCCCACACCGACCCCAACCTCGCCCCCTCCTTCCTCATCGGCGGCGTCGCCGAAAACTTCGGTACCAGCTTCGCCGTCCGACCCACCCGACCCTTCCTCCTCGAAGGCGACGAGTACGACACCGCCTTCTTCGACAAAGGCCCCAAATTCCTCCACTACTTCCCCGACGCCGCCATCCTCACCCACGTCGAGTTCGACCACGCCGACATCTACACCGATCTCCCCGCCGTCAAAACCGCCTTCAGCCGCTTCATCAACCTCATCCCCCGCCGCGGCCGCGTCATCGCTTTCGACGGCAGCCCCGACGTCACCGAATGCGTCGCCCACGCCCTCTGCCCGGTCGAGCGCTACGGCTTCGCCCCCAGCTCCCACTGGCACATCCGCGACATGCGCCACCACGGCACCACCACCCACTGGCAGCTCGACCGCGCCAGCCAGCCCTTCGCCAACCTCACCCTCCCCATGCCCGGCGAACACAACGCCCTCAACGCCACCGCCGCCGCCGCCCTCGCCGCCGGGCAGGGAATCCCCGCCTCTGCCATCGTCGAAGCCCTCCGCACCTTCCAAAGCGTCCGCCGCCGCCTCGAAGTCCGCGCCGAGGTCGGCGGCATCACCGTCATCGAAGACTTCGCCCACCACCCCACCGCCATCCGCGAAACCCTCCGCGCCCTCCGCTCCTCCTACCCCGGCCGCCAGATCTTCGCCGTCCTCGAACCCCGCTCCAACACCCTCCGCCGCAACGTCTTCGAAGACGACCTCGTCCAAAGCCTAGCCCTCGCCGACCACGTCCTCATAGCCTCCGTCTTCCGCTCCGAGTCCATCCCCGCCGCCGACCGCCTCGACCCCGAACACATCGCCGCCAAACTCCACGCCCTCGACATCCCCGCCACCACCGGCCCCGACGCCGACGCCATCGTCCAAACCCTCGTCCCGCAGCTCCGCCCCGGAGACATCGTCGTCCTCCTCTCCAACGGAGCCTTCGGCAACATCTACGAGAAACTCCCCCAGGCCCTCCAATCCGCCTGGCTCCCAACCTCCGCAACTACGTAACTTCGCAACCTGCAGTTGCCGGGTGCCCCATCCTCCGCGACAGCCTCACCGTCGTGAAGGGTGCGGTATCGCGCGAGAACGCGCGAACCGCTCTTCCCTCCACAAACCTGTCCTCTCGACCACGGCCAAACCACCCCCCCTGCGATACCCTCAAACCAGCATGTTCCCCGCCTTCAAAATGTTCGCTGTCTTCGGCCTCCTGGGCTCGGTCGCCAGCATCCTCGGCGTCCCCATCTCCATGCTCACCGGCGACATCGCCCCGCTTTACCGCGTCGCCATGCGCATCCTCCGCCTTGGCGTCCGCGCCGCCGGCATCCAGGTCCAGGTCACCGGCGTCCAAAACGTCCCCATCGGCCGCCCCGCCATCTTCATGGTCAATCACGTCTCCAATCTCGACCCCCCCGTCCTTCTCCCCAACCTCCCCGGCCGCAGCTCCGTCCTGCTCAAAAAGAAGATCACCGACATCCCCATGTTCGGCCGCGCCCTCCTTATGGCCCAATTCGTCCCCGTCGATCGTTCCAACAGTCGCGAAGCCGCGCAGCGGAGCGTCGCCGCCGCCGCGGAGGCCCTCCGCTCCGGCCTCAATATCCTCGTCTTTCCCGAAGGCACCCGATCCCCCACCGGCCGGCTCTCCAACTTCAAAAAAGGTCCGTTCTTCCTCGCCCGCGAAACCTCCGCCCCCATCGTTCCCATCGCCGTCTCCGGCACCGAAACCATGATGCGCAAAGGTTCGCTCGCGATCCAGCCTGGCGTGGCCCGCATCCAGATCCTTCCCGCGATCGAACCCAGCCTCTACGCCACGCGCGAAGACCTCATGGCCGCTGTCCACCGGAGCATCGCCGCCGCTCTCCCAACCGCCATGCAGCCACTCCAGTCGATCCCAAAATCCGCCCCGACCACCCCAACCCCACAGCCTACTTCAGGATCGCGTTGAAACCATCCCCCAACAGCCGCTGCCGCATCGCCTCGGCTTCCTTCTTGTTTGCAAACGGACCCACCTGGATGTGCATCAGGCTGTCCTGCGCCCCGCCCCGCACCACCGCGTCGTACCCCTTCTGCCGCAAGGCCGTCAGCAACAAATCCGCATCCTCCCGGTGCGAGACCGCCGCCACCTGCACCATCATCGGCGCTCCACCCGCCGCCGCCCCAGTCACCGCAGCCGGCGCCGGCACCTTCGGCGAAGCCGGGATAACATCCCCCACCACAGCTCCATCCGCCGCCGTCACCGCTGGCTTCGCTGCCGGCTTCTTCACCACCACCGCCGGAGCCGCCGCCTCACCGTCCTCCGTCGCTCCCAAACCTTGAGTCGCCGGCGCCGGGACCTGCACTCGCGCACCCGCCGAATCCTCCGTCACAGCCGAACCCGAACCACCACCCGGCAAAGGCGTCCCCAAACTCCCTCCTCCACTCGCCAAACTCCCCGGAGAAGGCTTCGGCGTCGAACTTCCAAGCCCCGTCCCCACCCCGCTCCCAGACCCCGGCGAAGCCGCCGCCGCCATCTCCCCCACCGCCAGAGGCTTCGGGTTCGACCGCCGACCTACCGTATACCCAAACGCAAAAAACACGCCGCACACCGCCGCCAGGGCTAGAAAAATCCCCAAGACCGTCCCCGCCCCCAGCGAAATCTCCCGCTCCCGGTGCGGCGCCTCGTGCATATCGTCCAGATCGCTCTCGTACGGTGTGCTCATCCTCTACTCCACCTTCTCCATCCCTGCACTCTCATCCGGACGCTGCTCCGCGCCCGCATGCGCCCCGTCATGCACGGCGGTACGGTTCAACAGATTCATCAGTTCCATCGGCAACGGAAACACAATCGTCGTGTTCTTTTCCACCCCAATATCCGACAAGGTCTGCAAATACCGCAGCTGCAACGTCATCGGCTGCGTCGCCATCAGCGCCGCCGCATCCACCAGCTTCGCCGCCGCATCCGACTCGCCCTGCGCATGGATAATCTTCGCCCGGCGCTCCCGCTCCGCCTCCGCCTGCTTCGCCATCGCCCGCAGCATCGACTCCGGAAGATCCACCTGCTTCACCTCCACCGACACCACCTTCACCCCAAACGGCGACGTATGCCCGTCGATCAACGCCTGAATCCGCAGATTCAAGGTCTCCCGGTGCGCCAGCAAACCATCCAGATCCGACTCGCCCAACACCGTCCGCAACGTCGTCTGCGCAAACTGCGACGTCTGGTAGATATAGTTCGAAACCTCGATCACCGCCCGCGTCGGATCTACCACCCGCAGCGTAATCACCGCATTCACCTTCAACGTAACGTTGTCCCGCGTAATCACGTCCTGCGGCGGAACCTCCATCGCCTCCTGCCGCAAACTCACCCGCACAATCTGATCGATCGGCCGAAACACCCAGATCAGCCCCGGACCGCTCGCCCGGTCGCGCACCCGCCCCAGACGAAACACCACCGCCCGCTCATACTCCTTCAACACCTTAATCGAACTCAAGATATACAGCGCAAACACCACAACCGCGATCAGGACCGGCATAAACGTTTCTCTCTTCGTACTCTTGTTCTAAGGAAGGTCTGAATCAGTCTTTGTTTCGTTAAGGGCACGGCTTCAGCCGTGCCGTAAGGCGCTTATAAACAATGGGGTTTTAACCCCTGAGGGAATCGCAAGTCTCCTAAGCCGTCTCCTGGAAATCCCTAAAACCGCAGGTAAAGCCCGATCCCCGGCTCAAACGTCGACGTTCGCTTGTTGATTGTCAGGTAGTTCTGCCCGTAATCCGGCGCCTTGAAGAACACCTCGCGAAACTGCGCGCGGATCCCGATATGATCCGTAAACACCGGCGAATCCGCCCCGATCGCGTAGTAAAACGCACCCCGACCGTTCGAGGGTAGGCCCTGCCCACCGCCGCCCGTCGGATGAAAATTGATCCCTCCGCCACCCGCCGACCCAAACGGCTTCACCCCCAACAGCCTCGGCCCATGCACCACATACCCCACCGTGTACTCCAGCGCATTCTGCTGCACGCCGCCCACAAACGGCTGGTTGTTCGGGTTCGCCCCAATCTTGAAGTTCTCCGTATACCGCGCATACCCGAAGTTCAACTCCGCCCCCATCAGCGCCGACCGCGTATACCGCAGCGTCGTCACCACACCCACGGTATTGCTGGGGTTTGCTGTCAACCCCGTCTGGAGATAATTTGTCCCGCTCACCGATGGCGTAATGTCCGCCACCGCCGTGACACCCAGCTCGACACGCTCGCCGATCTGCGCCAGACGCGTCACCTGCGCCTCCATCGACGTCCCATATCCTCCGAGCACACCCAGCAAACCCAAATAAACAAGGGAAGCAAACGACCGTCTCGCCCGTGGGCGGAAGCACTTCAACATCTCAGGCCAACTCCTCAAAAACTCTCGCAAACACATACCTTGCGACATCTCCCAGTCTACTCCCCGCACCCCTCCCCCCACAGTCGCAGGTTGCCCATTCGCAAGGTGCCCCATTCATGCGCAAGCGTCACCGCGCATGAGTGGGCCCGCACCCCCGCGCCCCTCAGTCATCCGGACGTCACCACTCCACGATCCGCACACGGCGCTACCACCAACATCAGATCCCGTTCCTCGATCACCGTCACCTCCTCCCCCACGCCCACCCTCTGCCCGCCTCTCACCCGCGCCCGCCACAGCTCCCCCCGCACCTCCACCTGTCCCACCGGCGCCAACTCCGTCCGCGCCACCGCCGCCGCTCCCACCATCGCCTCGGGCCCCAGCAGCTGCTTGCTCCGCCTCGCCCGAAACGCCATCGTCGCCAGAAACGTCGACACCAACCCCAGACCCACACCCAACCCCAGGGCCACCGCCAAATGCACATGCATCTCCGGCGAACTCCCGTTCACCAGCAACAAGAGACCGATCACCAGGCACACCGTCCCCGTCAGCGCCAGAACACCATGGCTTCCCATCTTCGCCTCCAACACCAGCAACCCAGCAGCCCCCAGAAGCAACGCGAGACCCACCGGATTCACCGGCATCCGGCTCAGCGCAAATCCGCCCAGCAACACCAGAAGTGTCCCCACCGACCCCGGCAAAATCGCCCCCGGCAGGTTGAACTCCACATACCAGAACAACACCCCCAAGGCCAGCACCAGAACCACAACATCCGGCGTCTGGAGGCTCTGCATCAACCGCTCCGTCCACGTCGGCGCCGGCGGCACCATCTGCATCCACAACAGCATCAGCCCCATCACGGCAACGCCTGCCCGCGAGCCGCCAACGCCTGCTTCATCCCCAACGCCGCCGTGTTCCCCGGCTCCAGATCCAAAGCATGCTTTACATGGGCCGCCGAGGCCGCCATCTCCTTGGCCTGCAACTCAAGCCGTGCCAGCTCCAGATACGCCGCCGCATTCTTCTTCAGATCGAGCGACCTCTGCGCCTCCATCCGTGCCTCCCCCACCTCCCCACTCCGCTCCCGCACCTCGGCCAGAGCCGCATGCGCCGCATAGCTCCCCGGGTCCGCCGCAATTGCCGCTTCGAACTTCTGCTCCGCCTCCGGCAACAAACCCTGGCCCAGATAATCCCGTCCCAGCTGCGTCAACTGCGCCGCCTGCTCAGCCGGCGACAGCGTCGCCATTCGCAACGTCCGAATCTGATCCAGCTGAAACGCCGCCTGTCGAAACGAAGCCTCCGAATACGTCCTCCGAATCCGTGGTTGAGGATCAAACGGATCAAATAAATCCCCAGCCCCGCCCCCAGCGCTCGCCGCCACCTTCACCGGCCCGGCCACCCCCGCCCCACTCAGACGCGACCGCAACTGCCCCGCCTCCGCATCGCTCGGCCGCAGCGCCAACGCCGCCGCCACCTCCCTCTGCGCCCCCGCCCGGTCCCCATGCCGGTACATCGAAACCGCCAGATTGTAATGAAAATCCGCGTCGTTCGGGTCCGCGGACACCGCCCTCTGAAACAACGGCGAAGCATCCCGACCCTGCCGGCTCTCCGCCACCGCCTCGTTGTTCACCACCTCCGGCAGCGGCAGACGACCCGCAACATACGCAAATGCCCGCTCCGCCTCCGCATACTTCGCCGCATTGAAGCGCGACAACCCCAGGTAAAACTCCGCCTCGAGCCCCCTCCGGTCCGTCGCCGAGACCTTGGCAAACGTCTGCGCCGCGTGCTCGTAATCCCTCTGCGCATACTGCGCCTTGCCCAGCGCCAACAATGCCGCCGGATAATTCGGCGTCTCCGCCACCGCCATCTGCAACTGCTTCACCCTCTCCGCCGGCGACACCGCATCCACACCCCGGATGTAGTTCTCAAACGAACTCAGCTTCACCCCCGCCGAAGCCGCCAGAAACGTCCCCTGTGCCACCTGCAGGTGCGGATCGATCGCCCGCGCCACCTTCCACGCCGTCGCATTCTCCGCATCCAAGAGCCTCGGCAACTCGGCCGAATCCTCGATCGGCGCCGACATCCGCAGACGGTTCACCTCCAGCACCCGCGCCTGCACCTGAATCCGCTTGTCCTTGCCCAAGGAGCTCCCGCCCAAGGAACTCCCGACCGTGAAACTGCCCACCACCACAAAATCCGCATCCAGCGTCTGCGCAATCCGGATCGTCGTCGCCCGGCTCGGCTTGAACGTCGCCGGCAAACCCAGATGCTCCAACGCATCCAGACGGTCGTCCCGCGAGATCGTCAAAAACCCCGTCGATTGCAAGCGCTGGCTCAACGTGTCCGGAAACGACTCGCCGATCCAGTCCAGACTGCTCTGTCCCGACCGGTTATCGAACGGCAAAACCAGCACCACCCGACCCAACCCCTCGCGCGTCTCCATCGCCGTCTCCGGCGACGCCCCGGGCGTGGCCGCAGAGCTCTGCCCCCACGCCCGGGCACCCGGCCAAACCGCCGTCCAACCGAAAATAAACACGGCAAACCACGCGCGCAACCACCGAAAGCCACGATCTCGGGCCAAATCTCTCACAAGAGAAGTATATAAGGCCTCACCCCCCCCCCCCCCCCCCCCCCCCCCCCCCCCCCACCCCAGAACACCCACCACCCCCCCCCAGCCCCAGCCCGAGGAAACCGCAACACCGCCGCCCACTCGCTCTTGCGCGTCCCCTGCCAAACCACCTCGCCCCCCAGCGCCGCCGCCACCTCCGCCGGCCCGAGATCCCGATGAAAATCGAAGTACCGTTCATCGCTCGCCCTGTGCCCGCCCCCCACATCCGTCGCTCCCGCCGGAGGCACCGCCTTTGTCGAAAACACCAGCGCCGTATCGAACTCCTCCCGCCTCCGCCCCGCCACCCGGATCTGCTCCGCCGAAAAATTCTCGATCCATACCGTCCGGAGCGGCGCCCCGACATACCCCAGATCCGTCCGCCCCAACTCATCGGTCGCCGGCCACGCCGTCAACACCCGAGCCCCCGGAAATTGCCTCCCAATCACCCCCGCCGCCGCCTGGTGCAGCACCACATAGTCCCGATACGTCAGGTTATCCTCCGGTGCAAACGCATACGGCGGATTGATAAACAACGCCGCCGCAAACGCCGCAAAACTGAACGCCCCCACCGCCCACCAATACCGCAGATGCGCTCTCCACACCGCCACGCACACGAGCAAAACCAACGGAAACATAGGCAGCAAGTACCGCGTCAGCAAAGCCCCGCCCAGCACCGAAAACTCCACGCAATTCACCGCCAAAACCACCCCAAGCGCCAGCACCACCTTTCGCGGCAGACCCTCCGGACCGCCCCTCCGCCGATCGGTCAGCCCCGCCGCCGCCGCACACAATACCGCGACAAACATGTTCATATGCAGCAACAAATGCAGACCGCGATGCCACAGGGCCAGACCAAACCGCCGCGGATCCAGATTCGCCGACGCATTGTACCGCAAAAACTCCGGGTTCCCAAACACATACCCCGTCTTCAAATAATGAAATCCGTACCACCCCACCACCGGCACCACCGGAAATAAAAGCGCCCCCACCAGAGCCCAGCGACCACGGCCCTCACCCAACCGTCCCTCACGCCACCACAGCCACGCCTCCCACCCCGCCAAAGCCAACGGCGTCCCGATCGCCGTCTCCTTCGCCAACACGGCGAGCGAAAACATCAGCGCCAACATCCCCGCCCTGAGCCCACCCCGCCCCGGAACAAAATAAAACGACAATCCCCACAAGGAAAACAGGGCCGCAAAGATATCCGCGTTCGCCAGGGTGCTCTGCGCAAACCACACCGGATACACCGCCGTCAGCAGTACCACCAGCGCCGCCGCCGCCGTCCCCAGCAGACCCCGCGTCAGCCGAAACACCGCCAAGAGCGCCCCCGCGCTCACCATCGCCACCGCCGTCCGCGTCCCACTCACCACAAACCCGGAAAGCTCCCACCACCCCGCCAGAAGGATCGACGGCAACGGCGGATGCCCGCTCGAAATCGTAGACCGGGGAACCAGCGACCCCGTCCGAAAAAAATCCAGCGCCGCCGGGACATAGTACCCCGCCTCATCCCAGAAATACGGCAGCCGCAACAGCGCGATGTGCGACAGGTACACACCGACAAAAAACAACGGAAACAACATCGGCAGACCGATCGCCCCCGCTCCCCGGCTCAGGCGCTCGGCCCCTCGTCTCCCGCCCCGCCACCCCGTCAGTGAACCGGCCCGCCCTGCCCCGCACCCACCGGCTCCAGCGACAACGCCCCAAACGTCTGCTCATACTGCTGCAAATTGTGCCCCAGCACGTTCCACAACGCCTTCGCCTGCTGCGGACTGATATAGATCGCCGCCAAATTGTGGATGTCGATCTGCTCCGCCGAGTCCTGCGTCAGACGTCCAAACACCAGCAGGAAATCCCATACGCTCATTCGCACCTGAACGCTGTTGGCATACTCTTCGCGATAACTCTCCGACCGCGTCACATGGAGGGTCGGTTCATTCGAGGGACGTTGCTGGCTCATCGGAAAATCGCCTTCAAATATCGGAAATAACTGCTCTGCAACAATCGTTGGTGCGAAAGGGGGGACTTGAACCCCCACGGATTGCTCCGCCAGATCCTAAGTCTGGTGCGTCTGCCAATTTCGCCACTTTCGCGCTCCCTCCACTCTACCCGATGGACACTGATGCCGTCTGAACGGACATCTGAAATCTGACATCTGCCCAGAAACGGAGAACTGCCAGCTGAAATCTGACATCTGGCCAGAAACTGACAACTGACAACTGACATCTGAAACTGCCCAGAAACACCGGGGATGGTACTCGCGCCAGCCGGCGCGAACCCCGCCTGACGTCCGGAGAAACGAGCTCTGAAACCGCCAACGTTCGATACTCTAGGAAAAGGCCGGCCTGGCGCCTCCACCGCTCCAGCACGGCCCGTCGGCATAGCTCATGACCACCTTCGCCATCCTCAGCCTAGTCGTGTCCTTCGCCGCCCTGTTCGGCTTCGTCAGCTATCGCTGGCTCCGCCTCCCCACCACCATCGGCACGATGATCCTCGCACTCTCCACCGCCGCCGCTCTCCGCATGGGCGGTGGCCACGCCGTCGCTCTTCATCACGCCGCCGTCGCCTTTGAAGCGCGCATCAACTTCAACGCCGTCGTCCTCCATGGCATCCTGGCGCTGCTCCTCTTCGCCGGTTCGCTTCACCTCGATCTCGAGCAACTCCGCCGGGAAAAGCTCCCCGTTCTTCTGCTCTCGGTCGTCAGCACCACCCTCTCCACCCTGCTCGTCGGTGCCGGCCTTCACTTCATCCTCGCTCTCCTGCACCTCCCCGCCTCATGGCTCGTCTGCCTGCTCTTCGGCGCGCTCATCTCCCCGACTGACCCGGTCGCGGTGCTCGAACTCCTCGATCGCGTCTCGACCCCCCGCGCCCTCAAATCCCAACTGGCCGGCGAATCGCTCTTCAACGACGGCGTCGGCGCCGTGCTCTTCCTCGCTCTCCTCGCCGCCTCCACCGGTGGCACCCTTCCCTCCCTCCCGCATTTCCTCCGTACCCTCGCCTTCCAGGCCGGTGGCGGTATCGCTCTCGGCCTGACTCTCGGCTACGGCACCTACCGGCTTATCCGCCCCATCGACAACCATCGTGTGGAAGTCCTGCTCACACTCGCTCTCGCCATGGGCGGATACGCCCTCGCCGACGCACTCGGCCTGTCAATGCCGCTTGAAGCCGTCGTCTCCGGCCTCGTCGTCAACGGCCAGGCTCGTGAGTTCGCCATGTCGGAAAAATCCCGAGCTCACGTCGATCAATTCTGGGAGCTTGCCGCCGACATCTTCACCGCGGTCCTCTTCTTCCTGCTCGGCCTCCAGATCCTCGTGATCCCTCTCCCTCCATACCGCCTCATCGCCGGCGCATTCATGATCCCCGTTGTGCTCGCCTCCCGGTTCATCAGTGTCTCCGTCGTGCTCGCACCCATTCAGTGGATTCCTTGGATCAGCCGCCGGTCCCGCGGCACCATCCGCATGCTCACCTGGGGCGGCCTCCGCGGCGGCCTCTCGGTCGCCCTCGCCCTCTCCCTTCCCCGCGATGACAACCGCAACCTTCTCCTCACCCTGACGTACTGCGTCGTCATCGCCTCCATCCTCGGCCAGGGCCTCACCATGACACGCCTCATGAAACATCTCGGAATCACGGCACATGCCGGCGCCGAACCCTCGCACCACGTCCCCGCCCTGCACTAGCCTGCTATCCATCTACTCTGTTTATTGTCTGCATCCTAGATTCTCATGTCTATCCTCGATCTCCTCTTGGGAAAGCCCCTCGCCTCGGACGAAGATGCGGAACAGCGAGTGGGTGTCACCGCCGGTGTTCCGACCTTTGGGCTTGACGCACTTGGCTCCGCCGCCTACGGTCCTGAAGCAGCCCTCACTGTACTCATCCCCGCCGCCGCCGCCGGCCTCGCCTACGTTCTCCCGCTCAGCTTCACCATCATCGCGCTTCTGGCCGTCGTCTACTTCTCCTATCTCCAAACTATCGACGCGTACCCAAATGGCGGTGGCTCCTACACCGTCGCCGGTGAAAACCTCGGCCGTCGGGCGGGTCTGCTCGCCGCAGCCGCTCTTATGCTCGACTACCTCCTCGACGTCTGTGTCGGCATCTCCACCGGCGTAGGCGCTCTGGTCTCCGCCGTCCCAAAGCTCGTCCCACACACGCTCGCCATCTGCCTCGTCATCCTTGTCCTCGTCGCCATCGTCAATCTGCGCGGCGTCCGGGAAAGCGGCGTCCTCTTTATGGCGCCCACCTACCTCTTCGTCGTCTGTCTCCTTGGCGTCCTCGGTTTGGGTGTCGCCAAAACGATCCTCAGCGGAGGTCATCCAAGTCCCGTCGTCGCGCCCCCGTCCGGGCCCTCCAGTCACACCGTCGCAGCGGTCGGCATCTGGCTGATCATCCGAGCCTTCGCCGGCGGTTGTACCGCCCTCACCGGCGTTGAAGCCGTCAGCAACGGCGTCCGCGCCTTCAAAGAGCCCAGCGCGCGGACCGCCCGGCGTGCCCTCACCGTCATCGTCGTTCTTCTGGCCATCTTCCTCGCCGGCATCGCCTACCTCGTTCGCTCCTACGGTATCCTCGCCACCGACCCTGGTCAGCCCGGCTACCAGAGCCTCCTCTCCATGCTCACCGCCGCGATCGTCGGCCACGGCATCGTCTACTACATCACCATTGCCTCCATCCTCGTCGTCCTCTCCCTTTCAGCCAACACCGCCTACGCCGACTTCCCCCGTCTCTGCCACGTCATCGCCGAAGACGGCTACCTTCCGAAGTTCTTCGCCATCCGCGGCCGCCGTCTGGTCTACAACGAAGGCATCCTCATCCTCACCCTCTTCTCGGCCATCATCCTGGCCGTCTTCGGCGGCGTCACCGATCGCCTCATTCCGCTCTTCGCGATCGGCGCCTTTCTCGCCTTCACCCTCTCCCAGGCTGGAATGGTCCGGCACTGGAAGCGGACCGGCGGCAAACATGCTCGGCTCAACATGTACCTCAACGGCATCGGTGCGGTCGCGACCGGATGCACCGTCGTCGTCGTCCTGGTCGCAAAGTTCATCGAGGGCGCGTGGATCACGGTCCTCATGATCCCGGCTCTGATCCTCTTTATGCGGTCGGTACACCGCCACTACAGCCGAGTCGCCGATCTCACCACCTTGGATCAGATCGACCTCCATCCATCCCCCGCCACCATTGCCATCGTGCCCATCGCCCGCTGGAATCGGGCCTCCCAGGCCGCCCTGCAGTACGCCTGCAGTCTTACCCCCCACGTGCAGGTCCTTCATGTGGAATGCACCGGCGAAGCAGGAGAAGAGACCTCCGTAATGTGGCAATCCAAACTCGACGAGGCGTCCCGACACTCAGGCGTGAAAGCGCCAAAGGTGGTGTCCATCCCATCGCCGTTTCGCTTCATCAGCGGACCGATCCTCAAATACGTCCTGGAAACGGAGCAAAACAGCCCGGATCGCCCCATCTCCGTCGTGATTCCTGAACTCGTCGGCGGCAAGTGGTATCACTACCTCCTTCATAACCACCGCTCCACCGCTCTCAAGGCGCTTCTGCTCTTTCGTGGAGATGGCCGGATCATCGTAGTCAACGTTCCCTGGTACCTCGATCGATAGACACCGCAACTCAAATCCGGGGACCGATACGGCTCGGCCGCCTGCCCATCCCGCGGTCGCCCACTTCGCTGGGAAGCCTACACGCTGTCAAGCTTTAAAAAAAGGCGAAGAAAAAACTAAAGTTCTCCCCCGTTGTGCCGATAAGCAAAGTATCGGACCTCCGCAGCAAAAGCTGAAAAGGGACCGACAGAAGCACTGGCGGAAAAAACGCCCGTAGCTCAGGGGAGAGAACAGATGTTTTCGATTGTTGGCATTGTGGTCGTCATCGGCGCAGTCATTGGTGGCTTCCTTATGGAAAAAGGAAACCTCGCCGTCCTGGTACAACCCGCGGAGTTCGTCACGATCGCCGGAGCTGCGGTCGGCACCGTCCTCGCTGCTAACCCAATCCACATCCTCAAAGGTGTGCTGGCAGGTCTCATCGGTGTCCTCGGTGGCTCCAAATTCCCCCGAAAGCGCTACCTCGACTCGTTGAAGATGATGTTCGACATCTTCAACAAGGCCCGCAAGGAAGGCCTCGTGTCGATCGAGGCCGACATCGAAGAGCCCGGCAAAAGCCCCATCTTCTCCAAATACCCCACCTTCACCAAAGATCATCACGCCTTGGACTTCGTCTGCGACACCATGCGCATGGCAATCACCGGCGGTGTCACGCCCTTTGACGTCGACCAGATGATGGAGCTCGACATGGAAGTGCACCACCATAGCGCCATGCTCCCAACCAACGCTCTCAATTCCATGGCCGACGCTCTCCCCGGTCTCGGCATCGTCGCAGCCGTCTTAGGCATCGTCATCACCATGGGCGCCCTCGGTGGTCCACCCGCCGAAATCGGCCATAAAGTCGCCGCCGCCCTCGTCGGCACCTTCCTCGGAATCCTCCTCTGCTACGGCGTCGTCGGACCGCTCGCCTCCAATATGTCCAAAAGCGTCGACGAGGAGCATGCCTACTACCATGTCCTCCGCGTCGTCCTCCTGTCGTTCATCAAAGGAACCTCCCCCATCCTCGCCGTTGAAGTCGGTCGTCGGGCCATCCCCGCCCACGTCCGCCCCAACTTCACCGAAGTCGAGAAAGCCTGCCGCGACAAGGGCGGGGATGCCGCCACCCCAGCCGCTAGCTAACCTCAAACAAAACACAGGAGACCGCCATGCCCGAACCATTGCAGCCCATCATCATCATCAAGAAAAAAGTCGGACACGGCGGACACCACGGTGGCGCCTGGAAGGTGGCCTACGCCGACTTCGTCACAGCCATGATGTCGCTCTTCATCGTCCTCTGGCTGATGAGCAGCAGCGACAATGTCAAGAAATCCGTAAGCGGCTACTTCAACGACCCGAAAGGCACCTCCAAGCAGCTCGGCAGCAGTCAGAGCGGCACAGGAGACGCCGTCCCCCTCAAGAAAGAAGACCTCTCCAAACTCAAGGAGGTCCTTCTCCAATCCGCCCAGAAACTCGCAGACTTTGAGCGCCTCAAGAAGCAGATAGAAATTACAGTGACCCAGGAAGGCCTTCGCATCGAGCTCATGGAAGACCCGCACGGAACCTTCTTCGAACTTGGCAGCTCCCAGCCCACACCGGCGCTCCGCGAAATCCTGACAGCTCTCTCGCAAGAGTTAGGCAAGATGCCAAACAAGATCTCGGTCGAGGGACATACCGACGCCACGCCATACTCCTCCAGCAAGACCTACAGCAACTGGGAGCTGTCCGCCGATCGCGCAAACATCGCAAGACGCCTCATGCAGGAAAGCGGAGTCGGTGGAAGTCAGGTCGCCCAGGTTCGCGGCTTCGCCGACCAGAAACTTCGAAGGCCGCTTCAGCCTCAGGACGCCTCAAACCGCAGGATCACGCTCATCGTCCAATCCGTGGACGCTCCAGCCGCACCTGAGGAGAAAACCTCCCACGATTCCCCCGCCGAAGCCAAAGGGGAAAGCCCAAAAGAGGAGGTCTCGAAAGGAGAATAGTCAAAGAGGGAAACGTAGATTTCGCTCCGACACGCCCCTCGCGTTAGTCCCTGGGCATCTCTCGAACGGCCCTAAGCAGCTTTCGAATCGCCGCCTGCTCCTCCGGTCTTTCGAAAAGAAATCGAATGCCGGCCTCGAGGTCTTCCGTATGAGTCACAAGAGCCTCAAGAGAAAAGCTGCTCCTACCCGGCTTTAGGACAAGTACGCCACGGTCTCCTACATCAACTGCACGGGCCAATTCAGCACGGATACCCTCGGCACTAATGTCATAACAACTTCCGTCGATACGAGCATTATCCAAGATAAATTCGATGGGGAACGCAGTGACAAAACGCGGCGCCCGGTATCGGAACTTCTGCAGGGAGACCATGTATTTCAGTTTAGCTACGTCCGCCCACAACGCTACTCCCCCGTCTACAACTTGCGTGGGAGCAGAACGTAAAGTCGAGCATTCTCACCGTAACCTAAAGCAGGTTCGAGGTCGAATGTACGGGAACGGACTGAGGTGCGGTGAGATCCACCCCGCCTTCCAACTGAGGGTAGCCACTAGATGTCGTCTCATATCCAGGATGCAGACAGAACCGACCTCAGCTCTGCTTCGGAACATCGAGAGCCGGACCCGAGCGGCACTCCTGACACCGTCGCCTCTGTTCGGGCCGGCCGGCTGCTCATCGTGGAAGATGACGAGCCGTTAGCCCGTTTTCTGGGCCGAACCCTGAACGCGCAATCCTTCGTCGTTGATCTGGTGCACGATGGCCAGACCGCCATCGAAATGCTCAATGTGTCTCCCTACGATCTCGTTATCCTGGACTTGAACCTGCCAAAGATCGACGGACTCGCTCTGCTCAATCAACTCCGGCCCTCTCATCCCAGGCTTCCCGTCCTCGTTCTTACAGCGAGAAGTCGTGACGAAGCTCTGGTCACCGCGCTCGAGAGCGGCGCCGATGACTGCCTCATCAAGCCCTTCTCCTTTATCGAACTGATCGCCCGGGTCCGCGCTCTTATGCGACGCAATGCGGGCTTCGTCCCGATCTCATCGCGTGTCGCCGACCTCACCCTCAATCGCGAAGAGTACAAAGTAGAACGAAATGGAAGAAGGATCGACCTCACCCCTCGAGAGTTCGGCATCCTCGAATGCCTTATGCGAAGCTCGGGATCTCCCGTCTCACGCGCCACGCTGATGCGTGAGGTCTGGAACACGGAGTACGATCCGTCTACCAACGTCGTCGACGTTTACATGAAGTATGTCCGCGATAAAGTCGATCTCCCCGGTGAGACCAAGCTGATTCGCACCATCCGCGGTGTCGGTTACGTGATCAACCGTGAGTAGCGAATCCCCTCGACAGACCCCCGCGCCAGAGATGAGCTTCAGCGCGCCCGTCGTCCAAGCAATCTCATCCACACTCCACGCGATGGCCCAGCCTCTAACCGTTCTCCAATCGTGTGTTCTCTTGGCCACCATGCCGGACCTCCTGAAATCTGCATCCCCGGATCTCCTTCAGGACCTCGCCGGCGAAGTTCAGCGCCTGTCAGCAACGTACGCCGGCTTGCGAGACCTGCTGTCCTTGGGTCAGTGCACGCCGGCATCTCAACCGGTACACATCGCCGATGCTCTCCACGATCTCTCACAAGAACGCGAATCGGCAAAGAGGATGTCCAAGTTACACCTCACCGATAAACACCCTCTCGCCTGTGTCCTTGTTGATCGAACTCGCCTTCTACACGTGTTGCGTACGATCGTTGGCATCGCCGCCGATCTGTCGCCTCCGCAAAGCAGCGTCGACCTCGTGATCCAAATCCAGCCCTGCACGGAAACGCTGAGCTCCAACATAATCCTGAAAATCAGCGCTGAGGCCGACCTGACTCACCTCGACTTCGCACGCAGCCTTAGCTTCGCCGTCGCGGACGCCCTCCTCCAGGCCGACGGCGCGACCATGTCGTTTGAACGCAGACCCTTGGTCGCTACACTGATTCTCCCTCGCGCACCCATCCTGAATTCCCATTGCCCTGCGCAAACAACGGTCGCGGAGAATACAACTTACGAGGGGCTCAATCTTCCGTTCTACACCGTAGAGTAAGGGCGTATGTTCCCCTCGTCCCTTAAAGAAACCGCGGCTGACCAGGTACGAATTCTTCTCGTCAGTCCAAACGAGAAACTCAGAAGCAGTCTGCGCGACAAACTCGCATCCGCACGTTGGTTCGTGCGCGAGGCGCATAGCGGCTCCGATGCGCTCGATAAACTCCTCGAGTGCGAAAGCGATGTACTGCTTCTGGACACAGCTCTTCCGGACCTCGACCCCATTGAGTTCCGCGGCTTTGTCGCCGATCAATTTCCCGCCGTTCAAGTACTCACCATCAACTCGCAAACCGGGCAAACCGTGGTCGGCGCCTCCTCCCCCACACATGCCTCCACACAGCTGGCGGAGATCCTCAAGGTAAGCTCGTCCGTCAGATCGACGTCCGTCCTCAATATCGGCGCCATCCGCTTTTCTCCCGACGAAGGAACCGGTCTCGAAGGGATGGTAGGCAACTCTGAACCGATGCAGCGGGTCTACTCCTCTGCTCGCATGGTCGCCCGTCGTGACACCAGCGTCCTCATCACAGGAGAAAGTGGCACCGGAAAAGATCTCGTCGCGCGCGGCATCCACCTCACAAGTCCGCGCCAGAAGCAGCCCTTCGTCGTCATCAATTGCGCAGCGATCCCGGAGCCACTGCTCGAAGCCGAGCTCTTCGGCTACGTCAAGGGCGCTTTCACAGGAGCCATCCAGTCGCGGATCGGCCGCATCCACGCCGCGCACGGGGGAACATTATTTTTGGATGAGATCGGAGATATGCCGTTCCCGCTCCAAAGCAAAATCCTCCGCTTCCTCGAACAGGGCGAAGTCCAAAGACTGGGTGGCACAGACAATCTGAAGGTCGACGTCCGCGTCATCGCAGCGACAAACGCGAACCTCAAAAAGCTATCCAAGGAAAACCTCTTCCGAGAGGACCTCTACTACCGCCTCGCCGTCTTCCCCATCCATCTGCCGGCCCTGCGAGATCGAATGGATGACCTCGACCCGCTTGTCCAGGCCTTTCTAGCCAGATTCTGCCCCGGCGTCACAATGTCTTTCGAAGCGAGCGACCTGCTCCATCAACACCCCTGGCCCGGCAACGTCCGCGAACTCCGCAATGTCCTCGAACGCGCCAGCATCTTCGCCGGAGAGGAACGCCAAATCGCACCGGAGCACATCATCCTTTAGTCGTAGATCCTCCGCCCGCGTCTGGACACCATCGTGCACCTTCTCTAGGCAGATGCTGCCCAGTTCTCATCTCGTTCCAATAATTCCGTCGGCCATGCCGCTTCCGTTCGCGGAGCACAGCCTGCTCGCCAACGCATTCTCGGAGTTCATCACCGCCTCCGCCCGGCTCGAACACTCCTATCGCGAGCTTCAGGAGCAAGTGACCCTCCTGAGTGGCGAGTTGGCCGATCGGAATGCAGCTCTCAGCAGCAGCCTCTCTGAAACCCGCGCGATCCGCTTCGCTCTCCAACAGATTCTCGACTCCATGCCCTGCGGTGTGCTCGTGCTCGATGCCCGCAAGCGCGTCACCCTCGTCAACCCCGAAGCGATCCGTCTGCTGGATCTCAAGTCCGCTAATCGATCTCTAATCAAAGATCTGGCCGCTCACCCCTGCCTCCAGCTTGCCGCTCTCCGTGCCGATCCAACGCTCAATAATGTCGAGCAGGAGTTTCGCCTAAATTCGTGTTCTTCCTCCGAAGAACGCTGGATCGCCGTTCGCTATCAGAAGCTGCCGGACGCATCTGCCGAGAGCCCGCGGCCTGCTCCGGATCATGCCATCCTCATCCTTCGCGACATCACCGACGCCAAACGCGCAGAACGGGACCGCGAAATGGCGCGCAACGCCGTCGCCCTGGCCGAGGTCTCAACCATCCTCGCCCACGAAATTCGCAATCCGCTCGCCAGCCTTGAACTCTTCACCGATCTTCTCTCCGACAGCGTCAACGCCGGCCCTTCCAGCGCTGACGATCAGAACCGCTGCGCCGAGTGGATCTCCCATCTTCGCGCCGGAATCCGGCAGCTTGCCGGAACCGTCAACAATGTCCTCGACTTTCACGCCGGCGAGCCCCCAGTCATGGCGCCGGTCAACCTGCACTCCGCAATGCGTGCCGGTGTGGAGTTCATCCGTCCCATCGCTGAAGAAGCCGGCGTCCTCCTCAACCACATCCCCGGTCACTCCGAAACCTGCATTTCCGGAAACCGGAACGCGCTCCAGCAGGTCGTCCTGAACCTCGCTCGAAATGCCATCCGTCACACCGAACCCGGCGGTCGGCTCACCATCGAAGTAACCACAACCCGCAACAATCCAGACGCAACCGGCGTCCCTCACGCCCTCGTCAACTTCTCCGATACAGGCTGCGGAATCGCACCGAAGCACATCGAGCAAATCTTCAATCCAGGTTTCAGCGCTTCAGGCCACACCTCCGGTCTCGGTCTCACCGTCTGCCGTCGCATCATGCAGCAGCACAACGGTGCAATCTGTGTCCAAAGCCAACTTGGCCAAGGCACAACGTTCACCCTGCGGTTCCCCCTCCTATGAGCCTCCTCTCCGCACGTTCCGTTCTCGTGGTCGACGATGAACCAGGGATCCGCCTGGCTCTCCAGGCCAACTTCCTGCGCCGCGGTTGGCGTGTGGAAACCGCTTCCGGTGTCCGCCAAGCCCTCCATATCGCGCAGCAGACCTGCTTCGACCTCGTCGTCAGCGATGTCCGTATGCCCGATGGCGACGGCATGGAGGTCCTCCGATCCGTCCGGGAAAGCTCCCCCCAAACCGCCTTCATCCTCCTGACCGCCTTCGGTACCGTGCCCCAGGCCGTCGCGGCCATGCAAGGCGGAGCGTTCGATTACCTCACAAAACCTGTCTCCTTCCAACAACTTGAAGCCGTCGTCGAAAAAGTCCTGCTCCAAAACCGGACCGCCGCCGCTCCCCCAAGCGACACTTCACCAGCGATCGTCGGCAAATCACCTGCTCTGATGCGGTCCATCGCCCGCGCCCGCGCCGCCGCCAGCACCGACGCGGACGTCCTCATCGAGGCCGAAAGCGGAACCGGCAAGGAACTCCTCGCACGTTTCGTCCACGACACCAGCGTCCGCCGTGCAAAACCCTTCGTGGCCGTCAACTGTGCCGCGCTTCCCGAATCCCTGCTCGAAAGTGAACTCTTCGGCCATTCGCGCGGCGCCTTTACCGGCGCCACATCGGCCCGGCAGGGCAAGTTCGAAGCTGCCGACCGAGGCACGCTTCTGCTCGACGAAATCGGCGAAATGCCGCTCAACCTTCAGCCAAAACTCTTGCGCGCCCTCCAGGAACGCCAGTTCGAGCGCCTCGGAGAGACCCGCTCCGTACGCACCGACCTCCGCGTCATCGCGATCACCAACGTCTTCCTCGGCTCCATGGTCGAGCAGGGCCGCTTCCGCAGCGACCTCTTCTACCGCCTCAACGTCATCCCCCTCTCCCTTCCACCGTTGCGCGAAAGAGTGGAAGACATCCCACTCCTCGCCGCCCACTTCGCCCAGATCTTCTCCACCAAATGCAACCGCGCACAGGTCCACCTCGATCCAGAATTCCTCGATCGCCTCCAAACCCATCTCTGGCCGGGAAACATCCGCGAACTCGGCAACTTCATCCAACGCGTCCTCTCCCTCAACCCCGGAACCGTCATCACGGCGGCAAACTTCGACAGCGAGATCGCACCCCCTCGCAACCGCTCTCTACCCTCTGCCCCTCCGCCCGTCGCACCGTCCCGCGGCACCTCCGCAACCGGTGTGTCCATCCGCGAACTCGAACGATCTCACCTCGAACAAACGCTCCAACTCACCCAGGGCAACCGGACCCGTGCCGCAGAGATGCTCGGCATCAGCCTCCGCACCGTCCGCAACAAAATTCGACAGTACGATCTCCCACCAAGGAGCTATGCCTGACATGCCCACACCTCCAGTAAATTCAATGCTCGAGAGCTTTCTCACGCTCACCGCGAAACGAGAAAAAATCATCGCTTCGAATATGGCAAACGTCGACACGCCCGGATACCGCACCGAGGACATGGACTTCAGCCGTGAGATGAAACGTGCCCTCACCGGCGCCCCCGGCACCAACCTCGAGGTCGCCGCTCACACCGTACCCGGCCTCCTGCAAAGGCCCGATGGCAACGACGTCGATCTCGATCGCGAGTCGCTCCTGCTCTCGGAATCGCAGCTCCAGTTCCAACTCGGAACACAGCTGCTCAAATCGCAATTTCACCAGCTCCTGTCCGCAATCAAAGGAGATTAAAAATTATGGGCCTCTTCGACGTCCTCTCCATCAGCGCCTCCGCCCTCTCCGCCGAACGTCAACGTTCCGAGGTCTCCGCGACCAACCTCGCCAACGTCGACACCACCCACACTGAAGCCGGAACCGGCCCCTTCCGGCGAAAGGAGGTCGTCTTCAGCACCTCGTCGAGCAACGCCTTCCGCCTCATGCTTGCCGGCCATGGCACTGCGGCACAGAAGCAACCCGGAACCGTCCGCCTCACCCGCGTGGTCGACGACCCCGCCGACCCAATCAAGCGCTTTGAGCCAGGCCACCCTGACGCCGACAAGGAAGGCTACGTCGCCTACCCCGCCATCAACCCCGTCCAGGAGATGGTCGACCTCATGGGCGCCGTCCGCGCCTATCAACTCAACGCCTCCGCCATCAACGCCTCCAAGCAACTCATCCAGCAATCCATCGACATCCTCAAGAGCTAAAGGACAGAGAAACCTAACATGATCAACATCTCCACCGGCGCATCCCTCGTCCAGCACCTCTACGACAACCTCTCGACCTCCAACTCCGCTTCCACAGGAAACACTCAGGGAGGCTTTGGAAGCGTCCTCAAGGACGCCATCGACCAGGTCGACAAACTCAGCTCCGGCGCCGACCAGAAGATCGGCAGCCTGCTCCAGGGCGGCAACGGCGATGTCTCCAACGTCATGGTCGCGGTCGAAAAAGCAGACGTCGCCTTTCAACTCATGATGCAGGTCCGCAACAAAATCGTAAACGCGTACCAGGACATCGAGAAGATGCAGTTCTAAAGCCTATTCCCCGTCGGTGTACAGGGAGCCAGGGATGTCGCCGTTTTCTTCCAGAGGGAACGGATCTGCATGAACATCCCCGGCTCCCCAGAAACGGGAATTCGCTCTAAAGCACGTCGCACACCTCTAGGACCCAAAGATCATGGCCGGGCTCGACCAAACATTTCAGCAAGCAAAGCAATTCTGGGCAGGTCTCAAACCGCGCCAGCGCCTGATGCTCGGCGGCGGTGCCGTCCTCACCGTCGCCCTTCTCGGCGGCTTCACCAAAGCCATCACAACACCGGACATGAAGCCCCTCATGGTCGGTCTCGAACCCGCGGACGCCCAGGCGCTCTCTGCCCAACTCACCGCGAAAAATATCACCTTCCAACTCAGCCCCGACGGCCATTCCATCAACGTTCCCGCCGACCAGATCGATCAGGCCCGCCTCCAGGTCGCCTCTCAGGAGGGTCCGCGCAGCGGCCGCCTCGGCTTTGAACTCTTCGACAAAGTCTCCTGGGGCCAGACCGAATTCGACGAAAAGGTCAACTACCAGCGAGCCCTCGAAGGCGAGCTCGAACGCACCATTCAAACCCTCGGCGACGTCAAAAGCGCGCGCGTCCATCTCGTCATGCCCAAAAGCTCCGTCTTCCTCGACCGGGAGCACGGCGCAAAAGCCTCCGTCACCCTCCGCCTCAAACACGGAACGCTCTCCAAAGATCAGCTCGTCTCCATCTCGCGCCTGCTCAGCGGTGCCGTCGACGAACTCGCCCCCGCCGACGTTGCCATCATCGATGCCGATTCCAACCAGGCCCTCGGATCCGCCACCGCCGGAGGCAAAAGCGACAGCGTCGAGCAGGACCTCGCCTCCCGCCTGATCGCTACCCTCGGCCCGGCAGTCGGCCCCGAAAACCTCCGCGCCAGTGTCAACGTCGAATACGACCTCAGCACCAGCGAAGAACATCAGGATAAATACGACCCCGCCGTGAGCGCTCTGCTCACCACGCAGCGCTCCGATGAGCAAACCGGCGTCGGTGGCGGCGTCGGCGGCGTCCCTGGCACCTCCAGCAATCTTCCCAACGCCAAAGGTGGCGCCGCTGCGGCCGCCACCGTGCCCCAGGACGGCGCCCAATCCTCCAAAACCGAAAACTCCGCCTACGGCGTCAACAAAATCTCCCGCCACACCGTCTCCCCCGCCGGCCGCATCCGCCGCATCACCGCCGCCCTGCTCGTCAACGACCTCATCGAGCGCAAACAGGCCGGCAATAAGTGGGTCGAAACCGACCACAAACGTTCCCCCGCCGAGCTCAAACAACTCGCCGATCTCGCCGGCGCCGCCATCGGTCTCGACACCGCCCGAGGCGACATCATCAGCGTCGAAAACATGGCCTTCGACCACGCTCCAAACCCCGACATCGTCCCTGAAACCAAGCTCGACAAGCTCCGCAAGGGCCTCGCCGACTACTCCAACATCGTTCGCTACGCCGCCCTTCTCGCCCTCTTCCTCATCGTCTACCTCTTTACCCTTCGCCCCATGCAGAAGCGAGTCTTCGCATCCGCGACACCAAACGGACTCGCTCCACCACAGGAAGTCCCGGCACTCGCCGCCTCCAAAACGGCTGAACTCGCCACAACCTCCGCGCCTGCTCTCCCCGACGACGACGCCGGTACGCTCCTTCTCAAAAAGCAGATCGTCGATCTCGTGCAAGCTGAACCCGCCACCACCACCCGCGCCGTACAAGCCTGGCTGCGCGAGGATCCCGCATGACCGAAGTCACCGACTACAACAAGCTCACAGGCCCCCAAAAGGCCGCAATCCTGATCGCCGCCATCGGCGAAGCTCCCGCTGCCGGCATCCTCCGCAACCTTCCCAACGACGACCTCGAACGCATCACGCAGGAGGTCCACAGCCTCGGTCGCATCTCCTTTGCCGTCTCCCGGCAGGTCCTCGAGGAATATCACCAGATCGCGTCCGAACAGCACACCACCACGCAGGGCGGACCGCAAACCGCCAGCCGTCTCCTCGTCAAGGCCTTCGGCGAAACCGCGGCCAAAAGCCTGCTCCAGCGCATCGCCTCCAATGAAGAGATGAATGCGGGCCGTGTGGAATCCCTCCAGAAGGCCGACCCCAAACAGCTCGCCAGGCTCCTTGAAGCCGAGCACCCCCAAACTATCGCCCTTATCCTCGGTCACCTCGACGCCAAGCAGGCCTCCGCGCTCCTCATGCATCTCCCCCGGGAACGCCGCGCCGACGCCGTCCGACGCCTCGCCAACCTCCGCCAGTTCTCGCCTCGCATCGCCGAACGCGTCTCCACCGCCGTGAACCGACGACTCCGCTCCGCCGGCGAAGACAACAAACGCACCTACTCCGGCTTCCAAAGCGTCGCCGACCTCATGAACAGCATCGACTCCGAATCCTCTCGCGAAATCCTCGAAAAAATCGACCAACACGACTCCACCCTCGCCGTCCGTGTCCGCGAACTCATGTTCACCTTCGACGACTTCCTGAAAGTCGATGTCATCCAGATGCGTGAGCTCTCCGGCGCCATCGACAAAAAATGCCTCACGATCGCCCTCAAAGGCGCGAGCGAAGACCTCCGCAATCACTTCTTCCAGACCATGTCCTCCCGCGCCGTCGAAATGCTCAAGGAAGATACCGAAGTCATGGGACCCATCCGCAACAAAGACATGCTGAAAGCCCAGATGGAAATCGTCGCGGCAGCCCGCAAACTTGAGGCCGAAGGCAAGATGATTCTGATGAGCGACGGAGGAGACGACTTTGTCTGACGCCTCCCTCCCCTCCTTTCTGGCGCTCGAGTACATCGAAACCTCAGGTACCGCCAACTCCTTTGTGCCCCCTTACCTCCGATCGGCCATGGGCGACCCCCCCGCGGAACCTCCCCTCGCCGCGCCCGGTGTCTCCGAAGCCGATCTCGCCGCCCACGTCGACACTGCCTGCGCCGCCCTTACCAAGACGATCGAGGCACGCCACAAGGCCGAGCTCGAAGCTCTCCTCCGCTCCGAACGCGACCGGGTCAACACAGCACTCGAAAACTTCACCGCCGATCGCCAATCCTACTTCAGCCGCGTCGAAGCGGAAGTCGTCCAGCTCGCCCTCGCCGTCGCCCGTAAAATCCTGCATCGCGAAGCCCTTGCCGATCCCATGCTCCTCGCCGCCCTCGTTCGGATCGCGCTCGACCAGATGCAGGGCGGCACCGAGGTCTCCATCCGCCTCCCTCCCGCAGACATCCCCTCGTGGACGCAACATCTCTCCACCACAGCCCCCAACAACACCCCCAGACTCAGAGCCGACCCAGCACTCGCCCCGGGCGACTGCTTCGTCGAAACCTCCCTCGGAACGGCGAACTTCAGCGTCGAAGCCCAGCTCAAAGAGGTCGAACAGGGCTTCTTCGATCTCCTCGCGCACCGCCCGGACCCAAAGTGAACTCCCCCACCCTCGCCCCCTTTCACGATCACCTCGACCAGTCCCCCACGCTTCTCTGGCGGGGTCGCGTCCTCCAGGTCATCGGCAACCTCATCGAGTCCGAAGGCCCCTTCTGCTCCGTCGGCGAGTGCTGCCAGATCCGCTCCGTCGACGGCAAACTCTACACCGGCGAGATCGTCGGCTTCCGCGGCTCCACCATGCTCTCCATGGTCGTCGGCGATCCCCAGGGAATCCGCTTCGGCGACACCGTCACCGCCATCGGCACGCGGCCCTCGGTCCGCGTCGGCCCGGAACTCCTCGGGCGCGTCATCGACGCCACCGGCACGCCCATCGACAGCGACCTCCCCTTTCGCGCCAACCGCACCGTCCCGGTCGACGGCTCCGCACCCCTTCCACTCACGCGTGTCCCCATCCGCGAAGCCCTCGGCTGCGGCATCCGCGCTCTCGACGCCTTCGTCACCTGCGGCCGAGGTCAGCGTCTCGGAGTCTTCGGCGGCAGCGGGGTAGGGAAGAGCACCCTGCTCGGCATGATGGCCAGAGGCAGCGCCGCCGACGTCACCGTCCTCGCCCTGGTCGGCGAACGCGGCCGCGAAGTCGGCGAATTCCTCGAACTCCTCGGCGAAGTCGGGCGCCGCCGCTCCGTCGTCGTCGTCTCCACCTCCGACCAGTCGCCGCTCCTTCGCCTGCGCGCCCCCCTCGCCGCCACCGCCATCGCCGAACACTTCGCCGCGCAAGGCAAACACGTCCTCCTCGTCGTCGATTCGCTCACCCGCTTCGCCATGGCGCAGCGCGAAGTCGGCCTGGCCGCCGGCGAGCCCCCCACCGCCAAGGGCTACACCCCCTCCGTCCTCAACAAACTCGCCAAACTGGTCGAACGCGCCGGAAACTTCCGCACCGGCAGCATCACCGCCTTCTACACCGTCCTTATGGAAGGAGACGACCAGCAGGACCCCGTCGCCGACACCGTACGATCGCTCCTCGACGGCCACATCATCCTCGACCGCGCCCTCGCCGCCCGCGGACACTTCCCGCCCATCTCCATCCTCGACAGCCTCAGCCGCCTCATGTCCAGCATCGCGTCGGAACCCCACAAACAAAAAGCCCAGACACTCCGCCTGCTGCTCGCCGCCTACGCCCGCTCCGAAGACCTCATCCGCATCGGCGCCTACCAGAAAGGCTCCGACGCAACCCTCGACAACGCCGTCGAGATCCTCCCTCGACTCAACGACTTCCTCAAACAACGCTCCGAAAACCTCTCCACCTATCACGACAGCCTCCAGCAGCTCCTCGCCCTTCCCGGCTGATGCCCGCTAAATTCCCGCTGGAGGCCGTGCTCAAGGTCCGAGAAAACGCGGAGCTTCGGGAGGAGCGCGTCCTCTCCCAAATCCTCGCGCAAATTAACGAGACCCGCCTCGCCATGGAGCGCATCGACATCGATCTCGCGGGCACCTTTGCCGCCCGCCAATCCGAAGTCCAACATCCGCTCCTCGCGTCCCACCTCCACAGCTCGTACGCCCGTCGCGCCCTGCTGGAGCAGGCACGCAAAGATCTCGATGCGCAGATCTCCCAATGGCTCCATCTGCGCGATCGCCAGATGAGCATCTACCAGGCCGCCCGCCGCGACCGCGAGATGATCACGGACCTCCGCGACCAGCACCGTCGCAACCAGGAACGCGAACTCGCCCGAAAAGAACAAAACGCCCTCGATGAAACCTTCCTTGCGCGTCGCAGCCGCTCCTAACGCAAATTACCTGTCGGTGTACAGGGAGCCACGGGTATCGACGCCGTTTTCTCCCAAGGAAAACGGCTTTGTACAGATATTCCCGCTCCACAACAACAGGAAATTTGCCGCCGGAACGGGTTCTCCTGTAGGTGTACCCGGGGCTGCGGGTTTAGGCGCTGCTTTTTCCAAAGAAAAGCAGCACTCCTCACATCTCGATAGGGTCTAGGGACAGGAGAACCGCTCCTAGGCAAACCCTGCCTAGCTCCAGTCCGGCAACCCTTGCCTACCCCACCGCACTTGCCTACCGGAGCCACCCATCCATGACGCACAATCGCCCAAAAAGCCCCGGTTTCGCTACCTTCTCGCAGAGCCATTTCAAGCCTGGCTTTGGCCAGAAACATGCTCCTACATCAGCGATGCAGATCTCCGCGCCAGCGATCGCCAACTCCGCCCCACCCCCGGCAGCGCCCTCCACCACCGGAGCCGCCCCGGCAGAGGCGTTCCACGCCGTCCTACATCAGACCGCCAAACTCACCGACAAGCCCGCTCCGTCCGCCAAAGACGCGAGATCACACGATGGCCGCACCTCCGGCAAATCCCACCCGGAGAAAAAACCGGCTTCGTCGACAAGTCCGAGCTCAGCCACCCCGCCCAGCCCCGCCCCAACCCAGGCGCAAGCCTCCCCCACGCCGCAAACAATTACTTTCCCCGAACAGCTCCCCACAGCACCCTCCACGCTCCCGTCCGAGGCTCTCTCAGCAGCAACTTCAGCCCACTCCGGAGACGGTGCCGAGGCCCCTGGAGCAACCGCGCGCAACGCTTCCACCCCATCGTTGTCGGCAGCTCCTCCGTCAGAAGCATCCCAGACCTCTGCCACTCTCCCCCAACCCCCAAACCCCAACCCCGCCCCCGAATCGGCGTCCCCCAACTTCGAATTTCCGGCCTCGCTGGCCCCGTCCACCGGCCCCCGAGACACAGCGGCAGACGCAGCCACTCCGGTCCACCCCGGCCAAAACACCGCCAAGGCAGCCGAAACGTCCACAGCGTCAGATCCAGCCGAGAATACCTCGACCGAAGCGATCGCAGCCGCCGATCCCAACAACCCCACCCAACTCGCCGCCACCACACCCCCACCGGCTCCCCCACCGACAGCCTTAGTCCCCTCCGCACTCCCCGACCCGACCCCGTCGACCCCAGCCGCTCCCGCGATCTCCTCCGCAACGAAACCGGGCGCAACCTCCCCAGCAACCGCCAACCGGGCAAACCTCGGCCCAACCGGCCCCAAACGCGATCCGAAATCCCCGCCCACCGCCAAACCCAACCTCGGCGGCGACACGTCCGAGACCGACGACGCCAACCCAAACGCCGCGAACCCGCAGCACAGTCTCATCCCCGCCATTCACGAGATCGCATCCACGCAAGCGCACAACAACTCCGCAAATCCCAACCTGTCGGCCCAACCCTCCCTCAACAGCTCCAACACCCCCGAACCGCTCCACTCCTCCCCGGACCCCTCAACTTCGGCAGCCGCGGCCCTCCCACGCAACCCCACCCCGGACCCGCAGCTCACACCCGCCATCAACACCGCCAAACTCATTCAAACCATCACCGGATCCGAGATGCGCGTCGGCATGCGAACCGCCGACTTCGGCAACATCTCCATCCGTACCTCCCTGGCGCGCGAAGGTCTCTCCGCCCAGATCTCGCTCGATCACAACGGCCTCGGCCAGGCCCTCTCCGCTCACCTCCCCGCAATGGAAGCGAAGCTCCGGGAGGAGTACGGTGTCCGAGCCAACGTCGAGGTCATGAGCGGCAACAGCAGCTTCTCCGGCAACCCCGGCCACAGCTCACAGGAAGGTCAGCCCGGACGCCAAACCTACTCCACCCTCCCCTCAATCAGACTCGGTGCACTTCCAGAAAATTCCACCCCAACCATCATCCCCGCCGCCCTCCCCAGCGCGGTCCGGCTCGACATCCGTATCTAGACTTCCATCTCACAAGGAGCCCATCCATGTCCATGTTCAACCTAACCTCCGCAGCCCCCACACCCGCGGCCCCCACGCCCGCAGCCCTTAAACCCAGGTCCACACCGGCGACACCGACCTCCGGCGCCTCATCCACCCCATCCAACGGTACCCAGGACATCAGCAGCACCTTCCTCAGTCTCCTCGTCAACGAACTGCAAAACCAGGACCCCACCGCGCCCATGGACAGCACCGCCATGGTCGGTCAGATGATCTCCCTCAATCAACTCAGCCAGCTCACCAGCATCAACCAGGTACTCACCAAAGGCCTCGGCAGCACCTCCACAACCACCGGATCCTCCAGCGCCACCGGCAAGATATCGTCCCCGGCCGCATCCGCAGCCGTCGCTCAGGCGCTTCAGATCCTCAACGGCAGCAGCATGGCCTCGAACCCGGCCCTCAACCCGTCAGCGCTGGGATCGCTCTCGTCCCTCACCAGCTTTCTTCCTCGGTAGCACCCAACCGCAAGGCATCACGACTTCAAATCATCCACACCACCCCCGGAGCCTAATCTCATGTCCTTCTTCTCCACGCCCCTCTCAGGTCTCAACGCCAGTTCCTTCGCCCTGCAGGCCATCTCCAACAATCTCGCCAACCTCAACACCAACGGCTACAAATCCCAGGACGTCTCCTTTAGCGACGTCTTCTACCAGAACCACGGCGCCAACGGCAGCGGAGATCCCATCCAGTCCGGTCTCGGCGTCCAGGTCAACGGCACCAGCCAGAACTTCACCAACGGCCACGTCGCCGACACCGGCGTCGACTCCAACATGGCCCTTCAGGGCGGCGGCTTCTTCGTTACCCAGGGCACACTCGGCGCCAACGGCTACACGCGCGCCGGCGACTTCACGGTCAACAACGCCGGCCAGCTCACGACCCTCGGCGGCCAACTCCTCCTCGGATATCCCGCCGTCGCCGGCGTCGTCTCCACCACCTCCGGTCTCCAGCCCATCAACGTCGGCGCCGGCAACCTCAATCCCGCGCAGCCCACCACCAACTTTTCCCTCACCACCAACCTCGACGCGACCTCTGCCGTCGGCGACAGTCACAACACACCCATCGGCATCTACGACTCCCTCGGAGCTCTGCACAACATCACCGTCCGCTTCACCAAAACCGCCACCAACGCCTGGAGCTACAACGTCACCATCCCGTCCGCCGACATCCAGGGCGGCACCGGAACCAGCACCAGCGTCGGCAGCGGATCCCTCGTCTTCGATTCCAACGGCAATCTCACCTCGCCCACCGGCAGCATCACCGGCATCAATATCGGTCCGTTCGCCAACGGCGCCGCCAACCTCGCACCCACCTGGAAGCTCAACGACACCTCGGGAAATCCCGTCATCCGCCAGACCGCCACGGCTAGCTCCGACAATGCCAATTTCCAGGATGGCTACCTCGCCGGCAATCTCACGAAGTTCGCCATCCTCGAGGACGGTTCCGTGCAGGCCACCTTCTCGGACGATCAGACCCGCACGATCGCTCAGGTCGCCATCGCAAACTTCTCCAACCCGCAAGGCCTCGCGCTCGCCGGAAACAGCACCTACAGCGTCACCCAGGCCTCCGGAGCAGCCGTCATGGGCACCGCCGGTAACGGCGGTCGCGGAATCATCAAGGGAAACGCTGTCGAGCAATCCAACGTCGACGTCGCCTCCGAGTTCGCCAAAATGATCGTCGCCCAACGCTCCTACGAAGCCAACGCAAAATCCATCACCGCCTTCGATCAGATCGAACAAGCGACCATCGCAATGAAGAACTAGAGGAGCTAGCCTCAAAAGCACTTCCAGAAAAACTTAGCTTTCCATGAGAGCCGGCCGGCGTAACGCAGCACCTACGCCGGCCAGCCTCCGGACAAACATCACCTCCTCTCACCGTGCTCTCACCCAAGGCGCGGCCCCCCACCGACGCAAACCCCCTCGCACCTCACATCCGCTCGCAATCTGCCGCAAAATTCCCGGGAGCACGAACTTTCCTTCTCCTGCAACCGCCCTGGGTCTGCTCTCCGCAACGGTCTTCCAATTGCATTCATCCCTGCCAGGGACCTCCACCGGAACCGCGGTTCTCACCCGCATGGCCGGCCCGGGTCCTCTGCTCACGAGTCACTGCGCCTCCCAGCGCCCGTGCCCTGCGTTCAGAACTCAGATCCAGAGTCCCAATACAGATCACGGAGCAGAGATGAGCACATCTACTCAGACCGCCGCGACAACCGCGGACGAGACCGTCAACGCCGTCGACCGAACCCGGCCCCGAGACCCCCTCGATCGCCTGCTCTGGCTCCCCTGCACCCTCGTCCTCGAAGTCCCCGTCGCCTCCTTTACCGTCGGCTCCCTCCTTCGGCTCGAAGTCGGATCCATCGTCGAAACCAGCTCCCATCACAACGCCGACCTCCCGCTCGAAGTCAACGGTCAAATCCTCGGCCTCACAGAATTTGAAGTCGTCGGCGAACGCCTTGCCGTGCGCCTCACGGGAGTCCTATGACCCCGAGCAACCTGAAAGTCGGCATCAATGGAGGAAAGCTCACCGTACGCTTCCGAGCCGCATCCCCCGCCCCTGATTACGGCGCCGGCTGGTCCCCCTCTCCTCGCCTCCATCTTCCCGCGTCCAAGGCCACCTCCAGCCCGGAACTCACACCTCCCTCCACACGCCCCGGTACAAGCACCCTCCCGTCAACGCCCGGAGCGCAGCAAAAGTCCCTCTCCACCCTCGACAGCTTCGTCCGCCAGATCTGGGAGTGGCTCAAGGACAGGCGATCCCTCCAATTCCGGTCAAAACGCCTCACCGTCACCGAAACCGTCTCCCTCGGCGACAAGCGCTTTGTCTCCATCGTCAAAGTGGACGATCGGCACTTCCTCATCGGCGGCAGCGCCTCCACCGTCAACCTGCTCACAGATCTGCCGACCCACCCACAGCCACCCGAAGCCTTCAAGACCATCCTCAGCGAAAGCTGGGCCAACGCCCGTCCCAGCGAAAGCTGGGCCGACGCCCCTCCCAGCGAAAGCTGGGCCGACGCCCGGAAAGGTGCATAGCCATGCGCTCCCACCTCCTCCACTTCCTCGCTGCGGCCCTCATCCTTTCAGCCGCCTCCGCCCACGCCGCCGTTCAC